>NZ_VMNW02000005.1 GCF_007713735.2 Amycolatopsis acidicola | reverse complement strand
CCCTACGACCACACCCCTCCATCGCCCCGATCCCCAGCCGCAGTTGCGATCTTGCGGGTTCGTGAGGGTTCGCTTTCCCGCCTTGACGAACCCGCAAGATCGCCAACCCTCACAGATCGGGGCGGCGGAGGGGCGCACACAGCGCGGCTACGCGCGTCCGTTGCTGCCGCAACGCAACCCAAGCACTCAACCCACCCCCGGTCGCCGAGTCGCCCTGCGGGCCACCCCCTCACGCGGGGGCCAACACACCGACGCGGGGAGCCAACACACGCACCGCAACGGCCAACACGCCAGCGGGAGCGGCAAACACGCGGGCCGCACCCATGCTCGCCCGCCGCCCATGCTCGCCCGCCCCCAGGCAACTCCTGGACTCCATTCATCCAATGATTTAACGTAAGCGGCGTGACGAGCGAGAGGCGCAGCGCCGCGTGGTTCTCCGCGACCGGCCGGGCGGGGATGATCTACCGATCGTGGATGCGGAACCAGGGTTTCGGCGCGGAGGTGTTCGACGGCAGGCCGGTCATCGGCATCGCGACGAGCGCCTCGGAGCTGGCGCCGTGCAACGCGCATCTGCACCGGGTGGCCGAGGCGGTCAAGCGCGGAGTGTGGCAGGCGGGCGGGTTCCCGTTGGAGTTCCCGACGATGGCCACCGGCGAGACGCTCATGCGCCCCACCGCGATGCTCTACCGCAACCTGATGGCGATGGAGGTCGAGGAGCTGATCCGCGCCAACCCGCTCGACGGCGTCGTCCTGCTTTCGGGCTGCGACAAGACAACCCCGGCGATGCTGATGGCCGCGGCGAGCGTGGACGTGCCCGCGGTGATGGTCACGGGCGGGCCGATGCTGAACGGCAAGTACAAGGATATGGACGTCGGCTCGGGCACGCACGTCTGGAAGTTCGAGGAAGAACTCAAGGCCGGCCGCATGACCCAGGAGGAGTGCTTCTTCGCCGAGGGGTGCATGGCCCGCTCGAACGGGCACTGCATGACGATGGGCACGGCCTCCACGATGGCGTGCATGGCCGAGGCGCTGGGCATGCAGCTCCCGGGGTCGGCGACCTGGCCCGCGGTGGACGCGCGCCGCTTCGAGACGGCGCAGGCTGCCGGGCAGCGGGTGGTTTCACTGGTCGAGGAGGAGCTGCGGCCGTCGAAAATCCTGACGCGCCAAGCGTTCGAGAACGCGATCCGGGTCAACGCCGCGATCGGCGGGTCCACCAACGCGATCATCCACCTGCTCGCGATCGCCGGGCGGGTGGGCGTCGAGCTGGGCCTCCACGACTTCGACGCGCTCGCCCGTGACGTCCCGACGCTCCTTGACCTCATGCCCAGCGGGCGCTTCCTGATGGAGGATTTCTGTTACGCCGGCGGGCTTCCGGTGGTCATGCGGCAGCTCGTCGAGGCCGACCTGCTGCACGCCGGGCCGATCACTGTCACGGGCAAGAGCGTGGCCGACAACGTCACGGACGCTGAATGCTGGAACGCCGAAGTGATCACCCCGGTCGCCGAGCCCTTCCAGCCCGCGGGCACCGGCACGGCGGTACTGACGGGCAACCTGTGCCCGGGCGGCGCGGTGCTCAAGCAGTCGGCGGCCTCACCGGAGCTGTTGACACACAAGGGAAAGGCACTGGTCTTCGACTCCGCCGAGGAATATCACGCGGTGTGCGACGACCCGGAGCTGCCGGTGGACGCGAGCACCGTCCTCGTCATCCGCGGCGCCGGGCCGAAGGGCTACCCCGGCATGCCCGAGGTGTCGAACGTGCCGCTGCCCGCGAAGATGCTCAAGGCCGGGGTCACCGACATGGTCCGCATCTGCGACGGCCGGATGAGCGGAACCGGTTACGGCACAGTCGTTCTGCACGTCACCCCGGAGTCCGCGGTCGGCGGCCCACTCGCCTTCGTGCGCACCGGGGACGAGATCACCCTCGACGTGCCGAACCGTTCCCTGACCCTGCACGTGGACGACGAGGAACTGAACCGCCGCCGCGAAGCGTGGGCGCCACCGGGGTCGCCTTACACCAGCGGGTACACCTGGTTGTACACGCACCACGTGCTGCAGGCCGACGAAGGCGCCGACTTCGACTTCCTCCAAGGCTCACGCGGCCACGCCGTCCCCCGCGATTCGCACTGACACACGTCAGTCCAGAGTGGACCGAAGGGGCGCCACCGGCTCCAGCCCGGAAAGCTCCACCGCGCGCCGCACCCGCGAGCCCGGCGGGACGTACAGCTCCAGCGTCATCTGCAGTACCCGCAGCCGGGAAGCCAGCGTGAACAACACCCGCAGCCCCGCGCTGTCCAGATAGTCCAATTCGGACAGATCCAGCACCACGGCGGTCGCTTCGTTGCCGACGGCGGCGTTGATCTCGCTCTGCACCGTCGCGGCGTTCGCCAGGTCGATCTCGCCGGACAACCCGATCCGGACCAGGTCGCCGACGACCTCGGACTCGACCTTCGCGTCGGTCATTCTCGTTCTTCACCCAGCCCGCGGCGGATCGTGACCGTGGTGCCCTCGTCCGTCTGCTCGAGTTCGACGTGGTCACAACACTTGCGCATCAACATGATCCCGCGGCCACGGTTGGAACCGCGGGGCGCGCGCCAGCGCCCCCTGTCCCGCACCGTGGCGACCACGTCGCTGCCTTCCAGTTCCAGGTGCAGGCTGACCGTGCCGCCCGCCGGGCCGTAGGCGTGTTCGACCGAGTTGGTGCACGCCTCGCCGACGGCCAGCAACAGGTCGCCGGAGGTCTCGTCGTCGGCGCCCGTCGCGGACAGCCAACGCCGCATCGCCGTCCGGATCTCCTTCAACGACTCGGGCATCGCGGGCAACGTCATCGACAACGCCGCCAGGTTCGCGCGATCCTGCCTGCGCAACGCCAGCACCGCCACGTCGTCCTCCGGCGGGTCGTCGCCGATCAGCTTCGCCATCACGTGCGCGCACACGTTGTTGGCCGACTCGGCTGTCACCACCTGCCGCAGCAGGTCCAGCCCCACGTCCAAAGACTGCGAACGCCGCTCCACGAGACCATCGGTGTAGAAGCAGGCGAGCCCGCCCGGCGGCAGATCGAGCACCGTCGTCTGGCGCTTGGCCTCACGCACCACTCCGATCGGCGGGTCGATGGGCAGCTCGGCGAACCCGGTTTCGCCGCCGGGCAACGCGATCACGGGGGCCAGATGGCCGGCGGAGGACACGTGCACCCGTTCGAAACCCGGCTCGACTGTGGCGTAAAGCACAGTGGCCATCATGCCCGGCTCGAAATGCTGCAACTTGCGGTCCAGCCTCGTGAGCGCGTCCGCCGGGTCCACGGTTTCCAGCGCGTACGAACGAAGCGCGCTGCGCAGCCGCCCCATCACCACCGCCGCGGGCAGGTCGCGTCCGACGACGTCACCGATCACGAGGCCGAGCCAGCCCGAGGGCAGCTGGAACACGTCGTACCAGTCCCCCGCCACGCCGGCCCGACCGCCGGGCACGTAGCGGGCGGCCATGTCCAGCGCCGGGATCCGCGGCAGCCCGGCGGGAAGCAGGCTGCGCTGCAACTCCGCGGCCGCCGTGCGCGCGGCCTGCGAACGCTGGGACTGCACCGCCAGCGCGACCCGTTCCGAAGCGCGCTGCAGCGTCACGATGTCTTCGTCGGTGAACCCGTGCGAGGCGAAGGTGCCCACGTGCAAGACCCCCAGCACCTCGTTGCCGGACAACAACGGGACGCCGAGCAGCGTATGCAACCCCTTCTCCCACAACAACTGGTTGAGCACAGTGGACTCGTCCACCTGCTCCAGCAGCACCGGCTCGCGCTCGGCCGCGATCCGCCCGGCGAAGCCGCGCCCCACCGGGATCCGGACGCCCTGCCAGACCTCGTTCTCCACCCCGATGGCCGCGGCCGCGAACAGCTCGGCGCCGCCCGGCTCGATCAGCAGCAGGACCGCCGTGTCGGCGCGCAGGCTCTGGCGCACGCGCACGAGCAGGTCGGTGAGCGGGTCGTCACCGTCGAACGGAGCGAGTGCACTGGCGCCGACGAGGCCGGTCCGGCGCAGCCTGTCTTCAGCACTCGCCGTCATTGACATGATCCGAGGTTATCCAGCCTTGCTCGTTCGGAAACCCGGCGTCTTCGACACTTCCGATGGCGAGGGGACCAGGCCGGGACACACTTACCCCGCCAAGGTAGCGGCGCGCGCCCACCATCGCCAGGCGCTCACGCACCGTGCCCGGTCACACACTTTCGGTCCCGCCGAAGGGTTCCCGGCGAAGTCAGCCTCGCTCGATCAGGTGCCCGACCACGTCCGGCCCCGGATGCGAAGCGCCGGACCCGTCGCGGCGGTCCGTCGGCTCCGGGAGCTCGACCGGATCACCGGTGCGGGACGCGCCCGCCGGCCGCGGGCCGATCCACGCCACGGACAACGCTTCCTCGCCCTTGAGGAACCGGTGCGCCCGGACGCCACCGGTCGCCCTGCCCTTCGCCGGGTACTCGCGGAACGGCGTCATCTTCACCGACTGCCCCGTGGCCGTCACGACCATCGGCTCACCGTGCTCCGGATCGTCCGTGCGGACCGCGCCGAAGAACACCACCGAAGCACCGGGCGCGAGCTTGATGCCCGCCATGCCGGCGCTCTTCAACCCTTGCGGCCGCACCAGCGAAACCGAGATGCGCAGCAGCGCAGCGTCCGACGCGACGAACGCCAGCGTCTCCCTGCCGTCGGTCAGCCAGGTGGCGCCGACGACCTCGTCGCCGTCCTTCAACGAGATCACTTCGAACTCGTCCGCCCGCACCGGCCATTCCGGCGCGCACACCTTGACCACGCCGTGCTTGGTGCCGATCGCGATGCCCGGCGGATCCGTGTCCTCCGGGGGATCGCCGAGCGGGGCGAGGCCGACGATCCGCTCGCCCTTCTCCAGCGGCGCCAGTTCCTTCGACGCCATTCCGCCGCGCAACGACACGGTGCCCGACTGCTCGGGCAGCACGGGCAACGGCAGTACGTCCGTTTTGAACGCCCGCCCGCGGTTGCTGATCAGCAGAACCTGGCCGCGTGCGGTGGAATGCACCACCGCCGCCACCGCGTCGTGCTTCACGCGTCCGCTGCGACGCCGGCCTTCTTGCGTCTCCTCCGACTCCGCGGCGGTGCGCGCGACCAGACCGGTGGCGGACAGGATGACCTGGCACGGGTCGTCGGCCACCTCGCGCGGGCCGGCCGGCACCGAAGCGGCCAGCACCTCCTTGAGGTCACCGTCGATCAGCGAGGTGCGCCGCTCGGTCTTGAAGTCCTTGGCGATCTTGGCCAGCTCGTTCGACACGACCTTCTTCAGCTCGCGATCGTCGTCGAGGATCTTGGTCAGCTCCGCGATCTCCTCGCGCAGCCTGTCCTGCTCGTCCTCGAGCTCGAGCTTGTCGTACTTGGTCAGCCGCCGCAGCGGAGTGTCCAAAATGTACGCGGCCTGGACCTCCGAGAGCTTGAACCGCTTCATCAGGCCGTCCTTGGCCTCCGCGGCGTTCTCGCTGTTGCGGATCAGCCGAATCACCTTGTCGATGTCCAGCAGCGCGATCAGCAGACCCTCGACCAGATGCAGCCGTTCCTCGCGCTTGCGGCGGCGGTAGCGGGTGCGCCGGGTGACCACGTCGTAGCGGTGCTGCAGGAAGACTTCCAGCAGCTGCTTGAGCCCCAGCGTCTGCGGCTGCCCGTCGACGAGGACGAGATTGTTGATACCGAAGGACTGTTCCAGCGGGGTGAGCCGGTACAGATCGGCCAGCAGCGGCTGCGGGTTGACCCCGACCTTGCACTCGATCACCAGGCGGGTGCCGTTCTCGCGGTCGGTGAGGTCCTTGACGTCCGCGATCCCGTGCAGCCGCTTGGACTTGTTGACCTCGTCGGTGATCTTCTCGATCACCTTCTCCGGCCCGACGCCGTAGGGCAGCTCGGTGACCGTGATGGCCTGGCGGCCGCGACTTCCTTCCAGCGGACCGGTTTCCACCTTCGCGCGCATGCGCACGACGCCGCGGCCGGTCTCGTACGCCTTGCGCACTTCGTCCAGCCCCAGCAACATCCCGCCGGTGGGCAGATCAGGGCCGGGCACGAACTCCATCAGCTTGTCGAGCGTGGCTCCAGGGTGGTTGATCAGCCACCGCGCGGCGCCGATCACCTCGCCCATGTTGTGCGGGATCATGTTGGTGGCCATGCCGACCGCGATCCCGGACGTGCCGTTGACGAGCAGGTTCGGGTACGCCGCCGGCAACACCGAAGGCTCCTGCAGCGAACCGTCGTAGTTGGGCCGGAAATCGACCGTCTCCTCGCCCAGCTCACCGACGAGCAGCATCGCCTCGGGCGACATTCTTGCTTCCGTGTAACGACTCGCGGCCGGTCCGTCGTCCGGGCTGCCGAAGTTCCCGTGCCCGTCGATCAGCGGCGCGTTCATCGAGAAGTCCTGCGCGAGGCGGACCATCGCGTCGTAGATGGCCACGTCGCCGTGCGGGTGGTAGCGGCCCATCACGTCACCGACCACGCGCGAGGACTTCACGTACGCGTGGTTCGGGCGGTAGCCGGCCTCGTTCATCGCGAAGAGGATCCGGCGGTGCACCGGCTTCAGCCCGTCACGCGCGTCGGGCAGCGCGCGGGAGTGGATGACCGAATACGCGTACTCCAGGTACGAATCCTCGATCTCCGTCTTGACCGGGTTTTCGAAGACCTGCGCGCCCGCCTGGTCGAACGCGGTCGGATCGACCCTGGTGGTCGGCGTCTTGCGGCGTGCCATGACTGTTGTCTCCTCGGAAAACGTGCTCAGACGTCGATCGCGTCGCGGTCCACCCGCGCGGAGGATTCGACGAGCCAGTTGCGCCGGGGCTCGACCTTCTCCCCCATCAGCAGTTCCAGCGCGGACTCCGCGGCCTCGGCGTCGTCCATCGTGATCCGGCGGACCGAGCGGGTGGCCGGGTTCATCGTGGTCTCCCACAGCTCGTCGGCGTCCATCTCGCCGAGGCCCTTGAACCGGGGCACCGGTTTGACGATCTGCTTTCCCGCCTCTTCCAGCTCGGTGACCTTGTTCTCCATCTCGCGCTGGGTGAAGGTGAAGATCGTCTCCGCGTTGCGGCCCTTGGTAATGATCTTGTGCAGCGGCGGCATCGCCGAGTACAGCCTGCCGTCCTCGATCACCGGGCGCATGTACCGGGCGAACAGCGTGATCAGCAGGGTGCGGATGTGCGAACCGTCCACATCGGCGTCCGCCATCAGGATGACCCGGCCGTACCGCATCGTGGCCAGGTCGAAGGTGCGGCCGCTGCCCGCGCCGAGCACCTGCACGATGGACGCGATCTCGGCGTTCTTCAACGTGTCGCCGAGGCTGGCCTTCTGCACGTTGAGGATCTTGCCGCGCAACGGAAGCAGCGCCTGGTACTCCGAAACCCGCGCCATCCGCGCCGACCCGAGCGCGCTGTCACCCTCGACGAGGAACAGTTCGCTGCGCGAGATCCCGGTGGTGCGGCAGTCGACCAGCTTCGGCGGCATCGCCGCGCCCTCGAGCGCGGTCTTGCGCCGGGCCGCGTCCTTCTGCTGCTTCTGCACCAGCCGGACGCGCGCCGCGTCGACGACCTTCTGCAGCACGATCTTGGCTTCGGACTTGGTCTTGCGGTCCTCGGTCCACGCCTTGAGGCGCTTCTCCACGATGCCCTGCACGACCTTGGTGAGCCCGGCGGTGGACAGCTCGTCCTTGGTCTGCGAGGTGAACTGCGGCTCCGGGACGCGCACGTGGATGACCGCCGTCATCCCCTCCAGCACGTCCTCCAGGGTCGGCAGGTCCTCCTTCGGCTTGAGCAGCCCGCGCGTCTTGGAAATGGCCTCCTGCAAGGCTTTCGTCGCGCCGCGGTCGAAACCCTTGCGGTGTGTGCCGCCGTGCACGTTGCGGATGGTGTTGGAGAAGCACTCCACGGTGCGCTCGTAGCCGGTGCCCCAGCGCAGCGCGATCTCCACCTCGGCGTGACGCTCCACATTGGACTGCATCACGCCGTTCGCGTCGGCCGCGTTCTCCTTGTACGTGCCCTCGCCGGTGATCATCAGCATCCCCGACACCGGCTTTTCCCCCGCCGGGGCCAGGAAGTCCACCATGTCGGCGAGTCCGTTGGGGTAGTGGAAGGTCTCCTCGCCGATCGCGCCCTCGGTGGCGTCCCGCAGCACGTACGTCACGCCCGGCACGAGGAAAGCGGTGTTGCGCAGCTTGGTCCGCACGTTTTCGACGTCCAGCTTCGCGCCGGTCTCGAAGTAGCGGGAGTCGTACCAGTAGCGGATCGAGGTGCCGGTGCGCTCGCCGCGCTTCATCTTGCCCGTGACGCGAAGCCCGGCCTGCGCGGTGAACTTCGCCTTCGGGCCCGGCCCGTCGAACACGCCGGGCACGCCGTGCTTGAACGAGATCTCGTGCACTTTGCCGGACTGCTTCACGACCACGTCGAACCGGTGGGACAGCGCGTTCACCGCGGACGCGCCGACACCGTGCAAACCACCCGAGGTCTTGTACCCGGAACCGCCGAACTTCCCGCCGGCGTGGAGTTTCGTGAGCACCAGCTCGACGCCGGACAGCCCGGATTTCGCGTGCTTGCCGGTGGGAATGCCCCGGCCGTCGTCGTCGACCTGGACGCTTCCGTCGGCGTGCAGCGTGACCACCACGCGGCCGGCGTGACCCGCGACACCCTCGTCCGTCGAGTTGTCGACGATCTCGCTGAAGAGGTGGTTCACCCCGCGGCTGTCGGTGGACCCGATGTACATACCGGGTCGCTTGCGGACGGCTTCCAGCCCCTCGAGGTGGGTGAGGTCGTCGGCCCCGTAGAGGGGCTCAGCGGAAGCGGTCACCGGTACACCTCGCTACGCTCGTCGCGCCCGTGACCGGACGGTGCTGTGCTGAATGGCTCGCTCGCAAGCTCGCTCACAGGGTCTTTCTCCCAGGTCGTGGCGTTTGGGGTGGTGCCGAACCGGCGACCCACGGTAGGACAGGGTATCCGACCACACCGACATCCCCGGCGGTCAGCGCGCCGTGGCGTCGATCGCGCCGACCAGCATGTCCAGTTCCGCGGCGAAAACCGCGTCCCCGTCGATCCCGCGCAGCCGCGGGACGAGCGCTTTCAGCCGGGGCGCGTCGGCGGTGTCCTCGGCGGCCGTGAACAGCCGCGCGTTGCGCTCCGGGCTGGTCGGGTCCCCGTGCTCCTCGCGGTGCGCGCGCCCGAGCACCACGTCGATGAAGATCAGGTAGTACCGGGCGGCCGCGGCCTCGTCGAGCCCCGCCGCCGCCAGGATGTCCGCGATCGTCTCCGCGATGCGCAGCCCACCGGGCCCGTGGTTGCTGCGGGTCATGATGAGCTCGGCGAACCCAGGGTACCCCCGCAGCTCGCGGCGCATCCCGTAGGCGAGCGCGCGCAGGCGCTCCGGCCACTCTCCGGTGGCCGCCTCGGCGGGCACGACGTGCCGCTCCGCGATCTCGTTGGCCACCAGCATGAGCAGCGCGTCCTTGTCCGGAACATGGCGGTACAGCGCCATTCTCGACGCGCCGACCGCGGTGGCGAGCCGGCGGATGGTGAGCGCGCCGATCCCCTCGGCGCGGGCCAGCTCGATCGCGGTCTCGACGATCTGGCCGCGTTCGAGGCTGCCCCAGGCGCGGCGGCCGGCTGAGGTGGTCACGGTCGGACCGTACACCGCCGGACACTGTCCGCGAACCGGCGTTCACCAGCGGGGTTGCCGGGGGAGGCCGGTTACAGTCGGTGGT
Source organism: Amycolatopsis acidicola (assembly GCF_007713735.2). GTDB lineage: Bacteria > Actinomycetota > Actinomycetes > Mycobacteriales > Pseudonocardiaceae > Amycolatopsis_E > Amycolatopsis_E acidicola. The sequence goes on along the minus strand of NZ_VMNW02000005.1, from coordinate 187,980 downwards.
GTGCGACGCAAGCTGCAGGCCCCGATCCCGCCCCGCAACGGGCTCGATCCCGCGCGCATGCGGCTACCCGCGGACGGCCACTGGGCGACGATCCGGGACCACCTGGTGGAGCGCATCACGCGGCTGACGGCGGAGCGGATCGACGAGATGTTCGCCGAGGAGCGGATCTTCGACTCCGGCGGGCCGATCACGCGCGACACGCCGTACCGGCCGGGCGGGGTGATCTGGTTCCACCGCGATCTGCCGGAGGAAACCCCGGTGCCGTTCGAGATCGGCGTCGTGCACCGGGACGAAACCCTTGTGGTGGTGGACAAACCGCATTTCCTCGCGACGATCCCGCGTGGCAGGCACGTGCTGGAGACCGCGCTGGTACGGCTGCGCCGCGATCTCGGCCTGCCCGAGCTGAGCCCGGCGCACCGGCTCGACAGGGTCACCGCGGGGCTGCTGATGTTCGTCGTGCGCAGGGAGGATCGCGGCGCGTACCAGACGTTGTTCCGGGATCGCAAGGTACGCAAGGAATACGAGGCGATCGCGCCGCACGACCCGGTACTGGAGCTGCCGGCGACCGTGCGCAGCCGGATCGTCAAGGAGCGGGGAATCGTTACGGCGCAAGAGGTTCCGGGAGAGCCCAACGCTGAGACCTATGTGGAGCTGCTGGCGCAGGAGGACGGCCGCGGGCGGTACCGGCTGGTCCCGGCGACCGGGCGGACGCACCAGCTGCGGGTGCACATGAACGGGCTGGGCGTCCCGATCCTCGGGGACCGGTTTTATCCGTCGGTGGTGGAAACCCCGTTGCACGACTTCAGCCGTCCCCTGCAGCTGCTGGCGAAAACCCTGGAGTTCACCGATCCGCTCACCGGACGCCCGCGCCGGTTCGAAAGCACGCTGCGGTTGCAGGCATGGACGGCACACGCGGAATGGGATCGTGACCATTCCGGTCTTTAGATAGATTCTTTTTTGTGCTATACTTGGGTTTCTTCCGGATATCTTCGTGGCATGGTCCGGGAATCCAGCAACACAGCACTCTTGGCGGCCGCCGCGCGCGCCGCCCATCCGCTCGTCGACGCGGAGCCGCACGTCTTCACCGATCCGCTCGCCGCCGCCCTGCTGGGCGAGCAGGCGGAGGAACTCCTTGCCTACCACCGGTTGCACGGCGATCATCCGGTGTTGCGGGGCGCCAGAGCGCAGGTCGTGGTGCGCGCCCGGCACGCCGAGGCGAGGCTGGCCGAATCGGGGCTGCGGCAGTACATCCTGCTCGGCGCCGGGCTGGATTCCTTCGCCTACCGGAACAACGCGGGAGTCCGGGTGTTCGAGGTCGACCACGCCGCGAGCATCGAGTCCAAACGCGCCCGGCTGACGGCGGCCGCGATCGCGGTACCGGACTCGGTGCGCCACGTCACAGTGGATTTCGACGCCGACCCGCTCGCGGAAAAGCTCGCGGCCGCGGGCTTCGACCTCGCGGAGCCGGCGTTCGTGAGCTGGCTCGGCGTGACCATGTACCTCGGCGAGGAATCCCTTCGGCGCACGCTCGCCGCGCTGGCCGGGTTCGCGCCCGGCACCCAGCTCGTAGCCGACTACTTCGTTCCCCCGAGCCGCCTGGACGAGAACGCGGCCGCCGTCGCCCGTTTTTCGGCCGAGCACGGCGAACCCTGGCTGAGCTGCCCCACTCCGGCCGAGATGTCAGCGCTGCTCACCGCGCACGGGTTCACTCCGCGAACCGACCTGAGCCTACGCGAAGCCGTCGACCCAGCGTTGTGGCAGCGCACGGATGGCTTCCGCCCCAACGACAATGCGCGCCTCGTGCACGCCGCGCGCGCTCAGTCGGTGTGACGTAACACGCGCAGGATGGCGTTTTCGTCCACCGCGGACGGATCCGGTTCGGTGCACGCGTTCAGCAAAGCGCGCAGCTCGGCGGGATCCAGGCCCGTCCCGATGAAGACCAGCGTCGTCCCGCCCTCGTCCGGACCCCATTCGGAGCGGGTGAACCGCAGGTACCGGCCCACGGTGTGCAGCTCGAACCGGTCGGAGTAGCCGGGAAGTCCGAAGTAGACATTCCCCTTCGCCCGGTACAGCCCGGCCGGGCGCTCGTCGAGGAACCGCATGAACTTCCGCGGGTTCAGCGCGCCGCCGGTGAACTCCACGCTCTGGTAGCCGGCGTGCACGTGGTCGTGCTCGTCGTGCAGCAGCTCGTCGAACGACATCTGCGGGCTGGGCGCCACCGCGCGCGGCTCCAGCAACATCTCCAAATCGACACGGCCGCGTGTGGTCGGGAGCACGGGCCTGCCGCCCGCCACCTCCGTGACCAGCTTCGTCACCCGCTCCACTTCGTCCTCGGCGAGCCGGTCGACCTTGTTCAGCACCACCAGATCCGCGAACGCCACGTGCTGGTCGAGCTCGGGGTGCCGGGCGCGCGTGGCCTCGAACTCGACGGCGTCCACCACCTCGATCAGCCCGCCGTACTCGATCCCTTCGTGCGAAGTGGACAACAGCAGGCGCACCAGGTCACGCGGTTCGGCGAGGCCGCTCGCCTCGATCACCACCAGGTCCAGATCGGCTTCGACGAGCCGCTCCAGCATCTTGTCCAGACCAGCCGCGTCCACCGCGCAGCACAGGCAGCCGTTCCCCAGCCGCACCATCGAATCGACCTGCCCGGCCACCGTCATCGCGTCGATGTTGACCGCGCCGAAGTCGTTGACCACCACTCCGATGCGGACTCCCCGGTTGCCGCGGAGCAGGTGGTTGAGCAGAGTTGTCTTGCCCGTACCCAAAAAACCCGTGAGCAGGACGACGGGCAGATGATTAGGCATGACGGGTGGAGGGTATCCGGTCGGGTTTGGACCAACTACGGTCGGGGCACTCCGGAACGTCCGTGTCAAAAACAGGAGTGGTGTCAGTGCCCGATTCACCCGGATCGAACGACAAGCTGAAGCTGGAGGATGTCTCGGTCGCCGACCCGGCCAGCGTCCGCCGAGCGGTGGGCGCCGCCGCCGTGGGGAACATCACCGAATGGTACGACTTCGGTGTCTACGGCTATCTGGCCACGACGATCACGAAGGTCTTCTTCTCCGGCCTGCCGCCCGCGATGGGCACGATCGCCACGTTCGGCGTCTTCGCCGTGTCGTTCCTCATCCGCCCCTTCGGCAGCCTGTTCTTCGGTCCGCTGGGTGACCGCATCGGCCGCAAGAAAGTGTTGTCCCTCACCGTCATCATGATGGCCGCGGGCACCTTCGTGATCGGTGTCGTGCCCAGCTACGCCCAGATCGGCGTCGCCGCGCCGCTGCTCGTGCTGCTGGCACGCCTGCTGCAAGGTGTGTCCACCGGCGGCGAGTACGGCAACGCGATGACCTTCATCGCCGAGTACGCGCCGGACAAGCGCCGCGGGTTCCTCGGCAGCTGGCTGGAGTTCGGCACGCTCACCGGGTACGCGTTCGGCGCGACCATCGCCACCGTGCTGTCCGCCGTGCTCACGACGGACCAGCTGGTGAGCTGGGGCTGGCGGCTCCCGTTCCTGCTCGCGCTGCCACTCGGCGCGGTCGGGCTCTACCTGCGGCTGCGGCTGGAGGAAACCCCGGCGTTCGCGCACATGGTGGAGAAGCAGAAGCTGGAGCAGCAGCCGAAGAAGTCCGAGTTCAAGTCGGTCTTCGTCGACTACTGGCCGGTGATGCTGGTGTGCGCCGGCCTGGTGCTCGCCTGGAACGTCACCAACTACATGCTCACCAGCTACCTGCCGACGTACCTCACCGAGACCCTGCCCGAGCACGGCCACACCGGCACCGGCGAGACCGCTTCCGAGGTACTGCAGATCGTGACGCTGGTCGTGCTGATGGTCGTGATCACGTTCCTGGGCAGGCTGTCCGACAAGATCGGCAGGCGCAAGGTGGTGCTGGCGGGCTGCCTCGCGCTGATCGTGCTGTCGTTCCCGTCGGTGCTGTTGCTGCGTGTCGGCGGTGACGCGCCGACGCTGATCGGGCTGCTGATCATGGGCCTGACGCTGATCTGCTTCTCCGCGGTGCTGCCCTCGACGCTGCCCGCGATGTTCCCGACGTTCATCCGCGCCGGCGGGCTGTCGATCGCGTTCAACATCTCGGTGTCGCTCTTCGGCGGGACCACGTCCACGGTGATGAGCGCGCTGGTGACCGCCACCGGCGACCTGAACTGGCCCGCCTACTACCTGATCGCGGCCGGGGTGATCGGGGCGATCTCGATCATGCTGACGCGCGAGACGGCGAACAAGCCGCTCGACGGGTCCGCGCCGATCGTGGAGAGCAGGGAAGAAGCGAAGGAACTGGTCGCCCAGCAAAGCTGATCACGACTGATCAGCGCTGGTGCAGCCAGGCCGCGAACGCCAGACCGGCCATGCCGGCGAACACGAGGAAGACGTTCGCGGAGGCCAGGCCGAGCAGGAGCAGGGTGGTCGTCAACCCATCGGCGGCCGCCCTGCCCGCCCTGGCCCGGAAGCCGCCGGGCGGGGGCGTGCCCGCCGCGAGTGCCTTGGCGAAGCGGGGGTCCGCCTGCCGGAACCAGGCCTCGATCCGTTCCAGCTCACGCCGTTCGAACTGACTCAGCATCGTCCTCACCCCGCCCGCGCTGTCCGTGTCCTTTCCGGATAGCCCTGGCGCCGGTGCCGAAACCCGGCCGGCGATTCCACTGTGGACGATCCACCGGCCGGGGTCCCCCGTGCATCTCGCAGTGTGCAGGACCGAATCCGCGTCAGGCTGGTGATCAGCAACGGTTTGCCCCGGCACACCGCCGGCGCGCGACTCCACGGTTGTCGACGTTTCGTGATGAGTCTTCTACCCACCGTCATATAAGGGAGCTTGTGATGGGGGAGGTCGTACTGGTCAGGACCCCATTGCGGGTGAATTTCCCTGTGTGCGGTCTGTGAATCACTGTGCGGCTCCCGCATCCGGCACTACACTCGGAGGGAGCGAGGACACAGTCCTCCGCCCCCCTCGCCCAGCGTCCACCTCCCCCTCGGGGCGCTGTGGCGCCGGTTGGCCCCGGCGGGTCCCCCCTGCCCCGCCGGGGCCATTCCGTGTCCGGGACAGCTCTGTCCATTGTAGACAGAAGCCGTCACACGCGGCCGAGTCGAGCCCGCCGCCGAAAGTGACACGAACGGAATTGATGTCACCCCTTTGCGTTCGAAAATGGGCGTGGATCCCGTTCGATGTCGCGGCGCGGAAAATAAACAACCGATCTTGGCATCCCGGAAACAATTCCCGGGCGTGGCGGCAGAACTGCCGCCCAACACTGTTCGGCAGGATTAATTTTCGGCCACCTCCACCCCGCTCCCCACCCGTCGAACTGACACCGTCCGTACCGGTGAAAGCGCTTTCCGTACTGATGCGCCGATCTTTGGGCCGAACAGCGTACAACTAGTCGATCATCGATCACGCTCGGGAACAACCGGCCAGTACTAGCCGCTCGAAGGTGCTCTTGACAAGAAGACTGCGATTGTTGTTGTCTCCTACGCGCTTGACGCACGGGCGGGAGACCGGTTTTTCACCTGGGGGTACCCCGCGCCCTTTTCCGGATAGACGCCACGAAACGAGCGGGCCCGAAAAATGGAAGATTCCGCGCCGGCCGCGAGAGTGGGCGGCCTCACCTGGCCGCCCACCGCCTGGAGCCTCCGCACCAAGATCGCCGCGGTGCTGCTGCTGCCGACGATCGTCGCGCTGACACTGGCCGGGATCCGGATCGACAGCGAGCTGGACCAGGCCAACAGGCTGAGCGCGGTCCGCGACCAGCTCAGCATCGTGCGGGACACCCTGGAGCTGGCCGATCTGCTCGATCAGGAGCTGGTCGCCTCGGCCGCGAACCCGACGCCCACCGCGCAGATCGACGCGGTCGACGCGAAAGTCGCGGCGCTGCAACAGGATGTGGACTTCGCCGTACTGCCCGCCGACACCTCGCGCACGCTGAACACGTCGCTGGGAAAGCTCAGCGGGCTACGCGCGTCGGGCGATCCGGTCGCCAAGACCACCGGCTACCACGAGATCGTGACCCAGCTGAGCAACATCCCGCCCACCGTGATCGGCTCCGCGGGCAACACGGACCTGAACGCGCCCGCGTACACCCTGCGCTCGCTCATCCAGCTGCGCTCGGCGTTGGCGGTGCAGGAAACCCTGCTGCGTTCGGTGCGTTCGGGCAACGCGAACCAGGCCGAGCTGGCAGCCGCGGCGCAGTCGGCGGCCGAGGAGTCCGCGATCCACAGCCAGGTCGCCCGGGACATCAGCCCGGAACTGGCGCCGCGGCTGACGAACGCGTTGGCCGCGCTGAGCGACCGGCAGGCGGTGCTGCAGTCGGCGCTCGTCGTGGACCGGACGCCGGAGCTGAGCGGGCTGCTGCTGCCGATCGCCAACGAAAGCGCCTCGCTCGGCGACCTGATCGCCGGGATCTCCGCCACCCTGTCCGGCACGGTCACCGACGCGACCAACGCCATCCGGTCGAAAACCCTGCGTGACGCGGCTTTGGTGATCGGCGCGCTGCTGTCCGCGCTCGCCATCGCTTTGCTGATGGCGCGTTCGCTGCTGTCCCCGGTGCGCCGCCTGCACACGGCCGCGTTGACGGCCGCGCACGAGGAGCTGCCCCAAACGATCCAGCGGGTGCGCGACGGCGAGGACATCTCGTGGGAGTCGGTGGAACCGGTCGGCGTGGAGACCGGCGAGGAGATCGGCCAGCTGGCGCGCGCGTTCGAGGAGATGCACCGGCAGGCGATCCGGCTCGCCGGGGAACAGGCCGAGCTGCGCAAGCAGGTCAGCGAGATGTTCATGACGCTGGCCCGGCGCAGCCAGTCGATGGTGGAGCTGCAGCTGACCGTGCTGGAAGGGCTCGAGTCCAACGAGCGCGACCCGCAGCGCCTCGACGAGCTGTTCCGGCTCGACCACCTCGCCACCCGGCTGCGCCGCAACGGCGAGAACCTGCAGGTGCTCGCGGGCGGCAGCCCCTCACGGCACGATCATGGCCCGGTTTCGATGGTGGAGTTGTTGCGCGGCGCCACTTCCGAGGTCAAGGACTACCGGCGGATCAAGCTCGCCAACGTGCCCGGCGGCTCGGTGCGCTCACAGGCCGCCGCCGACATCGTGCACATCCTGGCCGAGCTGCTGGAGAACGCGACCCGGTTCTCGCCGCCGGAGGCGAAGGTCGTGCTCACCGCGGACCGCGGCTCCGACGGCGGGCTGCTCGTCGAGGTCGTCGACCACGGGCTCGGGATGACTCAGGAGGACCTCGACAAGGCCAACCACCGGCTCGCCGCCGGGGACACCGTCAGCCCGGAAACCGCCCGCCGCATGGGACTTTTCGTGGTCGGGCGGCTGGCTTCGCTGCACGGGGTCACGGTGCGGCTGCGGCTGACGGGCGGGCCCGGCGGGGAGCCGGGGATCACCGCGAGCGTGCACGTGCCGGGCGCGCTGATCATCGCGGACAGCGGCACGGCGCGACAGTCCTTGGTCAACGGGGTGGCGCCCAAGCCGAACGGGACCTCGCTCGAAAACTACCCGTCGCTCAACGAAATCTCGCTCGAGAACTACCCCACGCTCAACGGGAGTTCGCACGGCACTTTGCCGGTGGCCAACGGGGTTCCGTCCGGGCCGCACCCGCTTCCGGAGCGGAAGCCCCAGGCGCCGATGAACACGCCGATCTTCGAGAACGTGGTGTCCAACTGGTTCACCGAGCATTCCCCGGACACGCCGGAACCCGCGCAGCGCTCACAAAACTGGCTCACCGCCGCGGACGACGCGCGCCGGGCCGCCGAGGACGCCGTGCGGCAGTCCACTCCGGCCACGATCAGCCCGGCGGGCCTGCCGACCCGCACCCCGGGCGCGCAGCTGGCGCCCGGCGCGGCGCTGCCTCGCGAACGGCCCGGCGGCAGGCAGGCCACCACGGATTTCCGTGACGCCACGGCGGTCCGGAACAACTTGTCCAGGCATTACAACGGGATGCGGGCGGCCCGGCAACGCACCGCCCACGAGGAGGGATCGTGACCCAATCACCGACCGCGCCGTCCCCGGCCTGGCTGGTGTCGGCGTTCACCGAGGAGGTCGCGGGCGTGGCGCACGCCGCCCTCGTGTCCGCCGACGGACTGCTCGTCGCGGCTTCGCAAAGCCTGCCGCGGGACCGCGCCGACCAGTTGTCCGCGATCGCCTCCGGCCTGTCCAGCCTCGCGCTGGGCACCGCCGAACTGTTCACCGCCGGCCGGGTCGTGCAGTCGGTGATCGAGATGGAGGACGGGTTCCTGCTCCTGATGAGCGTCGGCGACGGGTCGAACCTGGTCGTGCTCGCCAGCCCCGGCTGCGACATCGGCCTGGTCGGCTACGAGATGACGCTGCTGGTCGACCGGGTGGGCAAGATGGTCGACACGCCGATCCGCCAGGGGGGCAAGGCCCGCCCGTGAACGAGCAGGACCAGTGGGAAACCGGGCGCGGGGAACCGCGCACCGGGCCTTCGCTGGCGCGCCCGTACGCCTGGACCGAGGGCCGCACCAGGCCCGCCATCGAACTCGCGCTCGAGGCATTGGTGCAGACCACTGCCGAAGGGCGCACAGTTCCCTACAACCACGCGAGCCCGTTGTCCGCGGTCACCCAGCTCTGCCTGCAACCCCGTTCGATCGCCGAGATCGCGGCGAACCTCGGGGTGCCGCTGCAGGTGGCGCGAGTGCTCGTGGGCGACCTGCTCGGCGCCGGGATGGTGCTCGTCCGCGACACCCTCGGCGACAACGCTTCCTGGGACGAACGGCACGATCTGCTGGAAAGGGTCCTCAGTGGACTACGCACACTATGAACGACGGCCCGCGATCACCTCGGCGAAGATCATCGTCGCCGGCGGGTTCGGTGTCGGCAAGACGACCTTCGTCGGGGCGTTGTCGGAGATCATCCCGCTGCGCACCGAAGCCATGATGACCGCGGCCAGCGTCGGCGTGGACGATCTGGACATCGTGCCCGGCAAGACGTCCACCACCGTCGCGATGGACTTCGGCCGGATCACCCTGGCCGACGACCTGGTGCTGTACCTGTTCGGCACGCCGGGGCAGCACCGGTTCTGGTTCATGTGGGACGACCTGGTGAAAGGCGCGATCGGCGCGGTCGTCCTCGTGGACACCCGGCGGCTCGCGGACTGTTTCTCCGCCATCGACTTCTTCGAGTCGAGGAACCTGCCGTTCCTGGTGGCGGTGAACCAGTTCCAGGACACCCACCGGCACGGGCTCGGCGAGGTGCGAGAAGCGCTTTCCGTCCCCGGCGAGGTCCCGATCATCACGTGCGACGCGCGTTCGGCCGACTCGACCAAACAAGCCCTCATCGCCGCGACCGAGCACGCCATGTCGCGGCTGAAATCCGCCGTCCGCTGAGGAGCAGCAGCCGTCATGGACATGGAGAACGTGCAACACTTCGCGATGGGCCAGTGGCTGCTGGTGCTCGCCTACCTGACCTCGGTCGTCGGCTGCGCGCTCGGGCTGGCCTGCACCCTGCAGGCGCGGTTCGCGCCGACCGCGCGCGGCAGGCTGGCCTGGCTCGCGCTCGCCGCGCTCTCGATCGGCGGAGTCGGGATCTGGGTCATGCACTTCATCGCGATGCTCGGGTTCGCAACGCCGGGAATGCCGGTGCGCTACGACGTCGGCCGCACGGTGCTTTCGGCGATCCTGGCCGTGGTATCGGTCTTCGGCGGGTTGCTCGTGTTCGGTGTGCGCACCGGTTTCGCGTGGTGGCGGCTGATCGTGGCCGGGGTGATCACCGGACTGGCCGTGAACCTCATGCACTACACCGGAATGTGGGCGCTGGAGATCAAGGGCTCGTTCGGCTACGACCCCGGGCTGGTCATCCTGTCCATCGTGATCGCGATCGTCGCGGCGACAGCGGCACTGTGGTTCACCGTCGGACTGGACCGCCTGCTCCCCCGGCTCGCCGCCGGCCTGGTGATGGGCGCGGCCGTGACCGGCATGCACTACACGGGCATGGCCGCCGTCGAGGTACACCTGGACATGTCCGCGCCGGACCCGTCCGGCAGCGAGGTTTTCACCTTCCTGTTCCCGGTTTTCGTCCTCGCAGCGGTCACGCTCGCGGTACCGATCTGCGCGGTGCTGCTCGCTCCGCCACCCGGGGAACGGCGGGTTTCGACTGGGGTGGAGGAGCGGGTTGCTGTGGGTGACACCCCTCCACCGCCCCGATCTGTGAGTGTTCGCGGTTCCGGGGGTTCGTCAAGGCGGGAAAGAGTACCTTGACAAACCCCCGGAACCGCAAGAGCAGGCTGGGGATCGGGGCGGTGGAGGGGTGTGGTCGGTGGGACGGCTCGCTTCTCGTTGCCGGGTGGCCGTTGAGTGGTGGTGGGGGGCCTTCAGTGGCTTCGATTGCTTATGGTTTCGGTGTTGTGGCGGGGAGGATCTTTCCCTTCACCTCACCGAAGCCGATGCGGGCACCGCCTGCGGCCGGTGCGGTCGCGGAGATCGAAACCTCGTCCCCGTCTTGCAGGAACGTCCGCTCTTCGCCACCGACGAGCACCGGCTCCCGGCCGCCCCAGGTCAGTTCGATGAAGGCCCCTCGCTGGTTCTTCTCCGGGCCGGAAATCGTGCCCGAGGCGTACAGGTCGCCGGTGCGGCTGGACGCGCCGTTCACCGTCATGTGCGCCAGCATCTGCGCCGGGGACCAGTACATCTCGCGGTACGGCGGGCGCGTGACCTCGTGTCCGTTCCACGCCACCGAAAGCTCGATGTCCAGCCCCCACGGCTGCGACTCCTTCAAGTACGGCAACGGTTCCGGGTCCTGCACCGGGGTCGCCACGCGCGCCTCTTCCAGCGCCAGCAACGGAACCACCCACGCGGAGATCGACGTCGCGAAGCTCTTGCCGAGGAACGGGCCCAGCGGCACGTACTCCCAGGCCTGGATGTCCCGCGCCGACCAGTCGTTCACCAGCACCGACCCGAAAACACAGCGCGAAAAGTCCTCTGTGGACACTGCCGACCCGAGCGGCGAGCCCACGCCGACGATGAACCCCAGCTCCGCTTCGATGTCCAGCCGGCGGCACTCACCGAAACTGGGAGCCGCCTCGTCCGGGGCCTTGCGCTGGCCGCGGGGGCGCACGATGTCCGTGCCCGACAACACCACGGTGCCCGCGCGGCCGTGGTAGCCGACCGGCAGGTGCTTCCAGTTCGGCATCAGCGGTTCCGCGTCCGGACGGAACAACCGCCCGAGGTTGCTCGCGTGATGCTCCGACGCGTAGAAGTCGACGTAGTCGGCGACCTCGACGGGCAGGTGCAGGGTCACGTCGGCCAGGTTGTGCACCGCGTTCTCCGGCACGTCACCGCCGACCAGCTCGGTGATCCGCCGCCGCACCTCCACCCAGCGGTCATAACCCTGTGCCATGAACGGATTCAGGCTGCCGTGGTCGAAGACCTCGTCCCCCAGCGCCACCGTGAGATCGAGCACCGAATCACCGACCCGGACGCCGACCCGCGGCGGGGTGCCCGGGGTGGAGAACACGCCATAGGGCAGGTTGGCCGTACCGAAGAGCGAGCCCTCCGGAATTTCGATCTTCACGCGATGACTCCTTCGTCGACCAGGCCGAGCTCCGCCAGCTCGGTCAGCGGTTCGATGATGCTGCAGGTGCCGAACGAGCGGAACGCCGCACGGACACCGTCGTCCACTGTAGACAGACGATCGGCGATCGCCCGGCCGTCCCGTTCCGCCAGCACATCCGCCAGCGCGTCGGAACTCTTCCCCGCGAGCGCGTCCGCGGTGGCGGCCAGGATGTTCAAATACCCGTGCTGCTCGAACCCCGTCGCGGGGTCGGTGTTGCGGATCGCGTGGTGCAGCCCCGCCGTCGCCTTGAACGGCACACCCGCGCCGGTCACCGCGCGGATTCCGGCCGCCAGCTCGGTTTCGTCCGGATACAGCTCCGCTTTCACCCCGCCGGCGCGAAACTTGGCCTGATGCCCCGTGCGGGCGCAGGCGGCGATCACGTCGGCGCGGCGCTCGTCACGCGGGATCTCGACGAACACCGGCACCTCAGTCTCCGGCAGCGCGCCGAAGAACTCCGCCACGCTCATCCCCGCGGGCATGGCGACCTCGAGCCCGGCCAACCGCACCGGCAACCCGGCCACGCGGGCGAAAACCTCCGGGAGCTGCGCGGGGCCACCGGGCGCGGTGACCGCCAGCTCCAGCTCAGTGTCGCCCAGACCGGCGAGATCCGGCGCCGCCAGCACGAGCGGGCCGACGATCTCGCGGTAGGGCGCCGCGCGGTGCCGGACATGCGCCGGCACCGCTTCGGCCAGCGGCAGCGACCCGGGCGGGAAGACCGCGGCGTCGTCGAGCAGGCCTCGGAACAGCGGCGGGATCACTTCGGCCCCCGGCCCGCCCACGTCCACGCGTACCCGTCGTCCTCGGCCGCGGCACCGCCCTCGCCCAGTTCCAGCGGGCGGAAGGTGTCGACCATGACGGCCAGCTCGTCGAAGAACTCCGCGCCGATGCTGCGCTCGTACGCGCCCGGCTGCGGCCCGTGCGAATGGCCGCCGGGGTGCAACGAGATCGAGCCCTGGCCGATGCCGGAACCCTTGCGCGCCTCGTAGTCCCCGCCGCAGTAGAACATGACCTCGTCGGAGTCCACATTGGAGTGGTAGTACGGCACCGGAATGGACAGCGGGTGGTAGTCCACCTTGCGCGGCACGAAGTTGCAGATGACGAAGTTGTCGCCCTCGAACACCTGGTGCGCGGGCGGCGGCTGGTGCACGCGGCCGGTGATCGGCTCGAAGTCGCCGACGTTGAAGGTGTACGGGTACAGGCAGCCGTCCCAGCCGATCACGTCGAACGGGTGCCACGGGTACACGAACTTCGTGCCCACGATTCCCGTGCTGCCACGGTGCTTCACGAGCACCTCGACATCCTCGCCCTCGGCGAGCAGCGGTTCGGCGGGCCCGGTCAGATCGCGCTCGCAGAAGGGCGCGTGCTCCAGCAGCTGACCGAACTTGGACAGGTAGCGCCGGGCCGGGGTGATGTGCGAGTTGGCCTCGATGGCGTACGCGCGGACGAGCCCGTCCGGCACCCAGCGGTGCGTGGTCGCGCGCGGCAGCAGCACGTAGTCGCCCTGGCGGAAGGGCAGCGCGCCGAACACGGTCTCGACGGTGCCCTCGCCGGACTCGACGTACACGCACTCGTCGCCGATCGAGTTGCGGTAGAGCGGAGAGGCTTCGCCCGCCGCGACGTAGGAGATGCGGACGTCACCGTTGCCCAGCACGAGCCTGCGGCCGGTGACGACGTCGTGGCGCTTCCACTCCTCACCGGCGAACAGCTCGTGCAGCTTCAGGTGGCGCGGTTTGAGCGGGTAGTTCGGCTCCGTTCGCAGGTCCGGCAGCTGCCAGGGCGCAGAGTCCACGATGGCCGAGGGGATGTGGCGGTGGTACAGCAGCGAGGAATCGCTGGAGAACCCCTCCTCGCCCATCAGCTCCTCGTAGTACAGGCCGCCTTCGGGCGTTCGGTGCTGGGTGTGCCGTTTGGGCGGAACCGAGCCGACCTGCCGGTAGTACGCCATGACCTCGCCTCCTTGCTCGGATCGATGTAGTTAATGTATGTACTACTTCTTCCCGGCGCAAGGGTCAGTTGCGCCCGCGCACGTCGAACTGGTCCCGGTTGGTGATCAGCTTGTCCAGCAACATCACCAGAATCCGCTGCTCGGCTTCGGTGAGCACGCTCGTCCACTCGTACTCGCGCTCGTTGTGCCGCCGGAAGGTCTCGACCATCTCGCGCCGGCCTTCGTCGGTCAGCGAAAGCAGCACCGAGCGCCCGTCGTGCGCACCCGGTGCCCGGTCCAGAAGACCGTCCGCCACCAGTGTTTTCGTCAGGTTGGACACGGCGGCACGGCTCATCCCGGTGAGCTCCGCGGCCTTCTTCGCCTCCATCGGCCCGGCCAGCCAGGTGACGAACAGCAACCGGAAACCGGACCAGGACCGCCCGCGCGGCCGGTGCACACTGGACTCCAGGTCGTAGGTGACGATGTTCGAGGCGCGGTTGAGCGTCAGCAGCACCTCGGTGGCCAGCTGGTGCCGGAAGCCGAACTCCCCGGCCAGCCTGCTGTTCGCGAGCTCGACGAAGGACCAGAAGTCCAGGTCGGCCGCCCGTCCGTCACCGTCAGCGGTCATGACACGAACCCTATACTCTAGCGATCGACAGGTAGTAAACATATTAACCACTTGTCCTCGAATGTGCGAAGTGTAAGCAGTTGTTCACGGCGCATCGGCCCACCGGAGTTGATCACCCGGTAGATTGACCGGGTGCCCGTGGCCCGCCCCGTGCCCGATCCGTCCATTGCGGACAGTCTCGGTACTTTCGGATGTGACGACGCTCTCCGGAGCTGCCACTGCTCGACATCGGCGGGCCCGGCGCGGAAACTTGTGGAGATGACCAGCCTGCGATTCGTGAAGAGGTGACGTTTTCACCGATGGTGTATCGGTTCGACTTCACGGTGGGAAGCGTGGAGGCCGACGTCATCGGCCGCGCCACCGGTGTGGACATTCGCCGGTTTCCCTTGCGTATCAGCAACACCACCGTCTTCCCCGAGCGCTACGCGCAACTCGCGCGGATGGTCCACGACGATCTGGTCGAACGGAAGCTGTCCACCGCCGGTGAGCTGCACCGGGGCGTGCGGCTGGCGTTCGAGCTGCTGGGCACCGGACGGGTTTCGGTCGCCATCACGGGCACCGACGTCGAGTTCGGCGAGCTCGCCGTGCTCTCGGCCACCGACGGCGCGCAGGCGGTGTTCATCAGCCAGCCCGGCGGCTCGGACGATCTGCACTTCTCCCTCTTCGAGGACGAGGAACTGGTCCGCAGGCTCGCCGCCGCGCTGCCCACCACGCCCGCCGCGCCGGGAAGCCCGCTGGTCATCCGGCACCGCGAGGACAGGCCCAAGTCGGCGATGGCGGCGCTGCGCCAGGCGGAGGCCGAGTTCGAGGAAGAGGAGACCGAGGCCTTCGGCAACGTCGAGGTGCGCCAGGTGGTGCGGCCGGGACGCGGCCCGGTCCCGGAACCGGATCCGGACTACGAGCAACTCGAAGAGATCTTCGCGCGTCCTCGGATCGGTGGCGGCTACATCGTCGTCACCGGAGTGGGCAGGCACGGCGAGCAGCGCGGCACGTCACCGACCAGCTGGCTGGACACCGAGGACGGCCGCTACCTGGTACAGACCACGACCGGCACCGACGGAACGCTCACCGCGCGGTATGTTCCGGCCGGCGGCCGCGACGTGGCCCGTGCCATCCAGGACATGATCTCGGCGGTCTACTGAAGGGGCGATGGGGATGAGCGACGAGGATCAGACCGAGACGACGCAGCTGAAGGCGACCGCGCGTTCCGAAGCGCAGCCGCAGCTGCAGGCACGCAGAGCCCTGAGCGGGGTCGAGCTCAAGACCCTCGCCACGAACGGCGGGTTCGCGGTGGACGAGACCACCGGCGACAAGATGATCCAGTCGCTGCAGGGCATCATCGACAGCCTGGAGTCGCGCTGGTCCAAGCTGCAGGCCTTCGGCCAGGCGCCGCCGATGAGCACCGGCCCCGCCGCGGAGTTCGTGTCCCAGCACATGGTCCGCACGGCCACCGACGACAAGGGCCTGCTCACCCAGCTGCAGCAGGCCCGCAGCGAGCTGCCCACGTACATCGAGGCGATCAAGCTCGCCAAGAAGAACTACCAGTCGCAGGACGGCGATACCGGTACCACGTTGCGCACCTACAACGCGGAGGGCTGAGGAAATGGCTGTGCAGTTCGACAAACCGGGTTCCGCCGCGCACGACGTCACCGCGGACCCGAACTCGAAGTACTACATCGGCCCGATCCACAACGAGATCCGCTCCGGTGACGACATCCGCGACGACGTGACGCAGAACGTCGACGAGGAGATCGCCAACGGCTGGCTCAAGGACGTGACCGATCCGTCCGAGAAGGACAAGGTCATCCAGACGCGGTACGAGGAGCAGCTGCAGAAGACCCGCCAGGGCCTCGACCAGGACCTCCAGATCCGCGATCCCGGCGCCCCGCCGACCACGATGTGGGACAACGCCACCCACGAGCAGATGCAGCAGACCATCACCGACAACGCGGACTCCGCCGCGGTCGCGGTGACCTCCGAGGAGTGGGTCGCGCTCGGCAACGAGCTCACCGAGCACCAGCAGAACCTCGCCGACGCGATCAACGACAGCGTGTCCGACTGGCAGGGCTCCGGCGGCGACGCCGCGCGCGAGCACCTGGCCTCGGTCGGCAAATGGCTGGGCACCACGGCGCAGGGCTCCAGCCTCACCGGCCGCCAGCAGGAGATCCACTCCCAGTCGCTGAACGAGACGCAGAAGCAGATGGCGGCCAACCCGCCGGTGCAGTTCTCGGTGCAGGACGCCAACGCCAGGCTGCAGACGATCACCGACCCGGTGCAGTACGCGACGCAGGCCACCGCGGACATGGCGATGGTGGGGCAGCAGAAGGCCGCGCAGCAGCAGGCGGCGCGGATCATGACCCAGTACGACGAGACGGTCGGCGGCGCGATCGCCACCCCGGAGTTCCAGGCCCCGCCGAAGCTGGCGAGCGGCTCCGCGAGCACGGGCGGCACGGCGGCGTCGAACGCCTCGGGCACGAGCAACGCCGGGCTGCGCACGCTCGGCAGCAGCACCACGCCCGCGAGCGCGGGTTCCGCGGGCTCGGGCGGGGAGTTCTCCAAGAGCGGGGACTTCGCCGCCGCGACGGCGCTGAACGGTGGCGCGGGCGGGGCCGGCGGCTCCGCGGGTGATCTCGCGGGTTCCGGCGCCGGATCGGGGTCGGGCTCCGGTTCCGGTTCGGGCTACAGCGGTTCCGGCATCGGCGGCGGTTCCTACGGCGGCTCCGGTTCGGGCTCTGGCTCGGGTTCCGGCTACACCGGCTCGGGGATCGGCACCTCCGGCGGCAATGGGTCGGGCGGGAACGGTTCGTACACCGGCTCGAACATCCCGACCGACGGCACCTCGCCGTCCTCGGTCACCGGCACCACGATTTCCTCGCACGGCGGACCGGGCAGCGTCACCGGCAACATCCCGACGATCGGCTACGGCGGCGGCGTGAACGGCGACAGCATCGCCAACCGCCTCAACGGCCTGAACGTGCCGGGCAGTTTCCCTGCCGGCGAAGGGATCGGCGGCATCGGATCGTCCGGCGCCGGCGGTTCCGGCATCGGCGGGGCCGGGATCAAGGGCATCGGCGGTTCCGGCGGAGCAGGCTCCGGCAGCGCCGGCAGCAGGCTCTCCGCGGGCTCGGTCTCCGGCGCCGGGGCGGCCGAAGAGGCGGCGGCCGGGCGCGGCGGCACGGGCGGGGCGAGCAGCTCCACCGGCCGCGGGACCACCGGCGGAATGCCGCACGGTGGCGGCAAGAAGGGCGAGGGCGACAAGGAACACAAGATCGCCGACTACGTCGAGGGCGAGCCGGACCTGTTCGAGGGCGAGCAGGTGATCGCGCCGCCGGTCATCGGTGACTGGAAGAAGACCAAGACCGACAAGAAGAAGAAGTAAGGGGCTCCCATGCCTTTCGAGGTCGTGCCGGATGAGCTCCGGACCCACGCGAGCCACCTGGACGGGCTGGTGGACCGGCTCAACACCGCGGTGGACGCGGCGAAGACGGTGACGATGGACAACGAGGCGTACGGGCTGATCTGCTCGTTCCTCCCGCCCATCATCAACGCCACCTGCCAGCAGGACGCCACGGACGCGCTCAACGCCGCGGTCGAAGGCATGACCACGACGGCGGACAACGTGCGCACGGCGGCCTCGGGTTACGACGAGCAGGACAAGGCGGCCGCTTCCCCGTTCGAGGCACAACTGCGCGAAGGCACCGTGGAGACGTCGAAGGAAGGCACGCGGGGATGACGAGCGCGAGCAACGGGCTCGGCGGCCTGATGCGGGATCCGGAACAGGCGGCCGCCAGCATCGACGCGTGGGCGCAGGGTCTGCAGGACAAGGCGAATCGCTACCAGGCGGCGCAGGAACGCACCGAAGGAATCCGGCTCACCGCGGTCAACTCCGACAACTCGGTGCAGGTCACGGTGCGCGCGGACGGCACCGTCAGCGGGCTCGAGCTGACCGGCCGGGCCCGCTCCATGCCGCTGGAGGAGCTGTCCGCGCAGATCCTGGCCACCATGCAGAAGGCCCAGTCCGGGATCGCCGACGAGGTCGCCGACGTGATGACCGAGGAGATCGGCGACGAGGACCCCGAAACCCGGTCGCTGATGCTGGACAACCTGCGCAATCGCTTCCCCGACCCGGACGAGGAAGACGAGGAAGAGGACGCGGAGGAGCTTCCGGACGAGCCCGAGCGGCCCACCGCGCGCGGCGACGCGGAGCCGGACGACGAGGACAACAGCCCCTGGTAGGTCCGATGAGTTTTCCGGACGCGCGAGGTCTTTCCCGACACCAGCGCTGAATCCGGAAGGAACCGCTCATGAAGACCATCAGCCCTTGCCTCTGGTTCGACGACCAGGCCGAGGAGGCCGCGAACTTCTACGTCTCGGTGTTCCCGGACTCGAAGATCACCGACGTGACGCGGTACGACACCACGCTCGTGGTCGAGTTCGAGCTCGACGGGCGCCCGTTCCTCGCGTTCAACGGCGGCCCGATGTTCACCTTCAACGAGGCCATCTCGCTGGAGGTGCGCTGCGATTCGCAGGACGAGGTGGACCGGCTGTGGACACGGTTGACCGAGAACGGCGGCCAGGAGAGCAGCTGCGGCTGGCTCAAGGACAAGTACGGCGTGTCCTGGCAGATCGTGCCGCAGCGGATGCTGGACATGATGACCGACCCGGACCAGGAGAAGGCCGGGCGCGTCATGCGCTGCATGCTGGCCTCGAAGAAACTGGACCTCGCCGAGCTCACCGCCGCCTACGAAGGCCGCGCCTGAGCCTCTAGCGCGGTGGGGTTGCGCGGAACGGAACAGCTGACGGCGTGCGTCCCGCGCCGGCCGGGCGCCGGCGCGGGACGCCACCCCCGGGTCAGCCGAACATGCCGACCTTGTAGCCGCCCGCCGGCTGCCGCGTGAGCACGTTCAGCCGGTTGTAGGCGTTGATCACGGCGATCGAGGCCACGAGCGCGAGCAGCTGCTCCTCGTCGTAGTGCTTGGCCGCGTTGCCCCATACCTCGTCGCTGACACCGCCCGCCGCGTCGGCGATGCGAGTGCCCTCCTCGGCCAGTTCCAGCGCGGCACGCTCGGCCTCGGTGAAGACGGTGGCCTCGCGCCACGCCGCCACCAGGTTCAGCCGCGTCGGCTCCTCGCCGGCGTGCACCGCGTCCTTGTAGTGCATGTCGGTGCAGAAGCCACAGCCGTTGATCTGGCTGGCACGCAACAGAACCAGGTTCACCGTCGACTCGGGCACACCCGAGTTCGCGAACGCGTGGCCTGCCGAGTTCAGGTGCTTGATGAACTTGCCGGCGGCCTCGCTGCCGAAGACGTTCAGCCGTGCTTCCATGGGTCACTCTCCCCTGTCGTTCGGTCGCTTCACCTACAGGACTCCGCGGCCGGGGAAAATGTGACAGGGCTCAGGCGAACGCGTCGAGAGCGGCGCGCAACCGGGCGCTCATCGCCTCGCTGCCGGTGTGACCGGAGTCGGGGATCACCACCAGCTCGGCGTCGGGCCAGGCGCGGGCGAGCTCCCAGGCCGTTTCGAGCGGGCCGCCGAGGTCGAGCTTGCCGTGCACGAGCACGCCGGGGATCCCGGCCAGGCGATGCGCCTCGCGCAGCAGGATGCCCTCCTCCAGCCACGCGCCGTGCGAGAAGTAGTGGCTGCAGATGCGGACCAGCGCGAGCAGGTCCCGGTGCGGGCGGTCGCTGTACGCGTCCGGTTTTCCGTTGCTCTCATGGGAAATCACCGCGTCCTCCCAGGCGCACCACTCGCGGGCGGCGTGCGCGCGCACCCCGGGATCGGGGCTTTCCATCAGCCGCGCGTAGCCCGCCACCAGGTCGCCCTCCGGCACGAGCGAGCGGAACCTTTCCCATTCGGCGGGCAGGAACCGCGCCACGCCGCGGTAGAGCCAGTCGGTCTCGGACCGGCGCGTGGTGGTGACCCCGGTGATCACGATCTCGCTGACGCGCTCCGGATGCCGCTCGGCGTACGCGAGCAGCAGCGTGGAACCCCAGGAACCGCCGAACAGCAACCACTTCTCGATGCCGAGATGCCGGCGCAACAGCTCCATGTCGGCCAGCAGATGCAACGTGGTGTTCACGCTCATGTCCGTGTCCGGCTCGCTCGCGTGCGGGAGGCTCTGGCCGCAGCCGCGCTGGTCGAACAGGACGACGCGATAGCGCTCAAGGTCGAAATACCGCAGCAGCCCTGGTGGGCACCCGCTGCCGGGGCCTCCGTGCACGATCACCGCGGGCTTGCCCGCCGGATTCCCCGCGACAGTCCAGTGCACGCGGTTCCCGTCACCCACGTCGAGCATGCCCTCGTCCACCGGTCCCCCATCCCCGAGATACAACAGCGCTGTTATATTACCACTCATGCCGATCCCGGGACCCGAACTCCTCGGTACGCGGCTGCGTCTCCTGCTCGACCTGCTTGACGGGGACGTCGCCGCGGTCTACGCCGACCTCGGCCTGGCCGGTTTTCGCCCGCGCTACACGCCGATCGTCCGCACGCTCGCGGCCGAGGGCCCGTCGTCGATCCGGGAGCTGGCCGAGGCCATCGGTGTCACCCATTCCGCCGCGAGCCAGACCGTGGCGCAGATGGTGCGCGCGAAGCTGATCCGCCTCTCGTCCGGCAAGCAGGACGCGCGGCAGCGGATCGCCCGGCTGACTCCGAAGGCCGAGAAACTCCTGCCACTCCTCGATCTCGAATGGCGTGCGACAACGGCTGCCGCGAAGGAGTTCGAGGCCGAGTTGTCGTTTCCCTTGAGCAGCTTGGTGGACGAGGCGCTCGCGGCGTTGGCGCGGACGCCGATGCGGGAGCGGATCGCGCGGAAGCTACCGGAGGAATCCGCCTAGTCCGATGTGGACGGTCAGCGGTTCACGCGGACATCCGCGACCACCGGCCGGTGGTCGGACGCGACCGTCGCGACCTCGTGGGCGCCCTGCACGGCGACGTCCGGCGAGACGGTGATCAGGTCGATGCGGCTCACCGGGTCGACAGCCGGGTAAGTCGGCCCACCCTGCGGCGCGGCGTCGCGCAATGGGCCCCACAGCGCGGCCAGCTCCGGGGCCGAGGCGTCCGCGTTGAAATCCCCGACGAGCACCTTCGGGCCACGGTCCTCGGCGAGCACACGCAGCATGTCGTCCACCTGGGTCCGCCGCACCGACGGGTCCGGCCGGTAGTCCAGGTGCGTGCAGTACACGTGCACGAACACGCCCCGCACGTTCACCGTCACCTCGCCGAAACCGGGCGCCGGCGCGGGCACCGGATCGGCGTCCTGTGTGGACAGACGGGTGATCTCGTGGTTTTCCGCTGACAGGATCGGGAAACGGCTCAGCAGCGCGCCCCCGAACTGCCGGTCCGGCGGGAGATCGTAGATCGGGGCGAAGAACACCTGCATCCCGAGCTCGCGGGCCAATTGCCCGGCCTCGTCGGCGAACTGGCTGCGCTCGCCCCAGTGCACGTCGACCTCTTCCAGGCCGATCACGTCGGCGTCGAGCGACCGGATCGCCGCGGCCGTGCGGCCGAGGTCGTACACGTTGTCCTCGCCCGCGCCGGCGTGGATGTTGTACGTCGCGACGCGCAGGTCCCGCGCGGGTGACGCCTCCGCCGCGGGTGCGACGGCGGCGAACGCCAGTGCGGCCAGTATCGCGGCGAAGACGCGCATCTCTGCCCCTTTCAGCGGTTTCGGCTGATCATTCTGCCGTCCGGGCGGGAGCGCGGCTACGTTGGGAAGATGAGCAGCACCGAACGAATCGCCGTCGAGCGGATGGACGATCGCTACGAGCTCACGGTCGACGGGAAAGTCGCCGGGTTCGCCGCGTTCGCCGACCGCGGGGACGACCGGGTCATGTACCACACGGAGATCGACGAAGCCTTCGGCGGACGGGGGCTGAGCACCGAGCTGGTCACCCGCGCGCTCGAGGACATCCGCGCTTCGGGTAAGCACGTCGTCGCGGTGTGCCCGCTGGTCGCCCGGTTCCTGGTCAAGCACACCGAGTTCGCGGACCTGGCCCAGCCGGTCACCGACGACGTCCTGGAGTGGCTCCAGCGCTGAAGCCGGTCGCCACCGCGCCTAGTCGTTCGGGCGCCGCCGCCGGAAGAGCAGGATTCCCGAGCCGGCGCCGAGCAGGAGCACGCCGATCGCCAGCGGGGTGGTCACCGGAACCCCGGTGTAGGCAAGGTCTCCGTAGTCCGAGCCGCCGCTGCCGCCACTGTTGTCGCCGTTGTCGCTGTTGTCGCTGTTGTCGGAGCCGACCGGAGCCGCTCCGCCCGCGTCGCTCGTGGTGGTGGTCGTGTCCTCGGAGGGCACGCTTTCGCTGCTGGAGGACTCCGTCGTCGTGGTGGTGGTTGTCGTCGTGGTGCCGCCGGTGCTCGTGGTGGTGGTCGTCGAAGTGGGCTCGCTGATGGTCGTGGTCGACGTCGGTTCCGAAGTGGTGGTCGTGGTTTCGCCGGTGGTGGTCGTCGTGGTCTCGCCGCCGCCGGTGATCTGGAACGTGGCCAGCACGTTGTTCTGCCCGGCGTTCTGGGTGCACGCCGAGTCGAAAGTGCCGAGGCCGGTCTCGGTGCCGTCCGCCTTGCGCGGGGTCATGGTCAGCGTGATGTCACCGACGCTGATCGTGGCGTCGCCTGCCTGCGTGAACGTGAGCGCCGGTGCGGCACCCGTGGCCGTCACGTCGAACGGCTGCGCGGTCGCGGGCACCGGGGTGGACGGGATCGTGGTCGGCACCGTCACCGGCAAGGTCGCTTCCGGCGCCGTGACAGTGGATTGCGCGCTCGCCGTGCCCTCCACCGTCGCGGCGCCGACGAGCACCAGGCCCTGCGTCACCGTGCTCGGCACGGTGGAAACGGCGGTGATCGCGAACTCCGGGGTCGCCTGGCCGACCGGGATCGACGCCGGGATGTCGGAGCCGATGACGATCTGGATCGGCTGGTTGCCGACCAGCGGGAACGAGCAGGTGTATTGCAGCGTCAGCGAAACCGGATCGGCGTCGCTGGTACCGGCGAAGGCGAGCAGTGACGCCGCGACCACGCCGGCACTGCCCACCGCGGCGGCGCCCGCCGCAACCCGCGTTCTTCGTCGCACAGAGACCACCTCGTCAACCGGTGCCGGAAAGGGAAGCGACGGAAAGCTACCCACGGGTTAAGGAACCGGACAAGGCCGATCACGATAATCCGTTCCGGCGCACGAAAAGGCGTCGGGGAACTCCGCAATGACGCGACAAGAAAGCCGAATTGGCGCGCTGACAAATCGAGCGCGCGCCGGACGAACCGCCACCGTAGCGGATGCGCGCGCTACACGTCCTCCACCCGGAACACCGCGATGCGCTCCGCCGCGGCCGCCACCCCGTCCGGCGTCGGTGACGAAGCCAGACCCGTTGTCACATAACGCTTTCCGACGCTCGGCCCGTTGGTCGACACCACCTCGCGCAACACCGGCGGCCGCTCCTCCACCGGAAGCTCCACCAGTCGCACGGTTCTCGTGCGGAACCCCTTCTTCAGCCGCGCCGTTTCCGCCGCGCGCACGTTGGCCACCCATGCGGCGCGAGGAAACGCCTGCACGATGTAGCGCCCGGTGCTCAGCTTCAGCACGGCGATCGGGAACGTGCGCGGCTGCCCGCTGCGCCGCCCCGCGACGGTGAGCATCTGCATCGGGCCGAACGTCAGCCCGGCCCTGCTCAGCGCCAGGATGAACCTGTTGATGGCGTTGACTTTGCGGCGGTAGTCGCCTGCCTGTGTCGTCATGACCGCCACAGTACTACGAAACTCATAATTTATCTAAGTCAGAAATCAAGTTGTCTCCATCCCATAACGAGCGGCTTTCCGGCGGTATCCAACCTTGGATGCGGTCCGGTATACCCATTTCTCATCCTGCTCAGGGAGGACAACGAAGATGACTTCGGCTCGCTCGTCCCGCCCCTCCGACTCCACACCCTTCGCCGCGCAACTCGTGCACGAGCGGCTGCGCGACGAGATCCTCCGCGGTGAGCTGCGACCCAACGAGCGGCTGGTCGAGGAAGAAGTGGCCGCAAGGCTGGAAGTCAGCCGCACCCCGGTGCGTGAAGCGCTGCTGGCGCTGACCCAGGAAGGGCTCATCGTCCGCTCCCGCGGCTGGCTCGTCCGCGATCACGCGCCGCAGGAAATCCTGCGCATTCTCGAAGCGCGCGCGGCGATCGAGGGCTCCGCCGCCGCGCTCGCCGCCGTCCGGATCGACCCCGCCGGACTGGGCAGGCTGAAGGAACTGGCCGGCGAAATGGAACGGACCACCAGCAACCGGCCCGCGCTCAACCAGCTCAACCGCCAGTTCCACGGCGCCATCACCGAAGCCGCGGACAACGTGCTGCTGGCCCAGTTCTCGCAACGCACGCACATCAGCCACTGGAACTTTTCGCTCTCCATGGTGCAGCCCTTCGGCGACGACGAGGTGGTCAACGCCGAGCACCGCTCGATCATCGACGCGCTCGAAGCCCACGACGCCGACCGGGCGGAACACATTGTGCGGGAGCACATCGCGCGCACCCGCCGGATCCTGGCCGCCGCGCTGGGCCTCCCCGAACAGCCCGAGCAGGCCGGATGACCCCCATCCCACCGGCCTTCCGAGTGAAGAAGGAGTAATCGCATGAAAACCCTTCCCGGCCTGACCGCGTTGTGCGCGGCCACGCTGCTGCTCGCCTCCTGTTCCAGCGGAGGGTCGAACGGCTCCGGCACACCCGACCAGGCGCTCAAGATCGGCTCACTGCTCGCCCAGACCGGCTCCCAGGCTTCCGCGGTGGAACCACTGGTCGCCGCCACCCAGCTGGCGATCAACGACATCAACGCGGCAGGCGGGGTGTTCGGCAAGAACGTCGAGTACAAACAGCAGGATTCCACTTCGGACAATGACACCGCGCTTTCCGCCGCGCAGTCGCTGATCAGCTGGGGCGCGGACGAGGTGATCGGCACCTACGGCTCGGGGATGGCCGGCGCCGTGGTGGAACCGGTCACGCAGGCGGGCGCCCTGATGGTGTCCGGCTCCAACACCTCCTCGAACCTCACCGGCATCAGCCCGCTGTACTTCCGCACCGCGCCCACCGACGCGCTGGAGGCGGCCAGCATCGCCGACCTCCTGGTGAAGGACGGCAGGACGTCGGTCGGCATCGTGTGGCAGAACGACTCCTGGGGCGAAGCCTTCGAGAAAAGCTTGGTGGACAACCTGAACACGGCCGGGATCAAGATCGCCGCGAACCAGCCGTTCAACACCGACGCCACCGACTTCACCTCGCAGGTCAACGCCGTGGTCGCCGCCAAGCCGGACGCCGTGGTCTTCCTCTCCTATGCCACCTACACCGGCGCGATGCTGGAACAACTGGTCGGCACCAACCACTTCCCGTCCAAGAACGTCTACTTCTCCAGCTCCACCCTCGGCTCCTACGAGGGCAAGCTGAGCAACCAGGCGTATTTGCAGGGCGTGCAGGCTTTCCAGCCCGGCGCGGCGCAGGACACCGAAACCCAGTTCGAGGCGAAGCTCAAGCAGCTCAACCCGAAGCTGAGCGCCTTCGCCTACGCCGCCTCCACCTACGACGCGACGATCATCGCGGCGCTCGGCGCGATCGCCGCGAACTCCACCGACGGCGCCACCATCGCGAAGAAGATGCGGGAAATCTCCGGCGGAACCGGCGGCGGCGAGAAGTGCACCACGTTCGCCGACTGCAGGAAACTCCTCGCGGACGGCAAGACGATCGACTACGACGGGCTCACCGGCGGGATCGCCTTCGACGAGAAGAACGACGAGACCGAGACCAACTACATCGCCTACGTCTACGGGGCGGACGGCAAGTACACGGTCAAACAGTGACGGCGCACCGGAAAAGGGCGGGAAGCGCGCTGCTGTTCGTACTGGGCGCGCTCCTGCTCTCCTTGTTCACCGGCACGCCCGCGTCCGCGCAGGCCGGCTGGGGCTTCATTCCCCGGGTGGTCGACCAGGGCGGCACCGGCGTGGCCGGGGTGAGCGTCACCGTCAAGAACGGGGACGCCGTGCTCGGGCAGACCACGACGGACGCCACCGGGAACGGGAAAACCGTTGCCGTGCCGGGGAAAGGTGTCTACACCCTGGTCTTCGACACCTCCGCCACCCCGGCGGGTTTCGTGGGCGGCAAGGTCTACGCGGTCGAGAAGGAGGTCGGGGCGGCCAACACGCTGCCGACGCAACGGGTGCTGGTGAGCCTCACCGAGCACGCCAACGGCGGCGTGGTGGGCAAGGCGGCCGGTCCCGCCGACGAAGGGCCCGCGTTCAGCACCGCGATCTTCCTGCAGCACGTGGTCTCCGGGCTGAACCTCGGGCTGCTGCTGGCGATCGCGACCATCGGCCTTTCGCTGATCCACGGCACCACCCGGCTGATGAACTTCGCGCACGGCGAGAACGTCACCTTCGGGGCGCTGATCGCGTTCCTGTTCTGCGTGGTCTTCGGGCTGCCGCTGGTGATCGCCGGGCTGATCGCGGTGGCCGCGGGCGCGGTGTTCGGCTGGCTGCAGAACGCCGGGCTCTGGCATCCCTTGCGGCGCAAGGGAGTCGGGATCGTGCCGACGATGATCGCGAGCATCGGCGTCGGGCTCGCCGTGCGGTACCTGTACTTCGCGATCTTCGGCAGCGGCACCCGGCGGGTGACCGGCGAAACCATCCCCTCGGTCACCATCGGCTCGGTCGTGCTGCCGGTGAGCGCCTACCTCAGCATGGCGATCAGCCTCGCCGTGCTGATCGCGATCGGCTGCTGGATCAAGTACTCGCACCTCGGGAAGGCCACCAGGGCGGTCTCGGCGAACTCCCCGCTCGCCTCGGCCAGCGGCATCGACGTGGAGCACACGATCCGCGTCGTGTGGATCCTCGCCGGCGCGATGAGCGCGCTCTCGGGCGTGCTTTTGGCCCTGCTCAACGATGTCTCGTACGACATGGGGTTCAAATCGCTGCTGCTGATGTTCGCGGCGATGATCCTCGGCGGGCTGGGCACCGCGTTCGGCGCGCTGGTCGGCTCGCTCGTCGTCGGGTTGTTCACCGAGGTGCTGGTCACCTGGCTGCCCCCGGACATGAAGTACGTGGGCGCGCTCGTGGTGCTCGTCCTGGTGCTGCTCGTCCGGCCGCAGGGCATTTTCGGCCGCAAGGAACGGATCGGCTGATGGACATCCTCCTCACGTCACTGCAACAGATCCTCTCCCCCGTCACGGCCGCGTACGCGCTGGCCGCGATCGGGCTGAACCTGCACTTCGGGTTCACCGGGCTGCTGAACTTCGGGCAGGCGGGGTTCCTCGCGATCGGGGCGTACGGCTTCGCCATCGCCGTGCTCTCGCTGCACCTGCCGACGATCGTCGCGCTGCTCGTGGCGATCGCGCTCGCGGTGGGTTTCGCTTTGCTGATCGGCATTCCCACGCTGCGGCTGCGCGCGGACTACCTCGCGATCGTCACCATCGCGGCGGCGGAGATCATCCGGTTCACCGTGAACTCCTCGGTGCTGGCCGGGATCACCGGCGGCGCGCAGGGCATCAACAACAACGAGACGATGGGCACCAGCTACTCACTGGACTTCAAGGCCATCAACCCGTTCCCGGAAGGCCGGATCGACCTCGGGCCGTGGGTGTTCACCTCCACCCAGCTGTGGATCGCGACGCTCACGTGGATCGCGGTGGCCGTGGCGTCGCTGCTGGTGTGGTTGTTGATGCGGAGCCCGTGGGGGCTGACGGTCAAGGGCATCCGCGAGGACGAGGACGCCCTGCGCAGCCTCGGCAAGAACGTGAACCTGTACAAGATGCAGTCGCTCGTGCTGGGCGGGGTGCTCGGCGCGATCGCGGGGATCATGTTGGTACTGCCCGCGGCGATCTCGCCCGGTGACTTCAACTCGCGGCTGACGTTCAACCTGTTCACGATCCTGCTGCTGGGCGGCGCGGCCACGGTGCTCGGGCCGGTGCTCGGCGCGATCGTGTTCTGGGTCGTGCTGCAGGCTTCGGACCAGCTGATCCAGCTCGGCTCGAGGCACGGCTGGTTCGGCGGGCTCGCCGACGCGAGCCAGCTGCGGTTCACCGTGGTGGGGATCGTGCTGGTGCTGCTGATCGTGTTCCGGCCACAGGGCATCCTCGGGAACAGGAAAGAGCTGGCCTTCGATGACAAATGACGCGATCCTCGTCGCCGACGGCGTCCGCCGCAGCTTCGGCGGGGTGCACGCCGTCGACGTGGAGCACCTCGAAGTGCCGCGCGGCGAGATCGCCGCGCTGATCGGGCCGAACGGGGCCGGCAAGACGACGATGTTCAACCTGCTCACCGGGTTCGACAAACCCGACAGCGGCACCTGGTCGTTCGACGGGATGCGGCTCGACGGGATGGCGCCGTTCCGGGTGGCGCGGCACGGGATGGTCCGCACGTTCCAGCTGACCAAGGTGCTGGGCAGGCTTTCGGTGCTGGAGAACATGCTCACCGGTGTTGGCGGCCAGCCGGGCGAGAAGCTGTCGCGAGCCCTGTTTTCCCCGCTGTGGAAGAAGAAACGCGCGGCCGACATCGAGCGGGCGATGGACCTGCTGACGCGGTTCAAGCTCGCCGACAAGGCAGGCGACTACGGCGCCTCGCTTTCGGGCGGGCAACGGAAACTGCTCGAAATGGCGCGGGCACTGATGGCGGAGCCGAAACTCGTGATGCTCGACGAGCCGATGGCCGGGGTGAACCCGGCGCTGGCGGAGTCACTGCTCGAGCACATCCTCGGCCTCAAGGCCGAAGGGATGACCGTGCTGTTCGTGGAGCACGACATGCAAATGGTCAAGTTCGTCTCGGACCGCGTGGTGGTGATGGCGCAGGGGAAAATCGTCGCCGAAGGGGAGCCGGAGGCGGTGCTGCACGACGAGGCCGTGATCGACGCGTACCTCGGCGCGCACCACGAAACGAACCTGCGCGAGATCATCGACCGGCAGCTCGCCGAGGAGGCGAAATGACGCTGGAAGTCACCGACCTCGTCGCGGGGTACCTGCCGGGGGTGAACATCGTCGACGGCTGCTCGGTCACCGCCGGTCCAGGCGAGCTCGTCGGCATCATCGGGCCGAACGGGGCCGGGAAGTCCACGCTGCTCAAGGCGATCTTCGGGCTGGTGCGGATCCGCGGCGGGTCGGTGCGGCTCGCGGGCGAGGACATCACCGGCCACAAGGCGAACGAGCTGGTCGGGCGCGGGGTCGGCTTCGTGCCGCAGAACGACAACGTCTTCGCGACCATGACGGTCGAGGAGAACCTGCAGATGGGCCTGTACCTCAAGCCGAAACAGTTCACGGAGCGGATCTCCGCGATCCTCGACCTGTTCCCGGAGATCGGCACCTTCCGGCGGCGCAAGGCGGGTTCCCTCTCGGGCGGCGAACGGCAGCTGGTGGCGATGGCCAGGGCGCTGATGACCGGGCCGTCGGTGCTGCTGCTGGACGAGCCGTCGGCGGGGCTTTCGCCTGTCCGGCAGGACGAGACTTTCCTGCGCATCCACCAGATCAAGCGCTCGGGCGTGTGCGTGCTGATGGTCGAGCAGAACGCCCGGCGCTGCCTGCAGATCTGCGACCGGGCGTACGTGCTCGACCAGGGCCGCGACGCCTACACGGGCACCGGCGAGGAGCTGATCCACGACCCCAACGTGATCCGCCTCTACCTGGGCAGCATCGCGGAGTCCTAGGGAACCGGCACGAGCGCGACCACCGGGATGACGCGGCTGGTCTTCTCCTGGTACTCGCGGAAGCCCGGGTACAGGGTCGCCTGCCGTTCGTAGAGCCTGTCGCGCTCTTCGCCATGCAGCTCCTCGGCACGCACCTGGACCGTCTCCGTGCCGATTTCGACCTTGGTCTCCGGATGGGCCTTGAGGTTGTGGTACCAGGCCGGGTTGGTGTCGGCCCCGGCTTTGGAAGCGAACACGAGGTAGCGGCCGTCGTCGGCCAGGTACATCACCGGGCTGACGCGCTCCTTCCCGCTGCGGGCGCCCGTGGTGTGCAGCAACAGCAGCGGCGCGCCCTCGAACGGGCCGCCCACCCGGCCCTCGTTGGCGCGGAACTCTTCGATGATCTGCGTGTTCCAGTCCATGACCGCCGACAACGCGCCCGTCTGCCGCCCTGTTCCGCGCGCACCGATAATGGGTCTTGTGAGTGACGAGGCGACCGGTGCGCACCTGCTGGAGACGTACGGCCCGAAGTGGTCGCCGGGCCCGTTCGAACGCGGGACCGACGGGCCACACCTTGTCCTGGTGGGCGTCGACGGCTCCCCCACGTCGCTGCGCGCCGGCGCGTACGCCGCCGGGCTGGCGCGGCGGCAGAAGTCCCAGCTCGTGGTGGTCTTCGTGCTGACGCCGTCGGCGTGGGCGGGGATGACGCCCGGCCTGCTCGCGGGCGCCCAGGAGGAGACGTACGACGAGATGATCTCCGAGCTGCGGGAGCCGATCAAGCGCATGGCAGGCGAGTCCGGCGTGCCCGTCACCTTCCTCGTCCAGCGCGGGGACGCCTACCTCGAGCTGAAGAAGGCGGCCGTCGAGTACCGCGCGGATCTCGTGGTGGTCGGTGCCTCGGAGAGCGCGGGCCACCGTCTCGTCGGCTCGGTCGCGACGCGCCTGGTCAAGGCCGGGCTGTGGCCGGTCACGGTGGTCCCCTGACGCGCGATCGCGACTGAACCGGCCACGTCCGCGCTCCGTGTACACGGTCGACACCGCCTACACGGAAGGACCAGCGGCTTGTTCTCTCCGGAAATCCGCCGCGCCACCACCTGGGTGCTCACCGTTCTCGGTGGTTTGCTCATCGTGGCCGCGCTGGTCCTGCCGCCCGACCTGAACCTGCTGACCCCGCTCGCGTTCCTGCGCATCCCGGTGGAGGCGATCGCGGGGTTCGGCCTCGTGCTGCTGCTCCCCGGCCGTGCCCGCCGCGTGGTGGCGATCCTCGCCGGGGTGCTGCTCGCGCTGCTGACGGTCCTCAAGGTCACCGACATGGGGTTCAACGTCGCCTTCGAGCGGCCGTTCGACCTGGTCACCGACTGGAGCTTCTTCGGCCCCGCCTTCGACCTGCTGGAGAAATCGGCCGGGCACGCGGGGGCGATCGCCGAGGTGGCCGGGATCGGTTTGCTGGCGGTCGCTTTCACCGTCGCGCTGGTGTTCGCCGCGCTGCGCCTGACGAAACTCGCGGCGGGGCACCGGCGGACCGCTTTCCGCACCCTCGCGGTGCTCGCGGTGCTCTGGATCGGCTGCGCGGTGTCCGGCCTCCAGTTCGCCGAGAACCAGCCGATCGCCGCCCGCACCACCGCTTCCCTGGCCTACCACAACGCGATCCAGGTCGGCGCCGAGATCAAGGACCAGCGGCAGTTCGCGCAGGAGTCCAGTGTGGACGCTTACCGGAACACCCCACCCGACCAGCTGCTGACCGCCTTGCGGGGCAAGAACGTGCTGCTCGTGTTCGTCGAAAGCTACGGGCGGGTGGCCGTGCAGGGCTCGGACATCGCGCCGAAGGTGGATGCGGTGCTCGACGCCGGCACGAACAGCCTCCGCGCCGCGGGTTTCGACGCACGCAGCGGCTTCCTCACGTCGTCCACCACCGGCGGCGGCAGCTGGCTCGCACACTCCACTTTGGAATCCGGGCTGTGGATCAGCAACCAGAAGCGGTACACCACGGTCACTTCCAGCGACCGGCTCACCCTCGCCTCCGCCTTCCGCCACGCGGGCTGGCGCACCGTGAACGACCAGCCCGCGAACTTCGCCGACTGGCCCGAGGGCGATTTCTACGACTACAGCCAGCGCTACGACTTCCGCTCCATCGGCTACCAGGGCCCGGGCTTCGGCTACGCGAGCATGCCCGACCAGTTCGCGCTGGCGCAGCTTCAGCAGGCCGAACTGGCGAAGCCGGACCACCCGCCGGTGATGGCCGAGCTCGACCTGGTGTCCAGCCACTGGCCGTGGGCCCCGCTGCCGCGCATGGTGGGCTGGAACGAGCTCGGCGACGGCTCGGTGTTCAACCCCATGCCCGCGCAGGGAAAGACGACCGGCGAGGTGTGGTCCGACCCCGCGAAAGTCCGTGCGGCGTATGGGGATTCGATCGTCTACTCGCTCACCGCGCTGATCTCGTACCTGCAGACCTACGGCGACGACAACACCGTCATGGTCTTCCTCGGCGACCACCAGCCGAACACGGCCGTCACCGGTGGCGAGGCCGCGGGCAGGGACGTGCCGATCAGCATCGTCGCGAAGGATCCGGCGGTGCTCGACCGGATTTCGGGCTGGGGCTGGGATTCCGGCCTGCACCCCGGGCCGCGGGCACCGGTCTGGCCGATGAACGCCTTCCGCGACCGCTTCTTCGCCGCCTACAGCCCGAAATCTCCCTGACGCTCAGGCCGGTGGTGTGAAGCGCCCGTCGATCGCCGTCCAGCCGCCGTCCACGGTGAGCACCGAGCCGGTGACGAAACCGGCCGCGTCCGAAGCCAGGTACACCACTGCGCCGGCCAGCTCCTCGGGCCTCGACCAGCGGCCCAGCGCGCTCTTGGCGGCGTAGGCGTCGTACCACTCCGGATGGGCCTTGATCTGCGCGGTGAGCGGCGTTTCCACCACCCCGGGCGCGATGGCGTTGACCCGCACCCCGGACGGCCCGAACTCCGCCGCGGCCGTGCGCACCAGCTGGATGACCCCGGCTTTCGTTGCGGCGTAAGCGGATTGGCCCGGCTCGACGGTCTGCCCGCGAATGGAGGAGAACACCATGATGCTGCCGCTGCCCCGCCGGACCATCCGCGCGCCGAACGCCCGCAGCACCGTGAAGGTCCCCTTGAGGTTCAAGGAGATCACGCTGTCGAACTCCTCGGGCGCGTAGTCCAGGATCCGCTTGCGCACGTTCATCGCCGCGGTCAGCACGAGCACGTCGATCTCGCCGAACTGTTCGGCGAACCGCTCCACCGCGGCGGCGTCGGTGATGTCGAGCTCCAGCACACCGTCCGCCGGGGCCTTGTCCGCGGAGATCACCTCGGCGCCGTGCGCGGCCAGCGCCGCCGCGGCCTGCTGTCCGATCCCGCCAGCGCCGATCACGAGCGCGCGGCGGCCGTCGAGCCGGAAGAGCTTCTCGTAGTCCATCGATCCTCGCTTCGTCGAGAGGCAACCTCCCCAGCATCCCGCCGAGGTCAACCCCGGTTGCGGCGGACTGTAGCGATCGCTACAGTCGCGTTCGTGGCCACGAAGGACCGGATCCTGGACGTCGCCGAGCAGCTGATGAGCGAGAAGGGCTACGCGGGCACGTCCGTCGCGGCCGTCTGCAAGGCCGCCGAAGTGTCGGTGACCTCGCTGTACTGGCATTTCGGCAGCAAGGAGGGATTGCTCGCGTCGGTGATGGAACGCGGGGCCGACCGCTGGTTCGCCGCGCTCCCCCGCGGTGACGCCGACACGATGCTGGCCGAGGGCTCGAAGGCGGTCGCGGGTGACCCGCTCTTCCTGCGCCTGTGCTACCTGCTTTCCTTGGAAGCACAGGATGACGAGCGGGCTTCCGCGCTCGTGCAACGCGTGCGCGGGCAGGCGCACGAGTACTTCCGCGAGGTGATCACCACTGTCCTGGCCGCCGAACACCCGCCCGAATTCGCCAAGGCCGCGGCCGGGCGGCTGACCCCGTTCGCCGTCGCCTACTCCGACGGCTGCTTCTTCGCCAGCCAGGTCGAACCGGCGAAGACGGATCTCGAGCAGATGTACTCAGACCTCTTCGTCGCGCTGCGCGCACTGGCCAAGGAGCAGGCCCATGCCTGAAAAGACCGCACTGATCACCGGCGGCACCGGCGCGCTCGGCAGGCACACGGCCGGGCTCCTCGCCGACGCCGGCTGGTCGGTGATCGTCACCGGCCGCAACCCCGCGGCGCTGGCCGAGGCCACCGATGTCGGGCTGATCGGCAAGACGCTCGACCTCGGCTCACTGCGTGCCGTCCGTGAATTCGCCGCGAGCCTGCCGAAGCTGGACGCCGTCATCTGCAATGCCGGTATTCAAACGCCTTCCGGCACCAAGCGCACCGAAGACGGGTACGAGCAGACGTTCGCCGTCAACCACCTCGCGCATTTCCTGCTGGTGCACGAACTCCTGCCAGGGCTGGCGAACGCGCGGGTGATGTTCGTCGCCAGTGACACGCACGATCCGCGCAACCGCACCGGAATGCCGGCGCCCGAGTACACCGGCGCGCGCTCACTGGCCGAGGGCGAAGACGACGGCAACGGGCGGCGCCGCTACACCACCTCGAAACTGTGCAACGTGCTGGCGACGTACGAGTTCGCCCGGCGCGCCCCGGAAGGAGTCACCTTCAACGCTTTCGACCCCGGCCTCATGCCGGGCACCGGCCTTGCCCGCGAGTATCCGGGCGCCCTCGCGCTGGTGTGGCGTTACCTGCTCCCGGCGCTCATCGTGGTGCCCGGGGTCAACGCACACACCCCGCGCCGCTCGGCGCAGGCGCTGGCCCGGCTCGTGCTCGACCCGGCGCTGGCAGGCGTGAACGGCAAGTACTTCTCCGGCCTGCGCGAAATCCCTTCGTCGAGGGATTCCTACGACCGCGAAAAAGCCGCGGACCTCTGGGACGGCAGCCTCGAGCTGATCAAGACCTGAGAGTCGGCGCAAGGCATCCTCGCCTCAGGTTCCGCCATCGAGCAGCGCGGGTGACAAAACTCCGTCAGCGCGCGGTCAGCGTTCGGTCAGCACTCCCGGTGAACGTGAGGGCATGAACATTCTGATTTCCGGTGCCAGTATCGCCGGGCCCGCGCTCGCCTACTGGCTCGACCGCTACGGCTACTCCGTCACCGTCGTCGAACGGGCGCCCGAGCTGCGGCTCGGCGGGCAGGCCGTCGACTTCAAGGGCGCCACGCACCGGAAAGTGCTGGCCGAAATGGGGATACTCGAGGACGTGCGGCGGCGCCAGACCGGCGGCCGCGACCAGACGATCGTGAACGCCGAAGGAAAACCATTGGCGGTGATCCCCGGTGAATTCACCGGCGGGGAAATCGAAATCGCCCGCGGCGACCTGTCCGAACTGCTTTACGAACGCACGAAGGACCGTTGCGACTACCGGTTCGGTGACTCGATCGCCTCGCTCACCGAGACCGCCGACGGCGTGCACGTCACCTTCGAAAAGGGGCCGCCAGAGACTTTCGACCTGGTCGTCGGCGCGGACGGCATCCACTCGAACGTCCGCCGCCTCGCCTTCGGCCCCGAGGACGACTACGTCACCCACCTCGGCTATTACTACTGCCTCGCCGACCTCGGCGACACCGGCCGCGACGCCCAGATGTACAACGAACCGGGCCGGATGGCGGCGGTCGGCGGCCCGAAGGCGCCCGCGTTCTTCGTGTTCGCGGCGCCCGAGACCGACTTCGACCGGTACGACACCGATCAGCAGAAGAAGCTGCTGATCGATGCCTATCGCGGCGCGGGCTGGCGCCTGCCCGAGCTGATCGCGAAGGTCCCCGCCGCGGGTGAGTTCTACCTGGACTCGCTCAGCCGGACCACCGTCGAGCACTACAGCAA
Organism: Amycolatopsis acidicola; assembly: GCF_007713735.2. Lineage (GTDB taxonomy): Bacteria > Actinomycetota > Actinomycetes > Mycobacteriales > Pseudonocardiaceae > Amycolatopsis_E > Amycolatopsis_E acidicola. The sequence goes on along the minus strand of NZ_VMNW02000005.1, from coordinate 152,393 downwards.
GGGCCGCGTGGTGCTACTCGGCGACGCCGCCTACGGCAACACCCTCGGCGGCTTCGGCACCGGGCTGGCCGTCGTCGGCGCCTACGTGCTGGCAGGCGAACTGCACGCCGCGAACGGCGACCACCGCGTGGCCTTCCAGCGGTACGAGGACGGGTTCCGGGAGTACGCCAAGATCGCCCGCCGCGGCAGCGCCGGCCCGTTCCTCGCCCCGCCCAGCCGCCTGCGGATGAAGCTGCGCGACTGGACGTTCAAGTCCCGCTTCCTGCTCGGCCTCATGCTGAAGATGACGGACAAATTCGCCAACGAGATCGAACTGCGCGAGTACTAGGGGGCGTCCTCAAAGCCTCATTCGCGCTCTTGGCGCCCAGGCGGCCCCTGGCGGGCACCGCGGATTCACCCGAGTACAACCCGGTACGAGGGAGAATCCCCGGCACCACCAGGAACCACCTGGATCACCAACCCCATCGACCAGGCTTTGAGGACACCCCCTAGCCACGGCGGGCGGTGCGGTGCGGCTAAATCGCCCCTTGGCCGTCTTCGCCGTCGGGGAGGGCGGCCAGGGTGCGCACGTCCAGGGGCTTGGTCAGCAGGCCCTTCAGTGTCTTGCCCAGTTCGGCGAGGGCGGGAGCCTTGCTGTGGGTGCGGAGCGCGTCGGCGGAGGCCCACTTCTCCACCATCACGAACGTCCTCGGGTTGGCGGCGTCCCGGTGCAGGGCGTAGCGCAGGCAGCCCGGCTCGGCGTGCACGGCGCGCACCGCGTTCCGCAGCGCCTGCTCGACCTTCTCCTCGTTGCCTTCGGCCGCTTCGATCGTCGCCACCACTACCAGGCTTCCGTCGGACACGTGTCACTCCTCGTTTCGCCGTTGAACCGTCCTGATCATGACACCCGGGACCGTTCCCGATCAACGTTCGCGGTGACGCGGTGCCCGCGGGGACGACGCCGTGATCCTCAGTCCCGCAACGACTCTTCGGTGACCATCGGCCGGTTCGCGCCACCTCGCAAAACCGCCGCCGCAAGGAAGGCGGCCACCAGAGCGGCCACGCCGCACACCACGTACCCGATCGAATAGGCGTGGTCGAGCGCGTGGAAGGCGACGTCCTTGAGCGGGTTCACCGAGGCGGGCACCGCGTTCGCGCCCAGCGGGCCGGAGTTCACCGCACCGACGGCCGCCTCGACCGTCGCGCGCTCGGCCTCGGGCGCCTTCGCCGGCGCGGCGTTGAACGCGGCCATCGCCGACTGCAGCGAAGGACTTCCGGCGATCTTGGCCTGGATCGCCGAGGCGGCGTTGCTCAGCGCGATCGCGCCCACGACCGCGGGCCCGAGCGTGAACCCGAAGTCCCGCAACTGACTCGTCGTCCCGGAAGCCATGCCCGCCAGGTGGTTCGGCACCGTGTTCACGGCGACCGCGGTGACCCCGGACAGCGCGAAGGCGAACCCGACACCGATCAGCACCAGCGGCGCGACGATCGGCAGCAGCGCCAGATCCGTCACCGAACGCGTGGCGATCCAGACGTCGCCGATCCCGATCAGCAGGAACCCGCCGCCGAGCGCACAGCGCGGGTTGTAGTGATGGATCACCCGCGCGGTCAACGGCATCAGCACGAGCGCGAACCCTTGCAGCAGCACGAAGGCGACCGCGGTCTTCATCGGCGAGAAGTCCTGGATCGCGGACAGCCGGATGCTCGTCGAGTAGGCCGTGCCGAGGAAGGCGAACATCCCGACCACGGTCACCACGGAGTTCGTCGCGAAGGCCCGGTTGCGGAACAGGTCCAGCCGCAGCAACGGCGCCGGGGACCGCCGTTCGGCGACGATGAACGACGCGAAGAACACCACGGCCACGACGAACCCGCCGATCACCCAGGGATCGGACCAGCCGGCCGTCGAGCCCTGGATCACCGCGAACAGCAGGGCGAACAACGAGACCGCGATGGTGATCTGCCCCGGCCAGTCCAGCGAACGCCCTTCCGGCGCCGAGGAATTCTGCGCCGTGCACGCGACCGCGGCACTGATCAGCGCCAGCACGCAGACCGCGACGAACGCCCACCGCCACGTCGCGTACGGGTCGTCGCCCCAGCTGATCTTCGTCACCAGCCCGCCCAGCAACGGTGAGATGAACCCGCCGGAGGACAGCGCCGCGGCCCAGATCGCGATGCCGCGCGCCCGGCCGCGCACGGTGTGCGTGCCCGCCGCGACCATCGCCAGCGTCGTCGGGAACAGCACCGCCGCCCCGATCCCGGCCAGCGCCTGGCCGATCCAGAGCACCGCCACCCGCGCGTCCGTGGAGACACCCGCGCCCGGGGTGAGCACGCTGACGATCTCGCCGAGCGCGAGCAGCAGGCTGCCGCCGATGAGCAAACGCTTGCGGCCGAACAGATCCCCGAGCACACCGAAGGTCAGCTCCAGCAGCGTGACCGGGACGAGGAACGCGTCGGAGATCCAGGTCAGCTGCGCCGACGTGGTGCCGAGATCCTCCTGGAACAACCCGTTGAGCACGGCGGGAATGGCGAGCCCGACCTGCGCCACGCACACGGCTATCGCGGTGGCGACCTGGGTGCCGACGGTCAGCGTCGGAGTGTGGATCGCCCTGCGGGCGCCGATCGTGGTGCTCATGAAACCTCCACGGTGAGATCCAGGCGCCGCGAAACATACAGGGATCCTGTCCATTCCTTCACCGGGCGAAACCGGATCGTGACCGCATGCGCCAGGAATGTCCGTATTCGCGGCGGTGCGCGCCCCCGCGCCCGCGATCGGCCACCATGGACACCGTGCCGACCCAGTCCTCGCCACCGAGCCTGCTGTACCTGATCAAGCAGCTGGAGCTGGCCGTGCGTGCGCGCCTCGACGAGACGCTCCGGCCCGCCGCGCTGACCTCCCTGCAGTACACGGCGCTGACCGTGCTGGAACGGCGGGAAAACCTGACCACCGCCGAACTCGCCCGCAACTCCTTCGTCACCGACCAGACGATGGCGGGCATGGTCACCGCGCTCGAACAGCGCGGGTTCATCGAACGCGAGGACGACGCGAACGACCGGCGACGGCGGGTGATCCGGCTGACCCCGGCGGGCCGCCGCGTGCTCGCCCGGTTCCGCGGGCCCGTCGCGGCCATCGAGGAGCAGATGATCTCCGGCCTCGGCCCGCACGAGTCCGACGAGTTCCGGCATTACGTCGGCTTGTGCCACGCGGCGCTGTCGGACCGTCCCCCGCACTGACAGAAATACAGGAATCCTGTACAAGCCGCGTCCCCCGTGGCACTCTGCCCGCGTACCTCTCTCGTGCGGCGTGGCCAGGAAGGGGAACGGTCATGTGGGGCAAGAAAATCGGCACCGTGGCGGCGATCGCGGCGGTGCTGTGCGGATTCACGGTACCGGCACAGGCCGCGGACCAGCACCACACCGGCACCCTGCCCGACGGCGCGACCTGGGTGGCCGACGTGCCGGACGGCTGGAACGGCACGATCATCTTGTACAGCCACGGTTTCGGCCCGCTCACCGCGCAGGACGCCCCGGACGACGCGACCCGCGACGCGTTGCTCGACCGCGGCTACGCGCTCGTCGGCTCGTCCTACTCCGGGCCGTCGTGGTGGGCACTGGATTCGGCCGTCCGCGACCAGTTCGATTCGTTGCGGGCCCTGGAAAATCTCATCGGGCAGCCGCGGCGCACCCTCGCGTGGGGCACGTCGATGGGCGGGCTCGTCAGCGCGCTGGAGTCCGAAGACGGCGGGCACCGCATCGACGGCACCCTCACCACCTGCGGCCTCGTCGCGGGTGCGCTGAACCTCGACGACTACCAGCTGAACGGCGAGTATGCGCTTTCCCACCTGCTCGCCCCAGACGTGCCGGTGAAGCTGGTGAACTACGACAGCACCGCCGACGCGACGGCCGCGGCCGCGACACTGGCCGGCGTGGTGGGCGGCGCGCAGGCCAGTCCGCAGGGCCAGGCCAGGACGGCACTGGGGGCGGCATTGTTCAACGCGCCGACGTGGTTCACCGGCGCGACCCCGCCGGCGGACTACCACGAGCAGGAAGCCCAGCAGGCACAGCAGCTCACCTCCTTCGTGCTCGGGTTCATGATGACCGGCCGCTACCAGGTCGAACTGGCGGCGGGCGGCAACAGCTCCGGCACCGCCGGCGTGGACTACCGCGCTGTGTTCGCGCGCAGCAGCCACGCCGCCCAGGTGCGGGCGCTGTACCGCGAGGCTGGTCTGGACCTCGACGCGGACTTGGCGAAGCTGACCCGCGACGCGAACATCCACGCCGACCCGGTGGCCACCGTGCGCCTCGCCCGCACCTCGATGGCGACCGGCAGGCTGCGCGTGCCCGAGCTGGACATCCACACCGTCGCCGACCAGCTCGTCCCGGTGGAGCAGGAGAACTGGTACGGGCACCAGGTGGCGGCCGCGGGAAGCGCTTCCCGGCTGTGGCAGGCATACGTGCAGGCGAGCGGGCACTGCGCGTTCACCACCGCGGAAACCCTTGCCGCACTGAACGCACTGGAGCACCGCGTCCAAACAGGACAGTGGGACGGCGAGACCGAACCGGCCGCACTGAACGCGGCGACGGGCGGCACCGGACGTTACGTGGACTTCCGGGTGCCCCCGCTGGTCGGCGCTTGACCTCCAGCGTTGTCGAGGTTTTAGCCTGCGGTCATGAACGAATGGCCGAAGGGGTTGCGGGTGACGCAGGTGCGGGTGGCCCGGCCCACCGACCGGCTCGCCGAGGTGGTCGAGTTCTATTCGGGCTGCCTCGGCCTGCCGGAGCTCTACCGCTTCATCGGGCACGCCGGGTACGACGGCGTGCTGCTCGGCCTGCCCGGCGTCGGCCACCACCTGGAGTTCACGTCCCATGTGGACGGTAGCCCGTGCCCGGCGCCGACCGCCGAAAACCTGCTCGTGCTGTATTTCGATGGCGAGTCGGCGATGTACGAAACCGTGGCGAGGCTGGGCGACGCCGGGCACGAGCCGGTGCCGCTGGAAAACCCCTACTGGGCGGAGAACGGCGCGCTCGGTTTCGCCGATCCCGACGGCTGGCTCGTCGTGCTGGTGCCGCGGCCCGCGCTCCACTGAACCCCTTCGAGCGTCACCCGGACGGGCCTTTCATGATCGTCACCGGGCCCGGCCCGCCGTAGGGTCGCTCGCGTGCAGACGGTCAACTATGTGGGCGAACGCGCCCACCACGAGCAGTTCGCCGAGAAACTCGCGAAAACGGCCGTCGAGCACGTCGTGCTGATCGACGGCGGCTGCGAGGACCTCGTGCCCCGTTTCCGGGAGGTCCGGACCACCCGCCCCGGCGCGTCGATCTTCCTGCTGGCCTGCCGGGAGGACGAGGTCGCCCCGGAGGACTGGGCCGCGCTGCGGAGCACTGTCCAAGGTGTACTCCGCTGTGACGCCTCGCCCCGGGTCCTGACCGCGGGCGACGCCATCGCGCCACTGCTCCCCCGCCTGACACAGGACCAGATCAACGTGGTGGCTTGCGCCGCCGGCGGGCTCTCCATCGAGGCGACGGCCGCCGCGCTGGACGTTCCGGTGCGGGTGGCACAGTCGGCGCTGGACTCGGCGTGCACCCGGCTCGGCGCCCGGAACCGGGCCCATGCCGTGGCGCTGGCGATCCGCCACGGCTACGACCTCGGGTAACAGCAACGACCTCTGGTAGCAGCTACCGCCTTGGAAGGTGGCGCAGCCACGACCTTGGCCACCAGCTACCGCCTCGGAGGGTGGCGGCTACGACCTCGGCCAGCAGCTTCCGCCTGGGCCACCAGCTACCGCCTCGGAGGGTGGCGGCTACGGCCCCCTAGCAGCCCAGGCGGTCGGCGAGCTCGGTGAAATCGCCTGCGGTGACGTCCACTTCGACCTCGCCAGGGCGATCCGCGCCGTGCGGGCCCTTTTCCCGGGGCCGCTCGACGAAAGCGGTGCCGAGTCCGGCCGCGCGGGCACCGTCGAGATCCCAGCTGTGGCAGGCCACCATCAGCACCTCTTCCGACCGCACGTCGAGCAGCTCCGCGGCGGTCAGGTACGGCTCCGGCGCCGGCTTGTACCGACGAGCCAGTTCCGCGGACAGCACGCAGTCGAACGGCAGGCCCGCGGCCTTGATCAGGTTGGTGAGCAAGGAAAACCCGCCGTTGGACAGCGCAGCGACCACGTATTTCTCTCGCAACCGCGCCAGCCCCGGGACGGAGTCCGGCCAGGCCGGCAGCCGGTGCCACGCCCGGACGAGCGCACGGCGCACGTCCTCCGGGAAGTCCAGCCCGCGTTCGGCGAGCAACTCGTCCAGCGACTCCCTGTGCAGGGTGTCGAGGTACGTCCAGCCCCGCTCGCCGTCGTTCACCCGGCGCATCGACGGCAGGTAGCGGCCCCGCCAGTCGTCGGCGACGGCCTCGGCGTCCAGCGAAACCCCCTGCGCCGCGGCGATTTCCGCGACCTGCTCCGCGACGCCGGTCCGCCAGTCCACCGTGGTGCCGAAGATGTCGAAAGCCAGAACGCGGTACTCGGGCATCGCCCCTCCTTGTCCACTGTGGACCTCGATCGGCCGTGTCCCCGCCATCCTGACAGTGGAGTCGACATCTCGACAAGCCGTCGCCCCTATGCCCGGCGTTTCGGACAGCGGAGCATGATCGAACTTCTCGGCTGAACACGCAACCGTGCACGCGTCCCGTGCGTCGGACTCTCCGGGATCAGTGTCGAGAAAGGGCTTTCATGCGGGTTCTGTGGTGCGCGGTGCTGGCCGGCCTGGTGGTGTTGACGAGCACCTCGTGCACGAGAGCGACCACGGGCGACGCCGTCGCGGCCACCGTCTCGCTGAAGCCGGCGGCGCCGGTCACGGTGGCCACCCTGCACCTCCAGCCGCCCGCCGGGACCCGTTACACGGCAAGCACTCCCAACGGCACCTTCGACGGGTGCATCGCCTCGGCCACCACCGCGTGCGTGGTGCGGGTGGTCGACCTGCGTACCCCGCCCGCCGGATACGCCGAACCGAGCGCGAAACGCCAGTTCGGCTGGTACCCGGCGAACGACACGCCACTGTGCGTCACCCAGACGCTGGTGCCCGGCTCGGCGGCGACCGGCAGCACCCTGGTCAAATCCGGACTGGCGCCGATCGGATCCAAGAAGGCCGACTACGCGCAGTGGCAGGTCACCTGCCAGGACGGCCGCCAGAACGGCTCGGTCCGGATGTGGTGGCTGCCGATGAGCAAGATTCTCGTCGTCCAGTACAACGGCACCCCGACGGTGGACGCGCAGGTCGACCAGATGCTCGCGGCGGCAACCTTCGACTGAGTACCGTCCGGCCGCATGGAAGCTGACGAGCGGCCTTCGGTGGCGAGGGATTACTTCTCGGGTCCCGAACACGGGCCGTTGCCCGCACTGCTGCTGGTATTGACCGTCACGACGGGGCTGATCGACGCGGTGAGCGTGCTCGCGCTGGGCCGGGTGTTCGTGGCGAACATGACCGGCAACGTGGTGTTCACCGGCTTCGCGCTCGCCGGCGCGCCGGGATTCGTGCTGGACGCGTCTCTCGTGGCGCTGGCCGGGTTCCTTGTCGGCGCATTCGTGGGCGGGATCGCGATCGGGCGCTGGGGCGGGCATCGCGGTGCCCTGCTGCGGAACGTCACGAGCCTGCAGTTCGTGCTGCTGACCATCGCCCTGATCGTGATGCTCGTGGGCGATCCCCTCGGCGCCGCGCCGCGCGACGTGGTGCTGGCGTGCGCCGGAATGGCTTTCGGGCTGCAGAACGCCGGGGCGCGCAAACTGGCCGTCCCGGACATCACGACCACCGTGCTCACCATGACGCTCACCGGTGTGGTGGCCGACCTCCGCGCCCGGAACACACGGGTGCTCCTGCGCCGCGCGCTGTCCGTCGTCTGCATGCTCGCCGGGGCGATCGTGGGAGCACTGCTGGTGGTGCACAACTCGCCGACGATGGCGCTCGGGCTCGCCGACCTGCTGGTCGCTGTGGTGGCGGCTGTCGCCGCGGCGGTGAGCGTGCGCCCGGCACCCTGGCACTGAGACCCGGTCAGGCCGGCTCGAGGTTCCGCAGGTACAGGGTGCTCAGGGAACGGACGTATCCCGCGCCGCCCCGACGCGCGGCACAAGATGGGCCAGCTCAACGTGGTCGTGCTGGCCACCTCGATGGACGGCTACCAGGTGGCGCTCACGCTGGCCGAGATCGACCCGGAGTTCTGGAGAGCCCGACGCTCGTCGTGCCGGGGGACAGCCGGGCGAGCCGGGATCTCGGACAGCACCTCGTGCGCCGGGCACCCACGCGCGTCCAGCTCGGCGAGCCGGATCACCCGCTCGCACAGCACGTCACCGGAGTACCGGAAAGGACCGCATCCGCTCCGGCGCCCAAGGGGCGGGCACCGGAGCGGAGGACGGGTTCCTACCGGCGGGTGGTGAGCCCGTAGCTGTACGGGAACAGCGGATCGTAGTTCTTGTCGCCGATGTTGATCGGCTCCTGAGCTTCACTGCGCGGCCAGGTCACCGAGAGCTTGCCGGTGAACTGCTTCTTGCCGAACAGCACGTCCGCCACGCCGGCGCCCTCGCTGCCGGGCAGCCACGACATCACGAAAGCGTCCATCTTGGACAGTTCGTCGGTCACGATCTGCGGGCGGCCTGCCACATCGAGCACCACACACGTCTTGATCGCGCCGCACACCTTGTCGATGTTGGCCCGGTCGGCGTCCGAGATGTTCAGCGTGTGCCCGTTCCCGACGTCACCGACGCCCTCGGCGTACGGCGTTTCGCCGATCACCACGACACCCACGTCCGAACCGGCCGTCGGCGCGGAGGCGTCGGCGCTGTAGGTGACGTTCTTGGCGACCTGCTGGATCCCTTGCAGGATGGTGGTTCCCGGGATCGTGTTGCCGGACTGGCCCTGCCACGTGACCGTCCAGCCACCGGCCTGGTTGCCGATGTCGTTCGCGTTGACGCCGGCCACGTAGATCTTCTGCGAGGCCTTCAAGGGCAAGGCGTTGTTCGAGTTCTTCAGCAGCACCTGGGACTCCGCGACCGCCTGGCGCGCCACGGAACGGTGCGCCGCCGACCCGACGGTGCCGATGTTCGTCCGGTCCGTGTAGGGGTGTTCGAACAGCCCCATCTCGAACTTGGCCTTCAGGATGCGGCTGACCGCGTCGTTGATCCGCGACATCGAGACCCGGCCCGCCTGCACCTCGGCGAGCAGCGCCTGCTCGAACTGCGGCGCGGAATTGGGCTCCATGAACATGTCGATGCCCGCGTTGACCGCCGTGCGCACCTGTGTCGCGTAGTCGCCCGGCAACTGGTGGATCGCTTCCCAGTCACTGATCAGGAAGCCGTCGAACCCGATCTTCTGCTTGAGCACGTCGGTCAGCAGTTCCTTGTTCGCGCTCATCTTGACCGGGGTGGAGTCCGCCCGGTCGGTCCACTGCACGCTCGAGAACGACGGCATGATGCTGCCGACGTCGTGCTGCTGCACCGCCGTCACGTACGGGGCGAGGTCGACTTGCTGGAAGTGCTGCCAGTCGGTGATCGTCACGCCCTGGTCGATGGTGTAAGTGCCGCTGGTGGAGGTGCCGAAGGTGGTGTCACCGTCGCCCGCGTAGTGCTTGGCGGTGGCCAGTACGCGGTCCGGTTTCGCGAGGTCCGAGGAGCCGTTGCCCTGGAACCCATCGATCGCGGTTTCCATCTGCTGCACCAGTTTCGGGTCCTCGCCGAAACTTTCGTAGGTGCGGCCCCAGCGCTCGTCGCGGGTGACGCAGACGCAGGGCGCGAACACCCACTGCGGGCCCGTGGCCCTGGTTTCGGTGGCGGTGATGTGCTCGACGTCCGCGACCAGCTTCGGGTCACGGGTGGCGCCGAGCGCGACGTTGTGCGGGAAGATCGTGGCGCCGACCATGTTCCCGTCCCCGTGCACGGAGTCGATGCCGTACAGGATCGGGATGTGCAGCCGCGTGGCGAGCGCGGCCTTCTGGTAGCCGTCGACCATGTCGGCCCAGGCTTCCGGCGTGTTCTCCGCGGGCGTCGAACCGCCGCCGGAGAGCACCGACCCCAGCCCGAGTGTGGTGATCTGGGACTGGTCGGCGTCGATCGCGCCGCGTTCGGCCTGGGTCATCTGGCCGATCTTCTCGGTCAGGGTCATCCGGCCCAGCAGGTCGGAAACCCGTTGCGCCACAGGCAATCGTGGGTTGAGGTACGCCGGGGTCCGGCTGTCGGTACTGGCGACGGCAGCTACGGGTATCGAGCTGACGACCAGCGCGGCGGCGGCCATCGCGAGGGCGCGCCGGAACTGCTTTCTTCTCACACGATCCTCCTTGATCGCGCATTTCGCGCATGACGACAACAGCCGCGTCGGGGTCGGTGCGGCCGGTTCGAAACGGGAGAACGAGCCGGGTTACGGCGACGTGCCGGCGGGCACGCTGAGGGCGGTGCTCGTCATCGAGACTCCCTTCACCCGGCGAAGAGCTATGTTGCGGATCACAACATATTTCACAACGGGACCGGACGGAAGGGGCCAAAAGATGTATCCGCAAACAGGTCCAGTCCAGGTCACCGTCCGCGATCGCGGACACGATACGTGACCGCTTTCCCCGAAATGATCAAATATCCGGGTGTCCACAAAGGACTCAGGGGTTGCGGGCGACGCCCCCGCGGTAGATCATCTTCGCCTCGTCGCCGCCCCACCACGGCTCGCCAGGGGGCAGGTCGCGGGTGTCTTCCTCCCACCACGGCTCCACCGAACGATCGGGCCGCGGCCGCCACAGCCCGGTCCAGGTGAGCCCCGGCTCCAGCAGTTCCCAGTCGCCGAAGAACCGCAGGATCTCTTCGTCGGTGCGCAGATGCGACGGGTTCGTGGTGTGCCCGTAGTTCCGGGTGACCTCCTGCAACCCCTCGTCCTCGCGGTCCTCGAGGGCGTGGGTCAGCACGAGCAAACTGCCCGGCGCCAGCTTGCGGCGGTAGTAGGCGAGCGGGATCTCCGGCTCGTCCTCGGGCAGCATGAAGTGCAGCAACGCGGTGACGAGCAGGCACACCGGCTGCTCGGGGTCGATCAGCCCGGTGGCGAGCACCCGCCGCCACAGTTGCCCGTACGCGAAATAGTCGGCCAGCAGGGCCTGATGCCGCTCGGGGTCGGCCTCGTCCCCCAGCAGGATCTCCGAATGCGCGTTGGCGATCAGCTCGTTGTCCACATAGACGACGTGCGCCTTGGCCTCGGGCGCGAAGCGGTCGGCGACCTGGTGCGCCTGGCCGTGGCTCGGCAGCCCGGAGCCGATGTCGACGAACTGGCGCACGCCCAGCTGCAGTGCCGTCTCCACGGCCCGGCCGATGAACCGGCGGTTCTCCCGCATCGCGGCCTGCATGTTCGGCAGCAGTCCGCTCTGGTCGTCGCCGAAGACGCGGTCGATGGCGTAGTTGTTGGGACCGCGGCCGCCGAGCATGTAGTCGTAGATGCGCGCCGAGCTGGCCTTGTCCAGGTGCAGTTGGAGCTTGTCCACCCGGTCCCCGTCTTCGCTCATGGCCGCCACGATATCCCGCCATGCTGTGCGGCCGCCGTCAGCGGAGAAGACCCAGCTTCTCGATGTCCTGCTCGCCCGAGGGCAGGAACACGACCAGCTGCTGCTGATCGTCGTCGGCCGCGGCGAGCTTGACGTAGTCGAGGTCGAGCCGTCCGGCGACGGGATGGCGAAAACGTTTGCGCGCCGCGCGGAACCGGCGCACGTCGTGGTCTTCCCACAGTTCACCGAATTTCGGGCCGGCCTGCCGCAGCGCTTCGACGACCTCGGGCCCGCGCGGGTCCTTCGGGTACCGGGCCAGGTTCGCGCGCAGCTGCCCGACGAGCTGCCGCGCCTCGCTCTGCCAGTCGGGGAACAGGGCGGCGACATCGGGATCGGTGAACAGCAGCCAGAGACCGTTGCGCTCAGCGGCGGGCCGGTGGTCCAGGCCACCGAGCAACGCCCCGTAGGCCTCGTTGTGGCAGAGGATGTCCCACCAGGGGTTGATCACATATGCCGGGTTCGGCTGCAGCGTGCCGACGAGACGGCGCAGCATTCCGTCCACGTGCGGCCGACCGGGATCCTCGGCGGGCAGCGCGAGCCCGGCGAGGGTGAACAGGTACGTGCGCTCGGGCGGTGGCATCCTGAGCGTGCGGGCGAGGCTGTCGATCACCTGCCTGCTGACGCTGATGTCGCGAGCCTGTTCGAGCCAGGTGTACCAGGTGAGGCTGACGCCGGACAGCTGCGCCAGTTCCTCCCGCCGCAGGCCCGGGGTGCGTCGCCGGGGGCCCGGCGTGAGCCCGAGGGAGACCGGGTCGGTGGCCTCACGCCGGGATCGCAGGAAGGCCGCGAGTTCTTTGCGCTGCACCATGTCCGCCATCGAACCCTCCTCGGTGCCGCTCAGCCTGGTGCCGGATATACCAGCATGATTCCCTGCCTGTACCAGGTTCGGCTCCCGGCGCACTGTCGAAGCATGATCACTGTTCCCGAACCCCGCGTCCACCGCCTGGCCCCGGTGCTCGTGCTTGCCGTGGGCACGTTCGCGATGGGCACGGATTCGTTCGTACTGGCGGGAATCCTGCCGCAGCTCGCTTCCGGGCTGCGGGTTTCCGAAGCGTCCGCGGGCCAGGTGGTGACGGCCTTCGCGCTGACCTACGCCGTCACGGCGCCCTTCCTCGCCGCGGCCACCGGCAAGGTGCGGCGCAAGACACTGCTGACCTTCGGGCTTTCCCTGTTCATCGCCGCGAATCTCGCGTCGATCGCCGCCACGGGCCTGCCGTTCCTGTTGCTGGCGCGGATTGCGGCGGCGCTCGGGGCCGCGCTGTTCACTCCCACCGCATCCGCCGCGGCAGTGGCGCTGGCGGGGGCGGAGCGGCGAGGGCTCGCGCTGTCGATCATCCTGGGCGGCCTGGCCGTCGGGACGGTGTTCGGGGTGCCCGCCGGCACCGCGCTCGGCCAGCACTTCGGCTGGCAGGCGAGCCTGTTGTTCATCGCCGCGGTCGCGCTCGTGGCGTTGGCCGCGCTGCTCGTCACCCTGCCCACTCTGCCGCTGCCACCCGTGGTTCGGCTGCGCGATCGGCTGGCGCTGCTGGTCGACCGGCGTGTACTGGGAATCGTCGCGGTGACGACGCTGGCCTCGGCGGCGGGCATCATCGTCTACACCTACCTGGCGCGGATTTTGCTCGACACCGCGGGAATCAGTGGTTCCGCGTTGACGGCAGCACTGCTGGCCTGGGGCATCGGCGGCAGCACGGGAGCTTTCGGCAGCGGCTGGCTGACCGATCGCCACGGTCCCCGTCGGACACTCGTGCTTGCCATCGGCATCCTCGCGCTTTCCCTGCTGGGCCTGGGTTTCGCCCCCACTGCCGGACTCACGCCGCCCCTGATGGCCGTTACCGGGGCGGCGGCCTGGTCGGTCGCGACGCCGAACAACCACCGGCTGACCGGGCTCGCGCCCGAGTCGCCCAGCGTGGTGATTTCCGCCAATTCCAGCGGGATCTATCTCGGGCAGGCCCTCGGCGCCGCGGCCGGTGGCCTGGTGCTCACGGCAGGTGGCGGCGCGGAGGTGCTGTGCGTGGCGGGCGCCACTGTGGCGGCCGCAGCATTCGCGCTGAATGCGATCCTGGCAGACCATTAACGTAGGTCCGTGAGGCCGAAGGAGGCATGGATGACGCCGCGATGGTTCGCCGACGCGCTGGCCGAGACCCCTGAGCACCGGGAGACGGTCGTCGACGGCAGCCGGGTCCACCTGCGCTGCTGGGGAGAGCCGGGCAGCCCGGGCCTGGTCCTGGTGCACGGCGGTTCGGCGAACTCCGGCTGGTGGGACCACATCGCCCCGTTCTTCGCCGGTTCGCACCGGGTGGTGGCGCCCGATCTGTCCGGGCACGGTGACAGCGGATGGCGCGAGTCCTACGACCTCGCCCACTGGGGCCGCGAAGTGGTCGCCGCCGCCGACGAAGGCGGGATCGAGGGCCGCTTCTGTGTGGTCGGCCACAGCATGGGCGGCTGGGTTGCCGCCACCACCGGCGCGCGGCACCCAGAGCGCGTGCACGGGGCGGCGATCATCGATTCCCCGCTCAACGACCGCCCGCCCGAGGAGGAGCGTCTCCGGGAACGCCGCCGCCCCACCAAGATCTACGACGACCGGCAGGAGATCCTCGGCCGGTTCAGGACGGTGCCGGCGCAGGACGTGCTGCTGCCGTACATCCGCGAGCACATCGCGGAGGAGTCGATCCGGGCCGTCGACGGCGGCTGGACCTGGAAGTTCGACCCGATGCTCTACGGCGGGCGGGAACCGCTGCGCGAGCTGCTGCCGCTGCTGCGCTGCCGCACGGCGTTCCTGCGCTCGGAGTTCGGCCTGGTGCCGCCCGCCATGTTCGAGGAGATCGGCAAGCTGCTCGACCACCGGGCGCTGCTGGCCGAACTGCCCGACGCCGGGCACCACCCGATGCTCGACCAGCCGTTGCCGCTGGTCACCGCACTGCGCGTGATCTTCGCCCAGTGGGCATTGGACTGATGCGATTCGCGATCGTCGCCGCGCTGACCGTGGTCGCGGCGGCCGCCGTGTGGCTGGCGGCGGGCGTTTCGCCGTGGTGGGCGTTCGCGGCGGCGCCCCTGGCCGCGACGGCCCTCGTCGGCTGGTACGACCTGCTGCAACGCAAGCATTCCGTGCTGCGGAATTACCCCGTGCTGGGCCACCTGCGCTACCTGCTCGAAGCGATCCGGCCGGAGATGCAGCAGTACTTCATCGAGCGGAATTTCGACGGCCGCCCGTTCGACCGCGACGTGCGCAGCATCGTCTACGAGCGGGCGAAGGCGACGGAGGACGAATCGCCCTTCGGCACCGAACGGGACGTGTACGAGAACGGTTACGAGTCCTTCGTGCATTCGATGTCCCCGGTGCAGGTGCCGGACGAGGCGCCGCGGGTGCGCGTCGGCGGCCCCGGCTGCGCGAAGCCGTACGACATGGCGCTGCTCAACGTGTCGGCGATGAGCTTCGGTTCCTTGTCCGCCAACGCCGTCCTGGCACTCAACGCGGGCGCGGCGAAGGGCGGTTTCGCGCACGACACCGGCGAGGGCGGGCTTTCCGACTACCACCTGCGGCACGGCGGCGACCTGGTGTGGGAGATCGGCACCGGCTACTTCGGCTGCCGCACCTCCGACGGCGGTTTCGACGAGCGCGAGTTCGCCCGCAAGTCCGCTTTGGACAGTGTGAAATGCGTGTCCCTCAAGCTTTCCCAGGGTGCCAAACCCGGGATCGGCGGCGTGCTGCCCGGGAGCAAGGTCAACGCCGAGATCGCCAAGGTGCGTGAAGTCCCGCAGGGGCAGACCGTGATCTCCCCGCCGTACCACCGCACTTTCTCGACCCCGCGCGAACTCGTGCTGTTCCTGGCGCGGATGCGGGAACTGGCGCGCGGCAAACCCACCGGGTTCAAGCTGTGTGTCGGCTCGCGGGCCCAGTTCCTGGCCGTGTGCAAGGCGATGCTCGCCGAGGACGTCACCCCGGACTTCATCCTCGTCGACGGCGCGG
Organism: Amycolatopsis acidicola; assembly: GCF_007713735.2. Taxonomy (GTDB): domain Bacteria; phylum Actinomycetota; class Actinomycetes; order Mycobacteriales; family Pseudonocardiaceae; genus Amycolatopsis_E; species Amycolatopsis_E acidicola. Next base: position 136,908 of record NZ_VMNW02000005.1, on the reverse strand, counting down.
AAGGCGGCACCGGGGCCGCGCCGCTGGAGTTCTCCGACCACATAGGCGTCCCGCTCACCGACGGGCTGATGACGGTGCACAACGCGCTGGTCGGTACCGGGCTGCGGGACCGGATTCGGCTCGGCGCGGCCGGCAAGGTGGCCACCGGCGCGGACATCGTCAAACGGCTGATCCAGGGCGCCGACTACACCAACGCCGCCCGCGCCATGATGTTCGCGGTGGGCTGCATCCAGTCGCAGCGCTGCCACACCAACCACTGCCCGGTCGGCGTGGCCACCCAGGACCCGCGCCGGGCCCGCGCGCTCGACGTCGAGAGCAAGACCGAGCGGGTGCACCGGTTCCAGCGCGCGACCGTCCGCTCGGCGCTGCAGATCATGGCGTCCATGGGTGTCTCGGACCCCGCCCAGCTGCGGCCGCACATGCTGCGCAAACGGCTCGACTCGACCACCGTGCGCCACTACGCCGAGCTGTACGAATGGCTGGAGCCGGGCCAGCTGCTCGACGGCCCGCGAGCAGGCTGGGCGGACGACTGGCGGGAGGCCGATCCGGACCTGTTCACGGTCTGATCCGCGCCCGCCGGGGGCGAGGGTGACAATGGGGGCGATGACTCTCTCGACCGATGCCAGCACCGCGGTCGTCGCAGCTCTGCGGCGGGCCGGGGTCACCGAAATCGACGACTCCCACCGCCGCCGCGCCGAGTACGCCGGGGACGCCTCGCTCTACCGGGTCGTGCCCTCCGCCGTGGTCTTCCCGCACGACGCGGACGAGATCGCGGCGGTGGTGAATGCCTGCCGCGAGCTGGGCACCCCGCTGACGGCCCGTGGCGCCGGCACGTCCATCGCCGGCAACGCGGTGGGCTCCGGCGTGGTGCTGGACTTCTCCCGCCACCTGAACAAGGTGCACGAGATCGACCGGCATTCGGCGACGGCGCTGGTCGACCCCGGCGTGGTGCTGGACGATCTGCAGCGCGCCGCCGCCCCGCACGGGCTGCGGTTCGGCCCCGACCCGTCCACGCACAGCCGCTGCACGATCGGCGGCATGATCGGCAACAACGCCTGCGGCTCGCGGGCGCTGGGCTACGGCCGTACCGCCGACAACGTCGTGGAGCTGGAACTGGTGGCGGGCACCGGAGAACTGCTGCGCACCAGCGACACCTCGTCGGCCGCGCTGACCGCGCTGAAGGAAGTCGTGCACTCACGGCTCGGCGTGATCCGCACCGAGTTCGGCCGGTTCGGCCGCCAGGTCTCCGGCTACTCGCTGGAGCACCTGCTGCCCGAGCGCGGGTTCGACGTCGCCAAGGCACTGGTCGGCACGGAGGGCACGCTCGGCGTGCTGCAGCGGGCCCGGGTCAAACTGGTCACCGCCCCCTCCCGGACCTCGCTGGTGGTGCTGGGTTATCCCGATATGGCGAGCGCCGCCGACGCGGTGCCCGCGCTGCTGCCCTTCGATCCCGTCGCGATCGAAGGGCTCGACGCCCGGATCGTGGATGTGGTGCGCCGCGGCCGGGGCGGCTCGGTGCCCGCACTGCCCCGCGGCACCGGCTGGTTGTTCGTCGAGCTGGGCGGCGAGGACGAGGCGGAGATCGCGGCCAGGGCTCAGGGCGTGCTCGCCGCGGCGGACGCGCTGGGCAGCCGGATCGTCTCGGGCGCCGAAGCCGCCGCGCTGTGGAAGATCCGCGAGGACGGTGCGGGACTGGCCGCCAGGGTGGATCCCACCCGGCCAGGGCACGCGGGCTGGGAGGACGCCGCGGTGCCGCCGGAGCACTTGGGCGCGTATCTCCGCGAGTTCGAGGCCCTGCTGTCCGACCGCGGACTGTCCGGTGTCCCTTATGGACACTTCGGCGACGGCTGCGTGCATATCAGGATCGACTTCCCGCTCGGGGAATCGGGCGGCCGCAAGGTTTTCCACGACTTCCTGCTGGACGCGGCGAAGCTGGTCGCCGGCTATGGCGGCTCGATGTCCGGCGAGCACGGCGACGGCCGCGCCCGCGGGGAACTCCTGCCGCTGATGTACTCGGCCGACGCGATGGAGGCGTTCGCGGCGGTCAAGGACGTGTTCGATCCGGCGGACGTGCTCAACCCCGGGGTGATCGTCCGGCCCCGGCCTGCCGACCTCGACCTGCGTGACGTGTCGGCGCGGCCGTTGCGTACCGGCCTGGGGTTCACTTTTCATCAGGACGGCGGGGATTTCAGCGCGGCGGTGCACCGTTGCACGGGTGTCGGCAAGTGCCGCGTCACCTCGCCCGGCGGCACGATGTGCCCGTCGTACCGCGCCACCCGGGACGAGAAGGACTCCACGCGGGGCCGTTCCCGCGTGCTGCAGGAGCTCGCGAACGGTTCGTTCGTCACCGGCTGGCGGGACGACGCCGTGCACGACGTCCTGGACCTGTGCCTGTCCTGCAAGGCCTGTTCGTCGGAATGCCCGACCGGTGTCGACATGGCCACCTACAAGGCCGAGGCGCTCTACCAGCGGTACCGGCGGCGCCTCCGGCCGGCCGCGCACTACTCGCTCGGCTGGCTGCCGCGCTGGGCCCGGCTGGCCTCGCGGATGCCGAAACTGGTCAACCGGGCGATGTCCGGGCCGCTGGCGAAGCTCGGCAAACGGCTGGCCGGGGTGGATCACCGTCGTGAGCTGCCCGTCTTCGCCGGGCAGACGTTCCGGCAGTGGTTCGCCACGCATCCCCGTGCCACCGGTTCACCGGTCATGCTGTGGGTGGACACCTTCACCGATCACTTCACCCCTCAGGTGGGGATAGCGGCGGTGAAAGTGTTGGAGAAGGCCGGTTTCTCGGTGTCCATTCCGGCCCGGAAACTGTGCTGCGGGCTGACCTGGATCTCCACCGGCCAGCTCGACACCGCGCGCCGGATCCTGCGCCGCAGCGTGGAGTCGCTGTCCGGGAGCGACATGCCGATCGTCGGCTTGGAGCCTTCCTGCACCGCCGTTTTCCGGAGTGATGCCGCCGAACTCCTCGGCACCACGAAGGAGGTCGCGGATGTCTCGGACCGGGTGCGAACACTCGCCGAGGTGCTCGCCACGGCCGAAGGCTGGACGCCGCCGGACCTGTCCGGGGAAACCGCTGTGGTGCAACCACATTGCCACCAGCGCGCGGTACTCGGCTTCTCCCCCGACCGCGCGTTGCTGGAAAAGGCCGGCGTCGAGATGAAGGTGCTCGACGGGTGTTGTGGCCTGGCCGGCAACTTCGGGGCCGAGCGCGGGCATTACGACGTCAGTGTGGCGGTGGCGGAGAACGACCTGCTGCCGGCCATCCGCGCGGACGGCGAGGCGACCGTGCTCACCGACGGTTTCTCCTGCCGTACGCAGCTGGACCAGTTGGCGCACCGCGAAGGCACACATTTGGCCGAGTTGCTCGCGCGCGGGCGCAAGGAGGTTCCGCGCGAGTAATGGGGTGATTATGACGAGGGCACCCCGCCTGCCCGGACTCACCCTGGCTCGGGCAGGGTGAGCCCGGCCCGACGACCGCAGAGATACCAAGGCGGTGCGGGCCTGGGGCACGGCCAGCCTGCATGTCTGGCACGGAAAGCGTTCCCAGTCCTGAGCGGGGTCAGGACTCCGTCAACGCGTTCGCCATCGCCTCGGCGCCCAGATCGAACGCGCGGTGTAGCAGCACCGGATCCACGGCCAGCCGCGACACCTCCGGCGCGCCCGTCGGCACCAGGACCTGCGTGAGGTTCTCCGCGCTGCGCAGTTCCTCGTCGTCCGCGTGACGGCGGGCGGGCCGGGTGCGCCACGCCGGCAGCGTTGCCGGGGCTGTGCGGCGCAGGAACGTGGTCACCGCGAGGTCTTCCACCCTGGGGGGCGTCTTGGCGGGCTCGTCTGCCCGGCGGGTGCGCAGCACGAGCACGTGGGTGGCACCGTCGCGCAGCGCGGAATGGAACGGGACAGCTTCGGTCAGCCCGCCGTCGAGGAGCCTGCGGCCGCCGAGCTGGATCAGCGGCCCGGCCAGGAGCGGCAGTCCGGCCGAACCGCGCAGCGCGAGCTTCAGCGTCTCGCCGTTTTCCAGGTACGGGAGGAGGTCGAGCACCTCGCCGCGGTCGGCGTCCGTGGCTATCGGGTGCAGGCGCACCGGGTTCTCCAGCACCGCCCCGAAATCGAGGCCCGCCCACCGCTGGTAGACCTGGTCCATCAGGAATTCCAGGTCCACCACAGGTTTGCGGCGCAGCACCGCGCGTGGCCGGATCACGTTGGGCATCGTCTCCGGGTACCACCAGTAGGACGCGCCGTGCTCGGCTTTCCCGGACAGCAGCCAGGCGGCGGTGATCGCCCCCATCGAGGAGCCGTACACGTCGTCGAAGACCTGGCTCAGCCCGCGCCGCTCGAGCTCGACCGCCATGCCGCTGGAGTACGTCCCGCGGCTGCCGCCGCCCTCGATCGCCAGCGCCAGCCGGTAAGGATCCTTCCGCGCGCCCGGCACGCTCCCCTGTCGCGCGCGCTCCCGCACCAGTTCGAGAACTCTCACACGCCGAGCTTATCCGGTGATCTTTGGGATCTTCCGTTTCAAATGGACAAAACACTCTGCAGAAGTCGGGGCGAGGCCTCGAATCCGTGGCACAGGTAGGCCGGGACCGCCCGGGGGCTGGAGTGCACGGTGACTCGTTCGTACCCCAGTTCACGGGCCAGGTCCAGTATCGCGCCGAGCAGCCGCCCACCCACTCCGTTGTCCCGTTCCTCCGGCACCACGTAGACGCACTGCACGTCACCCGAACGACGGTGGAACGCGCGCGGGGTGGGCACCCGCTCGACCGTCGCCAGGAAGGCCATGCCGATCACGTCACCGCCGCGCAACGCGACGAGACAACGGTGCGTGTGCGTGTTGTCTCGTGCCCAGGCTGTGAAATGCCGCACGAACTCGTCACGGGTGGCCTCCGGGGCCTGGGTCTCGGCCGCCCAATGCCATCGCAGTGCCGCGACGGCACCGAATTCCCGGTCTTCGGGCTCGCGGATCCGAATGTCCGTCATTCAGTCAGGATGCCGCCCCTGGCAAGCTCTTTTCCTCAGCTCTGGCCAGCTCCGACGATGTGGTCCACGAATCCGTAGCTCAGCGCCTCTTCGGCATCGAACCAGCGATCACGGTCCGCGTCGGCCGTGATGCGCTCGACCGGCTGGCCGGTCTGCCGGGCGGTGATCTCGGCGATGCGGCGCTTCATCTTCACGAACACCTCCGCCTGGATCGCGACGTCCGCCGCCGGCCCACCGATCCCGGCGGACGGCTGGTGCATCACGATCCGCGTGTTCGGCAGCAGATAGCGCTTTCCCGGCGCGCCCGAGGAGAGCAGGAACTGCCCCATCGAAGCCACGAACCCCAGGCCCCACGTGGAAACGTCCGGTTTCACCAGCTGCATGGTGTCGTAGATCGCCATTCCCGCGGTGACCGAACCGCCCGGGGAGTTGATGTAGAAGGTGATCTCCTTCTCCGCGTCGTCGGCGGCGAGCAGCAGCAACTGCGCGGTGATCCGGTTGGCCACCTCGTCGGTCACCTCCGAGCCCAGGAAGACGATCCTGTCCCTCAGCAGCTGTTCGAAGACGGAATCGTCGATCGATTGCCCGCTCCGCGATTCCGTGGCCATCGACAGGGTCATGTCGGACCTCACCTTCTCGTTCCTGCTTGCTTTCCGCCTGGGATGTCGACGGTAGGCGGGCAAGATCGGTTGCGGGGGCGGTGTTCGCTCTGGGCGTGCGACGTTCGCCGCGGGCGAAGTGGCGGGGGGTTCGCCGCGGTGACGGGGTGGATGTTCCGGTGGTTGAGCGAGGCGGGCGCGACCGGTTGGTGGGGTGTTCGGCCGCTATTTGTCCACTGTGGAGTTGTCAATCAGCCAGGACGGCGCACCGTCGTGAAACTTCCCCATATTCGTTACCGGGCAACGGTTCCGCGTGGCCCTCGGCCTGCCAGCGGAGACAACCCTGCCTCGATCTCAAGGCATAGTTCAACCAGGTGACACGGGCCTCGACGGCCCGGCGTACGAACTCAAAATCCCGATCAAAATGAAGCGGAGCCACGACACTGCGGGCACTTCGCCCGCGCCGCCTGCTCACCGCTTAAGGGCGGACACGCCCTTTCCGTTCGGCATGAAGTGATAATGGCAGCACCGCCGACCATCCGTCAAGCGCAAAGGACATGGTCGGGCAAGGTTACCTCCGTAGAGTGGAAAGTGCGCTGACACAACGGCTTCGCGCCTCGTAGGTCCGCGAAGCCGTTGAAGCGAGGCAGTGGAAAACGGCGGGCGAGACGCCGGAACCGCTTACGAGGCAAAGGAAAGCAGCGTTTCTGTCATCGAGAGGCGAGCTGCGGACTCAGCGCAATCGGCTACGAACGACGCGCTCGGCCCAGTCAGATCGAGTGACGGGCACGCCCTCTCGATCGACTCCCTCACGCCCCCGGGAAACCTGCCGAAACAGAATCTTCACACGCCGGGCGTGTCTCCGGGCCTTCTCAGCCGTTCCCTCCCACAAGGACAACCGCGCTAGGAGGCTGATGCATGACCAGAACGGCAGCGACCCGCGAACGCCATCCCGTCGACAGCCCGGTCGGGGCCGGCAGGCTGATCGTCCTCGGGCTGCAGCACGTGCTCGTGATGTACACCGGCTGCGTGACGGTGCCGCTGGTGTTCGGCGCCGCCGCGAACCTGCCGACCGGCACGATCGCGCTGCTGATCAGCGCCGACCTGCTGATCGCCGGGGTGATCACGATCATCCAGTCGCTGGGCGTCGGGAAGGTGCTCGGCGTGCGGCTGCCGGTGGTGGCCGGGGCGACGTTCACCGCGGTCAGCCCGATGATCCTCATCGCATCGCAGTACGGGCTCCAGGCGGTATACGGCTCGATGATCGCCGCCGGGATCTTCGGATTGCTGGTGGCCGTCCCGTTCGCCAAGGCGATCCGGTTCTTCCCGCCGCTGGTCAGCGGCGTGGTGATCACCGTGGTGGGGCTTTCGCTGATCAGCGTTGCCGCGGGCCTGATCGCCGGGCAGGACAGCAGCGCGCCCGATTACGCCGCCCCGGTGAACCTGGCGCTGGCGGCCGGGATCGTGGTGCTGATCATCGTGCTCAACCGGTGGGCACGCGGGTTCATCGCGCAGATCGCGGTGCTGCTGGGGCTGATCGTGGGCACCGTCGTCGCGATTCCGTTGGGGCTGGTGGATTTCTCGTCCGTCGGCGACGCGGGCTGGTTCGGCATCACGGCCCCGCTGCACTTCGGCGCGCCGCATTTCCCGATCGCGGCGGTGATCTCGATGTGCGTGGTGATGCTGGTGACGTTCACCGAGTCCACGGCCGACATGCTCGCCGTCAGCCAGCTGACCGGGAAACCGCTCAGCAACGGCGATGTCGCGCGCGGGCTGGCTGGCGACGGGCTGAGCGGCATCCTCGGCGGGTTCATGAACGCCTTCGTGGACACGATTTTCGCGCAGAACGTCGGGCTCGTCGAAGTGACCAAGGTGCGCAGCCGGTACGTGACCGCTGCCGCGGGCGGGTTCCTCGTCCTGCTCGGGCTGGTGCCGAAACTGGGCGAAGTGGTCGCTTCGCTGCCCGGGCCGGTGATCGGCGCGGCGGGGCTGGTCATGTTCGGCACGGTGACCGCGGTCGGGATCAGGGCGCTGCGCAAGGTGGAGTTCGAGGGCACCGGCAACCTGCTGATCGTCGCGATCGCGATCGGCGTCGGCATGCTGCCGGTGGTCGCCCCCGAGTTCTACCACCGCTTCCCGGCGTGGGCGCAGATCATCGCGGGCAGCGCGATCACGAGCGCCACGCTCGCCGCCTTCGTGCTGAACCTGCTGTTCAACCACACCGGGAAGCGCGGGAAGTCCTAGTCCTTCACGGGGTTCGCGTTGACGCCGGTCATCAGCAGGTGGCCGGCGTCGACCGGGATCGTCACGCCGGTGACGTTCGCGGCGAGGTGCGAGTTCAGGTACAACGCCGTGTCCGCGATCGCCTGCGGGTCGAGCCAGGAAGTGTTGCGCAGCGCGGCATAGTGGTAGCCGCCTTCGATCATCTCGGCCTCGGTGCCGCCCTCGTGCCCGGCGAACATGTCCCAGGCCGCCTGGTGAGCCGTCATCGGGGTGCGGATCGCGCCCGGGTTGATCGAGTTGCAGCGCACGCCGTGCGGCGCGAGCTCGAGCGCGATGTTCTTCATCAGCCCGATCACGCCGTGTTTGGCGGAAACGTAGTGCGCGAAGTTCAGCCCCGGTTCGATCCCGTTCGCCGAGGACGTGATCACGATCGACCCGCTCTTGCGCTCGATCATGTGCGGCGCGACGGCTTTCGCCGACTTCCACACCCCGGTCAGGTTGACCCCGATCATCTCCTCCCACTGCTGCTCGGTCAGCTCCCAGAACGGGTTCTGGGTCCAGATCCCGGCGTTGGCGATGAGGATGTCCACGTGCCCGAACGCCTCGATGCCCCGCGCCACGGCCGCGTCCAGCGCCGCTTGGTCCCGGACATCGCCTTCGACGGCGAGCACGCGACGGCCGAGCGCTTCGACCTGGCGCACCGTTTCGGCGTGGTCCTCGGGGCTCGCCAGTTTGTAGGCGGTTTCCACGACCGGTTTCGCGATGTCGAAGATGATCACGTCCGCGCCCTCGCGCGCGCAGGTGACCGCGTGCGCGCGCCCCTGCCCGCGCGAACCACCGGTGATGAAGGCGACTTTCCCGTCCAGCAGTCCCATTTCAGATCGCCCCTCCGGCGTCGATGACCTGCGTCGCGCCTGTCACGTACCTGGCGTCGTCGGAGACGAGGTACATGATCGCGTTGGTGATGTCTTCGGGTTCGAGCGCGGCGACCGGAAGCCGGTTGAGCTCGCGCGCCGCCACCTCGAAATCGGCGCGGGTGGGCGCTTCGAGATCCGGCCGGAACAGCCGATAGGTCGCGTCGTTGAGGATCATCTCGGTGGCCACCGTCGTCGGATGCACCGTGTTCACCCGGATGCTGTGCTCCGCGAGCTCCTTCGCCAGCACCTTCATCAGCATCACCAGGCCAGCCTTGGCCGCGCTGTAGTGCGCGGTGTTCGGGTTGGCGTAGATCGCGGCGAGTGAACTGGTGATCACGACCGCCCCGCCGCGGCCACCCTTGATGATGTGCGGGACCGAGGCCTTGATCGACTTCCACACCCCGGTGAGGTTGATGTCGATCATGTCCTGCCAGGTTTCGTCGCTCATTTCGAGCGTGGGCGCCGGGCTGGAGATGCCGGCGTTGGCGAGCACGATGTCCAGCCTGCCGAACTTCGCGACGCCTTCGTTCACCGCGTCGGCGAGCGCGGCCGAGTCACGGACGTCGGCCTCCTTGGCCACGATCCGGCGTCCCGCCGACTCGACCTGACGCACGGTTTCGGCCAGATCTTCCGCTGTGGCAAGGGAATACGGGACGCTTTCGACCTTCGCGGTGGTGTCGACCGCGATGATGTCGGCGCCTTCGCGCGCGAGCCGGACCGCGTGACTTCGGCCCTGCCCCCTGGCCGCACCGGTGATGAACGCGACCTTGCCGTCGACCTTGCCCATGCCTCTCTCCTGTCCACTCTGACGGAGTAACGAAGCCAGGTTATGGCGCACTGTGCCATAAGTCGAGCGTATGCGAAAATCTTCCGGTGCCCAGTTCCCGTCAGGAGCCCCGCGCCGAGGTCGACCGGGGCGGCAGGCCCGCGCTGACCAGCGCTCATCACCTCGCCGACGTGGCACAGGAGCTGTTCCTGGAGCGCGGTTTCGAGCAGACCACGATCGACGACATCGCGCGGGCGGCCGGGGTGAGCCGCCGGACGTTCTTCCGCTACTTCTCCACCAAGGCCGACGTGCTGTGGGTGGAGTCGCCCGCCGAGATCGGCCGGTTCCGCGAGCTGCTGGCCGATGCCCCACCGGACGAGCACTACGCCGACGCGCTGTGCCGGGCGGCGCCCGACGCGCTGCAGCATGCGCCGGAGGAGCGCACCTGGGCTCTGCACCGGGCGCAACTGTTGCTCAGCGTCCCGTCCGTGCAGGAGAAAGCCGCTGTGCGGTATACGGAATGGCGCGAGATCGCGACGAAGTTCGTCGCGGACCGCCGCGGCACGCGCACCGACGACCTGTTCGCGATCGGGGCAGGCCACGCCGTGCTGGCCGCGACGGTCGGCGCGCACGAGTACTGGATCGCGCACGAGGACGAAGAGCTCCCGGACATCCTCGTCAGACTCCTGCGCCTGCTCGTCCCGCGCGGCTGACTCAACCGATCGGTGGATCGGCTCCACCGGTGCACCGGGTGCGGATCTCGGGAGTTCGGGCGATGTGCGCCGGCGCCCCGGTTGCGAGGCTCGAAGCATGCCCCACGCACCCGCGCTCAACGCCGTACGACTCCTCATTGCCTGCTATGTCGGGCTGAGCCTGCTGACGCTCGTCGCGATCTTCTTGCTGTACAACGATTCCGCGATGGTGAACGACGCCGTCCTGGTGCGCGGCACCATCGTCGCCCTCACCTCGTTCCTGACCCTGGCGTTCGCCGTGCAGACCGCGCGCGGCTCGAGCCGCGGGTACCTCCGGCTGCGCATCACGTCGGCGATCCTGTTCGTCGCGATCGTCGTGATCCTCGCGCTGCCCGGCACGTTCACGCTGTGGTTCAAGCTCGAACAAGGGGTGTGCGGCCTGCTCCTGCTCGGCGTCGTACTGCTGGTGAACAGCCGCCGGATGCGCTCGTTTTTCGGCGCGCGCGGCTAGATTGCGGGTAATGGACAAGCCGGAACGCCACTGGTCACCAGTGCTCACCATCGGGCCGTATGCGCTGCTGGGGGTCCTGGTGGCGTGCACTGTGATCGTGAAGCACGCGAGCCCCGGTTCGCTGCTGGTCGATCTCGTTCTGTGCGCGGCGGTCGCGGCGTGGATGCTCGTGTTGTTCACGGTGCGGCCCGCGTGGCGGGAACGTCCGGGCCTGATGGCCGTGTTCCTCGCCGGGCTCATCGGCTTGCTGGCCGTGCTGGTGGTGCGCGATCCGTGGTTCGGCTGCTTCGCCCCGGCCTTGTACGTCTTCACGTTCCAGCTGCTGCGATGGCCATGGCGGCTGCCGGGGGTGGCGGCGGTGGCGATCGTCGCGGGCACGGCGCAGGCGGCGGATCTGGACAAGACGAGTCCTGGCGGGCTGATCGCGTTCGCGGCGGTGCTCGTCGTGAACATCCTGCCGATGTCGATTTTCACGTGGATCCTTTGGCGCAACCAGAATCGCGACGAGGAACGGGAGCGGGCCCTGCACGAAGTCACCGAAGGCAACCGCAGGCTTGAACTGAGCCTGGCGGAGAACGCCGCGTTGCACCGGCAGTTGCTGGCGCAGGCGCGCGAGGCCGGGATGCTCGACGAACGGCAGCGGATGGCGCGCGAAATCCACGACACGCTCGCGCAGGGACTCACCGGGATCATCACGCAACTGCAGGCCGCCGAGCACGCCAGCGAAGAGCCAGACGCGTGGCGCCGGCACTTCGCGGCCGCGACGAGTTTGGCGCGCGAGAGCCTCTCCGAGGCTCGGCGCTCGGTGCACGCCCTGCGCCCGGAACAGCTGGAAACGCGGCGGTTGAGCGAAGCCGTCGAGGAGGTCGCGCAGCGGTGGTCGGCGCTGAACGGGCCAGCCGTCGAGGTCACCACCACCGGCACCGCCCACCCGTTGCGCCCGGAGAGCGAGGTGGCTTTGCTTCGGGCGGCGCAGGAGGCGCTGGCCAACGTGGCCAAGCACGCGGAGGCGAGCCGGGTCGGGGTGACGTTGTCCTACCTGGAGGACGAGGTCGCGCTGGACGTCCGCGACGACGGCCGGGGCTTCGACCCGGGACGGCAGGGCGGCGGCTTCGGGCTCGTCGCGATGCGGGAGCGGATCGAAGCACTTTCCGGAACACTGCAGGTGGAAACGGAACCCGGCGGTGGCACCGGGCTTTCCGCCCGCGTCCCGGCGCACCCCGCGGAGGCGACCCCGTGAACGACGGACCGATCACCCTGCTCATCGCCGACGACCACCCCGTGGTGCGGGACGGGCTGAGCGCGTTGTTCGCCCGCGACCCGGAGTTCGAAGTGCTCGGCGAAGCCGCCGACGGGCGCGAAGCGGTCCAGCTCGCGAGGGCGTTGCGGCCGGACGTCGTGCTGATGGACCTGCGGATGCCGGGGATGGACGGTGTCGCGGCGATCGCCGAACTCGGCGGAACCGTGCGGATTCTGGTGCTCACGACGTACGACACGGACAGCCACGTGCTGCCCGCGATCGAAGCGGGCGCCACCGGGTACCTCCTCAAGGACGCGCCACGCGAGGAGCTCGTACGAGCCGTGCGCGCCGCCGCGAGGGGCGAGTCCGTGCTCTCGCCTTCTGTAGCCACGCGGCTGATGAACCGTATGCGCGCCCCGTCCGCGGGGCCGCTCAGCAAACGGGAACTGGAAGTGCTCGAACTGGTCGCCGGCGGGCGGACGAACCGCGATGCCGCGACCGCGTTGTTCATCACCGAGGCCACCGTCAAGACGCACTTGCTGAACATCTACGCGAAACTGGAAGTGAACGACCGCGCGGCGGCCGTGGCGGAAGCGTTCAACCGCGGCCTGCTCAAACCGAAATCGGCGGACTGAATCCGGAACGTCACGGCCGCGCGATCGTTGGTTGCCCTGAAACGCTCGGACCACCTCAAGACGCGAACCGGAAGTGACTGCCCGTGACCGTTGTCGCCGCGGCCCGCACGCCGACCGGACGGAAACAACAGCTGGCCGCCCTGCTGCGGCATCTGCGTGAACAAAGCCGGTGGACGCAGCGCGACGCGGGCGTGGCCGTGTGGCCCAAGGCCAGTCCGGCCAGCGGGCAGAACAAGATCGCCCGGCTGGAAGGCGGCAACCTCGGCATCGACGAGGCGGATCTTCGGCGGCTGCTCGAGCTGTACGCCGTCACCGACGAGCTGGTGGTCGATCTCGCCTTAGGGCTGCAGGCCGACACGTCGCAGCGCGGACGGTGGTCGGGGTTCCGCTCGGTGTACCACCCGGAGGTGTACCGGCAGTTCATCGATCTGGAGGAGGACGCCGAACTCATCCGGTACGTGACGAACGAACGCGTACCCGACCTGTTGCAGTGCACCGCGTACGCGCGCGCCGAGTTCGAGCGCGGCCAGGGCAGCGCCGACCGCCTTGCCGAGAACACCGTGCAAGCGACGCTGGACAGGCAGCAGCGCGTGTTGTTCCGCGACAACCCGGCCCGGTTCCACTGCGTGCTCAGCGAGTCGAGCATCCGGCGGGTTCAGGGCGACGAAGACGTGATGCGGGAACAACTCCTGCATCTGGTGACGCTTTCGCGCTATCCGCACATCACGATCCAGGTGCTCCCGTTCCGGCCGCGACGGCCCGCTTCCAGTGTGATCGCCCAGCAGGGCATCCTCGAACGCTTCGCGCTGCTCCGGCTCGCCACGCCGGGCGGCCCCGGGGATTTCCCCGCGCACCTGGATTTCGTCTTCACCAAGACCGGCAACGAACTCACCTGCGACGACGACGTGGCGCGGTACGAACGGATCTGGACCAATGCCTCGGAGAACGCGCTGGAAGCCGGGCAGACCTGGGACCTGCTGGGCGAGGTGGCCGCGGACTTCGGCGTGAACTAGCGGCGGATGAGGGCTGTGGCAAGCAGCTCCTCCGTGCGGCTGACCGCGGCGGCGCGCTCGCCCTCGCTCAGGTCGAGCGCGCGGATCACCGGGTCCTCCGGCTCGCGACGGCTGCGAAGTTCAGTGAAGCGCTCTTCGTAGGAGATCGGGAGACCGTCCGGACTCGTTGTCACGTCGCAATACCAGAGCGCGTCACGCGTCGGGGTGCGCTCGTCGGTGAAGGCGGCCAGCGCGTCGGAAAGGTTGAGCAGCCGGGCGATCGACGCCGCGCCCGAATTGTGCGCGACGAGGGCGCAGACACGAACCGGAATGCCTTCGCGGCGCAGGAAACGCGCTCCGTCGAGCTGGTGGAGGCCGGTGTCGATCAGATCCTCGGCGTACCCGATGTCGTGCAACCAGGCGGCGGCGACCAGGATCTGGCGCTCTTCGCGCGGCAGGGCATTCGCGATTTCGGTGGCCCGGCGCGCGACGCCCTGGGTGTGGGCCCAGCGGCGCGGCAACTCGTCGGCGAGCAACCGCTTCGCCGTGAACCACGCCCACGTTCGCAGGGACATCGAACAAGAGTAGTGAGAATCGCGGCGGATGTGAGCCCCCGAATGGGAGATCAACCCAATCAGGGAGCAAGGTGCGTTTGCTCCAACCCGGGCCGACGCGGGGAGCAAGGTGCGTTTGCTCCAACCCGGCCGCGACGGTGATCCACTTCGGGCCCGGACACTAGGGTCGGTGGCGCGGCCGGACCGGTCGCGAAGCGGGCGGAAGGGAAGACGTCATGGACCTGTCCGGGGTGGGCGTGTGGAGCCACCACCTGCGTTTCGGCGATCCGGCGGAAGCCGGGGAGGCCGCGGCCGAGCTGGAGGAGCTCGGCTTCCGCGCGCTGTGGGTGCCGGACGTGGGCGGGGCGCTGTTCGCGGACGTCGAGCGGTTGCTCACGGCGACGAGGGAAGTCACCGTCGCCACCGGGATCCTGAACCTCTGGATGCACTCCCCTGCCGACACGGCCGCCGCGTACGCGTCGCTCACCGGGGAACACGGCGAACGGTTCCTGGTCGGCATCGGCGTGAGCCACGCGCCGTTGATCGACTCGAAGGAGCCCGGCCGCTACCGCAAACCCCTCACGGCGATGCGGACCTTCCTGGACGGACTCGACGAGGCCACGCCGCCGCTTCCCGTCGAGAGCCGGGTGCTGGCCGCGCTCGGCCCGAAGATGGTCGAGACCGCCGCGAGCCGCTCGCGCGGCGTGCACCCGTATCTCGTTCCGCCCGAGCACACCCGCGAAGTGCGCGAAGCGCTCGGCGACGGTCCGCTCGTGCTGCCCGAGCAGACGGCGATCTTCGCGGCGACGCGCGAAGAGGCGAAGGCGATCGGCGCATCGTGGCTGCGCTCGTACCTCGATTTGCCCAACTACGCGCGCAACGTGCTCCGCCTGGGCTTCTCCGAGGACGAGGTGGCTCAGATCAGCGACCGGCTCTTCGACGCCCTGATCGTCTGGGGCGACGACGAAAGCATCCGCAAGCGCATCGACGAGCACCGGGCGGCGGGCGCGGACCACGTGTGCATCCAGGTGCTCACGGCCGATCAGCAGGGTTTCCCACGCGCGGAATGGCGGCGGCTCGCGGCCGCGCTCGGCTAGCCCCCATCCCGGTTTCATCCGGATTTCATCGCCATCCGTCAGGGTTTACCCAACGACCTGACGGGGGCAGCGAACCAGTGGCATCGGGAACACCGCAGTGCCCGCACCGCAACGACGCGGTGCGGGCGAAGCCGGTGCCCGGCACGAAGCGCACCCGCCCCCTGCGCGGCCGCACCCAGCCGGGCAGCGGCCTCGGCACCGCCGTCACGCTAACGCGGGCCGATGAAATCCTGATCGAATCGCCGCACGGGTCAGGCTTCGCAGGAAGTCAGGCCCGCCTCGGCGGCTGCCCGCTCGTCCCGCATCGACCTGTCGGACGGCAGCGTGAGCACACGCTCGAACTGCTCCCGGGCGGCGGCGATTTCGCCGCGCGCCACCAGGCAGGAACCGAGCCGGTTGCGCACCTCCGCCTCCATCATCCCGGCCGTCTGCTCGGTGAGCTTCGCGAGCGCGCGCTGCTGGAGTTCGAGCGCCAGTTCCAGGTTGCCCAGTTCCTGTTCCACCGTGCCGAGCCTGGTCAGCGAACCGACGAGCAGCAGCAGATCGTCCACCTGCTCGCCGAGCGCGACGGACTCGCGCAGCGCTTGGGCCGCCTCGGGAAACCGCCCCATGCGGGCCTGCACGCTGCCGATGTAGCACTGTGCCCGGCCGAGCATGGCCGGGTTGCCGATCTTCTCCGCGAGCACACGCGACTGAGCGAAGAACTCCAGCGACTTCTCGTGTTGGCCCTGCACGTGGTGGATGTAGCCGAGGGCGGAGATCGCGCGTTCGGCGAGCCAGTCGTCCTCCACCTCCATCGCCGCCGCCAGGGCCCTCGGCAGCACGTCGAGCGCCTCGTCGTGCGGGCCGACGGCCATCGTCACCGTGCCGAGCGCGACCAGGCCCTTCGCCAGCTCCCGCTTGTCCCCGAGCTGTTCGACGATGCGCAGCCCGTCGGTGACCCACGTCCGCGCCTGCTCGTAGTCGCCCCGGCTGAGGTGCGTCCAGCCGAGGCCGAATCGCAACGACGTGGCCAGCCGCCCGTCCGGCACGTTGTCCACTTGGGACAGTGCGTCTTCCAGCAGGGTCAGGCATTCGTGATACCGGCCGCGCCGGAACATGTAGTCGACAAGACTCTCGGCCAGCCGGCAGGCGTAGTCCGCGCGGCCGATCGCGCCGGCGTGCGCGACCACTTCGGCGAGGTCACCGGCGTTGTCGAGCCACGCCGAGGCGTCCGCGAGCCCTTCGAACGAGGTCTTGCCGGACTGCGGCCCGCTGACGAAGGCGGAACCACCCCACTCGCTGGCCGCCCTGGCCGCGTCGAGGTACAGCTGCAGCGCGCCGGCACGCAGCGCGCTCACCACCTCGTCCGGCTCCTGCGCCGCAAGCCGCCGCGAGTACACCGCGACCAGGTCGTGCATCCGGTAGCGTCCCGCCGCGGGCGCCAGCAACAGGTTCGCGTCGACCAGACTTTCCAGCACGCTTTCGGCGACGTGCGGCGGCCAGCCGAGCATCGCGCCGAGCACCAGTTTGTCCAGCTCCGCCGCGGGCGCGAGCCCCAGCGCGCGGAAGGCCTGTTGCTCTTCCGTCGTCAACTGCTCGTAGGACAGCCGGAACGCCGCCTCGACGCTGCGGGCCTCGGCGGTCAGTTCGCCGAGCCTGCCCGCGTCGTCGGCGAGCCGGGCGACCAGGTCCCCGAACGTCCACATCGGACGGTTCTGCAGCCGGGCGCCCGCGATGCGCAGGGCGAGCGGCAACCGTCCGCACAGCCGGGCCAGCTCGCGGACCGCCTCGCGTTCGTTCCCCGCGCGCGCGGGGCCGACCAGCCTGCTCAGCAGCCCGGCCGCGGCTTCGGATGCCAAGGGGCCCAAGGAGATCCGGCGTTCGACGTCGAGTCCGGTCAGCCTGCGACGGCTCGTGACCAAGACCCTGTTACCCGTGCCGCCGGGCAGCAGCGGGCGAACCTGCTCGGCGCCGGCCGCGTTGTCGAACACCAGCACCAGCCGCGTCGACGACGTGGCCGCGCGCCAGTTCGCGGACAGTTCGTCAAGGTCGTCCGGGATGTTCCGGTCGTCGACGCCGACCGAACGCAGCAACCGGCGCAACGCGCGCTCCGGCGCCAACGCGCCACGGCCTTCGCTGTGCCCGTGCAGCTCCAGAAACAGGCTGCCGTCGGGACATTCCTCGCGCATGGCTTGAGCCGCACGCACGACGAGCGCCGTCTTGCCCGCCCCGGCGACCCCGTCCACCGCCGACACCGAAACCCCGTTGCCCGCCGCGCCCACGGTGAGCAACGCCAGCTCGTTCTCCCGACCCGCCAAGTCTCCTACGTCGTTGGGAAGCTCGTCCCGGATTCGGCGGGCAGGCTCCGGGCGCGAAGCGACGCCGAGTTCGCTGTCCGCCCCGCGCAGCACGGCTTCGTGCACGCGGCGCAGCTCCTCGCCGGGCTCGAGGCCCAGCTCCTCGATCAGCCTTTCCCGGAACTCGCGCCACGTGTCGAGCGCGTCGGCCTGCCGTCCGGCGCCGTAGAGCGCGCGCATCAGCAGGCCCGTCAAGGGTTCGCTGACCGGGTACTCCGCTATCAGCGCGGAAAGTTCTTCGATCGCCCCGTCGTACTGGCCCAGCCGGATCAGCGCGTCGGCTTTGCCTTGTGCCAGACCGATCCTGCGCTCGACGAGCCGGCGCCGCTCCCCCTCCGCGAAGGGGCCGGGCAGCCCGGCCAGCGGCACGCCTTCGAACAACGCGAGCGCTCTGCCGTACGCGTCGATCGCCGCGGCCGATTCCCCGGCCTCGGCCGAGCGGCGGGCTTCGGCGGCGAGCTCGTCCAGCCGTACCGCGTCCACCGCCACCCCGGCGCTGACGAACCGGTAGCCGCCGGGATCCGTGCGCAGCACCGACTTCGCGGGCACGCCGGCGGCTACGAGCGACTTCCGCAGCTGATAGACGTACCCCGGCACGCCGTCACTGTCCGGCGGGAACGCGCCCCACACCCTGTCGACCAGATCGCGCTGGCTCACCGTGACGTCGGGGCGCAATACCAACGCGACCAGCACCGCCTGACGCAGGACCGGCCCCAGGCTCAGCGGCTGCCCGTCGTACCAGGCCCGGACAGGACCGAGTACCGCGAGCTCCAGCCTCGGCGGTGACTCGCCGCCTGCCGTCACCGGACCGCCCCGGGGCAGGCAATTCCGGCTGTTTCCGCACACCGGGCGAACCGGGCCGTGACCGCCGACATACTCAGAGTTTACGACAAACGCAGCAGCCCATGGCCCGTTATCCCAGATTCCACCGCAGGCACCCAGGACCCGAAATCAAGCCCTTCACCTGGCATTACGCCATCTCGGCGCCACTATGGCTTGACATGGCGCCATGATGGCACCACTATGGCGTCATGCACTTGACACCGTTCGTCGACGGCCTCGGCCGTGAGTTCGCCACCCTCGCCGGAACCGGGGACGCGGAGGCACAGGAACTGATCGAGCGCCTGGCCGGTTCGCTGGAGTCGGCCATCCGGCTCACGCTGCTGGAGACGCTGTCGTCCGCCGCCGAGGAAATCACCCGCGAGCTCGCGCCCGGCTCCGTCGAGCTCCGCCTGCGTGGACGTGACCCGGATTTCGTCGTCCGGCTCCCCCAGCCGAAGCGGGCGGCGGACGTGGCACCGTCCCGTGACACCCCGCCGGCCGTGGAAGCCTTGCCGGGCAACGAAGACGCCGCCACGGCGCGGATCAACTTCCGTCTTCCCGAGCCACTCAAGGCGGCAATCGAGGAGGCCGCTGGCAAGGAAGGCCGCTCGGTCAACGCCTGGCTCGTCCGCGTCGCCTCGGCCGCGCTCCAGCAGCAGGACCGGGAACAGCCCGCCCGCGCCCACGGGAAAACCGGGCAGCAGCGCTACACCGGCTGGGTTCGCTGACCAGCCGCCACCAGCAAGAACTCCCAACCACGACACCACAAGGGGACCACCATGCCCACTTTCGAAACCCCCGCGCCGATCGCCGTCACGGTCGAACTCGGGGTCGGCTACCTGCACGTGACCGCGACCGACCGCACCGACACCGTCGTCGAAGTGCGCCCGACACAGGAGGGCGACGAATCCGACGTCAAGGCGGCGAAGCAGGTCCGCACCGAGTACAACGACGGCACGCTCCTGATCACCGGCCCCAAGATCCGCGCGTTCGACATGTCCAAGAAGTCCCGCTCGGTCGACGTGAACCTCGAACTGCCCGCCGGTTCGCGGCTGAGCGTCAAGACCCAGCTCGGCGATCTGCAGGCCACGGGTGAGCTCGGCGAATGCTCGTACAAGACCGGCGCCGGGCACGTCCAGTTCGACGCCACCGGCCAGCTTCACGTGGACACCGGCGCCGGGCACGTGAAAGTGAACCGGATCGCGGGCACCGCCGACATCAGCACCGGCACGGGCCGGGTGCAGATCGGCGAGGCCGAAGGCGCGCTGGTCGCGAAGAACTCCAACGGCGAGATCCACATCGGTGACGCGGCCGGCGATCTGGAGGCCAAGACCTCCAACGGGACCATCACGGTCGGCGCGGTGCACCGCGGTTCGGTGTCGCTCAAGACCGCGCACGGCGACATCGAAGCCGGGATCAGCAAGGGCGTCGCCGCTTGGCTCGACGTGCACACCGGCTACGGCAGGCTGCGCAACGAACTGGAGGAGCCCGCCGCGGAACCCGGGCCGACCGAGGACACCGTCGAGGTCCGCGCGGACAGCGGGTTCGGCGACATCACCATCCGGCGCGCCTGATTCTCACTGCCACGAAAGGAAAAACGACGATGACGACCACGACCGCGATCGAGGCGACCGGGCTGAAGAAATCCTTCGGGGAGAAGGTGGTGCTCGACGGCGTCGACCTGAAGGTGCCGACGGGCTCGATCTTCGCGCTGCTCGGCCCGAACGGCGCCGGCAAGACGACCACGGTGAACATCCTGTCCACACTGCTCAGACCCGATTCGGGCACGGCACGAATAGCGGGGCACGAGCTGGCCGAGGATCCCGACGGGGTGCGCGCCGCGATCGGCGTCACCGGCCAGTTCTCCGCGGTGGACAACCTCCTCACCGGTGCGGAGAACCTGAAGCTGATGGCCGATCTGCACCACCTCGGCCGCGCCGAGAGCCGTCGCCGCATCACCGATCTGCTCGAACGATTCGACCTCACCGAGGCGGCCGCGAAACCGGCTTCGACCTACTCGGGCGGTATGCGGCGCAGGCTCGACCTCGCGATGACCCTCATCGGCGACCCGCGGGTGATCTTCCTCGACGAACCGACCACCGGACTCGATCCGCGCAGCCGCCGCGACATGTGGCAGGTCGTGCGGGAACTGGTCGCCGGGGGCGTCGGCATTCTCCTCACCACGCAGTACCTGGACGAAGCCGACGTGCTGGCGGACTCCATCGCGGTACTCGACCACGGGCGGATCATCGCCGAGGGCACGGCGTCCGAGCTCAAACGGCGCATCCCCGGCGGGCACGTCCGGCTGGAATTCCCGGACTCGCACAGTTTCGCGGCCGCACAGCGCGCGCTCGGCCCGGCCATCCCGGAGCCCGAAACGCTCGTCCTGCGCGTGCCCGGCGACGGCAGCGTCAGCTCGCTCAAGGAGCTGATCGACCGGCTCGACCGCGCGTCGATCGAGGTGGGCGACCTGTCGGTGCACACACCCGACCTCGACGACGTCTTCCTCACTCTCACCGGCAACGGAAAGGTGGCCGCCCGATGAGCACCCCGGCCCTGGCGCTGCGCGACTCCGCGACGATGTTGCGCCGCAACCTCAAGCACATGCGGAGATACCCGTCCATGACCGTGCTGCTCGCCGGTATGCCGATCGTGTTCCTGCTGCTGTTCGTCTACGTTTTCGGCGGCACGCTCGGCGACGGGCTCGGCACACCGGGCGGCGGGCGCGCGGCATACGTGAACTACGTGACGCCGGCGATCATCCTGATGACGATCACCGCCGTCGTGCAGGGCACCGCGATCTCGGTCGCGACCGACCTGACCGAGGGCATCATCGCCCGCTTCCGCACCATGGCCATCGCCCGCGTCTCGGTGCTGACGGGGCACGTGGTCGGCAGTGTCGTCCAGGCGCTGATCAGCCTCACGCTCGTGATCGGGGTGGCGCTGCTCGTCGGCTTCCGGCCCACCGCGTCCTTCGGGGAATGGCTTGCCACGGCGGGGTTCCTGATCGTCGTGACGTTCGCGCTGGTGTGGCTTTCGGTAGCGCTCGGACAGGTCAGCAAGAGCGTGGAGACGGCGAGCAACCTGCCCATGCCGCTGATCCTGCTGCCGTTCCTGTCCAGCGGGTTCGTGCCCACCGACTCGATGCCGGCCGGGCTGCGGTGGATCGCCGAGTACCAGCCGTTCACGCCGATCATCGAGACGATGCGGGGGCTGCTGCTGGGTACGCCCATCGGTAACAACGCGTACTTCGCACTCGGCTGGTGCGCGCTGATCGCCCTCGGCGGGTACCTCTGGTCGAAGAAGCTGTTCAACCGGGCTGCTTGAGCGGCTCAGGCGGAACCGGCGGGACGAGCTGATCGTCCCGCCGGTTCCGCACATTGGCAGACCGCGCGGGGCGGCTTCGAGGAGGTCCCGGTGGTGGTCACGGTTGTGGTCAGGGAGCCCGCAGGCTTCGCGCTCTTCCGTTCAGTACCAGCTTTTCGGTTGCCAGCCCTTGCGTTTGTAGCCGCACGTGCCGTCCGGGCGCAAGCACTCGCCCCGATGCTTCATCGCAGGGCTGCCTCGAGGTGTGCGGCGAGCTCCAGGACCGCGCCGGAGCGAAGCGTCCAGCCGCTCGGCGTGACGCGGTGCAGGGTGCGCAGCATCAGCACGGTGCCCTGCGACATCGGCTCGAGGGCGACCATCCGCTCCACTTCCCACCGGTGGATGCCGCTCGGCGCCGCGGCCGCCGGGGCCAGCGCGTTCACCTTGTCCAGCAAGGCTTTGTCCGCGTTCAGCCGGTCCATGGCCCTCGGGTCACCCTGGAACACGGCGCCCCGCAGCGCGACGCGTGCCGAACCGGACGTCGTGAGCGGCACGGCGTAGACCAGCGTCCCCATCCCGAGCGCCCGGCGGAAACCGTTGCGGCCACTCATGATCGAAACCCGCAGCTCGAACGGGCGTGGCTGTTGCCCGTCGGCGTAGATGAAACCGTGTGTGGGCGCGGGTATTCCGCTGAACCGCTCACGCGGCGGCAGCAGGCTTCCTGCCGGAACACCCGCGCTCTCGGGCGGAAGCGTCATCGTCGCGGGCGTCCCGGCGAGGCCGAGCTCCCGTCCGAGCGTCCGTGCGATGTCGTCGGCCACCGCGTCCAGCGTGCCGTGCCGACCCGTCCAAGTTGCTCCAGCCATGACAGCGCTCAGACAGCCCGTGCGGCTTCTTGGCGAACCCGCGTCGCTTCGTCAGCCTGTCCCGACTGCGCCAGCAGATCTCCCAGGCGCCGCAACGAGTTCTGCCGTTCGGCCTGGAAACGGCCCGGCCGAAGCTCGGCGAGCCTGCTCCACTGCTCGACAGCCATCCTGGCCTGCGCGACCGCGTCGGCGGGCCGCCCGGCGGACGCCAACCGGTCGCGGTCGTGGTCTGCCTGCTGCGCGTGCCGCAGCAACGCCTGCGACCGGTCCTCCACCGGCGCCGGCGCGGCGGCTTCGGCCCGTTGGACCTTCCGCTTGCGAACGGTGACGCTGAGCCAGCCGACGAACGCGACGAGCGCGCCGGTGAGCAACGCGGAAACCAGCTTGTGCAGCAGATCTGACATCGAAGACCTCCATCGTCCGAAGTGGACGGACCCATCGGCGCCGTCCCGCTGTGCGGGAGCCTAGGGACGCGGGATGAGTTTTCGATGACACGTTCAGGCGCGGGCGTAGCGCTCCGCGAACGTGCGCAGCAGCGTCCTCAGCTCGGCCGGGGATTCGACGGTGAAATCCAGGCCCAGCATGCCGATGTACGCCGCGATCGTCGTCAGCGAGTCCGCGCCGGTGACCAGCACCGAAGTGGTCGCGGTGACCGCTTCGAC
The DNA here is from genome assembly GCF_007713735.2 of Amycolatopsis acidicola. GTDB lineage: Bacteria > Actinomycetota > Actinomycetes > Mycobacteriales > Pseudonocardiaceae > Amycolatopsis_E > Amycolatopsis_E acidicola. The sequence continues at coordinate 113,710 of NZ_VMNW02000005.1, read as the reverse complement.
CACCCCGACCGTGGGGTTGATCCGCGCCAGGACCTCGCGGGCCGGGGCGTCGATCCGCAGGCGCGCGGACACCTGCCACCCGCTGCTCGCCACCTGCCGCATCGTGAACGCCGTGTAGTCCCCGTCGGGGAAAGCGACGGGCGAAAACCGGCGGTTCGTGCGCATTCGCGGGGTGATCCAGTCGACGCGGAAGACGTCCCACCCGCCGCTCGACGGATCGCGGCCGACCAGGTACCAGCGGCGCTGCCAGGCGAGCAGGCGATACGGCTCCACGAGGCGCAAAACGTCCCGGTACTCGAAGCGGAACCATTCCACGTCGTGGATCGCGGCGGCGATGGCGCGCAGCACGCCAGGGTCGACCTCGGGATCCGGCGCGTCGGTGCCGGTGTTCTCCGGGGCGTGATCCACGGTGGTGGCCACAGCCTCGACTGTCGGGCGCAGGCGCGACGGCAGGACCTGTTCGAGCTTGGCGAGCGCGCGGGCGCTGGCCGCCTCGATCCCCGCGATACCGCGCCCGGCGCGCAGGCCGATGGCGACAGCGACGGCTTCCTCGTCGTTCAGCAACAACGGCGGAAGCTTGCCGCCCGCGCCGAGCCGATACCCACCCGTCGAGCCGCGGGCCGCCTCGACGGGATAGCCGAGCGCGCGCAGCCGCTCGATGTCGTTGCGGATCGTGCGCGTGGTGACGCCGAGCCGCTCGGCCAGCTCGGTGGCGTTCCACGAAGGGCGCGATTGCAGCAGCGCGAGGAGTTCGAGCAACCGTGCCGCGGGGTCGTTTTTCACATCGCCTCAGCTATTAGGAACGAATCCTTCCTATAGGCACTCTAGCGTGGTTCTCATGACGAACACGGAGATCAACCCCTTCCGCATCGAGATCACCGACGCCGAGCTGACCGACCTGCGGGAGCGCCTCGACCGCACCCGGCTGCCACAGCCGGCTCCCGGTGACAGCTGGGAAACCGGCACCCCCAACCACTACCTGCGCGAAGCCGTCGAGGCGTGGCGCGAATTCGACTGGCGCGCCGCCGAAAGACGCATCAACTCCTACCCGCACTTCCTCACCGAGGTCGACGGCCAGCCGATCCACTTCATCCACGTCGAGTCACCGCACGCCGGCGCGACGCCGCTACTGCTCGCCCACACCTACCCCGGCTCGTCGGTGGACTACCTCGACGTCATCGACCTGCTCACCGACCCGGTGGCGCACGGCGGGCGCGCCGAGGACGCCTTCCACGTCGTGATTCCGGACGCTCCCGGGTTCGGTTTTTCCAACCCCGTCAACGAATCCGGCTGGACGACCGGCCGGGTCGCCCGCGCGTACGACACCCTGATGCGGCGGCTGGGCTACCAGAGCTACGGCGTCCACGGGTCCGACAACGGCGCGATGGTCGCCAGGGAACTCGGCGTGCTCGCTCCGGACGGGTTCCTCGGGCTGCACGTCCTGCAGCTGTTCTCCTTCCCGTCCGGCGACCCCGCGGAGTTCGAACGGCTCGAGCCGCGGGACTACGCCGGACTGGAGCACATGAAGTGGTTCCAGAAGGTCGGCGGCTACAACGCGATGAACGCCAGCAGGCCGCAGACCGTCGCGGCCGGGCTGAGCGATTCGCCCGTCGGGCTGCTCGCCTACAGCGAGCTGTTCAACTCATTCGGCAACGGGACTTCGCTGGTACCACTGGAAAAGATCCTGGTCGAGGTGTCCGTGACCTGGTTCGCCAACGCGGCCGCCGGCATGTCGCGGGCGTACTTCGAGAACGCGGACGGGGAACCCGCGCCGGTCAACAAGGCGCCGACGGGTGTCGCCGTGTTCCGTGACGATTTCCAGACGATCAAGGTGTTCGCGGAGCGGGACAACTCGAATATCGTGCACTGGAGCCGGTTCGAGCGCGGCGGCCACTTCGCGGCGCTGGAGGTGCCGGAGGACGTGGTCGGCGATATCCGGGCGTTCTTCGCCGCGCTGCGCTGACCAGGCGCTGTTCAGCTCATGGGAAAGCCATTGGCGCACAGCGGCTTTCACATGAGCTGACGGGCACGCGCGGCCGTGCGAGCGGGCCTGCGCAGGACGATGCGGATGCTCAGCCCAGACTCGCCCACGCCCGGCGCCCGCCGCGGCTGCGGGATCACGGGCTCGCCCGCGCTCGTGCGCAGGCGCGCGGCGTGCTCGCGCAGGACGTCCGCCGCTTCGCTGTGACCCTCGTCGGCCGCGTTGACCGCGGCGGCGCTCAGGGCCTCCGCGTAGGCCCGCCGCGCCTGCACCCGCCGCTGGTCCGTTTGCGACAGTTTCCCTTGCGGCGTCACGTGTTCCGATCGGCTTGCGCGGGTTGCCGTCCACCAGACGCCCAGGTAGACAGCGAGTAGGACGGCAAGCGTGATCAGGACCCACCACAACACGTGCGACATCGATTCCTCTCCCGGTTACGACATTCAGCTCAATCGCCCCGAGGCGGCGAGGCGTTACCACCCTGGCGGGTAATTCCCTGGAAGAGACAGAACTTCACCGGATGTCTCGTCGCGGGCTGGTCCGTACACAGTGGACAAAACGGCGCGGTGCTCATCTGGTCCCGGGACCGGTAGTGCAGGTTCACCACTGGCGCGCGAAGCGATCGCCTCGGCCGGCGGGTCGTTTCCTCCAGCGGGGCGCGCGGCGCCGGGGTTTGCGTGCACGCCTCGAACTCGTGGTGCTGCGGCATCCCGTCCCGCTCCGTGCCGAAGACCTCCGCGGCGGCGCCCGCGACTATCCTGCCGGGACGTTCCTGCACGCCCCGGCCGGCTCCTGGCACGTCCCCGGGAGCGCCACCGGCTGCACGCTTTTCGTTTTCTACCCGGAGGGTTGACCACGCTCGTGGACGCGGTGACCAGGCTCCGCCACATGGCCGGGCTCGCAACGCCGATGGCCCTGCGCGTCGCGGTGACGTTGGGGCTGCCGGACCTCCTTCGCGGTGACGGCGCGGCGGTCGGCGATCTCGGCCTCGACGTCGATCCAGTCGCTTTGGAACTGCTGCTCGACCACCTTGTGAGCCTCGGCATCGTCGAACGCGGCGGTGCCGGTTTCCGGACCACCGACTTCGGCGCGCACCTCTGCGCGGACGCCGGCAACGACCTCACCCGGTTACTGCTGGATCTGGACTCGGCGGGCGGCCGCGCCGAACTGGCGTTCGTCGAACTCGCGCACAGCATCGCCACCGGGCAGGCCGCCTACCCGCGCCGCTACGGGCAGGACTTCTGGGCCGACCTTGCCGCGAACCCCCGGTTGAGAGAGTCGTTCGACCAGCAGATGATCCACCGGGCCCGCGAGCAACTCCCCCGGATCGCCGCCGGTTTCGACTGGGCCCGGTTCGCCACCGTGGTCGACGTCGGCGGCGGCCGGGGCACCGTGCTCGCCGCGACCCTGGCCGCGCATCCCGGGCTGCGCGGCCACCTCGTCGATCTCGAACCGACCGTCACCGAAGCTCGTCGCACTTTCGAAGCCCGGGATCTCGGCGAACGGACGCAGGTCACGGCGGGGAGCTTCTTCGACCCGTTGCCCGCGGGCGCGGACGCCTACCTGCTGTTCGACATCCTGCACGACTGGGATGACCAGCACGCCCACCGAATCCTCGCCCGTTGCGCGGAAGCGGCCGCGCCCGACGGCTGTGTCCTGGTCGTGGAACCGGTGGGCGGGCGGCACGCGGACAGTGCGATCAACCTGGCCATGCTCGTCATATTCGGCGGCCGTGAACGCCGCGTCGAGGAATTCCGCGCGCTCGCCGCGCCACACGGGCTCAGCCTGGAGACGGTGACGGAACTGACCGAGCAACGATGCCTGCTCGAATTCCGGCTCAAACCGCCACGGGCACGTGACGCGGCAACGCCGCAGTGACGGCCAAAGCCACCAAAGCGGTCAGCGCGAAAACCGTGAACGCGGGCCCATAACTTCCCCCGACCACGAGCACCGCGGCGAGCTGGGCACCGATCGCGCCGCCGGCGGTCCTGGCGATCGTGTTGACGCCGGTGGCCACGCCGGTCTGGTCTGGTTCGACGGCGTCGACCACGAGCGTGCCGAAAGCAGCGAAGGACAGCCCGTAACCGGCGCCGAGCAACAGGCCCGCGACGCAGATCTGCCACAGCTCGTCGTGCGCGAAAACCAGTGCCACACAGGAAAAGATGCCCAGCGCGGCACCCACCCGCACCGACAACCTGCCGCCGAGCCGGGGTGCGAGCGGGGTCGCGGCCAGCATCGTCACGACCATCGGCACCAGCGCCACCGCGATCCTGTCCTGCGCGACCAGGTGCGGGATCAGCGTGACCACACCGAACATCGCCGCGCCGACCACCACGGTCGCGAGGTTCGTCACGGCCATCGCGCGCCGCCCGAGCACGCGCAGGTCGACCAGCGGTCCCCGCACCCGCAACTCGACCGCGGCGAAACCGGCGAAGAATGCCGCCGCCACAACGAAAATCCCCATGGTCGCGCCGGCAGGCCACGCCTTCGCCTGGCTGATGCCGAGCAACAATGCCACCAGCGCGCAGCCGAGCAGCGCCGCGCCCGCGAGGTCGACCTGCCCGCCCACGGCCGACTCGTCAGCAGGTATCAGCATCATCAACACGAGCGCCACGACCCCCAGCACCAGCAGCGGCCAGAACAGCCAGTCCGCGCCGAACGAGTCGAGCAGCGGTCCCGCGACGAGCATCCCGGCCGCGCCGCCGATGCCGAACATCGCCGACAGCAAGGCGATCAGGCCGGGTAGCCGTTCGCGCGACGCGGCGCGCCGCACGAGGCCGAACGCCAGCGGGAAGACGCCAGCCGCGAGGCCGGACAGCGCCCGCCCCGCCAGCAGCAACGGGAACGAGCCCGCGAGCGCGCACAACACCAGGCCGACGACGAAGAAACCCAGGCACACCAAGGCGATCCGCCGATAACCGAACAGGTCGCCGAGTCGCCCGGCGATCGGCGTGGCGACCGCGGCGGCGAGCATGAACGCCGTCAACGCCCAGGCCGCGGTGGTTCCGGACACGCCGAACTCGCGGGCGAAAGCGGGCAGCGCGGCGATGACGACCGTCTGCGCGGTGCTCACCGAAAACGCCGCCAGCAGCACCGCGCCGACGGTGATTCTCGTTGCCATACCAGGACCTTTCCCGATCTTACGGCGGAAGAGCAGCACCAGGGCGGCCAGTCCGGCCAGCACCCACATCGCGCACCTCCCCCTTCTGTTAGGTGAGCCTTACTCAAGCACTTGCGGACACTGTCCGCAAGTGTCGGGCGCGCGGAAGTTCGGGCGGAGACGGGGAGGTGGCGTCAGGCCCCGCGGGCGCCGGGCCACCATCTGTCGAGGACGTCCATGCGCGCGTCCAGCAGCGCGGGATCACGCAGGTCGATCACGTGCACCCCGCGCCACCTGCGGAAACCGATGCGTTCCAGCATCGAACCGGCACGCAGGCTGAGGAATTCGGCGGTGACCCTGTCGCCGTCGGGCCGGAACTCCAGCGGCGAAACCCGGCAGGCGCCGATCCGCGCGTCCGGTGCGAGGATGCGCAGCGCGGCGGCGGTCAGCGAAGCGCCGAGGCCGTGCCCGCGCCAGGGCTCCATCACCTCGACGCGGCGCAGGATCACCATCCGGGGCGGGCCGGGCCCGATCTTCGCGTCCAATTCCGGATGCAGTTTCCCCTCGTCCGGATCGAGCACTGTCTCGGCGACGAATTCCAGCGCCCATTCGCCCAGCACCACGGAATCGAGCAGATTCCGTTCTCTGGTCAGGTCCGCGATGACCAAGGAAATGTCCCCGACGTGGCGCGCCCGGGCCGGACAGGCGTCGAGCACGGAGACGTCCGCGGAGACGTGCCACTGTTCGGGCTGCTGATCCTCATCGTCGATCTGCCACCAGAACCGGCGGTGCGAAATCGCGAGCTCGATCGACAGCGGGTTCGCCGGCAGCTCGGTCATCGCGGCCTCCGTGACGGGCTCCCGGACGGCGTTTCACCTGCCGAAACGCCATTAGCGGCGGTACGGCCAGTGTGCCTTACGGGCTCTGTCAGGGCAATATTGGTCCGAATGGCCGGGGCACGGTTCGTGCATTCGCGATACGGTCGGGAAGATCATGGGAAACGGCGCGAGGCCCGCCGTGCTGGCGGGCGGGATCATCACCCTCGAGTTCGCGGCTGCTGTCACCAGGTTCGTCGGCTCGACGCTCCTCCCCGTAGTCGCCGACGATTTGGGTGCGGGAAACCAGCTCGGTTTGCTGATCGCCGGTTCGACGTTGGGGTTGTTCATCGCACTGCCGCTCGCAGGCCGGGTGCTGCACCACCTCGGCGCGCGCACGACGCTCGCGGCCGGGACGGTCGCGTATATCGGCGGCCTGGTGCTGGCCGCTACTTCGCAGACGGCGTGGGTGTTCGCGCTAGGACAGCTGGCGGGTGGCCTCGCCAGTGGTGTGCTGGGCGTTTTCGGGGTGAGCGCGGCGATCGAGCATCTCGACGACAAGATCCGGGCGCGCGTGATCGCGGCTTCGTCGGCGATGTGGATACTCCCCGCGCTCGTCGGCCCGCCCGTGATACTTGCGCTGGAGCATTTGGCCGGCTGGCGCTGGACGTTGCTGATGCCGGTGCCGATCGTCCTCATTGGACGCTTGTTGATCGTTCGGACGGTTCGCGATGACCGTCCTCAGAAGGAAGCCCCCCGTCCGCTCGGCCGGACTTTGCTGGTGCCGCTGGGCGCGGCGTGCATCGTTTTGGGTGGCGGCTGGTGGCCGATCACCGTGCTGGGCTCCGTGGCGGCGCTGGCCGGAATGGTCGCGATCATGCCGCGAGGCACGGCACGACTCAGCCGCGGCACGCCCGCAGCCCTTGGGGCGATGGTCTTGTTCGCGCTAGGCTATTTCGGCGCGGACAGTCTGGTCACCGTGCTGTTGACCACCGGATTCCACGTCAGCCTGGCGCGGGCCGCCGTTGTGCTCAGCGCCGCTCCCCTCGCGTGGGCACTGGCGAGCCTCGCCGCGGCACGGTTCGCGCACCGGCGCGGGAAACGCTGGTTCCCCGTGGTGGGCCTGACTTTGACGGCGATCGGCACACTCGTCCTGGCCGTCCAGCTCGCTCTCGACCCGTCCTATCCAGTGGCGCTCGTCGCCTGGACGGTTGCAGGTGTCGGGGTTGGGCTGGCTTACCCCGCGCTGTATTTGATGGCGACGACGGCAGGCACCAGCGGCTTCGGCGCGGCAGAATTGGCGACGGCGGTCATCACAGCCGAAGCGATTGGCAGTCTGCTCGGCCAGGCATTGGGTGGGGCGATCAGTAATACCGGGGAGAGCGGCGGGCTTTTGGTTTCGTACGCGGTTTTCGGGGTGGCGCTCGCCGCGGCTGCTGGGGCCGCGGTGCGGTCCGGCGAACCGGGGCAGTAGCGGAAACCGCAGCCGGCAAGGAACGCCGGCGCACCCGGCGCCCTCCCGAAGACAGTGACCCGGTGATGCAAGGCGATGCACCGGGCAGCCTCTCGAAAACCGCCACCCAGCAACGAAAGCCGGGAACACCCGACGACCCACTCCCAAACCGCCACCCGGCAACGCGAAGCGAGCCGTCCCGACGACCACACCCCTCCGCCGCTCCGATCCCCAGCCTGCTTTTGCGGATTTGGGGGTTTGTCAAGGTACTCTTTCCCGCCTTGACGAACCCCCAAATCCGCAAATACTCCCGGATCGGGGCGGCGGAGGGGTGCACACAGCGCGCCCTGCGCGCGTCCGTTGTTGTTGCAGCGCAACCACAATGCCAACAACAAGGAGAAAAACCCCGCCGGGGAGGCAGGATCCAGGATGGGCATGGCCCGTAGGTCGGCCGCCGGTTGCGAGGGTGGTTGGGGATGAGCACCCACCTCTAGGGCGGATCGCTGGCGCGATCCACCCTCAAGACCCGCCCCAGCCGGAAAACGAAACCCTGGGCCGTTCGGGGCAGCGTGATCTCCGGCTGTTGACGGGTGAACTCGCCGGGTGTCATCATCGAGTTACGGGGCGATGTAAACGTTTACATCGCCCTTTGAAAACCTTTACATCACAGCGAAGGCTTGACAATGACCGCTCAGCCGAGACGTGCCGGGTCAGTGGGCGTCGTCGATCTCGCCCGGGATCTTGGGGTGTCGACGGCGACGGTTTCCCGCGCGCTCAACGGAAGTACCGCCGTCCGGCCCGAGCTGGCGGAGCGGATCCGGGCCTACGCCGAGTCCCGGGGGTACGTCGCGAACCGGCTGGCCAGGGCGTTGTCGGCCAACACCAGCAGGGCGTTCGTCGGGTTCGTCATCCCGTACGTCGACACGCCCGCCTACTCCGCCGTCGCCGCGGAGTGCGCGCGGCTGCTCTCCACCGACGGCACGCAGATGATCCTGACAGTCACCGGCAACGACCCCGAGCAAGAACTGCGCCAGCTGCGCGAGCTGGTCGCGAGCCGCATCGCCGGGCTGGTCATCTCTCCCACCACCGGCGTGCTCGACGAAACACGCCGGCTGCTCGGCGGGTTGCCTGTGGTGGAGCTGCACCGCGCGTCCGGGATCGAGGCGCCGGGCGTGTTCAGCGACGACGAGCAGGTGATGGTCGAGAGCGTGTTGCACCTCGCCGCGCTCGGGCACACGTCGATCGGCTACCTGGGCACGCCCGAGGAACTGTCCAACGGCGCCGTCCGGCTGCGCGGGATCCGGCGCGGGATGGTGCTCGCGGGGCTCGATCCGGAGCGGATGGAAACCCGGCTCGTCGAGCCGACGAAAGAAAACGGCTACGCGGCAGCGGAAAGCCTGCTTACCACGGGGATCACGGCACTGGTCGTCGGTGGTGGCTCGCTGTCGGTCGGCACGGCGCAGGCGGTGTGGGCGGACGGGCGGCGCGTGCCGGAGGATCTTTCCCTTGTGGTGTATGGCGATCCTCAGTGGTTCGCGCTGGCGAACCCGCCGCTGACCACGATCCAGGTGGACTACGCCGGACTCGCCCGCCGCGCCGCCGAGCTGCTCATCGAGGGCTTGGACGCCCGCCACTCCGGCGCCGCGGGCCCGAGCCCCGGCGCACACCTCGTCGCCCCGCGCCTGCTCCCGGCCGGGTCGACGGCACCACCGCAGAACTGAGCGAAACCGTCCGGGCACAACGAAGTGCGAGGAGGAAGCACAGTGAAGGATCACCGCCGATGGCTGGTCGCGACGTTCGTCCTGATCATCACGGCCATCGCCTACATCGACCGCGTCAACCTCTCGATCGCCGCGCCGATCCTGACCAAGGAGTTCCACACCAACGCCGCGGTGATGGGCCTCCTGCTCTCCAGTTTCACCTGGACCTACACCCTGTTCAACCTGCCGGCGGGGATGCTCGTCGACCGCATCCAGGTGCGCGTGCTGTATTCGCTCGCGTTGCTCGTGTGGGCGGTGTCGAGTTTCCTCACCACGCTCGTGCGCTCGGCGGGCGCATTGTTCGGCCCTCGACTGTTGCTGGGCATCGGCGAAGCGCCGTTCGCCCCGGCGGCGATCCGGACGCTGGCGGACTGGCTGCCGAAATCCGACCGCGCCACCGGCAGCAGCATGTTCATCTCGGGCGTCGCGCTCGGTTCGGCGGTCGGCCCGCCCATCCTGGCCTACCTGGTGAGCGGGTTCGGCTGGCAGAGCGCCTTCATCGCCACCGGCGTGCTTTCCTTGCTGGTAGCGGTGATCTGGTACGCGTGGTACCGCAACCCGCTCGACGACAAGAAACTTTCCGAGCGCGAGCGGCAGCTGATCCTGCGCGACCAGGAACCGCCGAAGCAGGACGGCCGGGCGCCGTGGGGTGAAATCGTCCGGCACCGCGACATCTGGGCGATCACCGGCGGCTACTTCTGCCTGCTCTACATTCTCTACACCTTCATCACCTGGCTGCCGAGCTATCTGGTGCAGGACCGGCACATGACGGTGCTCCACTCCGGCTTCGCGACGTCGATCCCGTGGACGGTCGCCTTCTTCTGCGGCATCCTCGGCGGGCGGCTCTCGGACTTCGCGCTGCGGCGCGGAGTGTCCACTTTGAACGCCCGCAAGATCGTGCTGGTGGGCGGGATGATCGCGGCGCTGGCCATCGTCGGCACCGCGCTCGCGTCGTCCTCGGCGCTCGCGATCGCCTGCCTGTCGATCTCGACGGCGGGCATCATCACCGCCAACGGCGCGGTCTGGGCGGCAACCCAGGACGTCATGCGCGCCCTGAACCTGACCGGCTCGGCCACGGGTTTCGTGAACGCGATCGGCAACGTCGGCGGCATCCTCGGGCCGATCGTCACCGGCGCCGTCGCCTACGCCACCGGTTCCTTCCTCGCGCCGCTCGGGCTCGCGGCCCTGCTCGCGCTCATCGGGGCGCTGGCGTGGGGATTCGGCATGCGGAGCACACCACGCACCCGCGTGGCGGCCGCGGACGTTGTTCTGGAGGGCAGGAATGAGCGGTGAAACCAGGCCACTGGCGGGGCTGAAGGTGATCGACGCCGCCTCGCTGGCGGCGGGCCCGCTGGTGGCGACGTGGCTCGGCGAGTTCGGCGCCGACGTGACCAAGATCGAGCAGCCGGGTTCCGGTGACCCGGTGCGCCAGTGGGGCGCGCAGCGCGACGGCGTCGGGCTGATGTGGAAGAGCCTGGGGCGCAACAAGAAGTCCGTCACCCTGAACCTCCGGCTGCCGGAGGGACGCGCGCTGCTGCGACGGCTGGTGGCCGACGCCGACGTCCTGGTGATCAACCTCCGTCCGTCCACATTGCACAGATGGGAGCTGGACCACCCGCGCCTCGCGGAGCTCAACCCAGGGCTGGTCATGGTGCACGTCACCGGGTTCGGCGCCGGTGGCCCGAAGAGCGACCGGCCCGGGTTCGGCACGCTGGGTGAGGCGATGAGCGGGTTCGCCCACCTCACCGGCGAACCCGACGGGCCGCCGACACTCCCCTCGTTCATGCTCGCCGACGGGGTCGCGGCGCTCAACGCGACCTACGCGGTGATGATGGCGCTCTACCATCGCGACGTCCACAATGGACCCGGCCAGCTCATCGACGTGAACCTCGTCGAGCCGCTGGCGCGGCTGATCGAGCAGCCGGTGCTGACCCGCGACCAGCTCGGCACGGTGCCGGGACGTACCGGAAACCGTTGGGACATCAGTGCTCCGCGCAACGTGTACCGCACGAAGGACGGGCACTGGCTGGCGATGTCGGGCAGCGCGCCGACCATCGCGATGCGGGCGCTGCGCGCGGTCGGCCGGGCCGATCTCACCACCGATCCGCGGTTCGCCGAGGCGCAGCAACGGCTTCGCAACGCGGCGGAGATCGACCGGGTCGTGGCGGACTGGGTGGCCGAGCGCACGCTCGACGACGCGATGGCGGTGTTCGAGGAGGCCGAGGTCGCGGCCGCCCCGGTGTACAACGCCGAACAGCTCGTCGCCGACGAACATCTCGCCGCCCGCGGCGTGTTCCCCCGGATCCCGGACGACGAGCTGGGCTCGATGACCGTGCAGGCGCCGGTGCCCCGGCTTTCGGCGACACCGGGCGGGATCGACCACCTCGGCCCGCGGATCGGGGAGCACAACGACGAGGTGTATCGCGGGCGGCTCGGCCTCGGCGACGCCGAACTCGCGGAACTGAGCGAAAAAGGAGTGATCTGATGATCCGGCCGCGGCGGTCCGAACTCGCCACGCCCGCCAGCAACGAGTGGATGTTCGCGAAGTCCGCGGCCTCCGGGGCGGACCTGGTGTTCCTCGATCTGGAGGACGCCTGCGCCCCGGCGGAGCGGGAGAAATCCCGCGGCAAAGCCGCGAAAGCGTTGCGGGAGCTGGACTGGGGCGCCACGACGCGGGCGATCCGGATGAACGGCGTCGACACCCGCTGGGCGCACGGCGACGTCATCGAAGTGGTCACCGAAGCACGCGAAGCACTCGACGTGATCATCGTGCCGAAGGTCCGCCGCGCGCGTGACGTGTGGTGGGTCGACGTCCTGCTGACGCAGCTGGAGGAAACACTCGGGCTGGAAAAGCGGATCGGGCTCGAAGTCCTCATCGAGGAGACCGAAGGGCTGGAGAACGTCGGCGAGATCGTGCGCGCGAGCGATCGCCTGGAGGCCGTGATCTTCGGCGCCGGTGACTTTTCGGCCTCGCAGGGCGCGCGCGTGGACACCAACTTCGACCCGTTCGTCGACTATCCCGGGGATCTGTGGCACTACGCGCGGGCGCGGGTGATCGTGGCCGCGCGCTCCGCGGGGATCGACGCCATCGACGCGCCGTTCCCGAACTACCGGGATCCCGACGCGTACCGCACGGCGTGCGACCGCGCCGCGGCGATGGGATACGTCGGCAAATGGGCCATCCATCCGTCCCAAGTGGACATCGCGAACGCGGCCTTCGCGCCGACGCCGGAAGAAATCGAACACGCGCGCCGGCTGGTCGCCGCCTACCGCGAGGCGGAGGCACAGGGCCGTGGCGCGACGGCGCTCGACGGAATGCTCGTCGACGCCGCGCATCTGCGCCACGCCGACACGGTCGCCCGTACCGCCGATCTGCTCGGACTGTGAATTCCCCAAGGAGGCAACGATGAACCGCCCGGACTCGATGACGCTCGTCGGCTTCATGCAGGCGTCGAACGTGACCGTCTACTCGGGATCGTGGCGCTACCCGAGCGCCGCGCCGGACTACCTGGATCTGCGGTACTACCAGCGGATCGCGCGGGTGCTCGAGGAGGGCACCTTCGACCTGATGTTCTTCGACGACCGGCTGGCGATGCCGTCGATCTACGGGAACTCCCCCGGCGAAGCCGTCCGCTACGGCGCCCGCCCGATCAAGCTGGACCTCACCGCGGTGCTCGGCGCGGCCGCCGCGGCGACCTCGCATCTCGGCCTCGGCGCCACCTATTCGACCACCTACTATCCGCCGTTCCACGTCGCGCGCGCCTTCGCGACGCTGGACCACCTCTCCGGCGGCCGGGCCGCGTGGAACGTCGTCACCTCGGTCAACGACTCCGAGGCCCGCAACTACGGGATCGGGGAGCACCTCGGGCACGACGAGCGCTACGACCGCGCCGAGGAGTTCATCGAGGTGGTCGGCAAGCTCTGGGATTCCTGGGAGGACGGCGCGATCCTCGGCGAGCGCGAGACCGGTATCTTCGCCGACCCGGGCAAGGTGCACGAGCTGGACCATCGCGGCCGGTACTTCTCGGTCCAGGGCCCGCTGACCGTGCCGCGCCCGCCGCAGGGCAGGCCGCCGATCATCCAGGCGGGGCAGTCCGGCCGCGGCCGGAAGTTCGCCGCGCGCTGGGCGGATCTGATCTTCACCGCGGACCCGGATCGCGAGATCGCGCTCGAGCACTACCGCGAGCAGAAAGAACTCGTGGCCGCCGAAGGCCGCGACACCGAGAAGGTGCGGCTGCTGCCGATGGCCTACACGATCGTCGGCGAGACCGAGACGATCGCCAAGGAGAAGGAGGCGGTGTTCCTCGACCAACTCGTGCACCCGATGGCGTCGCTCACCCTGCTCTCGGAGGTGATGAACCACGACTTCTCCGGGCATTCCCTCGACGATCTGGTCACCGACGAGCTGATCAACTCCGTGACCGGGATGCGCGGGCTGGTGCAGGGCGTGAAACGGCACGTGGGTGACCAGCCGCTGACGCTGCGCACACTCGCCGGGCACCGCGCGACCCTGTTGCAGGGGCCGCGGTTCGTGGGCACCGGCGCGCAGGTGGCGGACCAGATGCAGGACTGGTTCGAATCCCGCTCGTGCGACGGTTTCGTCATCGCGGCCACGCACCTGCCCGGTGCCTTCGAGGATTTCGTCCGGCTGGCCGTGCCGGAGTTGCGCAAGCGCGGCATCTTCCGCGACGCGTACACCGGGAAAACGCTGCGGGAGAACCTCGGGCTCGCGCGGCCCGCGAGCTGCTTCAGCGCAGGCTGACGAGGTCCGCCGCTCGTCCGTGCCAAAATCGAAGGGTGCAGATCGGATTGCTCGGACCGTTCGAGGTCCGCACGGACGACGGCGCCTTCGCCGACGTGCCGGGCGCGCGGTTGCGCGGGCTGCTGATCGCTCTCGCGCTGGAGCCGGGGCACGTGGTCCCGAAGGCCACCCTCGTCGACTGGATCTGGGGTGAGCGTCCACCGGCCGACGCGACGAATGCCTTGCAGCGCTTGGTTTCCCGGCTGCGGAAGGTGTTGCCCGAAGGCGCGGTCGATGGGCAGCCGGATGGCTACCGGCTGCGGTCGGAGCCCGAAGCCGTCGACGCCGTGCGGTTCGAGCGCCTGGCCGCCCGCGCCCGCACGATCGAGGGCCCGCAACGGATCCGGCTGCTGCGCGAGGCCCTCGGTTTGTGGCGGGGTGCGGCGATGCAGGACATCGGGTTGCCGGACAGCGCGGCGCTCGACGCGGCGGTCACCCGGCTCGAAGGGCTGCGCCTGACCGCGCTGGAGGACAGGTTCGACGCGGAGCTGAACCTCGGCAACGAGGCGGAGGTCGTCGCGGAGCTGACCGATCTCGTGGCCGCGAACCCGGTGCGGGAAAAGCTCGTCGCCGCGCTGATGCGGGCGCTCGCCGCGACGGGCCGGGACAACGAGGCGCTGCTCGTGTACCAGCGCACGAGGGAGGCGCTGGCCGACGCGCTGGGCGTCGACCCGTCGCCGGAGCTGTCCGCGTTGCACGTCGCGCTGCTGCGGGGCGAGCTGAGGCGGCGGGAGGAGAGCCGGAAGACCAACCTGCGCGCGGAACTGACCAGTTTCGTCGGCAAGGACGCCGACGTCGCCGCGGTCCGCGAGCTCGTCGCCGAACACAGGCTGACCACGGTCATCGGGCCCGGAGGCTCCGGGAAAACCCGGCTCGCCACGGAAACCGCCCGCACCCTGCTCGACGATCTGCCCGACGGCGCCTGGTTGGTGGAACTGGCCGTGCTCGGCCCGGACAACGAAACGACGAGCGCGGACAACATCGCGCAGTCGACGCTCACCGGGCTCGGCCTCCGTGACGCGCTGCTCGGCGAGGAGTCGCACGCGGAGCTGACGGACCGGCTCATCGCCGCGATCCGCGACCGGGAAACGTTGCTGGTTCTGGACAACTGTGAGCACGTCATCGAGTCGGCGGCGAAGTTCGCGCACCGGGTTCTCGGGGAATGCCGCCGCCTGCGGATCCTCGCCACGAGCCGGGAGCCGCTCGGGATCACCGGCGAGGCGCTGTGGCCGGTCGAGCCGCTCGCCGTCCCGGCAGGCGACGCGGCTCCGGCCGAGATCGAGTCCTCCCCCGCGATCCGGCTCCTGCGGGACAGGGCAGGCGCGGTGAGCCGGAATTTCGCGGCCGACGCCGGCACGCTGTCGACGATGGTGCGCGTCTGCCGGGCGCTCGACGGGATGCCGCTGGCGATCGAACTGGCCGCGGCCCGGCTGCGCACCATGTCGATCGACCAGCTCGCGGACCGGCTCGACGACAGGTTCCGGCTGCTGACGAGCGGGAGCCGCACCGCGCTGCCCCGGCATCGCACGCTGCGCGCGGTGGTCGACTGGAGCTGGGAGCTGCTCACCGAAGCGGAACGCGCTGTGCTGCGCGGGCTTTCGGTGTTCTCCGGCGGCGCGAGCCTGGAAGCGGCCGAGCGCGTCTGCGCCGGTCAAGCGCCGCAGGTGCTCGAACTGCTCACCGCGCTGGCCGAAAAATCCTTGCTGGTAGCGGAACACTCGGGCGTCCCGCGATACCGGATGACCGGCACGATCAAGGAGTACGCGCGCCATCGGCTGGAGGAAGCCGGGGAGTCGGAGCCGGCGCGCCAGGCGCATCTCGCATATTTCACCGAGCTGGCCGAAACGGCGGAGCCACGTCTTCGCCGCGCGGACCAGGTGCAGTGGCTCGCCACACTGGAAACCGAACACGACAACCTCGCCTCCGCGATGCGCGGGGCGCTCGCCGCGGGCGAGGCGCGGGAAGCGATGCGACTCGCCGCGGGCGCGGGCTGGTACTGGTGGCTCGGCGGGCACCGCAACGAGGGCCTGGAGCTGATCACCGCGGCCACCCAGTTGCCCGGCGAGGTGAGCGACGGCCTGCGCGCCACCGTGTACGGACTGGTCGCGCACTTCGTCAGCTCCGGCCCGAGCGACGAAAACGAGGCGGCGCACTGGATCCGCCAGGCACACAAGTACAGCGTCGGCGCTGAATCCCGGCATCCGCTGATGGGGTTCATCGTCCCGCTGGAACGCATGCTGACCGCGCCCGAGGAGGTGCTGCCCGCGCTCGAAGCGTTGCTGGACAACGAAGATCCGTGGGCACGCGCGCTGGCCCGGCTGCACCTCGGCAAGATGCGGATCATCACCGGCCGGGGCGGGCCGGAGGCGGAGGCGTACCTCGAAACGGCGCTCGGCGAGTTCCGCGCGCTCGGTGAGCGGTTCGGGATTTCGTTCGCACTGACCGAACTCGCGGACCGGATCGCGACGCGCGGCGAGTTCGCCCGCGCGATCGCGTACTACGACGAGGCCATCGCGCCCCTCACCGAAATCGGCTCGGCCGACGACATCATCCCGCTCCGGGCGCGGCAGGCCCAGCTTTTCTGGCTGCTGGGCGAAAAAGACGCCAGCGCGGCCACGATGGCCGACGCCGGGCGTTACGCGGAAGGGGTCACCTGGCCCGGCGCGCTGGCCATCCTGGCCCTGTCGAAGGCGGAACTCGCCCGCTGGCGCGGCGACGCCCCCGAGGCGCGCCGACAGCTCGCCACCGCGACAACGCTACTGGGCGAGGAAGCGGAACATCCGCATATCCGTGCCATAGCACAGGATCTGCTCGGCTACCTCACCGACGATCTGGCCGAAGCCCGCGCGCATCGCGAGGCGGCCTGCCGGGCGGCGGCCGAGGCCGGCTACCCGCCTCGCATCGCGCAAGCGCTCGTCGGGGTGGCGGATCAGGCGTTGCGGCATGACCAGTACGAGCAAGCCGCGCGGCTGCTCGCGGCCGGTGCCGCCCTGCGTGGGGTGCAGGACCTGTCGCACCCGGACGTGCCGCGGATCGAGCAGGCCGTCCGGAGCCGCCTCGGCAGCGAGGGGTATGCCGAGGCGGCTCGCGAAGGAGCGTCGACGAGCTGGGGCCGGCTCGTCGAGGTCACGCTCGCTTCTTGAACGTGGACAACGCCCAGACGTAGCCCACGATCGTGATCCCGAGGCACCACGCGACGGCGGCGATCGCGTGCCCGGCCGTCGGCGTGCCGGTCAGCAGCCCGCGCAGGGTTTCGATGATCGGCGTGAAGGGCTGGTACTCCGCGAACTGCCGGATGCCGGGTTTCATCGTCTCCGCGGGCACGAACGCCGTGCTGAGGAACGGCAAAATGACCAGCGGCACGACGGCCAGCCCCGCCGATTCCACGGTCTTCGAGAACAGGCCCAGCGCGACCGTGAGCCAGCTCGCCGCGAAACCGGTCAGCGCGACGAGCCCGATCACGGCCAGCCAGTCGGCGAAACTCGCGGACGGGGAGAACCCGATCAGGAAGGCCACCGCGACGAGCGCCGCGACGGCGATCAGGATCCGCAGCGTGGTGGCGACGGCGTGCCCGGTCAGCACGGCGCCGCGGGACACGTCCATCACCTTGAACCGGTTGATGATCCCCTTCGTCATGTCGGAGTTCACCGCCGTCGCGGTCGCGCCCAGCCCGTAGCAGATCGTCATCACGATCAGCCCCGGTGTCGCGTAGTCGACGTAGTCCACGCCGACGGCGAAGGCGCCGCCGAAGATGAAGACGAACATCAGCATCATCACGATCGGCAGCAGCACCGAGTTGAACACCGTGATCGGGTACCGGATGCTGTGCTTGAAGTTGCGCCGCAACATGATCGTCGCATCGCTGCTCATGCGGTCACCTCCGCGCTCGCGCGCCCGGTCAGCGCGAGGAAGACATCGTCGAGATCCGGTGTGTGCACGGAGAATTCCTCGGCTTCGAGCGCGTTTTCGCCGAGCCGGTCCAGCAGGGACCGCAGTGCTTTCGAACCGCCGTCGCCGGGCACGCGCAAGGAAAGCTCGTCGTCGTCCCGGGTGGCGTCGGCGAAAATCCGGGCCGCCGCGTCGAGGGTGGCGAAGTCGGCGAACCGGAGCCGGACGTGGCTGCCGGGGATCTGGCGCTTGAGCTCCTCGGAGGTGCCCTGCGCGACAAGGTGGCCATGGTCGAGCACCGCGATGCGGTCCGCGAGCTGATCGGCCTCGTCGAGGTACTGGGTGGTGAGGAAGATCGTGACGCCGTCGGCCACCAGCTCGCGGACGATCGCCCACATCGTGCGCCTGCTGCGGGGATCGAGCCCCGTCGTCGGCTCGTCGAGGAAGATGATCCGCGGGTCGCCGACCAGGGTCATCGCCAGATCCAGTTTCCGCCGCATCCCACCGGAATAGGCCGACACCAGCTTCGTGCCGGCGTCCGCCAGTTCGAACCGCTCCAGCAACGGGGCCACCACGCGCCTGCTCACGCGTTTGAGGTCCGCCATCAGTTCGAGGTTTTCCCGGCCCGTCAGCAGCTCGTCCACGGCCGCGAACTGTCCGGTCACCCCGAGCACGGCGCGCACGGCCCTGGTTTCGGTGGCGACGTCGTGCCCGGCCACCCGCACCGTCCCGGCGTCGGCCTTCTGCAAGGTGGTCAGCACGTTCACCGTCGTCGTCTTGCCCGCCCCATTGGGGCCGAGCAGGGAAAAGACCGTGCCCATACGGACCTCGAAATCGATGCCGTCGAGCACGGTCTTGTCCCCGTACGCTTTCCGCAGTCCGGAGACCGCGATCGCTGAACTCGTCATGCGGTCAGCATCGGTGTCCCGGCCGCCACGGCCCTGACACCGCTCTGACACGGCTCAGTCCGCCGTGTCGGTCCAGGTGACCGGGAGCTCGTGGACGCCGTAGATGTTCATGTCCGTCCGGAGCTTCACCTCGTCCACGGGGACGGCGAGGGCGAGCGTCGGGAAACGGCGCAGCAGCCCGCCGAACCCGGCGCGCATCTCGATGCGGGCCAGCTGCTGGCCGAGGCATTGGTGGACGCCGTGGCCGAACGCCGTGTGCCCGCGGGCGTTGCGGTGGATGTCCAGCGTGCCGGCGTCCTCGAAGCGCTCGGGATCGCGGCTGGCGGCCAGCAATGAGACCACGACGGTCGACCCCTTGGTGATCGTCTCGCCGCCGATCTCGACGTTCTCCGTGGCGTAGCGGAAGAAGATGTCCGCGACGGCAAGGTAGCGCAGGAGCTCCTCGACGGCACCGGGCAACAGCTCCGGGTCCGCGCGCAGCTCGGCGGCCTGTTCGGGGTGCTCCAGCAACGCGAGAGTGCCCAGCGACAGCATGTTCGCGGTCGTCTCGTGGCCCGCGAGCAGCAGCAGGAAGGCGATCCCGGTCAGCTCGTCGACGCCGAGGTCCTCCTGGCGGGCCAGGTCGGACAGGATGTCCTCGCCGGGCTCCGCGCGCTTGCGGGTGACCAGCTCGCCGAGATAGCTGTTCAGCGCGCCGAACGCGCCCATCTTCTCCTCGATGGTCTGGTCCTTGACCATGAACTGCGCGGAGTTGGCCTGGAAGTCCGCCCGGTCCTCGTACGGGACGCCGAGCAGTTCGCAGATCACCAGCGAGGGCACCGGGAGCGCGAACTCCTTGACGAGGTCGACCGGCGGGGTCAGCTTCGCCAGCTCGTCCAGCTGCCGTTCGACGATCTCGGCGATGTGCTCTTCCAGCTGCTTCATCCGCCGGACGGTGAAGGTGCCGGTGAGCTTGCGGCGCAGCCGGGTGTGCTCCGGCGGGTCCATCGCGATGAACAGGCCCGGCAGCTGCGGGGACGGCTCGGTGGGCGCGGGCATGCCGGGGGTTTCGTACGGCACGTGCACCACGCCGAGGTCCTGGCGGGAGCTGAATCTGGTGTCGGCCAGCACCTGGCGGACGGCGTCGTACCCGGTGACCAGCCAGCCGTCGTGGCCGTCGGGGAAGGCCAGCGGGCTGACCGGGCGGGCGTCGCGGAGCTGCGTGACCCGGCGGGGCGGGTCGAAGGGGCCCGAGTCGCGCTCCATCGGGAGCCCCTGCGGGACGGGAACGGTCTGCGTCACCGGATTTTCCTTTCGTGGTGGTTGTCTCGACCACACACTGGCTCACCGTGCTGACACGGTGCTGACACGCGCCTGTCAGGCAGTTCGGCCAGGCGCGTGTTGGCCGCTCCCGTCCACGTCTTGGCCGCTCCCGTCGACGCGTTGGCCCCTCCCGTCGACGCGTTGGCGTTTGGCGAGGGTGTGTTGGCCCCTTGGCCTCGTGATGGATCCCCCCGCATCGGCCAACTCACCAACGGGAACGCCAACACGTCGACGGGAACGGCCAACTCACGAGCGGGAACGGCCAACATGCCGACTGGGGCGGCAAAGATGGCGGGCGGGAACAATCCGGCGCCCGCGTCTGTTGGACATGCAGGAAGCCGGTACTTGTCGGCATCGACCGCCTGAGCTATCCTGCACTTGATCCGCACGGATGTCGGCCCAGCCGCCCGGCGAGATCTCTCTTCACCCCCGCGAACCCGGTTCGAGGGTTCGTTCGTTCCGGCGATCCGCGCACGCGTCGATCGCCCTTCCTCTCTGGAGTTCACCCATGTACCAAGGAATTCTCGATATCCGTGGCAAAACGGCCACTGTGGACGGCAGAACCGTCCCGTTTGGACTCGTCCGCGCGCACGATCTGCGCCGCGGCGACGAAATCGTCGTGGAGGACGAAGAGCTGGTCCTCCTCAACGGCGCCGCGCCGGTGCGCGAGCGCCCGGTTTTCGAAAAGCTCACGCCCCTGCACCCCGAAGAGCGGCTGGTGCTGGAGACCACCCGCGAAAGGCTCACCACCCGGGTGCTCGACCTCGTCGCGCCGATCGGCAAGGGCCAGCGCGCGCTCGTCGTCGCGCCGCCGCGCACGGGGAAAACCTCTGTGCTGCAAGCGATCGCGCAGGGCGTCGCGGCGAACCATCCGTCCGTGCACCTCATGGTGCTGCTCGCCGACGAGCGGCCCGAGGAGGTCACGGAGATGCAGCGCACCATCCACGGCGAGGTGATCGCCTCGACGTTCGACCGCAAACCCGCCGAGCACACGGCGGTGGCCGAGCTGGCCGTCGAACGCGCCAAGCGGCTGGTCGAATCGGGCCGCGACGTCGTGCTGCTGCTCGATTCGCTGACCCGCCTCGGCCGCGCGTACAACCTCGCCGCCCGCGCTTCGGGCCGCATCCTCTCCGGCGGTGTCGACGCCAGCGCGCTACACCCGATGAAGAAGATCCTGGGCGCGGCCCGCAACATCGAAGGCGGCGGCTCCCTCACCATCATCGCCACCGCGCTCGTCGGCACGGGTTCCCTTGCGGACACGGTGTTCTTCGAGGAACTGAAGAGCACGGGCAACTCGGAACTGCGCCTCGACCGCACCCTCGCCGACCACCGGGTGTTCCCGGCGATCGACCTGTTCGCCTCCGGCACGCGCCGCGACGAGCTGCTCGTGCCGCCCGCCGAGCTGGCCGTGCTGGCCGAAGTCCGGCGGGCGCTGTCGAGCCACGAGCCGAAGCGTGCCGCCGAGCAGTTCCTGGAGCAGGTCCGCACCACGAAGTCGAACGCGGAGTTCGTCGCGCGGGTTTCGGCTTCCCTCAGCGCACCGTCGACTCTGGCGGCATGACCATCACTTCTGCGTGGACGGGAAGCGCGGCGCCCGCTTCTCCCGCAGCGCGGTGTAGCCCTCGATCACGTCCGGGCCCATGAAGGTGAGCATTTCGTAGGCGGCCGACTGGTCGAACGTCGGGCCCGCGGTGCGCAGCCAGTTGTTCAGCGAACGCTTCGTCAGCCGGATCGCGTGCTGGGCGCCGGTGGCGAGCGTGTCCGCGACGCGCAGCGCCTCGTCCAGAACCTGTTCGCGCGGCAGGGCTTTCGCCACCAGTCCGACGCGCTCGGCGTCCGCCCCGGTGATCATTTCGCCGGTGAGCAGGTAATAGCGCGCCTTCGCCATTCCGGCCAGCAACGGCCAGATGATCGCCGCGTGGTCCCCCGCGGCCACGCCGAGTTTCACGTGCCCGTCCCCGATCTTCGCGTCCTCGGCGGCGATGGCGACGTCGGCGAGCAGCGCCGCGACGGTGCCCGCGCCGACCGCGACCCCGTTGATCGCCGAGATGATGGGCTTGTCGCAGTTGATGATGTTGTAGACCAGGTCGCTCATCTCGTCGAGCATGTGCGAGACCCGGTCGTAGTCCCCCGCCATCCGCTCGACCATCGCCAGGTCACCGCCGGCGGAGAACGCCTTGCCCGCGCCGGTGATCACCGCGACGCGGGTCTCCTGGTCGGCCGCGACGTCCTTCCACACCCTGGCGAGCTCGCCGTGCATCTGCTCGTCGGCCGCGTTGTACTTGTCCGGCCGGTCCAGCGTGATGAGCAGGACCCCGTTGTCGCGGCGGGAAAACGTCAGCTGCTGGTAGTCCTCGAAACCCATGGTCAGGCCCTCCGGTCGGTCGCGTCGCTGCTCTCGCAGTCAACCACACCTACGGGTTCCCGACCAGTCAGGATGAAATTTGACTCATGGGTTGAAAAAATGCCCTCCGGCTGAGTACCGTGCTGGGGAAGTGCTCAGCGAGGAGGCAACGCAGTGGAACTCGACGACAAGGTGGCCGTGGTGACCGGCGCCGCGTCCGGCATCGGCCGCGCCATCGCGGCGACCCTGGCCCGTGCGGGCGCGACGGTCGCGGCCGTGGACCGCGACGCCGAAGGGCTCGCCGAAACGGTCCGCGCCATCGGCGGCACGGCTCATCAGGCGGATCTGTCCGACGCGCAGGCGATTCAAACGCTGCGTGACGAGGTGATCGCCGCGCACGGCCTGCCGGGCGTGATCGTGAACGCGGCCGGGTTCGACCGGGTCGAGCCGTTCATGGACAACGACGACGCGCTCTGGGAAGCACTGGTGGCGGTCAACTTCCTGGGCCCGGTCCGGCTCACGAAGGCCCTGCTGGAGCCGATACTCGCCGAACAGGCCACCACGAAGATCGTCAACATCGCGAGCGACGCCGGCCGGGTCGGCAGCCTCGGCGAGACCGTCTACGCCGGCACCAAGGGCGGGTTGATCTCCTTCACGAAGTCGCTGGCGCGCGAAATGGCGCGGTACAAGATCAACGTCAACTGCGTCTGCCCCGGCCCGACGGACACCCCGCTGTTCGCGACGCTGCCGGACAAGGTGCGCGACGGGCTGGTGCGCGCCATCCCCTTCCGCAGGCTCGCGCAGCCGGAAGAGATCGCCGACGCCGTGCTGTTCTTCGCCTCCGACCGCGCGAACTACGTGACCGGTCAGGTGCTGAGCGTCAGCGGCGGACTCACCATGGCGGGCTGAGTCACGCTTCGAGGCTGAACATGCGCGCTGCGGTGCTCACCACCGCTTCGCGCAGTTCGGCCTTTTTCCTCGACGGGAGCGACGGCCGCAACCACAGCGTGGACTGGTTCAACACCCCGTGCAGGCAGTGCAGCGCCACCGCCGGATCGGGGCAGTCGAACTCGCCCGCGGCGACCCCCGCGCCGACCACGCGCCGGAAGACGGCGTCGTGCCTGCGGCGGCTGTCCTTGATGACCCCTTCGAACGCCTCGGGCCAGCTCTTCGGCCACGAGAACAGCGTCGCGACCTCGGGCGCGGTCTCGGTGAGGACACGCACCTGCTCGCGGATGAGCACGCGGAGCTGCTCAAGGTGGCTTTGCTCCCGCACCTCGTCCAGTGCCGCTTCGAGCCGCTCGGTGACCTCCACGGTCAGCCCTTCGAGGACCGCCGCGACGAGCTCGTCCTTACCGGAGAAGTAGTGGTACAGCGTGGCTTTCGCGATGTCCGTCTGCTCGGCGACGTCCTCCAGGTTCATGCCCTGGTAGCCGTACTCCGACAGCAGTCTCGTGGCGGTGCGCACGATCTCGGCCTTGCGCCTGTCCCGCCGCCGCTCGACACGGCTGGATTCCTTGGGCGCGGCGGACGTCTTGGCCACAGGGCAGTCGCTTTCCTTCGCGGACCGGAAAACGCCAGTGTAGCGGGATTCGACCCATGGGTCTTGTTTTCGACTCTCCGTCCAGCTGGTTTCACGGACCGGCCCGCTCGCGGCGGGCGGCCGTGGCTTCGGCGTCGTCCACCCGCCGGATCTCGGGGTCTTCGACGCCGGTGTGGTGCTGGGTGGTGTAGAAGCGGATCTCGTGGCCGTCGGGGTCGTGGGTCTCGGGCAGGATCCAGCCGATCGTCGCGAAATGCACGCCGGCGTGGCTGTCGCCGAACCCGGTCAGCCGCTCGGCCAGCGCCTCGATCGCCTCCTTCGTCGGCACTCCGATCGAGAAGTAATCGAACCCGGCGGCCGCCGCGGCGCGCTCCGGGTCCAGCCGCAACGCGAGCATCGGGCCGCCGCTGGGGTGGGTCATCGCGAGGCCCATGACCTCGCCGTGTTCGGTGAACTCGGTGGTGACCCGGTACCCCAGCCGCGACTCGTACCAAGCCCGGGAGCGGCCGAGATCGCTGACCGGGAGCTTGAGGTGGTGGACCCCGTCGAGGACGGGGGCGTCATCGGTCATGTCGTCCTCCACGCACTGGTG
Source organism: Amycolatopsis acidicola (assembly GCF_007713735.2). GTDB lineage: Bacteria > Actinomycetota > Actinomycetes > Mycobacteriales > Pseudonocardiaceae > Amycolatopsis_E > Amycolatopsis_E acidicola. The sequence continues at coordinate 89,226 of NZ_VMNW02000005.1, read as the reverse complement.
CAGTCAGCGTGCATTCGGTGCGCGCGGGCGTCAATCCCGGTGTTCAGTCGCGGTGGCTGAAGGCTGCGTCGAATCGTGCGGTGGGTGTTTTCCACAGCAGGGAGCGCACGAACTTGACCGCTTCGGCCGCGCCTTGCAGGCGTTCCATTCCGGCGTCTTCCCATTCGACCGAAATCGGTCCGGTGTAGCCGATGGCGCGTAGCGCGCGGAAGGCGTCTTCCCAGGGCACGTCGCCGTGGCCGGTGGAGACGAAGTCCCAGCCGCGGCGGGGGTCGCCCCAGGGTAGGTGTGAGCCGAGCGCGCCGGCTCGGCCGTTGGGTGGGCGGAGCCGGGTGTCTTTGCAGTCGACGTGGTAGATGCGGTCGCGGAAGTCCCAGATGAACCCGACCGGGTCGAGGTGCTGCCACATCATGTGGGAGGGGTCCCAGTTGAACCCGAACGCGGCACGGTGCCCGATCGCGTCGAGGGTGCGGACGCTGGACCAGTAGTCGTAGGCGATCTCGCTGGGATGTACCTCGTGCGCGAACCGCACGCCCTCGGCGTCGAACACGTCCAGGATCGGGTTCCAGCGGCGCGCGAAGTCCTCGTAGCCGGCGTCGATGACCGATTCCGGCACAGGCGGGAACATCGCCACGTACGGCCAGATCTTCGACCCGGTGAACCCGACCACCGTGTCCACCCCGAGCTGCCGCGCGACCTGTGCGGTCAGGGTCAGTTCCTTCGCCGCGCGCTGCCGCACGCCCTCGCCGTCCCCGTCCCCCCACACGCGCGGGCGCACGATGGCCTCGTGCCGGAAGTCGATCGGGTCGTCACACACGGCCTGCCCGGTGAGGTGGTTGGAAATCGCGAACAACCTCAGCCCGTGCTGCTCCAGGATCCGGCGGCGGCCGTCGAGATAGCCGGGCTCCTCCACCGCCCGCCACACATCCAGATGATCACCCGAGCAGGCCAGTTCGAGCCCGTCATAGCCCCATTCCGCCGCCAGCTTCGCGACCTGCTCAAGCGGCAGATCCGCCCACTGCCCGGTGAACAGCGTGACCGGCTGGTTCATGATTCCTCCTTCACTGCCACCCACTGACCCGAGCGGGCGGACTCGATCACCGCGTCGACGATCCGCGCCGAGCGGACCCCGTCGGCGAACGTCGGCAGCCCGTCCCGGTGCTCACCCCCGATCACCGCGTAGGTGTCGGCCACGAAATTCTCGAAACACTGCGCATACCCCTGCACATGCCCGGGCGGCAACGACGACAACCGCCGCTGCTCGCCCGACCCCCGCCCGGGATCGCGCGCCAGGATTTCCGCCGACGCCTCCGAACCCAGCCACACCGTTTCCGGGTTCTCCTGATCGAACACCGCCGACCGCGACGCCCCATCGAACTCGAACCACAACCGGTTCTTCCGCCCGGCCGCCACCTGCGACACCGTCACCGACCCCAGCACACCCGAGACCGTCCGGAACACCACGGTCGCCGCGTCCTCGGTGTCCACCTTCCCGCCCGCACGCTCCGGCACCGTGATCGCCGTCGCCGCGGTCACCGACTCGATCCGTTCCCCTGTCACGAATTCCATCAGGTCACACCAATGCGACCCGATGTCCGCGAACGCCCGCGACGGGCCCCCCGCCGCGGAATCCACCCGCCAACTCGTCGCCGACGGGGACAACAACCAATCCTGCAAATAACTCCCATGCAACAACTGCCAGCGCCCGAACTCCCCCGCCACCACACGCGCCCGGATCTCCCGCACCAGCGGATGAAACCGGTACACGAACGGCACCGTCGCCACCCGCCCCTCAGCCAGCCGCGCCAGCCACTCCGCCGCATCGACACCCACCGCCAACGGCTTCTCACAGATCACGTGGGCACCCGCCGCGACCGCTGCTTCGACGTGCTCGGCGTGCACACCGTTCGGGCTGCAGACATGCACCACATCCGGCGCCAGGACGGCCAGATCCTCCAACGACACCGGCGCGGTCCCCCACCGCGCCGCCACCTCCACCGAACGCTCCGGCGTCGACGCCATCGCGCCAACCACCTCCGCACCCGCCAGCAATGCGGCCCGCCGGTGTACCTCACCGATCATTCCGGTCCCGAGGATGGCAGCTCGAACAGTCATGGCAGCTCCGCGAAAGCGACGAAGGATGGCTCGGCGACAGCGACTGTCGCGAGTGGACGGAGACGGCATTCCTCCGCGTCGACGGCGAAGGAGCGGACGAGGCCCGCCGGCCGGTCGGCGAGCAGGAGGAAACTCCCGGACGGGTCGAAGGCGAAGCTTCGCGCCGCGACCCCGGGGTGCAGCGACCGGGCGAGGGGAACGTGCCCGAGCCGCAGCAACTGTCCATTGTGGTTGGTGTGGAACCAGGCCAGCGAGTCCTCGCCGCGGTTGTTGACGTAGACGAAACCCCCGCGTGGATGGACACGGACTTCGGCGGGTTCGTTGCCGCCGGTGTGTCCGGACGCGACGGTGGACACCCGGTCCAGCAGCCGCAGTTTCCCGGAGGAGGCGTCGAAGTCGAACGAGACCAGCTCGGACGAGAACTCACACGTGACGAAGACGCGCCCGGTGCCGGGTTCGAAGGCGAGATGCCGGGGCCCGGTCTCCTCCTCGAAGCGGTACGTGAACTCCGGCTCCAGCGTGTCGCCGAGCGCGAACACGAAAATCTGGTCGGTTCCCTTGTCACACACCAAAACGTGGCGCCCGGAGGGGTCGATCACCGCGCAGTGCGCGTGCGGGCTCGCCTGCGCGTGCCCGCCGGCCTGCGGCGAGCCGTTGGGATCCTTGCCATGACCGGAAAACACGTGGAGGTCCCGGATTTCGCCGAGGCTGCCGTCGTCTTCCAGTCCGTAGAGGATGACCGTGGAGTCGTCGTAAAGGTACTCGACGTCCCACCCGCCCTCCGGCGTGCGCACGACGCGTTCGACGTGCTCGAAATCCCCGTGGTTGGCCGTGACGAGCACCTTCCCCGCCTCGTCCGCGCACAGGAACGTGGGCCGGGGCCCGGGCGCGCGCCGCGCATTGAGCCACGTCAGGCTGCCGTCGCCCTGGTCGACGGTGAACGCGTGCACGCTCGCCGCGGGCTCCACCGGGCCCCGGCCGTCGTTCTTGCGCTCGTCGACCGCATACAGCGTGCCGCCGACGTAGGCGAGATAGCCCGCTTCCTTCGGCTCCCCGACGTGGCTCACCGGGGTCAGAGACCGGCCGTCGCGGCTCACGTCGAGCACCGTGATCCCGCCGCCGTCCCCGGCCGCGTCGCGGTAGGAACCTATGTACGCCACCAGTTTCCCGGTCATGCGAGCAGCCTTCCCAGCATTTCCTGGTGCCTGCGGACCTGGTCCACCTCGCTCATCAGATCCTCGCGGCCGCGGTCCTGGAAGTAGCGCTGTCCCTCGTACTCGGTGTTGATGTAGCCATCGAACCCACCGGCCTTGAGCGCGCCGATCGCGGCCTCGTAGTCGATCGAGGCCTCCTGGAACTGGCCGGGCCTGCCCGGCACGGGCGACATGTTGTTGAACTTGCCATGGACGTGCGTGACGTGCCCGGCGAGCTCGCGCAGCGTGTCGGCCTTGGTGTCCGAAAGCATGATCGCCTCGGCCACCACCACGTAGTCGATCTCCTGCGCGTTCTCCACCAGCTCGTCGGTGTACTTGCGCAGCCCGTGGAAGGTTTCGGTGAACGCCGGATCGCATTCGCCGGTGGTGAGGAAGCGGCGGAAGTCGCCACGCAGGTTCCCGGCGGTACTGAACGACATGTCGACGAACCCGAACGGCGCCTCTCCCCGGCGCAGCTGCCCGGCCAGCTCGACCGACGCCTGGCGGGCGCTCTCCCGCGCCCCACGCCGCCCGAACCACTCCAGCTGCACCTCGGACGGGCGGAACTGGAAGATCCCGAGGTCCGGCACGATCCCCAGGTGCCGGGTCCCGGTGCGCTCCACGACGTCGAGGATTTCGGTGACCTGCTTGCCTTCCAGCGGCATCGGCTGGTGGATCTCCTTGCCCAGCCGGATGTCCAGCTCCTCGGCCAGCGGCAACGCGGACGTCAGCACGTCGATCGGCACGACCGAAAGCACCCGCACGTTCGCGAACCCGAACCGCTTGGCGAGCCGCAGATCGTGGCGCAGCCGGTCCGCGCATTCCTCGATGGACATCACGTGATCGCGGAACTGCAGCACGTCCATCCCGACGTCCATCGCGACCGGCCGGGTGCCGTAGCGCTCCATCCAGCCGAACCACTCGCGCACGAACTCCTCGCCGGGATCGGGGTAGCGCAAGGACATCTCGTCCACGATCTCGATGCCGTCGGCCCCGTCGAGGTGCTCCCCGACCTCCCGGAGCATGCCCTCCAGATCCAGGTCCTTGAAGAACTGGGCCTGCTGGTAGCTGTAGAGCGAAACGCCGCGCTTGATGGCCATCAGTTCTCCTCCTCGTTCAGGGTAAGCGTGTAGGACACGATCTGCGGGGCCTTGTCCGAACCCGCCCCGGAACCGGGCACCGGCGGGTTCTTCACCCATTCCTCGTCCGTGGGCAGATAGCCGTAGGCGGCCAGAACCGATTGCTGGAACCGGATCGTGTGCTCGCCGGGCGCGAGCCCGCCGGGCGCGGCGACGTGCAGGATGCCTTCGTCGTCGTAATCCCAGTGCTCCCACACCGCCGTGCGGATCTCGTCGAAACCGCGCGGCGGCTTACCGTTGATCTCGAAGGACTGCACGGCCGTCGGGTAGTGGACGCCGTCGACCTCGAGGTAGTAACCGTTGTGCAGCGACAGGTACACGCCGCGGTAATTGGCGTTGCGGGCGGCAAGGGAGAAACCCACCACCTTCCCGTCACGCCGGTCGTTGCGCAGGCTGTCCTCGCGGATCAGGAAGTTCTCGAACATCGGTGACTCCTCCCCCCGTTCAGAGCGCGCCGTCGGCGTGCTGCTCGGCGATGTATTCACACGCCCTCGCGGTGAGCGCCATGATCGTCAGCGTGGGCCCCACCGCCCCGTTGGTCACGAACGAGCTCGCGTCGGTGACGAACAGGTTGGGCACGTCCCAGGTCTGGTTGTAGGCGTTGAGCACGGAGGTCTTCGGGTTCGCGCCCATCCGCGCGCCGCCGCATTCGTGGATCGCGGCCCCCATCGCCATGCTCTTCTTGAAGGCCAGCAGGAAGATCGCGCGGCTGATCGGATCGGCCTCCGGCCACACCTTCCGCGAGTCGAGGCCGAGCGCGGAACCCGCGAAGTTGACCCGGTACCCGCTGGCGTTCGCCATCTCGCGCAGGCCCGCGACCTGCGCCCGCATGAGCGCGCGCTCGTTGTCGGTGATACTCAGCCGAACCCGCGGAATCGGGATACCCCAGGCATCCTGGCGCCGCGGATGCAAGGTGATCCGGTTGTCGCGATACGGGAGCATCTCGCCGAACCCCATGAGCCCGACCGTGCCGGGATGGCCGTCGGGGACGGGCATCCTGCCGACCGTGCCCTGCATCGCCCAGCCGTGCGCGAACCGGGTCTCGGTGATCTCGCCGACGTTGTCGAACTGCGGGATGTAGATCCCGCCGACCGGCGGATAGTACGGGTCCGGCGGGGCGGGGTCGATCGTCTCGAACCCCGGGTGCGCCGGATCATCACCGAACAACAGGCTCGGGGTCTGATCCATGAAGTACCGGCCCAGCAACCCGGAGGAGTTCGCCAGCCCGTCAGGGTGGCCATCGGTGCCGGAATTGAGCAGCAGCCGCACCGATTCGATCGTGGACGCGCACAACACCACGACATCGGCGTACACGCGGTGTTCCCGCTTCGTGTGCCGGTCGACGAACACGACCCCGTCCGCCTTGCCGGTCTTCGGGTCGACCGTGACCCGCCGCACGAGCGCGTCGGTGCGCGTGGTCAGCCGGCCGGTCTCCCTGGCGGCGACGATCCCGAGCGGCACCCGGTGCGGGTTCGGCGCCGCGTACCGCCACGGCACCACGTGCCGCCCGGACCAGCGCTCCTCGACGGTGCTCTTGAAGTGTTTCTCGGTCTCGGTCAGCAGCGAAGGGCCCCGGTACTTGCCGTCCGGCAGGTTCTCGATGCCCTCTTCGGTGCCGTAGAGCCCGATGAACTCCTCGACCCGGTCGTAGTACGGCGCGAGATCGGCGTACGAGATCGGCCAGTCCTCACCGCCGAGGCCCATCGTGGCGCCCTTGAACTCGTGGTCCGAGGCCCGCAGCAGCACGCGCCCGTAGGAGTGCAGGCGCCCGCCGAGCTGTTTCCCGCGGATCCACAGGAAATCCCCGCCCTTGCTGGAGTACGGGTGCTGCAGATCGTTGACCAGGAACGGGTTCTTCTGCTCCTGGTACATCGCGCGCCGCGACTGGATGTGCTGACCCTTCAGCATCGCGCGCAGCCGCCCGCCGAGGTCGATGCTCATCGCCGCGGGCGGTTTCGGCGGCTGCGGCACGAAATCGGCCTTGGTGATGTCGCGCCCGGCTTCGAGCAGCAGGACGTCCATCCCGCGCTCGGTCAGCTCCTTGACCGCGATACTGCCCGCGGCGCCGGAACCGACGACGAGCGCGTCGTAGTGCTTTTTCGGTGTAGTGCTCATGATTACCTGTTCTGTCACTGGTGCTGTCTGACGGGAACGAACGGCACCGGCTTTTCCTTGCGGCCGTGGCGAAACAGCGTCGCCCACACGATGGCGGTGATCGTGGCCGTGACGATCGGGACGATCCAGATCGGCGTCCAGGCCGACGGGCCGGCCGAAGCGTCGGAGCCCACCACGGAGTCGTAGATCTCACCGGAGACGAACGCCCCGACCAGCGAACCGAACCCGGAGACGACCATGATCAGCATGTTCTGCGCCTGGTTGGACAGTTCCACCGGCGTGACCTCGCCGATGTACATCGCTGCCAGGACAAGGAAGAAGTCGTTGCAGATGCCCTGCAGCGCGACGGCCAGGATGGCGAGCCAGTGGTCCCCGCCGGCCGCGGCGATGAACACGGCGAACCGGATCCCCCACATGACCATGCCTGTCAGCAGCGCCCATTTCATGCCGATGTGCTTGAGCACGAACGGAATCGTGACGATGAAGGCCACTTCGGTCGCCTGCCCCAGCGAAAGCACGCCGGCGACGTTGCCGATGCCGAGCGCGCCGAGGAACGGTGAGGCGTAAGTGTTGTAGACGCCGAGCGAGATCGACGTCAGCAGCGCGCAGACCATCAGCACCGCGAAGTTGCGGTTGCGGAACATCACGAACGCCTTCGAGCCCACGACGTCGCCGATCGAGAACCGCACGCCCTTCGCGGGCGGCGGTGTGGCCGGCAGGGTGAACGCGTACAGGCCGAACACGAAGCTCGCGATCGCGGTCACGGAGAAAACGTTCACCGAAGCCGAAAGGCCCAGCCAGCCGACGCCCGCCCCGGCCACGACCCAGCCCAACGTGCCGAACACGCGGACGTACGGGAAAAGCCGCTTGTCGCTGCCGAGGTGGCGGAACCCGATGGCGTTCGCCAACCCCAGGGTGGGCTGGAAGAACAGGCAGTAGACGAAGATCAGCAGGAGCGCGAGACCACCGTTACCGGCTTTGACCACGGCGGGCAGGAACAGCATCAGCACGCCGCCCGCGATGTGCGCGATACCGAGGCTCTTCTGCGCGGCCAGGAACCGGTCGCCGATCGCGCCGAGGAACATCGGCGAGGCGATCGCCGCGATGGCTGCGAGCGAGTAGGCCGTGCCGATGATCGCCGGCAGGTGGTAGGTCGAGAGGACCAGGCCGAAGGTCGCGAACCAGGACCCGAACACGACGAACTCGAGCAGCATCATCAGGGTCAGGCGGACGAACACGCTCTTGTTTTCGCTGACCGTATCGTCGGCGGGCAGCGTGGCCGCGTCCTGGGGACCGGGGGCGGCGCTCGTGGGATGACTTCTCATCGTTGAGATCCTTTGAACCGTTCGGACTTTGAACGTTTTCCGGAAGGAGGAATGACGTCATCGTACGAACGTTCACCGCGAAGTCAACGATGAGCCGTGAAAGCATTCAGGAAGTGAACGATCGAGCGGGCCCGGTCGCCTTCATCCACTCCGGCAGGGCGCTGAGGCCGTTTCCGAGGTGATCCATCGCGGCGGCGACCCCGCCCAGCAGCGTGGCATCGGCTCCCAGGCGCGCGACCTCGACCGACAGCGAGGGCGCCACCGTGCGGAGGCTGTTGATTTCGACTGAGGAGTCCAGCCCGCCGAAGACCAGCGAACCCGCCGAGCCGAGCAGCCCGCCGACTGCGATCACTGACGGCGCAACGAGTTTCGCGGCATTCGCGAAGGCGCGGCCGAGGTGTCGGCCGGCCTCGAACAGCACCCGGGAGGAGGCGGGATCCCCGCCGCGCGCGGCGTCGATCACCCCGGCCAGCGACCCGGTCGCCCCGCCCGCCGCTTCGAGCGCGGCGAGGATGGGGCGTTCGGCGACGAACGTGGTGAGGCAGCCGCGGTTGCCGCAGAAGCACACCGGGCCGCCCTGCTCCAGCACCATGTGCCCGATCTCGCCGGCCAGCCCGTCCCCGCCGTGGTGGATCCGGCCTTCGAGGATCAGGCCGCCGCCGACCCGTTCCGAGCACAGGACGTAGAGGAACGTGTCCGTGCCCTGACCGGCGCCCCAGGTCCACTCGGCGAGCGCGGCGAGGTTGGCGTCGTTCTCCACGACGACCGGAACACCGAGCTCGCCGCCGAGCCGGTCGGCGATGACCACGTCCTTCCAGCGCGGCAGCTGCAGCCGCGCCCACGAGGTGACCACGCCGGTCGGGCGGGCGATCGGCGCCTGCATGCCGACCGCCAGCCCCGTCACGTCCGCCGTCCCGAGACCGGCGTCGGCGACCAGTGACCGCACCATGTCGATCACCGCCTCCGGGCTGCCTCCCTCGGATTCGGCTTCGCGGAGCGGAATCGTGACGTCGTGCCGGGCGCGGTGGGCGAAGTCGAACACCGCCGCGTGCAACGAGGTGACGTTGACCTGGACCGAAATCACGGCGCCATGGCTGGACACCAGCGAGACCACGGACTCACGTCCGTTGACCCGCCGGACCTCCGCGGCGCCCTCGCCGCGCAACTCCTTGACGATGTTGTTGATCGTGGCCGGCGAGAGCCGGGTGCGGCGGGCCAGCGCGGCCTGCGAGGACGGCCCGTCACTGCGCAACGCCTCCACCACCCGCGCCACGCTGCCGCCACGCCCGTTGCCGCCCCACCCCGAAGCCTCATGCCCACGCGCCATGGGCCGACCCTATTCTTCATTTATTGAATGGTCAACGGTGCCGTCTCCGATCGGGGCACGGAAGCGCCGACGTCGAGCAGACTCCGCTTCACCGGCAGCACCGCGAGCAGGCTGATGGCGCAGACGCCGCCGATCAGGATCGCGACCGCGGTCGAGGTGCCGAACCGGGCGAACGAAGACGCGGCCAGCAGCGGGACGATGCCGCCACCCACGATGGACCCGATCTGATAGCAGGTCGAGGAACCGCTGTAGCGGACGCTCGCGGGGAACATCTGAGTGAGCATGGCGGGCTGGGCGCCGTTGATGATCGAGTTCGCCACCGTCATCAGGAACAGCCCGGCGAACACCAGCGGCACGAGCGCGGTGTTGACGAGCAGGAACATCGGGAACACGCCCACGGCCGCCAGCGCGGTACCGATGAGGAACATCCGTTTCCGGCCCAGCCGGTCCGCGGCCCGCCCGGCGCCGAGCATCATCGCGATCCACGGCACGCTCAGCGCCACGGTGATCCACAGCATCGTGCCCGAGGACAGATGCAGCTGCTGGGTGCCATAGCTGACCATGTACACCGACAGGAACGTGCCGAGCGTCGGCCCCGCGAAGGACAGCAGGCTGCCCGCGAGCATCTGCAGCGGCGAGCGGCGGAACACCTCCACCAGCGGCATCCGGGCGATGTCGCGCGCCTCACGAGCCCGCTCGAACTCCTCGGTCTCGGTGATCGACACCCGCACGAGCAGCCCGACGACGATGAGCACCCCGCTGAACAGGAACGGGATCCGCCAGGCCCACGACTGCAGCGCGTCCGCCGGGAACGCCTGCGTCATCAGCAAGAACGCCAGCTGGGAGATCAGGATGCCCGTGGGGATCCCGATCTGCGGGAACGAACCGTAGAGCGCGCGGCGGTTCGGGGGCGCGTGCTCGACGGCCATCAGCGCCGCGCCGCCCCATTCCCCGCCGACGCCGATTCCCTGCACCAGACGGAGTACGACGAGCAGGATCGGCGCCCACACGCCGATCGTGGCGTAGGTCGGCAGCACGCCGATGAGCGTGGTGGCGATGCCCATCGTCAGCAGAGATGCCACCAGCATGGACTTGCGGCCGATACGGTCACCGAAGTGTCCGGTGACGAGCGCGCCGAGCGGGCGGGCGACGAACCCGACCGCGAACGCCGCCAGCGAGGCGAGCGTGCCGCCGGCCGCGGAGAAGCTGGGGAAGAACTGCTTGCTGAACACCAGTGCGGTGGCGAGGCCGTAGATGTTGAAGTCGTACCACTCGATCACGCTGCCGATGTAGCTGGCGAGCGCGATCCGGCCGGGGCCGGGTTTCGTCGACATAGGACACTCCTCGAGTGAGCCAGGCTATGCGTGCAAAGCCGCCGCGACGCGGACGGCGTTCAGGGAGGGGCGGACGTCGTGCACGCGCACACCCCACGCCCCGGCGGAGGCCGCGAGAGCCGAGACCGCGGCCGTGGCGTCGTCGTGGTCTCGCGCCGCCCGCCCGGGTTCCGCGGGCAATTGGTCCAAAAAGGACTTCCGGGAAGCACTGACGAGGACCGGACGGCCCAGCGCCCGGATGGCTTCCAGGTTGGCCAGCAGCCGCCAGTCGTGGCAGGCGTTCTTCGCGAACCCCAGCCCGGGGTCGACGACGATCCGCTCCCCCGCCACCCCGGCGGCGACCAGCTCGTCGATCCGCCGGGACAGTTCGGCGGCCACCTCGCCCACCACGTCGGCATACCGCGCGTGCCGGTGCATCCGAACGCTGGGCGCTCGCCAATGCGTTGCCACGTAAGGAACTCCGGACGCGCCGACGCAGGCGGCCATCCGCGGGTCGGCCAGTCCGCCGCTGACGTCGTTGACGATGCTCGCCCCCGCGGCCAGCGCGGCCTCGGCGATCTCCGCACGCATGGTGTCGACGCTGACCGTGATGCCGGCCTCGGCCAGCGTCCGGATCACCGGCAGCACTCGCCGTTCCTCCTCCGCGCCCGGCACGCGCCGGGCGCCTGGCCGGGTGGACTCACCGCCGACGTCCACGATGTCGGCGCCAGCCGCGGCGAGTTCCAGCCCGTGCGCGATGGCGCGGTCGGTGGCGAGGTAGCGACCTCCGTCGGAGAAGGAATCCGGGGTGACGTTGAGGATCCCCATGACCACGCACCGGCCGGGGGAAGGCAGATCCGGTGCGGTCGCGGGGGCCTCCGGCGCGATCGCGGTCACTGGCCCGGAGCCGGTGGCGTGCCGTGGGTGTGGAAGGACTCGATCGTCTTCAGCCCCCACGCCTGGCCCTTCGCGCGTTCGGCCTCGGTCCAGTCGATGGGCTGCCAGTCCGGGGCGAGCACGAGGCGGGCGCCGGCGTTGCACAGTTCGATGCGGTTGCCACCGGGTTCGTAGACGTAGAGGAAGAACGTCTGCTGGATCGCGTGCTTGTGCGGCCCGGTTTCGATGAACACACCCTGTTCCAACGCGATGTCGGCGGCACGCAGGATGTCGGCGCGGGTGTCGGTGGCGAACGCGATGTGGTGCAGCCTCCCGGCGAGCCCGAGGCGATCGCGGGTGTACACGGCGTCGTAGCCCTTGTTGGTGAACGTGGTCCAGCTGCCCGAAACCGAACCGTCGTCCAGCACGATCTGTTCGGTGACCTTGGCGCCGAGCAGGTCCCGCAGCATGTTCCGGTTGGCTTCGACGTCCACACCGAGGAAGTTGACGTGGTCCAGCCGCCGCACGGAGACACCGGTGCCGGGGTAGGCCTGCGCCTGGTTCTTCAGCGCGGGCTTGCTGTCTTCCGGTGCCTGAAACCATTCGGACTCGTAGTAGATGCCGAGCTCGTGCCCGTCCGGATCGCGGAACAGGTAGGTGGGCCCGTAGCCGGGATCCCCGTCGGCCCAGCCGATGCCGAGCCCCGCGTCCTTGATGGCCTCGACGCGGCGCTGCAACGCGTCCTCGTCGGCGGCGCGTACGTGGGTGCGCCCGATTCCGGCGGTCTCGCGCGGGGTGAGGGTGATCGTGTGGTGCTCGTAGTCGTCCCAGGTCCGCAGGAACACCGACGAGCCTGCCGACCCGTTCACGGTCATGCCCAGGTAGCGGGTGAAGAACTCGACGCTCTCGTCGAAGACCGGGGTGAACAGCTCGATGTGCCCGAGGTGGGCGACGTCGTGGGCTGCGAGGTTCACTGGAGGCACAAAGGCTCCTTCTGTTGCTGTTCGGTGATTTCCGCGATGATCGATCCGATGTGGACACCGGTGGCGTGCTCCGCCGCGTCCGGCAGGCCCTCGGTGATGGCGGCGATGATCGCGTGGTGCTCGGCGGCGGCGAGCCGGCGTGGACGCAAGGGATGCCGGAACCGATGCCGCGCGATCTGGGCGGTGAGCCGCGCGACGAGTCCGGCGGCCGTCGCCTGAGCGGCCAGCGCGGCGATCATGTCGTGCAGGTCGCGACTGAGCGCGGTGAAGCCGACCGGATCGGCCCGGTTCGCCGCCTCGGCCATCCGCTCGCCGAGCGCACGCAGCCGTCTTCGTTCGTCCTCGCTCGCGCGCACCGCGGCCCGGCGGGCCTGCAGGGCTTCCAGCACGCGCAGGCATTCCAGGATCTCGACGAGCCGGCCCGTCGAGATCCGGCGGACGCGGGCGTTGCCGCCGCGTCCAGGATCGATCAGCCCCTCGGCGGTCAGCTCCGGCAAGGCCTGCCGGACGCAGCCGCGAGTCACCCGCACCGACTGCGCGAGCTCCGCCGCGACCAGCCGCTGTCCCGGGGCGAACTCCCCGCGCACGATGGCCTGCCGCAGCACGTCCCGGGCCCGCGACGTGCCGACGCTCCCTCCCAAGAGGACACCCTCCACGATGACCGGCTCCCTCCTGCACCAGGGGACCGAGATTGTCAACAATCTTGCGGCCATTCCCGGCGCGGTGTTAGGTTCTGTATAGCAGTCGGTTGGTCTGCTGTACAGACATCGTGAACTCAGTGGAGAGGTGGCCTTGATGAGTGCCGAGACCGTGGAGCAGGGAATCCGGCGGGCCGGAGGGGCGGTGCCCCTGCTGCGGAACTCCCCGATCCGGCCGCACACCTTCCCGGTGGCCGCGGAGTTCACCAACTGGCGCAGCGAGCAGCGGGCCTGGCGCGATTCCTGTGCCCTGCTGGACCAGTCCCATCACATGACCGACCTCTACCTCAGCGGCCCGGACGCCACCCGGCTGCTGAGCGACCTCGGGGTCAACAGCTTCGCGAAGTTCAGCACTGGCAAGGCGAAGCAGTACGTTGCGGTCAACCCCGACGGGCAGCTGATCGGTGACGCGGTGCTCTTCCACCTGGAGGAGCAGCACTTCGACCTTGTCGGGCACCCGATGGTGCTGGACTGGGTGCAGTTCAACCTCGAAACCGGCGGCTACGACGCGACCACCGAACGCGACGACAACTCCTTCGACCGCGTCGCCGGGCCGCCGAAGGTCTACCGCTACGAGCTCCAGGGCCCGACAGCCGCGGCGATCATGGAGAAGCTCATCGACGGGCCGCTGCCCGACGTGAAGTTCTTCACCATGGCCACTTTCACCATCGCCGGGCACACCGTGCGCGGGCTGCGCCACGGAATGGCGGGGCAGCCCGGCTACGAACTGTTCGGGCCGTGGGAAGAAGCCGAAAAGGTACTCGACGCGATCCTCGAAGCCGGGCGGGAATTCGGGCTCACGCGGGTCGGGGCGAAGGCGTACTCGGCGGCGAACCTGGAATCCGCCTGGATTCCCGCACCGCTGCCCGCCGTCTTCTCCGGCGAAAAGATGAAGGCCTACCGCGAATGGCTGCCCACCACCGCGATGGGCTCACTCGCCGGCTCGATGGACTCGCCGAACATCGAGGACTACTACGTCACCCCCTACGACGTCGGCTACGGGCGGCTCGTGGCGTTCGACCACGACTTCGTCGGCCGCGCGGCGCTGGAGGAGATCGCGAAGAACCCGCCGCGGGAGAAGGTCACGCTGGTGTGGCACAGCGACGACGTCACCGACGCGATCGGATCCCTTTACCGGCCGGGGATTCCGGCGAAGTACATCGACGTCCCCAAGGCGCGGTACGGGCTGCACCAGAGCGACAAGGTGCTGGCTGGTGGCGAGCTCGCCGGGATCTCCATGGACGCCGGGTACCTCGCCAACGAGCACGTCATGGTGTCACTGGCCACTGTGGACGTCGCGCACAGCAAGCCGGGCACCGAGGTCACGGTGCTCTGGGGCGAGGAGCGGAACTCCGCGAAACCGTTGGTGGAGCAGCACAAGCAGGTCGCGATCCGGGCGACGGTTGCCCCGGCGCCGTACGTCCGGTTCGCTCGTGAAAGCTACCGGGCACTGTGAACGCCCTGCGCGCCATCAGCTACGAGATCATGCCCTTCCGCGGTACCGAAAACGCCGTGCTCGACCACGTGCCGGCCGAGGTACCGCTGACCGTCACCGTGACCGAGGCCAAGGGACTGGAAGCGACGCTCGATCTGTCCAGTGCCTTGCGCGCGCACGGTTACCAGGTGTCGCCGCACATCGCGGCCCGCATGGTGAAGAACGAGACGCACGCCGAGGACATCGCCACGCAGCTCGCCGACGCGGGGATCGACCGCGTCTTCGTCATCGGCGGAGACGCGCCGGTCCCCGTCGGCGAGTTCACCGAGGCACTCGACGTGCTGCGGGTGTTCGCGGACACCGGGACGTTCCAGCGCACCGGAATCGGCGGGTACCCGGAGGGGCACGCGAAGATCGGCAACCGCGAGCTGGACACCGCGCTGGCCGCGAAAGCCCCGCTGGCCACGCATGTGATCACCCAGATCTGCTTTGACGCCAAGACGACCCTGGACTGGGCACGCCGCGTGTACCGCGACCACCCGGAGCTGGAGGTCACGATCGGCGTGCCCGCCCCGGTGAGCAGGCAGAAGCTGATGCGGATCGCGGGCGGGATCGGGCTGGGGCAGTCGGCGCGGTTCCTGCGCAAGCAGCAGAACGTGATCCGGAAGCTGATCCGCCCCGGCGGCTACCGGCCCGACAAACTGTTGCGCGCCTTCGAACCCCGGCTCGGCGAGCCGGACCTCAACATCACCGGCATCCACCTGTTCACCTTCAACGAACTGCACGGCGCCGAGGCCTGGCGGCAGGCACTGCTGGCCCGCCTCGACGCCGGATGAAGGAGCCGCTCATGCACCCGACCACCGGCAAAGGCCGGCTACTGGTGTCCGGAAAGGACGGTCCCGGCATCGTCGCCGTGGTGTCCGGAATCCTCACCGGGCACGGCGCCAACATCGTCTCGCTCGACCAGCACTCCACCGATCACGAAGGCGGCCGCTTCTTCCAGCGCGCCGTGTTCCACCTCGACGAGCTCGCCGCCCGGCGGGACGCGCTCGAAGTGGACCTGCACCGCGAACTCGGCGAACGGTTCGGCCTGCGGTGGTCGCTGGTCGACACCGCCACGCCGAAACGGGTCGCGCTGTTCGCCTCGAAGCTCGACCACTGCCTGCTCGACCTGTTGTGGCGCCACCGCCGCGGCGAACTGCCGATGGACATCGCGCACGTGGTGTCCAACCACACCGACCTCGCCTGGGTCTCCGAACGGTTCGACGTGCCCTTCACCCACATCCCCGTGGAGAAGGGCCGCAAGCAGGAAGCCGAAGCGGCGCAACTGGACCTGCTCAAGGGCACCGTCGACGTGGTCGTGCTCGCCCGCTACATGCAGATCCTCTCCGGCGACTTCCTCGCCGCCGCAGGCGTTCCGGTGATCAACATTCACCACTCGTTCCTGCCGGCCTTCGTCGGCGCCGCGCCGTACCGCAAGGCCAAGGAACGCGGGGTGAAACTGGTCGGCGCCACCGCGCACTTCGTCACCGAAGACCTCGACGAAGGCCCGATCATCGAGCAGGACGTCGTCCGCGTCAGCCACACCGACTCCACCGAAGACCTCGTCCGCCGCGGCGCCGACGTCGAACGGCTGGTGCTCGCCCGCGCCGTGCAAGCCTTCTGCGAAGACCGCATCATGCGCGACGGCACCACAACGGTGGTGTTCTGATGGGCGCCGGGCTGCTCGACGGCAAACTCCTCGCGGCCGAGGTCAAGGAGGACCTGCGCAAGCGAGTCGCCGCGCTCGGACGCCCGCCGGGACTGGGCACCATTCTCGTCGGCGAAGATCCGGGCAGCGTGCTCTACGTGGGCGGCAAACACCGTGACTGCCGGGAAATCGGGATCGAGTCGATCCGGGTGGACCTGCCGGCCGACGCGACCCGCGCCGACGTGCTCGCGGCCGTCGACCGGCTCAACGCCGATCCCCGGTGCACCGCATACATCGTCCAGCTCCCCCTGCCCGCCGGGCTCGACGAGTTCGAGGTGATCAACCGGATCGACCCGGCCAAGGACGCCGACGGCCTGCACCCGGCCAACCTCGGCCGCCTCGTCCTCGGCGCGGACGGGCCGCTGCCCTGCACCCCGGCCGGGATCGTGAAACTCCTACGCCGCTACGACATCCCGCTCGCCGGGGCCCGCGTGTGTGTCATCGGCCGGGGCATCACGGTCGGCCGGCCACTCGGGCTGCTGCTGACCCGGCGCAGCGAGAACGCCACGGTCACCCTGTGCCACACCGGAACCCGCGACCTCGCCGCCGAGGTCTGCGCCGCGGACATCGTCATCGCCGCGGCGGGAGTCCCCGGGCTGGTCCGCGCGGAGCTGGTCAAGCCGGGCGCCGTGCTCGTCGACGTAGGGGTCAGCCGGGGCCCGGACGGCAAGGTCGCCGGCGACATCCACCCCGGCGCGGCCGAGCGGGCCGCCTGGCGCTCCCCCAACCCCGGCGGGGTGGGGCCGATGACCCGCGCGATGCTCCTGGACAACGTCGTCCGCGCGGCCGAACGCGCGGCGGGCCGTGGCGGACCGGAATGAGATGATGGCGGCATGGACAACGGGCCCGATCACCTGGGCGAACTGCCCGAGCCCGCGAACCGGGCGGCACCCGCGTACCCCATCGCGTCGGTGGACAACACCCTGCGCATCCTGCTGCTCCTGCGCGACCGCGGCACCCTCACGCTCGCCGACGTCGCCGCCGAGCTGGAAATCGTGCGGTCCAGCGCGCACCGGCTCATGGCCATGCTCACCTACTACGACTTCGTGCGGCAAAGCCCGGTCGACAAGTCGTTCCGGATGGGTCCCGCGCTGATCGACATCGGGCTCACCGCCGCCCGCACCCTCGACATCCGCGCGCTCGCCCGGCCGATCCTGGCGAAGCTGGCCGAGTCCACCGGCATGACCGCACACCTCGTCCTGCCGCGTGGACGGGACGTCCTCTTCGCCGACGGCGTCGAAAGCCGCCGGACCATCCGCGCCGCGCTACGCACCGGCACCACGCTGCCCGCGCACGTCACCAGCGCCGGCAAAGCCCTCCTCGCCACGCTGACCGACCAGGAACTCCGCCGCCTCTACGGCCGCAAGCCGCCCGAAGCCCTCACGGACAAATCGGCGTCGTCGGTCAGCGCCCTGCTGCGCGAAATGGCCAAAGTCCGCCGCGACGGCTACGCCATCAACCGCGGCGAAAGCGAAACCGGCGTCCTCGCCATGGGCGTCGCCTGCATCATTCCCGAGGCCGACGTCCACGCGGGCCTCGGCGTCTCCGGCCCGGAGTCCACAATGGACGACGACTGGGAGTGCCGGATCGCGGCCGCGCTCCACGAAGCCGCGACCGAGTTCGGCAAGCAGGTCCAGAGCTACCACCTCTAGCGTCACTGGGTGAATACGCCCAGCGCCTTGACGAGTGCCGCTTGGCGCTCGGCGTCGTCTCGGGTGGCGCGGTTGGTTTCCAGGTGCACGAAGGGCGTCTCGAACTGGGCGGCGAGACGCCCTTGGACGTTCGTCTTTCCCTCGAGGTCGCCACAGGACTCACTCCAAGACCGGCAAACCGAGAAGTTCGCGTCTTCGAGCGCGGTGGCGGTGTCGCGGTGCGCGGCGGTGGCTTTCCCGGCACCGGCGGAGATGATGACGTCCTTGTCGGGCAGCGAATCGTCGTCGAAACCGTGGATCTGTAGCTGTGGCAGCCTGCTGCGCATGAGCTCGGCGGCGACAGCATGGAAGACGGTGTCTTCGCGGTGCGCGACATCGGCCGCGCGGTCGCCGGCGCGACGGTGGGCACCGGCCATCAACAGGACCGATCCGGGGTGTTGCCGGTAGAGCGCGATCCCGCTTTTCTCGGTGTGCAGATCGGAACCCGGGTGCGGAACCTCCACCACCAACCGTGGCGCTTCCTGGTCGATGAGGAAAAAGCCCCAGCCTCGTTCGTCACCGGGCCTGCTCGCGATGAGCACATATCGTCGCCCGGTAACCGAATCCATTCCTTGTGTGACGGTGAATCCCAGACGACCGAGTTTTTCCGCTTCGACCCCCGGCTGGTGATTTTCCAGCACCGCGAGGATTTCCGCCGCCGCGTCGGAACGTTCGGCCAGACCGGGAATCCGATAGGGCGCACGCGGGGACAGGGCCGAGGCGAATTCGCTCACCACATCGGCAAGGTCACGATCGCTTGCCTCGGGCGAACTTTGCCCTGTGCAAGCGGCCAACAAGACGGCCGCACCGGTGATGACCAGGGCGCGACGGGTCATTTTCGAGATCACGACAGGGATCGTAGCGAGATGTTAAGGTAATCGGCGTCACACTCGTTCGTGTTAACGGGGGAAGTAACAAACCGATCTTTGGTGTGCGGCCCGCAAAAATTCCGGCCCGCCCAAGCTCGCGATCTGAGGGATTCGAAGCAGCGTGGCCACAGAATTGCAGAACGGTGCCGTCGCGCGTTTGGCACGACGGCTGCCCGAGGGCAGATTCCCGTCGGGCGTGGCCGCGCCGACCATCGTCGTGATCGTGTTGCTGGTGGTCTTGACCACGCTGACCGTGTTCCTCCTGCGAGTGCCCGCCGACCCGGGTCCGCCCGCGGCAGCGGTGGACGCGCAGCAGCGGTTGACAGCGTCGGTCGCGAGCGGGGTCGGCGCCTCGGCGGCGGAGGCCTCCGGCGATCTTCGCACGCTCGCCGCCCGCGGCGCGGAACTCGACCGGGACCTGCCCGGCGTGCTGGCCACCCATTCGTCGTGGCGGGGCGTGGCCGTGGTCGGGCCGGACCACGCCGCGATCGCCTCCGCCGGGCGCCCGCTGCAGTTGTCGGCGCTGCCCGGGGTGCTCGACGGGCCGGTGCTGGTCCCGCTCGCGGCGGATGGCAGGCTGCCGGTGTTGCTGGCCGTCCCGGCCGGCGAAGGACGTATGCTCGCCGCGGCAGTGGACCTCCGCCCGTTGGACGTCGATCTCGACTCGAACGCCGGGGAGACGCTGGCGTTCGGCAACACCTCCGGCACCGTGCTGCTGTCGCGCGGCGCGGCGTCGTCGAAGTTGAGCGAGTCGAACCGGGCTGCCCTGCAATCGGCGCTGCGGTCGGCGGCGGCGAACAACGAGGGCACGACGCCGGTCGGCGCGGACATGCTCCTCGCTTACGCCCCAGTCGTTTCCGACCGGTTTTCGGCGCCGCTGGACATGGGTGTGGCGACGCTGATGCACGTGCCCGACGAGGTGATCCCCTCCCAGTGGACCGGTCTCGTGGCCGCCGTCGTGCTCGCCGGCGTGACGTTGTTCGTGGCCACGGTGTTGTCCGGCGCTCTCGTCGTCCCCATCCGGCGGCTGCGCGCGAGCGCGCTCGCGGTGGCCTCGGGTTCACTCGAAACCGACTTCCGCCACGGCGGACCGCGCGAGATCCGAACCATCGCCGCGGCACTGCACGCACTGCGCACACGCTTGCGCGCGAGCGAGGACAAGCACCGTGAAAGCGGCAGGGGTTTTCCGGCGACCGTGGCGGTCGTGCTTGCCAGCGCGGCAATCCTGGGCTGGTCGGGCTGGATGCTGCTCGCGTTCGGCGGCGCCGACGCGGAGGTGCCCGAGTCCGTGCTGCGCGCCGAACGCCTGCAAACCGCGGCCACCACACAAGGAGTCCAGCGCAGCCTCAACGACGCGGTGGCCGACATCCGTGGCGTCGCGGCCGTCGCGACCGGTGAACCCGCGGCGCTGCAGCCGATGCTCGACGCGATGGTCACCGGGCATCCCCGCTACCGCAGCGCCTATCTGGTCGATTCCGCCGGCGAAGTCACGGTCAAGGCCGGCCGGGATCCCATGCGCGGCACGGCTCCCGTCCCCGGCGAGCCCGGGCTGAAGCAGGAGAACACGAGCGGCAGGCTCCCCATCGTCTACGCCAGCGCGCCGGTCGCGGGCCAGGAGAGCAGGTTGGTCGCCGAGCTCGACGTGGACCACCTGATCACGTTGCTGCACCGCGGCACCGGGCAGGTGCGCCTGGTCGACGACGGATGGCGCACCATCGCGTCCACCCGCGGCTACCTGGCGTTCGAGGCAGTCGACGAACCCGTCCTGCGCACGGCCGCCGCCCAGGCCCGCGACCGGGTGGTCAGTTTGGTCGGCGAAGTCGGCGGATCACGCGCGGTCGCCACCGCCGAGCCGCTCACCGGCAGCTACTCGTCGAGTCTCAAGTGGACAGTCGTACAACATCAGCGAGCCGGTGAACTTCCGCTGGCGGGCAACGACATCCGCCGCGGGGCCCAGCTGGTCGCGTTGCTGGGCATCGGGATCGCCACGCTGTTGTTCGGCTGGCACTACTTCGTGGTCGTGGTGCCATTGCGCCGCGTGGCCCGGATCGCCACTCGCGTCGCGGGCGAGCACGGGCGCGGGGAGGTGGTGTACCCGGAGCGCGCCGACCAGATCGGCACGATCGCCAGCTGCCTGGACATCTGCCGCCAGGCGCTCGACGACGCACGCCGGCTCGGCCGCGACCGCCGCCCTCGCGGCGCCGCCACCGACCGCACCCGCCGTATGCGCCCCACCCGGCCGAGGCGGGAAACCCCGGCCAGGCAAGGACTCTGAGGCGTTGATCTACCTCTACTGCGTGTACTTCCTCGGCTGCCTCGCGCTCCTGACCGGCGGGATCGTCGAGCAGAAACGGCATTTGCGCACCCTGCACGCCATTCCCGAGCGGGTCCTGGTGAACGGGATCCGCGGCAAGAGCTCCATCACGCGGCTCACCGCAGGTGCGTTACGCGGTGGCGGGCTCGTCACCGTCGCGAAGACCACCGGCACCGCGGCCCGGTTCATCCACCCGGACGCCTCCGAGGAACCGGTGTTCCGGAAGTTCGGCATCGCCAACGTCGTCGAGCAGATCGGCATCGTGCGCCGTGCCGGCGCCTACCGCCCGGACGTGCTGGTCATCGAGTGCATGGCGGTCATGCCCGAGCTGCAGGAAATCAACCAGACCAAGCTGATCCGCTCCACCATCGGCGTGCTGTGCAACGTCCGGGAGGACCATCTCGCCGAAATGGGCCCGACCCTCGACGACGTCGCCCGCTCCCTTTCGCGCTCGATGCCGGTCGGCGGGATCTGCGTGACCGCCGAACGCGACCGGCTCGCCATCCTGGAAGAAGAAGCGGCGCTCCGCGACTGCGAACTTCTCGTCGTGGACCCCGATTCCGTCACCGACGAGGAGATGGCAGGCTTCGCGTGGATCACGTTCAAGGAGAACGTCGCCATCGCGCTGGCGGTCGCCGATCTGCTGGGCGTCAACCGGAATCTCGCGCTCGAAGGCATGTGGGCCGCGCCGCCGGACCCCGGCGTGCTCTCGGTCGAGCATCGCCTCGTCGACGGCCGGCGCGTGCAGGTCGCGAACGTGTTCGCCGCCAACGATCCCGAGTCCACGCTGATGAACGTCGAGCGGCTGCTCGACCAGGGCGCGATCGGGCGGCCGCTGCACGTCGTCATCAACTGCCGTCCCGACCGCATCGAACGCAACGGCCAGATGGGGGCGCTCATCGAACGCATCGACCCCGACCGGGTCGTGCTGATCGGCGAGCCCACCCGCAGCGCGCGGGTCGCGATCGCCGCGAGCCACGCCGACCGCGTCCGCGATATCGGCGGAAAGCGCGCTCCCGAAGAGATCCTGGCCGCCATCACGGACGGCACCACCGGCCCGGTGTCGCTGGTGGCCATCGGCAACATCCACGGTCAAGGCGAACTCCTGCTCGAGCACCTCGCCGACAGTGAACTGCTCCCCGCGAAACCGGCCGGACGTCCGCCGAATCTCGTGCCACTGGCCGATCAGCCCACCCTGCGGTTCCGCCGGCAGGCGCCCCCACCACGGAGACAACGGTGATCGAAGGACAATTGCTACCCCAGGCCGCGGCGCTCGGCCTCGCTGTCGGCCTGCTGTTCTCCCTGGGCTGCTACCTCGTGTCCAACCTCTCGCCCGGCGGCATGATCACCCCGGGCTGGCTCGCGCTCACGATCCTCGAGGACTACCGGCGCGCCGCGATCGTCGTGCTCAGCACCGCCATCGCCTACGGCGGAACCCTGCTGCTGCAACGGGTCACCATCCTGTACGGGAAACGGCTCTTCGCCGCCGTCGTCCTGCTCGGTGTGCTCGTGCAGACCACCCTGTTCCTGGTCATCCTGCGCGACTATCCGCTGCTGTTCGCGCACCAGACCCTCGGATTCGTCGTGCCGGGGCTGATCGCGTACCAGCTCGTGCGCCAGCCCGTCGGCGCCACCGTCCTCGCCACCACGTCCGTGTCCGCAGCCAGTTACGGAGTTCTCGCCAGCGGCGTGCTCTCCGGGCTCGTCCCGCTCCTGTGAGGCAACCGTGCCCCGTTCCCGCCGCCGCGTCTCGGCGCCCGTGCGCATCGCTATCGTCCTCGCCGTCATCGCCGGCTCCGGCGCCTCGGCCGTCTACTTCGCCCAGGGCAGCGACGACGGCCGGATCTCCGTCGTCGCCCAGCCCGCCGCGAGCAGCCCCGAACTGAAGATCACCCGGCGCGAGCAGCCCGCGCGCACCGTCGTCACCGACGCCGCGGGCACCGAGCTCGCCACCTTCACGGACGGCTCGCAAACCGTTGTCCTCAAAGGACCTCAGCGCACTTTCGCCGATCCCCGGTTCTCCACCGCGACCGTCACCACCACCGCCTGGGTCCGCCTCGCGCCCGAGGCCTGGACAGCGCAGTCGGTGAACGCGTCGTGGTTCACGAACTGGCTCGACACTGAACTGGCCAACACCCGCCCCGACGTCCTCGCCATCGCCACCGACTACCTCGACGGCGCCCCGACCCGCACCGACGACAAAGGCGTCGCCTATGCCGGTGACGCCTCCTTCGGCCCGGAAATCGGCACCGGCAAAGGCCGCGACGAGCGGTCGGACTTCTACGACTACCTCGGCGAGGACTGGAACTTCCCCGACACCCGGACGCAGCAGGCCGAGCCGGCGCGGTACCGCATGATCGACTGCTCCGGCTTCGTCCGCCTGGTGTACGGCTACCGGTCCGGGATTCCGTTGCGCGGCACCAACACTCCCGGCCCCGGTCTCCCCCGCCGCGCCTGGGCCATCGCCGAATACGGCCAAGGCACCGCCGTGATCCCCAACCAGAACGTACGCGCCACCGACTACGACGCGCTTCAGCCCGGAGATCTCGTCTTCTTCAACATCGACCCGTACCTCGGCGACCAGATCGACCACGCCGGCATCTACCTCGGCCTCGACTCCACCGGCCACCACCGGTTCATGTCCAGCCGCGCCAAGGCCAACGGGCCCACCCTCGGCGACCTGGGCGGCACGTCCCTCCTCGACGACGGCGGCTACTACTCCCAAGCCCTCCGCACCGCGCGAAGGCTCTGAACCCGACCGGCCCGCGACTCACGGCGCTGCGGGACGACGCCGTTTCGTCAGTGCCGTGAGCAGCTTCTGCACGCTCCACATGCTCCGCTCGACGTGCACTTTCATCGCACGCTCCGCGGCTTCCGGCTCGCCGGACTCCACGGCCGCCAGGATTTCATGGTGCTCCGAGATGGTGGCCTCGTGGAAGGTGCCGCCTTCCGGAAGCAACGCCAGCGCGGGATGACAGCACTGGCGGGAGTCCTCGATACCGCGGATCAGGAACGGGTTCGCGGTGACCGCGGCCAGGGTGAGGTGGAACACCGCGTCGTCCCGCATGAACGATGGGTCGTCCTCCGCCTGCCGCAGGGATTCGTGCGCCGCCCGCAGGGTTTCCAGCTCCGCGGCGGTGCGCCGTTCGCTCGCCAGCCTCGCCGCGGCCGGCTCGACCAGGCACCGGTATTCCATCGCCAGCCGGATCTCGTCGCGGTTTCGCACCGCTTCGGCGATCACGTCGTGGAAACGCGGCTCGTCCTCGCTCGCGCCGAGCACGAACGCTCCCCCGTTGCGCCCGCGACGCTGTTCGATCAGCCCTTCCGACCTCAGCTGCCGGAAAGCCAGCTGCACCGGGGTACGCCCGACCCCGAGCGTTTCCGCGAGTTCGCGCTCGGAGGGCAACGCCGAACCGGCCGGGAGCAGGCCAAGACGGATCTCCCGACGCACGAGGTCTGCCACGTAGTGGTTGGCATCGACCTCGGGGGGCGGCAGCGCGGCCGCACGCCCCAGGACGCTCAGCCGGTTCACCGGACGCTCGGGCACCGCAGCATGTTATCAACCGCCACGTCAGGCATAACGCTCCCGTTCCCAGTCGGTGACAGTGTTCTGCCACGCGTGCAGCTCCCATTCGCGGGTGCGCAAGTAGTGTTCGCAGAACTCCGCGCCGAGTACCTTGTCCAGCCCCGCGTCGCGCGAGCGGAACGCGGTGACGGCACTCTCCAAACTGGACGGTAACGGCACGTCATGTGCATCCAGTTGCCCACGCGAGGGAACTTGCTCGGACGTCAGTCCTAAGCAGACGGACGCCACGATCGCCGCCAGTGTCAGATAGGGATTGCAGTCCGCGCCTGGGCGGCGGAGCTCGAACCGGCTCCCGGACGGGCCGCGGAGCAGCGCACGCAACGCGAACGAACGGTCGTCGGCCCCGCAAGAGGCGGTGACGGGCGCGAAGTACCCGGGCACGAGGCGTTTGTAGGAGTTGATGTTCGGGTTGTACACGAGGCTCGACGCGGGAAGATTCGCCAGCACACCCCAGGCCGCGCGCCGGTAGAACTCGTCCTCCGGATCCGCGGCGGCCCCGGCGAGCGCGTTGGTGCCGTCCCCGTCCCACAACGAGAAATGGACGTGTGCGCTGGAACCTTCTTCGCCCGCAACGGGTTTTGCCAGGAAGCTCGCTCGCAGGCCGTGCTGCCGCGCCGCTTCGACCGCAGCCAGCCGCAGAAGCGCGGCGGTGTCCGCCGCGGCCAGGCCGTCCTGCGGATCGACGTTGACCTCGACGAGGCCGGGTGCTCCTTCGGTGTGCACGACGCACAGGCCCAGCCTGAGGTCGTCCGCGTAACGCCGGAGCGTGTCAACGAACCCGGCGACCTCGGCCAGAGTCGAAGGACTGTAGCTGAGCCCGGTACTGGCCGGCTCCCAGCTGTCCTGGCGGAACAGCCGGAACTCGAACTCGAACGCCGCCTTCAGGCTCAGCCCCTGATCCGCCAGCGCGCCGAGCGCGCGTCGCAGCACCTGTCGAGGACTGACCTCACACGGCAATCCGTCGGCTTCGTGCAGGTCGCCCAGCAGGAGTCGGCAGCCGGGAAACCACGGCACGGTACGGAGTGTGGCGAAGTCGGGCCTGAGCAACAGGTCCTTCGCGCCACCCTTGAGCCCCATCGCCGACAAAGTGGTGATCGGCTCGTCACGCGGGTCGACGGCGAGCAGCAGGTCCGTCGTCGGCAGCCCCTCGGCCCGCGCGCGGGCGGTGCCGACGAGCGCGGGATCGAGCATCTTGCCGCGGAGGTTGCCCTGGAGGTCGGGGAACAGCAGCAGGAGCGACCGGGTGCCGGCGGGTATTTCGCCGGCCTGCCCGGCCGCCGTGGTGGGCGCGGTCATGCCTCGGGTCCCTTCGTCGCCGGAACTAAAGGAGTCTAACAGAATCCTTTTCTAACAGACGCGACCTCGGCGCACAAGAAACCAGCCTTGACTTCCTGACCGCTGCTCGCTTACAAAAGGAGTGTCACACGCTCCAATTTCGGAGCGACTTCCCCCGCACGAAGGAGCCGGCCGATGACCGCGACGCAGCACCGGGAGCCACTGGAGTCCGCCGCGCTGGAGCACCTGTGGCTGCACAGCAACGACCTCGAGTGGGACGAGCTGACCCACGGCGGTCTCCGCGTCTTCGTCGAAGGCCGGGGCTCCACGCTGACCGACGTGCGCGGCCACTCCTACATCGACGGCCTCGCCGGGCTCTTCGTGGTCGCCGCGGGCCACGGGCGCACGGAAATCGCCGACGCGATGGCCGCACAGGCCAAGAAGATCGCGTACACCGCCGCGTCCAACGCGGCCAACCCCGCGGCCATCACGCTCGCCGAGAAGATCAGCTCGGTGACGCCGGGCGACCTGGACCGCGTGTTCCTCTGCTCCGGCGGTTCCGAAGCGGTGGAGAGCGCGCTGAAGATCGCGAAGCAGGTGCAGGTGATGCGCGGCTTCGGCAAGCGCTACAAGGTCATCGCGCGGAGGGGTTCCTACCACGGCACGACTTTCGGCGCGGCGAGCCTGACCGGCAGCGCCAGCGAGAACTACTTCGGGCCGTTCATGGCCGGGGTCAGCAAGGTGCCGTCGCCGAACCACTACCGCAACGACTTCGGCCTGGCGGGCGAAGCCGGTGACATCATGTGCGCGAAGTACGTGGAGCAGGAGATCCTCAGCCAGGGGCCCGAAAACGTCGCGGCCGTCATCGGCGAGCCCATCTCGGTGGCCAACGGGACCCACCTGCCAGGGCCCGTCTACTGGCGGATGCTGCGCGAAATCTGTGACCGCTACGGCGTGCTGCTCATCATGGACGAGGTGATCACCGGCTGGGGCCGGACCGGCAAGCTGTTCGCCGCCGAGCACTACGGGGTGGTGCCGGACATCATGACCATGGCCAAGGGGCTTTCCAGCGGCTACGCCCCGATCGCCGCGGTCGCGGTGCGATCGTCCGTTTTCGACGACTTCCGGCCGTCCGGGCGCGCGCTGAACCACCTGATCACCTTCGGCGGGCACGCCGTCGCGGCCGCGGGCGCGCTCAAGAACATCGAGATCCTCGAGCGCGAACGCCTCGTCGAGCGGTCGGCCGAGATGGGCACGTACCTGTTCGAGCTGGCGCAGGGGCTGCGCAGCCACCCGACGGTCGGCGACGTGCGCGGCGGTCAGGGCCTGTTGTGCGCCATCGATTTCGTGCGGGACAAGGAAACCCGGGAGGCCTGGGGCACCTCTCACCCGTTCATCAAGTTCCTCGGCCTGCGCACCCAGGAGGAGGGCCTCGTGACGCGAGTGTGGGACGTGCTGCACCTGGCGCCGCCGTTCGTCCTGACGCGGGAAGAGGCCGAACGCGCGATCGAGATCGTCGACCGGTGCCTGACCGAGGCGGAGCACAAGTTCGCCGACGAGATCGCCTGAACCGCCATGACGACGCCCGTCATCGGCCTCTGCGCCGCCTTCGAATCCGCCCGGTGGGGGTTCTGGGAGCAGCCCGCCGCGATCCTCCCCGGCACGTACCTCGACAAGGTGCGGTCCGCCGGTGGCCTGCCGGTCGGCCTGATCCCCGGCACGGGCATCGAACCCTTGCTGGACCGCGTCGACGGCCTGCTGCTCATGGGCGGCGTCGACCTCGAACCGGAAACGTACGGGGCGGCCAAGTCCGTGAAGACCGAAGCGACCGTGCCGGAACGCGACGCCTTCGAGCTCGTGCTGGCACGCGCAGCGCTGGCCCGTGACCTCCCCGTTCTCGGGATCTGCCGCGGGATGCAGATCCTCAACGTCGCCGCGGGCGGCACCCTGCACCAGCACCTGCCCGACGCCGGGTTCGCCGAACACCGGCGCAGCCCCGGACGGCTGGACGACGCGACCTTCCACGAGGTCGACGTCGTCCCGCACTCCCGCGCCGCGGAGCTCGCGGGCAGCGGGCTACAGGTCGTGAACTCCCATCACCATCAGGGAATCGACGCCGTCGGGACCGGCGCGGTCGTGACCGCCTGGTCGGTCCCCGACCGGCTCCCGGAGGCCATCGAGTTCCCCGGGCGGCAGTACGCCCTCGGCGTCCAATGGCATCCGGAGGTCGAGCACCTGCCCCACGCACTGACCGGTTTCGTCGCCGTCGCGGCGACCCGGGACAAGGAGGACCAGCCCGCATGACCACTCTCGACATCCTCGAGCCGGCCACCGAGCAGCTGCTCGACACCCTGGAAACAACGGAAACCGCCGAGCTGGACTCCATTGTGGAGGGTGCGGCGTCCGCGCAGAAACAGTGGGCCGCCACGTCGCCGCAGCACCGCGCGCAAGTCCTGTACGCGATCGCGAACGAGATCGACGCGCACGCGGAACGCCTGGCACGGCTGGAATCCCGCAACGTCGGCATGCCGATCACCGACGCGCGGGGTGCGGTCGCGGGCGCCGCGGCCACCTTCCGCTACTACGCCGCCGCACCGGAACGCTTGCTGGGGCAGACGATTCCCGTCGCCGGCGGGGTCGACATGACGTTCCGCGAGCCCATCGGCGTGGTCGGACTGATCACGCCGTGGAACTTTCCGCTCACCATCGCGTCGTGGAAAGTGGCGCCTGCCTTGGCCGCTGGCAACGCCGTTGTGCTCAAACCGGCCGAGCTGACGCCGCTGACCGCCCGCGAACTCGCCGCGATCGCCACCGCGGCCGGTCTGCCGGACGGGCTGCTCACCGTCGTCGTCGGCCCTGGCCGGACCCTCGGCCGCGCGATGGTCGAACACCCGCGCATCGGCAAGATCGCCTTCACCGGTTCGACCGTGGTGGGCAAGGACATCGCCCGGCGCGCGGCCGAGAACATCAAGCGGGTCACGCTGGAACTGGGCGGGAAGTCCGCTTCGCTCGTGTTCGCGGACGCCGACCTGGACGCGGCGGCGGCCGGGCTGACCGGTGCCGTGTTCGGCAACTCCGGCCAGGACTGCTGCGCCCGGTCCCGGGTGTTCGTGCAGCGGCCAGCGCTGGAGTCCTTTCTGGACAGACTGGAGAAGGTGGTCGGGAACCTCGTCGTCGGCGACCCGCTGGACGAGAAGACGGACATGGGACCGCTCGTCTCGGCGCAGCAGGCCGGCCGGGTCCGGGAGTACGTCGACGGGGCGCCCGTGCTGTTCCGTGGCTCCGCGCCGGGAGGCCCCGGGTTCTGGTTCCCGCCCACGGTGTTGCACCCCATCGAGGACGACCACCCGGCCGCGCGCGAGGAGATCTTCGGCCCGGTCGTGTCCGTGCTGGCGTTCGACACCGAAGAGGAGGCGGTGGCCCGCGCCAACGACACCGTGTACGGCCTGGCCGGTTCGATCTGGACCACCGACGCGGCCCGCTCGCTGCGTGTCGCGCGCGCTGTCGACGCCGGCGCGCTGGCGGTCAATTCCTACACCTCGGTACGGGTCGGCACGCCCTTCGGTGGCTTCAAACAGTCCGGCCTTGGCCGCGAACTCGGCCCGGACGCCGTGGAGGCCTACACGGAGTTGAAGAACGTCTTCTTCAGCACCGGTCTCTAGTGGTTCCACACCTTCGACACCTTGCCGGCCAGTGCCTCACCCTGGGCACGGCCGGCTTGTGCCGCTGGCTTGCGGCGCTGGGGATCGTAGGGGTTGGGGCCGATCGCCTCGACGCTCTGTTCGTCGGGAGCGACGAGACATACCTCGGCCCGCTCGGCCAGTACCTCGGCATCCTCGGCCGCGCCGGGAATTTTCCCGTAGCCCGAAGGCATCGGTGCCAGGATCACGATCCTGTCGTGGCCCTCGGCCTGGCGTGCGTTGGTGGTGGACACCATGCCACCGTCCACCCAGGACCGGCCCTGGAAGTGTTCGAGTGGCCACACGCCGGGGACCGCGCCGCTGGCGGAGACGGCGTCGATCAGCGGCACGCCCGAGTGCTGGTCGAAGACTTTGAGTCCGCCCGTGTCGGCGTCGATGGCGGTGACCTTCAACCCGTTCGGCCACTCGGCGGTGACCAGACGGGAACCCACGACCCGGCGGCGGGTGGCCGCGGGCACGGGCTCGGGGGCCGCCTTGGCGATCCGCCCCATGGCAGCGCCGACCTGGCGCGGATCGTCGCCTCCTTCGGCGAGGGCCGCCCACCACGCGGCCATCGTGTCTTCGGACGCCTTGACGTCCACCTCGTTCTCGTCCGGCACCAGCTGAGCGGCGAACAGCCACTCCAGGTCGTACCCGGCGGCGACGGCTGTCCCGACGAACGAGCCCGCCGAGGTGCCGATGACCGAGGTGGCTTTGCTCCAATCGATCCCCTGGGAGCTGAGCCCCGCCAGGACACCGACCTCCCAGGCAATACCCGTCACACCTCCCCCGCCGAGCACGAGAGCCCGCGAGCCGGACTGAGTAGGCTGAACCATGGACGACTCCTCACGTCATCTGTCGCGAAAACCGCGGCTCAGGTGTTCGCGTGGGCGGCGAAGAACTGCGTGAGCATGAAGGCGGCCTGGTCGATGATCAACGGGTCACCGTCTTCGTCGCTGGTGAAGGCGAACTGGAAGAGCCGTTCGATCGCGTGGAGGGCCACACTGACGTGCGCCTGCTCGAGTTCGGCGAACAGGGGTGCGTGCCGGCGGAACTCGCGCAGCAGGTGGCCGGCCCACTCGTCGATGCAGATCTCGTCGAGCGCGCGCATGCGCCCGGTCAGGTTCTGCCGCACCCACAGTTCCCGGATCAGCGGGGTGCGGTGCTCGTCGGTGTAGTAGCCGATGAGGATGTCGACGATCTCGGTCCAGTGCCGGCCAGGACGAGCACGCAGGACGCGTTCGAGTCCCTCCGTCGAGGCCTGTATCTGCCGGTAGCACAGCTCTTCGAGCACGCGTTCGGGCGACTCGAAGAACGCGTAGAAGGAACCCCGGCTGACGCCCGACTTCTCCAGCAACAGGGTGGGCGACCCCACCACGGCCTCGTAGCCGAGGTTCTCGACCAGCTCGGCCGCCGTCTCCAGCACCTGCGCCACCATCGCCCGCGACCGCTCCTGCACCGGCAGCTTCCGCAGGCCGCCCGCGAGCGGGTCACGCCGGCCCGCCGCGGTCGTCTGGCGCGACATCCGCCTCATCGGCCCCCCTGTTCTGAACCGCGCTGTCGCCGTAGACACGGTGCCGTAGCGCGGCTACCCTCACTATACCCGACTGTAGTCGCGTTCCTAAACCGAACTTCAGTCCGTTTCGTCACCGCCTGTCCCGCGCTCGACCGCAGGCGGTTTCCTTCTCGTCCCCCACGAAGAGGACGCGCAGCTCACCGGCACCGGCGGCTTCTCCATCATGGTGCTGATGACGCTGACCAGTGCGGCCATCATCGTCTTCTTCCGGCGGCGCCGGGATATCCGGGACTCGACCGGCTGGCACACTCTCGGCGCGCCGCTGCTCACTCGCCTCGGGTATGTCCACATCGGACGCCAGAAGTCGCGCGCATACAAAGGGCCCCTCGCCGGGTGGCGAGGGGCCCTGTCGTTTCCCTTGTTACGCCGCGGGTTCGACGATCGGCAGCACGGTCTGGGCGTTGCGGACCAGGATCTGCTGCAGCGCGTCGTCGCCGGCGCCCTTTCGCCGCAGCCACGGGACGATCACGCGATGGATGTAGCCGTAACCGCTGCCACCGAACTTCTGCCTGCTGGTCTTGAAGCAGATGTCGTGCGACAACAGCAGCCGGTCCGCGAGCCCCGCCTCGATGAGCGCGAGGATCGTGTTCACACGGAGCTCGTCGGACGGGTACACGAAATCGACCTCCGCCTCGTATCCGCTCGAGTACCCGAACAGGTCCAGCTCCACGTAGCAACCCAGCTCGGCGACGATGTCGAGGAACTCGGGGTCACGGGCGAACCCGTCGCAGTGCCCCATGATCACGCGGCTCATGTCGGCTCCGAGCCCGGCGATCCGCTTGCCGATCTCGCGCAGCGGGCCCGCCCCCGGCACGTAATAAGGGTTGTGGATGGACAGCGCGGCGCCGGTCTCCCGGTGCGCCCGCACGCTCGCCGCCAGTGAACGCTCCTCGAGCGGGTCGAGCGGCCACGACAACCCGACCTCACCGACGATTCCCGCGCGGATGCCGGTGCCCTCCATCCCGACGGTGATCTCGTGCACGATCTCCTCGGCCAGCTGGGTTTCGGTCATCGACCGCCGCTCCTCCGGCCAGCTTTCGGCCACGTAGTAGGCCGATCCCGCCACGATGTGCACGCCGGTCGCCTCGGAGACCTGCCGGAGACCAGCGGCGTTGCGGCCCATGCCGATCGGGGACAGGTTCACGAGCGTGCGCACCCCCAGCTCCGGCAGGACGCCGACCTCGTCGATGCCGTCCCGCTCGTCGCCCATGTGCAGGTTGCCCCGGTTGGCGACCGGGTTTTCGCGCCAGTGCCAGAGATTGTCCAGCCTCGGCACCGAATCGGGGTCGCTCTCGGCGCGCGGGTCGCCGCCGGGGTACCAGTACATTTCCACGTCGCCGAAGATGTGCTCGTGCGGCAGCGTGGCCCCCATGCCGGCGGGGTCGACGTCGCCGAGCACGGTGCGCAGTTTCGCGGTCATCGACACTCCTTTGTGGTCAGAACGCGGTGTAGAACTTGAAGACCGTTTCGTGGATTTCCCAGGTTCCCGACCAGTCGCGCGGGAACACCGCGCTGTCGCCCGCCTTGACCTCGCGCGGCTCGCCGCCGTCTTCGGTGACGGTCATCCGGCCCGAGATCACGGTGATGGACTCGTTGGTCTCGAAAAGCCACCGGGACGGCCCGGGCTCGCACTCCCAGAGCCCGGCTTCCACCACGCCTTCGCCGGTCCAGAGCTTCTTGCCCCATTGGCGCATCGGTTCGCCGGTCGCTTCGGCGAGCGGGCCCCAGTCCTCCAATTCGATGGCACGCGCGTCGGAGACGATCACGGTCGGCACAGGTTCGGTCGAGGTCATCTTGCGTCCTTTCTCGGTCAACGGTGCAGTCGCAGGGGAAGCTCGTAGTAGTGACGGGAGGCGTCGGTGTTCCTGAGGACGGGTTCGGCGGCCAGCTCGATGCGCGAGTACCGGGCGGCGATCCGCTCCCACACCACGCGGATCTCGGCCTCCGCGAGCAGCCGGCCCTGGCAGCCGTGGTTGCCGAAGCTGAAGGTCAGGTTCCGGCTCTGCTCCGGCGGCCGCGTGAAGTCGAACTCGTCCGGGTTGTCGAACACGTCCGGATCGTGGTTGGCGGCACCGGTCATCAGCCGCAGCGACCGGCCGGCCGGCACGTGGACACCGCGGATGACGAGGTCCTCGGTGGTGGTGCGGGTGATGACCGGTTCCGGCGCGTCATAGCGGGCGAGTTCGATGACCATGGCCTCCCGCACCCCGGGATCGGCGCGAAACCGCTCGAACAGCTCGGGCCGGCGGGTGAACAGGTGCAGCCCCGAGGCCATCAGGTAGCCGGCGTCCATATGCCCGACGACGTAGAAGAAGAGCGTGGTCATCAGCACTTCCGACGCGCTCATCTCGCCGCGGTCCTGTGCGGCCAGCAAGGAGTCCAGCAGCCCGTCGCCGGGATTCGCGCGCTTGTAGTCGAGCAGGGCTGCCGAGCCGCGAAGCATTTCCCGCATCGCCAGCTCGGCGTCGGCGTGGTCCTCGGGAGTGGGGCGCGCGCTGAGGATCAGCATCGCCCGCCGCATCGTCGCCCGTACTTCTTCGACGCCGTCCGCCTCGACCTGCATGACCTCGCAGACCACGCGGTGCGCCACCTCCACCGCGAGCGCGGAACCGTCGACGAGCCCGTCCGGGCCGATCCGGTCCAGGACGCGGTCGGCGATGTCCGCCGTCACGGCGGCCCACTCCCGCACGCGCTTGGGGGTGAACCACTTGTTCGTCTGGCGGCGCAGGCGCGTGTGCGCGGGTTCGTCGTTGCCCAGCGCCATGTCCCGCAACACCCGCCAGGCACCCGCCTTCTCCCACTCGGGCGCGATCCGCACCGAGGGCAGGCGGCCGTAGTGCATGAGGTCCTCGTACTTGGTCAGTACGTAGCTGCCGTCGAAGTCGTCCCGCAGCACGGGCGCTTCGGCGAGCGCCCTGGCGTAGAAGGGATAGGGGTCGGCCCGGAACCGCGGATCGGTCCAAGGCAGGTACTCGGTGGCCTCGGGACAGTCCGTCGTGGCACCGTGGGTAAGCGCTTCCATCTCGGTTTTCCTTTCCTGTGGCCCAAAACAATCCCTAGTCGGACGCGCGGCCGAGGCCCGCGTAGACCCGCGGCCGGGCGGAGCGGAGGTAGAGCGCGAATCCCGCGCCCACGAGTGCGGAGACGGCGAGCACGGTGAGCAGCACGAGGTTCTGTCCCGGCGCGCCGCCGACCACCAGATCGAAGTGCCAGACGGCGAGCACCACGGTCGCCCCGAGTGCCACGGTCGCGACGGCCGGCGCGACGAAGCATTTGAACCTGTTGTCCCCGGGCCGGATTCCCTTGCGGGCGAACCAGACGATCACCGAGACGCTGACCGAGGCCATGAGGACCAGGATTCCCACGGTGGCGAGACCGAACAGCTGGGCATCCAGCCCCTCGCCCGACGGGTTGGCGAGCCCCAGCGGCAGCAGGATCAGCGCGATGACGACCGCGGCGACCGTCGAGGCGCGGGCCGGCGACCCGTGCCGCGGGTGCACCTGGGCGACGAAGGTGGGCAGCGCCCGGTCGCAGCCGAGGTTGTAGACGTAGCGCGCGACCACGTTGTGCACCGAGATCGCGGCGGCGAACTCCGACGTGATGATCATCATGAACGTCAGCTGGGTGAAGAACGGCGCCACGAACTGCCCGATGGCGGCAGGGAACATCATTTTGGGATCGTTCGTCGCCGCGTCGACCGCGCCCGAGCCGTACGCGGTGGTGAGCAGGTAACACGAAACCGTGTACAGGGTTCCGACGAAGAGCACGGCACCGTAGGTCGCCCTCGGCACCGTCTTGTTCGGACTCCGGACCTCGTCGCGGAACACCGCGGTCGCCTCGAACCCGAGGAAGACCATGATCGCGAAGAGCATGGTGACCCCGACGTCCCCGTCACCGAGCGCGGCCGGGTTCAGCGGCGTGGCCGAGAAGCCGTCCGGGCCGCCACCGTGCAGTACGACGGCCACGTTGAAGATCATCGCGATCGTCACCTCGAGCACCATGGCGACGCTGAGCACCTTCGCGGACACCTCGATGTGGAAATAGCAGAGAACGCTGACGAGCACCCACGAGATGACGCCCCACAGCCACCACGGCGTCTCCGGCCCGTGCATGCTCGAAATGAGTTCCGACGCGGTGAGCCCGATGAACACGAAACAACCGCCGAGCATCAGCAGATAGGAAACGACGGCGAGAAAGGCGGAGCCCAGTCCGGTCACCTTTCCCACGCCGGCGCTGATGAAGGCGTAGAACGACCCCGGTTTCGGGATCCGTTTCGCCATGGTCACGTACCCGACGGCGAACAACAGCAACAGCACCGTCGTCAGAATGAACGCGAAGGTGGCCCCTTGACCGCCATAGGTGATGGTGAAGGGAATGAACCCGGCGACAACGGCGATCGGGGCGGAAAAGGCCAGCACGGTCAGCATCAGCGAGCCGACGCCCATGCGGCCCGAGAGCCTGTGCCGGGGCTCGCCGTCTCCGGCGACGGCGACATCCGGCGGGTTGACGAAGGGGGTGGTTTCACTCATGGTGGTGCCTCCGGAACGGGGTGAGTGCTCGGACATTCTGGATTCCGTGCGCCCCCCGCGCACGTCGTGTTCTCCGCGGCCGGTCAGGCCGGCGCGACCGGCGCGAAAACCGTGCCGGCCCAGTCGATCGCGACATCGGACGGGTTCAGCCCGCTGTCCGCGTCGTGGTAGCCGGTGGCGCCGATCTGCGTGGCACCGAGCGCGGTGAACTTCGCGATCAAGGTGGCGACTCCGTTGTTGTACGTGTCGTAGGTGCTGTCCCCCAGCCCGAACGCCGCGAACCGCAGAGCGGAAAGGTCCGGTTCGCTTCGTTCGAGCGCTTCGAAGAAGGGCGCCGCGGATTCGGGCAGTTCGCCCTCTCCGTAGGTCGAGACGACGAGGAGAACCACGTCCTCACCGGTGAGCTCGTCCACCGCGCAGTCCTCCATGCTGGTGACGCCGGTTTCGATCCCGTGCTCCGCCAGTGCGGCGGCGACGTCTTCAGCCACCATTTCGGCGTTTCCCGTCTCGGTGCCGAAAAGGATACTGAGCTTGTTCACGCGAGTTCCTTTCTTTCGTGCTCGTCCAGCCCCGTGGCGACGGCCAGCATGTGCCCGAGGTCGGTGATCTTCCGGCGGCACCGGCCCGGCAGCGCCGAACGGTGTTCCGCGGCCTCGATCCGTTGCCACGCTTCGAAACCGACCATTCGATCGGCGAGCGGGCCCGCCACCGCACGGAATCCGTCCTTCGCCGGCCTGATCCGGCCGGCGGCGACATCGTCGGCGATGCGCCGGGCGACCTGCTGCGCGTCCTTGCGGTTGCGGGCGATCGTGCCCTGCGCTCCCCTGCTGAACCAGCCCACGCGATAGACGTGGTCGCCGGACCAGTCGTGCCGCGGGGCGGTTTCGTCCTCCGCGCCGCCGTGGGTGAAGCCGATCGCGGTGACGACGGTGTCCGCGACGAACTCTTGCCGGGCCGCGTTCCGGTCTCGCGCAGTGAGCACGGTGCGGCCTTCCCGGCTGGTGATCCGTTCAGGTTCCAGTCCGAAGTGGAACGTCACCCTCGTGCGGCCACCCTCGCCCCGTGGTGTGCTCACGAACGGGCGCAGCACGTCCACCACGGGGCCCTCGTCCCGTTCGTCCATTCCGGACACCGTGATGCCGATGCCGGGCAGACTCACCAGCTCACGGAGCATCGCGGCGTCGCATTTCGACCGCGGCGCCCCGGATCTCGCGAGCGCGGCGATGGTGCTCGGCGGCGCGGGACGCAGCCGCCGGAGCATTTCGTCGTCGATGTCGGTCCCCGCGAAGTCCCCGGTGTCCTTGGCCAGCAACCGGAGCACGTCGACGGCGACGTTGCCCATGCCGACCACCACCACGTCCGGCCCCAGTGGCGCGCAAGGACGGATCCGGTCGCGGGGAAAGCCGTTCAGGGCACGCAGCAGAGTCCCCGCGCCGACCACTTGTGCGCGTGGATCCCGCGGCACGTCGAGCTCGCGGTCACCCGGAAGCCCGGTCGCCAGCACCACGACGTCGAAATTCGCGGCGATACGGGCGAATTCGACATCCCGGCCCACCGTCACGTTGCCCACGAACCGCACGCCGTCACGGGTGAACAGCCGGTCGAACTGCCGGGCCACGCCTTTGGTGCCCTGATGGTCGGCGGCCACGCCGTAACGGACGAGCCCGTAGGGCGCGGGCAGTGACTCGAAGACGGTGATCTCCGCGCCCGGCAGGCTTTTGGCCAGGAACTGACCGGTGTAGCACCCGGCGGGACCGCTGCCGACGATGGCGACGGTCAGTGCTCTCGCGGTGCCGGGGGTTTCGGTGGACTCGTGTGGGGGTTGTGTTCCGATCATGCCGCCACCCTTGTCATGCGTGGAATCTGACTTGAATCGGGATTTGAGACGCGACCGGAGTCGCGATTTGGGTAGGTTAATACACGGCTCATCGCGTGTCCACCGCCCCAGCGGACGACGCGGCCCGGCACCCGCTCGTGCGACGCGTGGGTAAACTCCGGCAAATCGGGGATGCCGGCCGGTCGACGGCCGGGGAGAGAAGGAGCGCCGGTGCCACGGTCCAGGTCTCGGACGGCCGACCTCGTCTGGCACGAACGAGTCGACGGCGGCCTGCGCAAACAGCCTGTTCAAGAGCGTTCGCGGGCGGTCGTGGAGCAGATACTCGAGACAGCCGCCGGGCTCGTGGAGGACGTCGGTTTCGAAGCGATCGTCGGTTCGCCGACCCTGCTGCTGGAGAAGGCGGGCGTCAGCCGCGGCTCGTTCTACACCTTCTTCGAATCACCCGAGCACGTGCTCGACGAGCTTTGTTACCGGCAGATGAAGAATTCCACGGAGACGTTCCAGCAGGCGCTCGACGCCCGCCGGGGGCGGCGGTGGAACGAGGTCGTCGACGTCCTGGTCGACTACTACGCCGACGAACACCGCACGCCCCTGGTGCGTGAGCTCTGGGTGCGGCAGAACCTCACCCAGCGTGTCCGCACCCTCGACGAGCTCTGCATCGAAGACTGGGCCGGCCGCGTACTCGCCCAGTTCCAGCGGCACGCCCCGAAGTTCGACGGACTGACCCGGCTGCACTGCAGCGTCGCCCTCCACGCACTCGAACGGCTGGCCCAATACGCCTTCACCGACGACGAAGACGGCGACCCCACCGTCCTCGCCCAGGCGCGGCTGATGCTCACCCAGTTCTTCGCCGCGCACGCGGGAAAGTAGCCACCCGGTCCATCAGAGAAATCCGAAGTACTCCCGCTGCTCCCACTCCGACACCTCGTTCAGATAGCGCTGCCACTCGGACCGTTTCAGCGTCACGTACCAGTCGATCACCTCGCGGCCGAAGGCGTCGGCGAACAGTGGGTCAGCGTCGAGGGCGTCGAGGGCGGCGGCGAGACTCGCGGGGAGCCGCTGGGCTTCGCCGTCGTACGGAGTCGTGGTCGGCGGGCCTGGTTCGGCTGCCGACCCGATGCCGTCCAGCCCGGCGGCGAGTTGCGAGGCGAGGTACAGGTACGGGTTCGCGGCAGGCTCGCCTGACCGGTTCTCCAGCCGTGTCGCCGGATCGCCGTGGCCGCCGACCGCGCGGACCATCGCGCCCTTGTTGTCCGCGCCCCACACGATCCGGTCCGGTGCCAGCGAGTAGGGCTGGTATCGCTTGTACCCGTTGACGGTGGGCGTCGCGAAGGCCGCCGCGGCGGCGGCGTGCCGGAGCAGGCCGCCCAGGTAGTGCCGACCGGTGTCCGACAACGGCTTTCCCGGCTCCTCCGGCGTGAACGCGTTGACGCCGCTCCCCACGTCCACCAGCGACTGGTGCAGATGCCAGCCGGCCGAAGCGCTGGCCGCGCCGAGCGGACGGCTCATGAACGTCGCGTGGTAGCCGTGCCTGCGGCAGACCTGGCGGATCGCGCTGCGGCACAGCACGACCGCGTCCGCGGCGGCGAGACCGGTCAGCGGGGCGAGGGTGACCTCCAGCTGGTTCGGCCCGAACTCCAGCTCGATCGAACGCAACGGCAGGTCCAGTCCGGTCAGCGCGTCCTGCAGCAGCTGCACGACCTCGTCGACCGAGTCCAGTTCCTCCTCGTGCAGCAGTTGCCCGCCGCCGGTCGTGGCCGCGCCGTCCGCGTGGAACACGTGGAACTCGAGCTCCACACCGATTTTCGCCGCGTAGCCGAGCCCGGCGAGTCCACCGAGCACCCGGCCGCAAATGTCCCTTGTGGACACCGGAACCGGGTCACCGCCGGGGAACCGCAGATCGCACAACAACCAGCCTGTGCGCGGCGCCCACGGCAGGACACGGAACGTCGAGGGATCCGGCACGAGCACGACGTCCCCCGCGAAGGCCAGCCCGTCGATCCCGAGCCCCGCCCCCGGGGTGAACACCGGGAACACGGACTTGCCGGAAGTGTCCTTGAGCAGCAACGAGGATGGCGCCGTGCAGCCGTTCCGCAGGGCCGCGGCGAGCGCGTCGCGGGTCAACGTCTTGCCCCGCAGCACACCGTGCTGGTCGCAGAAGGACAGTCGCACCAACTCGATGCCCTGCTCGTCCATGACCCGGCGCAGCTGCGCGGCCGCGGCGTACTGCTCGTCGCTCCAAAGCCCGTGCCGCTCGACGAACCCGCCGCGATCCGCCGCCAGCATCGGGCGGGCCGCCGCGCCGCCACCGCCGCCGGACTTCGGGCGCTCGTCGACCGATCGCGTCGTCATCACGCCTGCCCGGCCCACGGGGATTCCGTGCGGCGCTTGGCTTCGGCTTCGCGCCAGTGTTCCTGCCAGTTCGCGGCGGGGGCAGTGGTGTCCACGGCCAGTGGACCGCGCAGCCCGCTCCCCCGCCCTGGCAACGGCCTGCCGGAGGCGTGCGCCGCGATCGAACGCAGCAGCAGCCGCCGGTTCGCGGTCACCGCCCGGTCGGACACCCCGAGCCGCTCGACGGTGCGGTCCTGAACGCGGCCCATGCTCTCGACGGCCCACTGGTCGTGCACGTTGATGTCCAGCCCCATTCCGGTGTAGGTGGCCGATCGCTGTTCGGCGGGGTCGAAGCCCCAGTCGTTGTCCCGGTTGCGGACCGGTCGGTAGTCCGGCAGCGTCACCCCGGGAAGGCGCTGGCGCAGCAGGGTTTCCTGGTCGGTGGGCGCGCGGAAGTCGTAGAGGATCATGAACCAGTGGTGGTTCTCGTCGTCGACCGGGACGTGCCACTGGCAGAACGCCCGGTCATTGCCGAACGGGACGACGAAGGCGTTGGGGAACAAGAGGTTGGTCACGCGCACGTGGTTGAGGGTTTCGGTCAGCGTCCGCACCGCGAACACCCGCAGCCCGTGCTCGGCCGGCTCCACCTCGATGTCCGGGCGGTAGCTGCGGCCGACGAGGCTGGACAAGGTCTCCCCGGTGCCGGCCACCTCCTCGGCGAACTGCTGCCCATAGGTCTCCCGCGGGTCCTCGTCGAGGAAGCGGTGCAGGAACGACACGTGGCTCGGGTCGATGCCACCCTCCACGCCCTGCAGCCAGTTGCACTCCCACAAGCCCTTGAACGCGAAGGTGTACTCCTCCGGGGCGAGAAAGCAGTCATAGGCGGGAAATTCCGGCGGGGTACCGCCGCCGAGGTAGGCGAACACGATGCCGTTGCGCTCCTCGCACGGGTACGCCGCGATGCGGACCTTCTCGTGGAACCGGCTGTGCTCGGGTTCCGCGGGCTGTTCGAGACAGCGGCCGTCGGAGCCGTAGAGCCAGCCGTGGTAGAGACAGCGCAGCCCGCCGTCCTCCAGCCTGCCGAACGACAGGTCCACGCCGCGGTGCGCGCAGAACCGGCTGACCAGCGCCCAGCCACCACTGTCCTTTTTGTACAGGACGAGGTCCTCACCCAGCAGGCGCAGCGCCTTCACCGGCCGGTCCGGCGGCATCTCGGAGACCAGCGCGGCCGGCTGCCAGTAGGCGCGCAGCAGCCCGCCCGCCGGCGTGCCCGGGCCGGTGCGGGTCACCAGTTCGTTGTCCTCGCGGGAAAGCACGGGATCTCCTTCAGTGGCAGTGATCGGTCTCGGCGTGACAGCTGACCGGTGGCGGGACGTCGAGCGCGGGGTTGCGGTCGAAGAAGCCGTCCGGTTCGAGCCGCAGGCGTGCCTTCGCGACCGGCATCACCGGCCAGTCCTCGGGCCGCGGGAAGTGATGCGACCCGACGGTGGCCCACAGCACCATTTCCGTCCCGTCCAGCGAGCGGTCCTCCCGCTGCCACACCTGCACACCGTCGGATCCGGGCTCGGCCTGGTTCGGGTACTCGCCACCGACGAAGCGGCGAGCCGGGTCGTATTCCGTGGCCCACAAGGCTTTGCCGACGAACGGCGCGCGTCGCGCGCACACGCTGTCCTCGCGCACCGGCAGCCGCGCGGTGCTGTCGACGAAAAGCCGGTACGCGGTCGGCTCGCCCATCCGGTTCGTGCGGTCGGCGCTCTCCACGCGCCAGTGCAGCGCGCGGGCCGGGTCGGTGCCCAGCGCGGCTTCGCTCTCCCGCAGAATCGAGCGGACGCCGGTGCGGACGGCGTTGCCGTACGGGTCGAGCGCAGGATCCTCCTCCGGTGTCACGAAAACTTCCGACAACCGGGTGCGGGGCCCGTCGACGGCCATGTCCAGCCGCACCGAGAAGTAGTGCTGGTGGTTGGTGACGGCCACGTTGGGCGCGACCTTGCGCGCGTAGGGCGGGTCCTCGCCGTCGGCGATCCCGGTGGCCGAGAGGATGCCGGTCATCTTGATCTCCAGCTCGAGCGAGCCGTCCTGGTGCAGCGACCAGTAGAACCCGTAGTCGTAGTTGGCGACGGTGACGGAGCTGGACACGATCAGTTTCCGGGAACGGCGCACCTCGGTGGTGCCGCGGCGTCCGTCGTGGTGTTTCCAGAGGATGCCGTCGTCCTCCTCGTGCAGGCAGATCGCGTTCGGGATGACGCGGGGCTCCCCGTCGCCGCCGATCACCGCGGCGTCGAAGTAGTGGATGACGCCGAGGCAGTCGCAGCCGAGCTCGAGCGAGTTGGTCAGCGGCCCGCCGCCGTACTCGCCCCAGTCGAAGAAGTTCTTGCGGTACTGGGTGGCGCTGGTGTCGAAGTAGGGCACGTACATCTCGTTGACCGCGGCGCGGCGCACGACGGGCCTGCCCGAGAATGCCAGCTCGTGCAGCACCAAGCCTTCCCGGTGGGTGAAGCCGACCCGGAACGACCAGTTCTGCCACCGCACTTCGTTGCCCCGCACGGAAAAGCTCGGCCCGGCCTGCTGCACGACCTCGAGCGGCCGCAGCCCGGGACGTGGCTCGCGGGCGGTGGTGAAGTCCCCCGCCTCGGCCGCGAGCGGCGTCTCACCGTGGTCCTCGACGCGCAGCACCTCCATGCGCTCCATGTCGATGATCGGCACGACTCCCTGCACGGGACGCGCGTAGTGGTTGTCCCCGGGCGTGGTCTTGAGCCAGACACTGCCCCAGGTGAGCCGGCGGCCCGCATACTCGGGCGGCTCGAACCCGCCGATCGACTCCGGATCGATCATCACCAGCGACATGTCGGTGATTCCGCGCCGCGCCAGCACAGCGCGGAACTCCGGGTCCTCACGGCAGGCGGCAGCTGCGGTACGGGCTTCTTCCGAAGTCATACCGGGGTTTCGGGGGTCGAGCTCACGCCAGGCCGTGGCACGCGCGGATTCACCGAGCGTCACGTCGACCTCGAACGCCTGGTGGGCGTCCGGGTCGAGCACCACGACGCGGGCCAGGCGCCCGTCCGGGCCGCCGCGCGCGTGGTGCTCGTCGAGGGTCACACCCCAGAACCGGGCGCCGGGCCCGACTTTCCCGCTGTCGCGGACAGCCGCGACGGCGGCGGTCAGCTCTGCCGGGGTCAGCGGGTCGAGCGGATGCGGCGGGGCCTCGGTGCCCAGTGGCGCCAGGGTGCTCACGATCGGTCCTCCTCGTGGCTGCCGAGCACGACGGCGGCGCCGTCGGCACGGGGATCGGACGCGGCGTCGAGCCGCGGGCCCGCCAGGCGGGCGATCTGGACGTGCCCGGCCTCGTCCACCGGTCCGCCGGTGCGGACGACGGGGATGCCGGCCGGTACCTCGGGCCGGGCACCTGGCTCGGCGACGACGGTTTCGTGCTCGTGGCCGAGATCTCGCGCGCCGACGACCCAGCGTGGGCGTGCCAGCACGGACGCCGGGGCCGTGCCCGCGTCGAGCAAGGCGGGCACGGTCTGGGCGAGGATCTGCGGCTGTGCGCGACCGCCCTGGCATCCGGCCGCGAGGAGGATCCCGGTGGAGCGCCCGAGCACCGGGCACAGCGTGTGCGGCGGGCGGCGGCCAGGGCCGAACTCGGCGGGATGTCCGGGTTCGAGGCTGAACGCCGAGGCCCGGTTGTGCAGGACGATCCCGGTCTCCGGTTCGAGCAGCCCGGAGCCGAACGACTGGTAGACGCTCTGGATCAGGGACACCGCGAGCCCGTCGCGACCGACCGCGGTCACGGCCACGGTGTCCCCGGCCGTCCGGACGGCGGACGTGGTCGGCGCGGGGATTTCGGCGCGCAGCAACGCTTCCACGTCGACGGGACCGGCGTGCGGGTCGCCGAGCAGGCGGTCCCTGGTGGCGGCGGCGCGACGACACAGCTCGACCAACTCGGTCTCCGCCATCCCGGCCAGCACGGCGAGCAGCACCACGCCCTGGCTCGGGGGCGGCGCCGCGTACCAGCGGCCCGCCGGGAGATCGAG
The DNA here is from genome assembly GCF_007713735.2 of Amycolatopsis acidicola. Lineage (GTDB taxonomy): Bacteria > Actinomycetota > Actinomycetes > Mycobacteriales > Pseudonocardiaceae > Amycolatopsis_E > Amycolatopsis_E acidicola. The sequence continues at coordinate 45,238 of NZ_VMNW02000005.1, read as the reverse complement.
CACGAGCGGGTCCGCCGTCTCCGCCCGATGCGCGGAGAAGTCCGATGTGGACAGTGTACTTCCGCCGTGCCGCAGGAAATCCGTGAGCTGCTGGGCGAGGTACCCGCGGTAGAACGCGGACGGGTCGTCGGCGAGCGCGTCGAGGGTGGCGGCCAGTCGTGGCTGGTGCATTCGCGTGCGCGGCGTGCCGTCCGTCGTGAGCAGCTCGCGCAGGCCCGGATCGGCCAGCACGGCGTCCCGCCGGGAGGTGATCGCGTGCGCCAGTCCCGGCGACACGGCGACGCCCCCTCGCGCGAGTGCGGCCGCGTGCCGCAACGGAGGTGCCAACGTCAGCCGCCCGTACGACGCGAGTGCCTGCCACCCCGCGACTACTCCGGGCACCGTAACGCTTTCCGCGCCCTGGCCCGGCATTCGCGAATACCGTGCGCGGACCGCGTCGGCGTCTGCGGTCGCCGCGGCCGCGCCGATCGACAGCACCGAGCGCACGGTGGCGTCCGGCCGGTGCACCAGCGCGACGAGATCACCGCCGAGGGAGCACTGGTGCGGGTACACGACGGTCAGCGCCGCCGCCGCCGCGAGCGCCGCGTCCACCGCGTTGCCCCCTGCCGCGACGGCGAGTTCCGCGGCCCGCACCGCTTCGGTGTGCGGCGCCGCGATGGCGACCTCGTTCACGAGTCCGCCGGGAACAACAGCGTCGGCGCGGGCGCGGCTTCGGCGCCCTGCAGCGGGATAGGCTGGGTGAGCTGCCAGTAGCGGCCGGGCTCGACGGTGAGCAGGTCGGCCACTTCGAGGATGAGCACGCCGGCCTCGCACAGCAGCTGGTGGGTCTCCCAGTTCGTCGTGTGGTCGGTGTCCTCGATGGACAGGTAGTCGATGCCCGCCATCCGCACCCCCGCCTCGATCAGCAGGGCCGCCCCGTCCGGCGCCAGCCCGACCCAGTGCGGGCTCTTCCACGGCGAGCGCAGGACCGTCGCGGAGTTCGAGGTCTTGAGCAGTACCCTGCCTTCGTCACCCAGCCCGGCCCGTTCCAGGTCGGCGGCGGTGATCGCGTGCGGTACGCCGGTCAGGTCCAGCACGCGCGCCGGGCCCATCAGCGCGGAGGACTCCACCTGGTCCACCGTTTTCCCGCCGTCCACGAAATGGCCGGGAGCGTCGATGTGCGTGCCGGTGTGGGCGCCGATCCGCCAGCGGCTCACGTTGGAGGGCTGCCCGGCCGAACGGGACTCGACGACCTCGATCTCGGGGCGCCGTCCCCAGTGCAGCATTCCCGGGTGGATCGGCAACGAGATGTCGATGGCCTTCTCAGGATCGAGGTACACGGGCTATCCTCCTGATTGGATACGAACTGACACATTTTGGATCCAGCAAGCGCTGGGGCCGCCGAACACGGAAGGGCTGGTCGCGTTCAGATGCCGTCCCCCGAGTCCGATGAATCCCTCGTCGACGAGATCGCCGCCAGCATCCGCGCGCGGATCATGAGCGGCGAGTTCGCGATCGGGGCGCCGTTGCGGCAGGCCTCGCTCGCGGAAGAGTTCGGCGTCAGCCGCACCCCGGTACGGGAAGCGTTGCGGCAGCTGCAGAACGGCGGGCTCATCGAGGTGCTGCCCAACCGGGGCGCGGTCATCCGCGTACCGACGCCGTGGGAAGTGCGTGAGGCCTACGAGGTGCGCGCGGAGCTGGAGGGCATGGCCGCGCGGCGCGCCGCCGGCCGCATCAGCCGCAGCCAGCTGGGCACCCTCACCGACGCGAACTCCGTGCTCCGCGCGGCACTGGCCGGCACGACGGGCGAAAGCTCGCCGGAAACCCAGGCGGCCAACGACTCGTTCCACACCGTCATCTCCGAAGCCGCGGGCAACGGGTGGCTGACGTCGATGGTCTCGCGTATCAACGAAAGCTTCCCCCGCAACGTTTCCTCGCTCGTGCTCGCCGGCAGCGAACGGCACCGCCACGAGAACGTGGCCCAGCACGACGAGATCATCGCGGCGCTGGACGCCGGCGACGCCGCTCGCGCGCGGGAGGCGATGCACACGCACATCATCTCGTCCGGCGAGCACCTCGCGGCCTGGTACGAACGCCGGTCCCGCACCGTGTTCCGCCCCTGACGCCCTCACACCGGATCCCGCTCGGACAGCCGCGCCGGGGACAGGAACGCGAGATCCTCACGCGGGCGGCCGAGGACGAGGTCGGCCAGCGCGGCGCCGAGCGCCGGGGCGAACTTGAACCCGTGCCCGGAGCACGCGCTCGCCACGAACACGCCGGGCTGCCCGTCGACGGGGCCGACGAGGAACCGCCGGTCGCCCGTCATCGTGTAGCGGCACACGAGGCTCTCCCCCACCCGGCCCGCGCCGGGCAGCAGCCGCGCCGCGATGCCTTCCAGCAGCGCCAGTTCGGCCGCCGTGGCGGGCTCCGCCGGGACGTCGGGGTCGATCGCGGGCCCGGTGTCGAGCCCGATCTTCACACCCCGGCCGTCGAGCGCGGGGATGCCGTAGGCGAGCCCCTCCGGCAGCTCCGCGGAGAAGCAGCCCAGCCTCGGCGGCCCGAACAAATCCGTTGTGGCGGCGGGGAAATACGCGTTCACGATGCGGATCGGGGTCAGTTCGCCCGCGAAACCGGGGAGCAGGCTCCCGATCCACGGTCCCGCGCACACGACCAGCGCGCGGGTGAGCAGCCGCGCCCGCGGGGTGTGCACGGCGATCAGTTCGCCCTCGCGCTGCCAGCCGAGCACCGGCTCACGTTCGCGCACCCGGGCACCGGCCGCGACGGCCAGCCGGAGCTGCGCCCGCAGCGCGGCCTCGGCGTCGATCACCCCGGCCGCGGGGTCATGGACAGCTGTCCAGCCCTCGGTCAGCCGCAGCGCCGGCGCGACGCGTGCGGCCCCGGCGGCCGTCAAGTCCTCGCAGCCGGGACCGCGCAGGCCCGCGGGCTCGCCGGGCGGCCGGGCGTAGATCCCGCCAGTGGTCCGGACCAAGGACGTCGAGGCGTCCCGGCTCAGCCGGGCCCACCCCTCGTAGGCCTCGTCCACCAGCGGGTCCCAGACCGGGTCCGGGTAGGCCCGGCGGATCATCCTGGTCGCGCCGTGCGACGAGCCGCGGTCGTGGCCGAGCCGGAACCGTTCCACCCCGGTCACCCGCAGCCCGCGCCGCGCCAGCTCGTGCAGCGTCGCGCGGCCGTGCACGCCGAGGCCGACGACGACGGCGTCGAGCACGTCCGGCGCGGGCCGGGCGACCGCGCGTTTTCCGTTGGCCAGCACCGAGATGATCGGATCGGGCTCGGCCGGCGCCGGGATCCGCGGCGCCGCCCGCCGCGTCCGCGCGGTGATCTCGCGCATCGCTTCGACGAGCGCGTGGACATCGGCGTCGTCGTTGTAGACGTGCGCCGACGCGCGCAGCACGGCGGGGAGGTCGCGGGCCGCGAGGTCCCAGCGCCCGTGCGAGGCGGGCACGGTGACCAGGTGCACGCCGCGCGCGGCCAGCTCGTCGCGGACCTGCCCGGCCGGCGTGCCGGGGACGGCGAACGTGACGATCGCGCCACCCGCGGCAGGCGGGTCGACGACCCGCACACCGTCCACTTGCGACAGTTCGGTGCGGATCCGCCCGCCGAGCCCGGCGAGCCGCCGGGCCACGGCCGGAGCACCGAGAGCCGCCAGGTCGGCGAGCGCCGCGCCCAGCCCGAGCCGCAGGGCGTGCGCCGCCTCCCACAGCTCGAACCGGCGGGCTCCCGGCTCCACGACCCACTCGCGCTCGTGGGTCCAGCGCGCGCCGCGCACGTCCGGCGACAACGGGGCCAGCAGACCCGCCAGCGCGGACGACGCGTACAGCAGCCCGGTTCCCCGCGGTCCGCGCAGGAACTTTCGGCCGGTGGAGACGAGCAGGTCGCAGCCGATGCGGCGCACGTCGATTTCGAGCTGTCCCAGCGATTGCGTGGCGTCGAGCAGGAACGGCACGCCCTCGCGGCGGCAAAGCGCGCCGATCCGCTCGACGGGTTCGACGAGCCCGGACGAGGTCGGCACGTGCGCGGCTGTCACCAGCGCGACCGGCCCCGAGCGCAACGCCCGGTCCAGCGCGTCGAGATCGACCCCTCCGTCCGGGGCGTTGTCGAGGACCTCCACCCGGATTCCGCTCTCCCGTTCCAGGGTGAGCAGGTTCAGCGCGCTGCTGACGTAGCTGGAGCGCGCCGCGAGCACCCGGTCTCCGGGCTGCAGGCGCAACGCCGCGACGGCACGCTGCCAGCCGGCGGTCGCACTTTCCACCAGCGCGATCTCGTCGGGCCGGGCACCCAGCGCGTCCGCGGCGAGCCGGTACACGCCGTCCAGCCGGGGCGCGGCCTGCCAGGCCGCCTCGTACCCGCCGATCGCCGACTCCAACTCCAGGTGCGCCACGACCGTCGCGACCGTCTCCGCCGCGGGGATCGCGGCCCCGGCGGCGTTGAAGTGATGCCCGGTGGCCACTCCGGGGGTCCTGGCCCGCTCGGCCGCGACGTCCACTTCGCTCACGCCACTCACCAGGCCGCCGTGACGCTCTTGAGGACGGTGAAGCCCTCCACCGCCGCGTCACCGAGGTCGCGGCCGAACCCGGACTGCTTGATCCCGCCGAACGGCACGGCGGAGTTGAACTCGTTGTAGGTGTTGATCCACACCGTGCCGGCCTCCAGCTCGGCCGCCATCCGGTGCGCGCGGCCGAGGTCCCGCGTCCACACACCGGCGGCGAGGCCGTACTCGGTGTCGTTGGCGAGTGCGAGCGCCTCGGCGTCGGTGTCGAAGTCGAACACCGTCAGCACCGGGCCGAAGATCTCTTCCCGCGCGGTCCGCGAGTCCGGCGACACTCCGGTTAGGACGGTCGGCTGGACGAAGAAACCGGGACCTGGCAAGGCGGAGCCGCCGGTGAGCACTTCACCTTCACCGAGCTCCAGGTATCCCGTGACGCGTGCGCGCTGCGCCTCGGACACCAGCGGCCCGACGGTGATTCCACCCGACAGCCCGTCGCCGACGCGCAGGTTTTCCACGAGTGGCACGAGCGCGGACACCAGTTCGTCCCGGATCGACCGGTGCACCAGCAGCCTGCTCCCGGCGGTGCACATCTGGCCGGAGTGGGCGAAGATCGTCCGCGAGAGCATGGGCAGCAGCCGCCCGAGATCGGCGTCGGCGAAGACGATGTCCGGCGATTTCCCGCCCAGTTCCAGGGTGACCGGGACGATCCTGGCCGACGCCGCGGCCATCACCTCGCGCCCGACCTGAGTCGAGCCGGTGAAGGAAACCTTGGCGACACCGGGGTGGCGCACGAGCGCGGCGCCCGTCCGCCCGTCGCCGGTGAGCACGTTCACCACGCCTTCGGGCACCCCGGCTTCGAGGCACAACGCAGCCAGCCGCAAGGTGGTCAGCGGGGTCTGTTCCGCCGGTTTGACCACGACAGTGCAGCCCGCGGCCAGCGCGGCCGCGATCTTCCACGCGGCGATCATGAACGGGAAGTTCCACGGCAGGACCAGCGCGGCGACACCGACCGGCTGGCGCAGCGTGTAGACGTGCCTGTCCGGCGCGGTCGGCTGCACGTGCCCAGCGAGGCGCACGGGTGCGCCCGCGTAGTGGCGGATGGCGTCCAGGCCGAGTCCCACGTCCCCGCGCGCTCGTTCGATCGGTTTGCCGTTGTCCAGTGTCTCCAGCACCGCCAGGTCCTCGGCCGCGGCCTCGACGAGCGAAGCCAACCGCACGAGCACTTCCCGTCGCCGCTCCGGCGGCAGTGACCGCCAGCGCCCGTCGGCGTGTGCCGCGGCGGCCGCCCCGACCGCGGAGTCCACTTCGGACTCCCTGGCCAGTCCGGTCCGGGTGAGGACCGCTCCGGTGGCGGGGTTGAGCACGGGCAGCAGTTCACCCGCGCCGTGCGTCCACGCACCGCCGAGCAACATCGGCTCGAGCTCCGCGATCGGCGGCCTGCTGATCGTCTGCGTCATGCGCCTCTCCTGTCTCAGCGGGGCTGCGGCCACGGTTCGGCGATCGCGGCGGCCACGGCACGCGCGGTCGTCTCGATGCACCGGGCCATCTCGGCCGCGCCGTGCGCGGCGGTGGCCTGGTCGATCTCGCGGCCCCACACGCCGCTCCGGCTGACCTGATCCGTGCGGTAGTCCCAGAAGCTGTCGGTGTCGGTGAGCGAAACCACCCGGTCCATGTGCACCGCGTCCGGGTCGATGTGCAGCATCAGCGAGGTCTCGAAGAAGTTGGCGTGCATCAGTGCGCGCCCGTAGGTGACCCGTCCGTCCACTTCGGACCCGGGGTACATCGTGACGTAGGCGAGGTAGCGGACGCGGGCGTCGTCGTAGCGGGTGCGCAGTTTCTCCGCGGACACGTCGAGCGCGCCGCTGTTCCAGGTGTGCCCGTTGAGCAGGATGAACTGCCGGATCCCCGACGCGTACAACGAATCGAGGACATCCTCGACGAGCCGGATCATCGTCTCCGGGCGCAGCGCGATGGTGCCGGGGAAATCGCCGTGCGAACCCGAAACGCCGAACTGAAGCGGCGGTACGACGGGTACTCCGGTGAGCGCCGACACGCCGAGCGCGACGTGCTGCGAGACTTCGGTGTCCACGCACAGGGCCATGTGCTGCCCGTGCTGTTCGGTCGCGCCGACGGGGACGATCGCCGCGTTCACCGCCCCGGCCAGCGCGCCGATCTCCGGTGCGGTCAGCCGTTCCCACCGAACCGGGGTTCCGCTGCCGCCCAGTTCCTTCGCCAGTTCCGCGGGCACCTCGGGCTCACGCATCGGCCAGTCCCAGCAGCCGCGCCATGGTGGCGCCCTCGACGAGCGCGCGATCGGCCTCGTCGGGTATCGCCTTGGCGATCTTCATGCGTTCCAGGTCGAAGTCGTGCCCCGGCCATTCGGTGCCCATGACGATCTTTTCCGGGCCGAGGCGCGAATACGCGCGCCGCACGTCCGACAACAAGGTCGCCGAAGTATCCAGGTAGATGTTGGGGTTGCGCTCGGCGACCGTGATCGCGTCGGGCACGTTCCAGACCGCCCCCATGTGCCCGATGATCGTCGGCACCTCCGGGAAGCCCTTCGCGATCTCCTCGATCGCCAGCGGGTGGCAGAAGGGATCGTCCAGCGCGTTGATCAGCACGATCAGCCCGCGCTCGGCGCAGACGCGGAAGAGCGGGTCGAGCAGGCCGTGGTCGGAGACGAAGTAGCCGTGCAACGTCGGGTGCAGCTTCAGCCCCGGCAGCCCGGCGTCGGCGATCCGCGCGACCTCGGCCGGCGCGTCGTCGTCCTGCGGGCGGACCTGGCCGAACCCGAACAGCCGCTCGGGGAACTTCGCCGCCAGCCCGATGATGAAGTCGTTCTCGATGCGCTGCGCCAGCGAGCACACCATCGCCTTGTCCACGCCGGCCGCGTCCATCTGCTCGAGGAGGCGGCCGGGGTCGAACGGACTGTACGGCGGGGGCTGTTCGCCGGGCCGCACCCCGGTCAGGTAGTCGGACCGGCCACGCACGTCCTGCGCGGTGTTGTAGGCGTCGATGATCACGAAGTGCTCCCTTTTTCCTCAAGCCAGCAACGGAAAGCGCGCCCGGGCGCGAGCTCGCGCGTCGGCGGCGGCTGGGCGCAGCGGTCGTGTTCGTGGCCGCAGCGGGCGGCGAACCGGCAGCCGGCCCGTGCCGCCGCGGCGGCCGTGAACACGGGCACCGAGCCGGGAATGGTCTGCAGGCGCTCCGGTTTCGGGCCCCGCAATCGCGGGATCGCGCCCAGCAGGCCCTGGGTGTAGGGATGCCGTGGCGCGGAGAGTACGTCGGCGACGGCACCGGTCTCGACGATCTCGCCCACGTACATCACGCTGACCTCGTCGGCGTACCGCGCCACCACCCCGAGGTCGTGGGTCACCAGCAGCACGGCGGTGCCGTGGTCGGCGCACAGGGTGCGGACGAGCCCCAGGATCTGGGCCTGGATGGTGACGTCGAGCGCGGTGGTCGGCTCGTCGGCGACGAGTACCTTCGGCCGGCACGCCAGCGCGATGGCGATCATCACCCGCTGCCGCATCCCGCCGGAGAACTCGTGGGGGTAGGCCCGCAGGGCCCGCCCGGCGTCCGGGATCCCGACCTCGTCCAGCAGCTCCGCCGCCCGCCGCATCGCGTCCTTTTTGGACAGATGATCGTGCAGCCGCGCCATCTCGGCGATCTGCCTGCCGACGCGGTGCAGCGGGTTGAGACTCGTCATCGGGTCCTGGAAGACCATCGACAGCTCGGCGCCCCGCAACGCCCGCATCCCCGGCTCGGCGAGCTCGACGAGGTTGCGCCCGCCGTAGCCGATCTCGCCGGAGATCGTCGCGCCCCCACCCCGCGTCAGGCCCAGCACGCTCAGCCCGGTCACGCTCTTGCCCGAACCGGACTCGCCGACCAGCGCGTGCACCTTGCCCGGGGTCAGCGCGAGATCGACCCCGTCGACGGCGAGCACCCGTTCGTCGCCGGCGCCGAAGCCGACCTTCAGACCGGTAATGCGCAGGACTTCCTCAGTGGGCACGGCGTGTCCTCGGGTCGATGGCCAGCACGGTCAGGTCCACCACGGCGTTGACGAGCGTGAACAGCAGCCCGATCGCCAATGCCGCTCCTTCCACCAGGAAGTAGTCACGCCGCCCGACCGCCTCGACGAGCAGGCTGCCGACGCCCGGATAGGAGAAGACGGCCTCGGTGATCACCGCGCCCCCGAGCAGGGAACCGAACTGCAGTCCCGAGACCGTCAGGATCGGCACCGCCGCGTTGCGCAGGACGTGCCCGAGCGCGATCCGGCGTTCGGTGAGCCCCTTCATCCGCGCGGTCCGCACGAAACCCTGCGCCGACGCGGTCAGGCAGGCCTCGCGGGTGATGCGGCAGACGAACCCGGCGCACGTCGCGGCGAGCGTGAGCGCGGGCAGGATCAGGTGCTGCAGCCAGGGGCCGATCAGGTCGAACCGCCCCTGGACGAAAGCGTCGATGAGCACGAAGCCCGTGGTGGGCGTGTAGTCGACACTCGTGGGCAGCCTGCCGAAAATCGGCAGCCAGTCCAGCCAGACGCCGAACACCACGACGGCGAGCACGGCGAGCGCGAACCAGGGCAGGCTGAACCCGACGGTCGCCCCGCCGCGGATCACCGAGTCCAGCCACGTGCCGCGATAGCGCGCGGCCACGATCCCGGTGAGCACACCGGCCACTGTGGACACGATTCCGGCGGCGACGGCGAGCTCGATCGTCACCGGCAACGCCGAGCCGAGCAGTTCCGAAACCGGGCGGCCCGAGTAGAACGACTCCCCGAGCCGCAGGTGCGCCAGCCCGTCGAGGTAGCTCCAGAACTGCGAGAAGAGCGAACCGTCCAGCCCCAGACTGCGCCGCAGTTCCGCCAAATCCTGTGGGGTGGCGCCGTTCATCGTCGCGGCCAGCTGCTGCGCGGCGTCCCCCGGCAGCGCGTGCACCACCAGGAACACCACCACGACGACCACGAACGCGATCACCGGGACCAGCAGTAACCGGCGCAGCACCGGCGAGGCGAGCAGCCCGCCGCCCCGGCGCGGCGCCACCACGGGCGCCGGCGGCCGTTCCGTCGTGGTCATCGGCGGCTCCCCGTCTCGAAGGCGTCGGCGAGATCGTCGCCGGCGAAGTTGCAGGCGACCGCGAACACCGTGATCAGCAGGCCCGGCCACAGCACGAGACCCGGGTTGGAGAACATGAACTCCTGCCCCGCCTTGACCATGTAGCCCCAGTCCGGGGTGGCGGCGTCCAGCCCGAGCCCGAGGTACGACAGCGCCGACGCCAGTCCCGCCGCGACCGCGAGCGTCGAAGTCGCCTGCACCAGCAGTGCTCCCGAGAGGTTGGGCAAGATCTCCCGCCGGAGGATGGTCAGCGGGGGAACACCCAGCGCGCGGGCCGCGCGGACGTAGTCCTGTGTCCGCTCGCGCAAGGTGAGATTCCGTGCCAGGCGGGCGAAGTAGGGGATCTGGGAGACGGTGATCGCGAGCGCGGTGTTCACCGCTCCGCCACCGAGCACGGCGACCATCAGGATCGCGACGAGCACCAGCGGGAACGCGAGCACCACGTCCATCGCGCGCATCACGACCCCGTCCGCGGCGCGGCCGAAGAACCCGGCCACCATGCCGAGCGCCGACCCCGCGACCGCGGCCAGCGCGCTGCTGGCGACGGTGACCAGCAACAGCGGCCGTCCGCCGTAGAGCAGCCGCAGGAGCAGATCACGGCCGAGGTCGTCGGTGCCGAGCAGATGTCCCGGCGAGAACGGCGGTAGCAGCTGTTCCGCGTTCTGTGCCAGCGGATCGCCCGGCACCACGAGCGGGCCGACCAGCAGCACCAGGACGTAGAGGGCGAGCAAAGCCCACGCCACCACCGCGACCGGGGTGCGAGCGAGCCTGCGGGCCGACCACCGCCGGGCGAGGAGGCTCGCGGTCATTCCTTGAACCCCGCGGTCTCCAGCAGCATCCGCTGGCTCGACAGCGCCGCGGCGTTGACCCCGCCCACCTCCGAGCTGGAGACGACGATGTTCTGGCAGTGCCCGATCATCGAGATCGCCATGAACTTCTCGGCGAAGAACCGCTGCGCCTGACTGTAGGCACTCTTGCGCGCGGCCGCGTCGCTCGTCTGCAGGCCCTGCACGAGCAGGCCGTCCAGCTGCCCGACGGCCGCACTGTCCAAAGTGGCGTGTCCGGTGCCGCGGGTGGCGTAACTTCCCGAGGAGGACAGCATGTTGTTGACCAGGTCCTCGGGATCGGGCACGTAGCCGTTGCGCTCCCACAAGGCCAGCTGGTGCCCCTTGAGATCGAAAACCTTGCTGGAGAACGTGCCGGGGTCGTAGAGCTTCACCGCCGGCGCCAGCCCGATGGCCTTGAGGTTCGCCTCCAGGATCTGTGCCGCCTTGGGATACCAGTTGTTGTTCTGGGCGATCAGCTCGATCGCCCGGCCTGCCGCGCCGGCACTGGTGACAAGCTGCGTCGCGCGCGCCACGTCGTAGGCCGACAGGTCCGCGAGCGACTCGTCGTAGCCGGTCTCCGACGACGGCAGCAGGTAGCCCTTGGGCTCGTCGGCGTAGCCGAAGAACGCGTTCTGCGCGATCTGCGCGCGGTCGATGCAGAAGTTGATCGCCTGGCGGACCCGGATGTCGGCGAGCGCCGGGTCGGTGGTGTTCATGAGCAGGAAGATCGCGTCACGGCGCGGGGTGTTGTAGACCGTGACCTTCGGGTTGGCCGAAAGCGCCTTGGCCGCGGAGTGCGCGACGAAAGACGAGGCGGTGATCTGGCCGCTCTGCAGGCCCGCGTTCAGCGACGACGGGTCGGTCACCTGCTGCAGCACGAGGCGGTCGATGAGCGGACTGCCCCCGAAGTAGCCGGGGTAGGCCTCGAGGGTGATCGACTGCTGCGGCACGGCGGACACGAGCTTGAACGGCCCGGCGCCCACGAGGTGCTGGCCGATGCCGGTCCCGTACTTGTCCAGCGCGGCCGAGGACACGATGCGCGCGGACAGGTCGGACAGCCGGGAGAGGAACGTCAGATCGGGCTGGGACAGGCTGATCTCGAAAGTCCGCTCGTCCACCGCGCGCACTCCGGTCACGCTGCGGTTCGTGGATCCGCGCAGCGGGCGGGTCGAGGCGGCGGGGCGGCTCGGGTCGGCGTCGAGCAGCTGCCGGTTGAACGAGCGCACGCAGTCCTGGGCGGTGAACGGGGAGCCGTCGTGGAAGGTGATCCCTTGCCGCACCGTCAATGTGAGCGTCTTGCCGTCATCGGAGAGCTTCGAACTCTCCGCCATCGCCATCTTCGGTGTAGTCGAGTCGAAGTCGATCGTGGTCAGGCCCCGGCACACGCAGTCGACGCCCATCCAGTCACCGAGTGTCGTGTAGACGGCCGGGTCCAGCACACCGTTGGTGCCGTCGATCGCGAACGTGACGGTGCCGCCCTTGCGCAGCTTCGCCATCTCCCCGTTCGCCCCGCTGGCGCCGGGGTTCTGGCTGCACGCGGCGAGGAACGCGCCCAGCGGCATCGCGGCCAGGCCCACCGCGCCGGCCCGGACGAGGAAGCCCCGCCTGCTGAGGGCGACCGGCAGCACGAGGTTGCCCTCCTGATCGCGCAATGGCTTGTCGCTCATGGGTTTCCTCCACAGGGCCCGGCATGGCTTCCGCAGCGACACTAAGCAATATTGGATCCACTTAGCTAGATCTCGGATCCTGTTTTAACGAGCCGGATACAATCCTGGCTCCTGCCAGGCCCACCAGTCCGGGTCGTGGCCCGGCCACACCTCGGTCGCCGGCTGCCGGTCGAGTTCGTGCAGACGCCGGATGGCGACGCGCGCGGCGACGGGATCGGTGGCCCAGCCACAGGCCCGCGGGCCGGTGATGTTGGCGCGCAGGTCGGCCGCGTCACAGGCGAGCACGACCGTCCGCCCGGCGAGGCCGATCCGGAACGACTGATGCCCCGGCGTGCGCCCGCGAGTGTCCAGTGTGGACAGACCGGGAGCCAGTTCCGTTTCCCCGTCGAGCAACCGGACGTCCAGCCCCGGCCGGAGGTAGTCGTCGCGGGCGTAGACGTGCCGTGCGTCCGCTTCCGTGGTGGCGAACTCCCATTCGGCACGTTGAACGAGCACCGGTGGACCGCCTTCGAGCAGCCGGAGGCCCCCGGTGTGGTCGAGATGGAGATGCGACAGCGCGCAACCGCTGAGCCGCCGCCAGTCCAGCCCCGCGGCGCGAACCTGGTCCACGAGCGGATCTCCGGGTGGGAGAAGCGCGGTGTAGCTGTCGTAGTTGTACCGCGCGGCCCGCCTGGCGGGGTCGCGCACGGCGTCGGTGTCGAAGCCGGAGTCCAGCAAGACCCACGCGTCGTCGTAGCAGACCGCCGCGGCGGTGACGGGCTCGAGCAGGAAGCGGGCCGGATCGCCGCCCTCGATCGACACGGACTCGCGGATCGGCTCGTACCCCAGCACGAAGCGGTACAGCGCTCGCGGCGTTCCGGTGACGCCGGGCAGTGTCACGAGGCCAGTGCCGCCGGCTCCACCAGATCGGGGTCGGGCACGGCCGCCAGCAGTTTGCGGGTGTAGTCGTGGCGTGGCGCGGTCACGAGGTCTTCGGTATCGCCGGTTTCGACGAGCTCTCCCTGATACAACACGGCGATCCGATCGGCGAGGTGCCGCACCACGGCGATGTCGTGCGAGACGAACACGATGGACAGCTCCAGCTCCGCCCGCAGGTCCGACAACAGGTTCAGCACCTGCGCCTGAACCGAAACGTCCAATGCGGACACCGGCTCGTCCGCGATGAGAACCTTGGGCCGCACCGCGAGCGCGCGGGCAAGCACGACCCGTTGCAGCTGTCCGCCCGAGGCCTGCGCCGGGTACCGATCGAGGAACGAGTCGTTCAGGCCCACGTGCGCGAACAGCCCGGCCAGCTCAGCGCGGCCGGGCAGCTTGCCGCTCCGGGCCGCGGCGGCTTCCGCGACCGCGCGCCCGAGGCGGCGGCGCGGGTTGAGCGCGCTCGCCGGGTCCTGGAAGACCATCTGCAGATCGAGGCGCACCGCCTTCGGCAGCTTCAGCTTGGGGGAAAGCGGCGTGCCGTCGTAGACGACCGCACCGGCGTACGGCCGTTCGAGTCCGGCCAGAGCCCGGCCGAGGCTCGACTTGCCCGAGCCCGACTCGCCGACCACGCCCAGGGTCTCGCCGGGCCCGACGCCGAGACTCACCCCGCGCACGGCGTGCTTCGCGCCGTAGGCGATGTGCAGATCACGGGCTTCCAGCAGGTACTCGCTCATACGGTGGCACTCCCGGTCTTTTCCTTGGCGCGGAAGAGCTCCGCGGTGTCCTTCTCCAGCTGCCCGTCCTTGAGCACGAGCACGATGTTCGCCGGATCGGCGAGCACTCCGATCCGCGTCAGGGGATCGCCGTCGGCGACGACGAGGTCGGCGCGTTTGCCGGGCTCCACCGTGCCGAGTTCGCCGTCGACCCCGCACAACCGGGCGGCCGCGGAGGTACCGGCGACGATGGCGGCCATCGGGCTCAGGCCGAAGTCGACGAGCAGCTCCAGCTCACGCAGGTTCGTCCCGTGCGGCACGAGTCCGGCGTCGGTGCCCAGCGCGACGGGTACCCCGGCGGCGAACGCCCGCGCCAGTCGCTCACGGGCGGTGCCAGTCCAGCGGCGGCGGTCGGACGCCTCGGGTTCACGGAGCAAAGTGGACAGTGTCGGAACCAGAAAAGTCCCGCGCTCCACCATTTCGCCGATCGTCGCGTCATCGAGGTGGTAACCATGCTCGATGCTGCGGACGCCCGCGCGAACGGCATCGCGGAGGCCAGGGCCCGCCTGGGCGTGCGCGGCGACGGCCACGTCACCGTGCCGGGCGGCCTCGGTCACCACGGCTTCGATCTCCGCCGCGGACAGCCCGCCGTGCGCGGGTTCGCCGCGCGGGCTGCTCATCCCACCGGACGCGGCGATCTTCACGCAGTCCGCGCCTTCCTGCAGCACCGCACGCGTGGCGCGGACGAACGCGTCCGGGCCGTCGGCGACCGCTCCCCCACCCGAACCGCCGGTGAGGTCGACGCCGTTCGCGCTGCGCCAGTCGCCGTGTCCGCCGGTGATGCTGAGGATCCGGATCGCGATCAGCACCCGGGGTCCGCGGATCAGCCCGCGCTCCACCGCGAGTTTGGTGCCGAGGTCGGCGCCGGACAGATCGCGCACCGTCGTCACGCCGGCCAGCAACGTGTCGCGCAGGTTCGGCACCGACTGCAGGACGCGCAGGCTTTGCGGGGCGGTGAGCCGGGCGAGCGCATCGCCCTCCCCCGGCCGCATCGTGAGATGGGTGTGGCAGTCGAAGAAGCCGGGCAGGATCGTGCGACTGCGGACATCGATCACGTCGGCGTTCGGCGGAGCCGCGAGCCTCGCGCGGGGACCGGCCCAGGTGATGAGACCGCTTTCGCAGAGCACTGCGGCGTCCTCGACCGGCGGCCTGCCGGTCCCGTCGATGAGCCGCCCACCGACGAAGACCAACGGGCGCGTCACCACAGGTCCACGTTTTCTGGGATCCTATTTTCATGGAATCGTATCCAGGCGTGACCGACACCGACCTCTGGCAGCAGGCGGTTTCCTTGCTGGGCCGCGGGTATCGGCATGAACGGCACGAAGTCGCCGCCGCGTTGCGCACCCGGGGCGGCGCGGTGTTCACGGGCCTGCACGTGGCCGGCTCGGCGGGCCGGTCGTCGATCTGCGCGGAAGGCGTGGCACTCGGCGCCGCCCTGACCGCGGGCGACCGCGACGTCGAAGCCGTCGTCGCGGTGCTCTACCGGCCCGCGGGGACCGTCCGAGTGATCGCGCCGTGCGGCGTATGCCGCGAACTCCTGTACGACTACTGCCCGGACGCCTCGATCTACCTGCACGAAGGCACGGAACCGACACCGCCCGGCGACCGCTCCCCCGGAATCGGTTTCACCACGGCGACCGCGGCGCCGGGCGTGGCCCGCCGGGTCGCGGTCCGGGACCTCATGCCCGGCAAGAACCCGCGTGCCTGGTGACCAGCAGGGCGAGCAACACACCCAAACCTCCGAGGACCGTTTCCGTCTTCTTCCAGCAGCCCCACCGTAAGCCGGACTGGATCCGCAAATCACCATATGGGATCCAATGTTTACACCTTGGACACACGACACACAGGAACCAGCGCCGTCGCCCCTGTTAGGGGGAGCCGGAGGAGAAGCCGCATCGCCGCGGCCGGCGGCGGCTCGTGATCATTCTCGGGGCGAGTTGCCGGGGAGTGTGCCGGCGAGCACCTGGGTAAGCACCGACGCGCCACCGTCGACGACGTGAATCCCGCCGGTGAGCCAGCCGGAGCCAGGGGCCGCGAGCAGCAGGGCCAGGTCCGTCACGTCGGAAGGCTGTCCCCAGCGGCGGGCCGGGATCGAGTCTTCCCAGGCCGCGACGGCCGCTTGCGGGCGTGGGCCCGTCCCGCCGATGTTGGTCACGACGGGGCCGGGGGCGATGGCGTTCACGCGGACCCCGTGCCCGGCGAGCTCGAGGGCTGCCTGCTTCACCAACCCGACGACGGCATGCTTGGAGACCACGTAGGGGTAGCTCACGCGCGGCTCCGGTCGTAGCCCCGCCGTCGACGCGGTGACGACGATACTGCCGTGCTGCTGCCGCTTCATGATGTGCGCGGACTCCTGCAGGCACGAGAACAGGCCGTCGAGGTTGACCGACAGCACCCGGCGCCAGGCGTCGAACGACAACTCGTCGACAGCGCCGCCGTCCTGGAGCATCGAGGGGACGCCGTTGATTCCCGCGTTGAGGAACGCCGCGTCCAGCGACTCCACCCGCTCGAACAGCGACCGCACCGCCGCCGGATCGCCGACGTCGCAGATGTGCGCGACCCCGCCGAGTCCGGCGGCGACTTCGTGCACCGTCTCGTCGATGTCCACCAGGTGCAGCTGTGCGCCTTCGGCGGCGCAACTCCGCGCCAGTTCGCGTCCGATGCCGCTGCCGGCACCGGTCACCAGCACCACTTGTCCGGTGAACCGTTCCATCTGCTCATCCCTCCCGCGATGGCGCGACGTGCACCACGCCGGTGTCGCCGTCGACGTCGACCCAGTCGCCCGTGCTGATCGTGCCGAAGGCGCCGAGGCCTGTCACCGCGGGCACCTTCAGCACGACCAGCCCGAGTGCCAGCTTGCTGTTCATGCGCGTGAACACGATCGCCACCGGGGCGGTGCCCACCAGTTTGGCGAGGTGGAACTGCCCGGACCACCCGGAGGACCCCTTGGCGCCGGGGATGACGAGCACGCCGCCTGCGAAACACGACCCGCGCTGAGGGTGCCGGTTCTCCACGATCGTGCCGGTCTTCGGGTCGATGCCGCCCCAACCGGAGATCGGCGCCGTGCACACAAGCGCGCGCCCGCTCGCGCGGCCGCCGACGACACCTTTGCCCCGTAACACTTCAGGCATCGGCCCACCGCCCGCACACCGCGGCGTCCACACAGGATTCGACGCTGCCGAACCAGCCCTGCACGCCGGTGATCGCGGGCAGGTAGTGCGCCTGCTTCGCGGAATCCGTCGCGAACACGCGCGTGCCAGGCGGGAGGAACTGCCCGATCGCCGGGCAGGTATCGGACAGCACCCGGCCACCGGCGCGTTCGATCGCCTCGACGTAGCCGTTGCGTTCGGCCTCGGTGCGCAGCGCGCTGGGCGTGAACACCCACAACGTCGTCGACGGCGCGACGCGGCGGCCTTCCAGCAGCCGCGCCACCTCGCGCACCTGCTCGAGCGCCGCATGGGGGCAGCCGATCATGACGAAGTCGACGTCACGATCGGATGCGGTGCGGCACAACGACTCCACGGTCGCCGCCCGCGCCGCCGCGTCGAAGACCGAGGTCACCAGCGGAGCCCGTCCGCCGAGCGCCTGCTCGGGTGTCGCGGCCTCCGGCGTCACCCCGGGCAGGTGGTACAGCTCGACGTCGCCCGAGGAGGCCGCCGCTGCGCCGAACTGCTTGAGCCGCACCGGATCCGGGCTGAGACCCGCGCCGACGAGTACCGGTACCGCGTCCTGCACCTGCTCGCCGACCCAGTAGCCGAAGACGTTCCAGTCCTCAGTGGACACAACGGGATGCCGCACCTCGATCAGGTGCGTGGCGCGGCGGTGCGCATCGAGGTGATAGCCGCAGTACGGGGTGCGGCCGGTGAGCATCGACGCGGCGGCGGACTCGCGGCCCTCAGTGTTCGTGCGGGCGCCAAGCACCGAGTTGATGTAGACGACCGCGGAGGACTCCATCCACGCGCAGTGCTCGCCGTAGCGGGGCACGTTGCCGACCTGATACGGCGTGCAGGTGGAATGCAGGTCGACCCCTTTCTCCGCGAGATAGCGTTCGCTCTCGGTCATGGCGTCGGCATCGGCCCGTGAAATGCCCTGCACGTCCCAATGCTCGCGGTCGCGAGGGCCGATGAGCTGGCAGCTGTGCGCACGGAACGGCGGCACGTCGACGGTTTCGTCGAGGTCGAGGGAGAACCGCGAGAAGAGCGCGGCCGGGTCCGCGGTGCCGAGGACACGGGCGTGACGGGGGCCGAAGATGTTAGCACCGCAAACGTTGTCGGTGTCGATCAGCCGTTCGGCGCCCATCAGCTCGCCGTACCGCACGAGCAGTTCCAGCGCCGCCCGCACCGCGCGCCCTTCGTTCCCGGCGAGCATCCGTTCGTCGGCCGGACTCAGCAACATGACACCCTCACACGCTCAGCCATGCGCCCTCGCTTTCGAGTTCGGTGCGCAGCCGCGCGACATCGACGTCCGCGACTTTCCCGTCGCCCTCGAGCGCGAGATGGGCGGCGGTACCGGCGGCCTGGCCCATCGCGAAACACGGCCCCGCCACGCGCGCGGCCGACTGCCCGCCGTGGGTCATCGCCGCGCAGCGGCCGGCCACGAGCAGGTTCGACGGCCCGTCAGCCGGCAAGAGCATCCGGTACGGGAGCTGGTTGCAGCCGACGGGATCTTCGCCGTAGGGCCAGCGGATGTCGAGATCACCGTCCACATGCGCCTCGACAGGCCAGCCGTTGAGGCCGATCGAGTCCTCGAAAGTCGCGCAGGAACGGACATCTTCCTCGGTCAGCACGTACTTGCCGATCAGCCGCCGGGTCTCGCGGATGCCGATCTCGGGCCCGATGTCGACGATATAGGCGCGTTCGAACCCGGGCACCTTGCCGCGGATGAACTCGAACACCTCCTGCGCCTGCGCGCGCCCCTGCACCTCCCCACTGGTCAGCTGCCACACGTCGGTGCCGTCGATCGCCGTGCCGTCGGGGTTGCGCAGCTGGGTGGCGTTGGCTCGCCACTCGAGATCGTCCCGCTGGGGGCGGACGATCGCGCCACGGCGCGGGAACTTCGGCCGTCCGGCGGCGACGGCCTCGTCCATCATGCGCGGCAGGATCTTCCACGCCGGCCCGGCGCGTTCACCGTCGACGGCGTTGATGCGGAACATGGTGGAGGGGAACAACATTTCGCCGTGCGGGTCCGCTTTCTCGTGCGAAGCCCCGGTCCAGGCGAGCAGGTCCCCGTCACCGGAGCAGTCGATGACCACCTGCGCGTGCAGCACCCCGCGCCCGGACTTGGACTCCACCACGACTCCGTCCACTGTGGACCCACCGGTGACGGCGCCGACCGCGAACGCGTGATACAGCAACTGCGCGCCGGCGGCAAGAACGTGCTCGTCGGCCGCGCGGCGGTAGGCGGGGATGTCGTAGGCCTGCGCCTGAATGCGGTCGGCGAACGACAGGTGCGGCGCGCGTAACCCGCCGAGCCGGTCGATGCGCTCGAGCAGTTCCGTGGCGTGACCGCGCACGGTGAGCACGTGCTCGCCGTGAACGTTGGAGTACATGCCGCAGAACGTGGACAGCCCGCCGCCGGTGCCGGCGCCGCCGAGGTAGCCGCTTTTTTCGACCAGCAGGGTGCTGCGCCCAGCGCGGGCGGCCGCGGTCGCGGCGGCGAGCCCGGACGGGCCGCCACCGAGTACGACGACCTCCCACTCGCCGAGGATCGGTGTTTCGCGGGCGGGTTCGGTGACGAAGGCGTTCACGAGGTGACCTCCTGGCTGTTCCAGTGCGCGGTGAGCAGTTCGTGCAGCGCGTCGGGCACTTCCTGGGTAAGCAGATGACCGGCGCTGGGCAGTGGCACGCGACGCGCGCCCGGCACGGCGGTGGCGATCAGCTCGGCGTGGTGTGCCGGCACGACCGCGTCAGCGAGGCCGTGCACCGCGAGGACGGGACAGCGGATGTCGGCGAGCCGGTCGCGCAGATCGGTGCCCGCGATGGCCGCACAACAGCCGGCGTAGCCCTCCTGGTCCAGCCTGTCCACTTCGGACACTGTGGCGGCGATCAGCATCGACGGCGCGGCCGCGGTGGCCGGTGAGTACCAGCGACCGAGCAGCCCGTGGCTGGCGACGGTCATCCCGTCGCGGCGGACGGCGGCGGCACGGCCGTGCCAGAACCCGGGCTCGTCGGCGAAGACCGGTGAGTTGACGGTCACCAGGCTGCGCACCCGCTCCGGGTGGCAGGCGGCGAGCGCGAGGCCGACGATGCCGCCGAGGCTCACCCCGACGACATCGGCGGACTCGATGCCGAGGGAATCCAGCAGCCCCATCGTGTCCGCGACGAGATCGGCCAACGCGTACGGACCGGGGAGACTCGGCGACTCACCGTGGCCGCGGTGATCGAAACTGATCACGCGGCGGTTTTCCCGCAGCCGGGAACGCTGCGGTTCCCACATCGCGCGCGTGGTGCCGAGCGAAGCCGCGAGCAGGACGGGCGCGCCCTCGCCTTCGTCGCTGTACGCGAGTCCGGTCATGCGGCCGCTCCCGCGGCGCGGCGGCCGGCCTTGGCGTCCTGGATGCCCTGGTGTACCCGGGCCCGCAGTTCGGTGAACTCGGGCGTCGCGCGCGTGGTCACCTGGTCGCGTTCGGCAGGCAGGTCGATCCGGACGTCGTCGAGCACGTGCGTCGGCGAGGCCGACAGCACGATCACGCGCTCGCCCAAGTACACCGACTCGTCGATGTCGTGCGTGACGAACAGAGTCGTGATACCCAGATCGCGCCACAGCTTGCGCACAAGGTCCTCCAGATCGGCCCGCGTCTGCGCGTCGACCGCGGCGAACGGCTCGTCCATCAGCAGCACGTGCGGTTCGTAGGCGACCGCCCGTGCGATCGCGACACGTTGCTGCATCCCGCCCGACAACTGCCACGGGTACGCGCGCCCGGCATCGGCGAGGCTCACCGCGGCGAGCGCCTCCGACACCAGCCGGTCGCGCTCGGCCCGCGGCAAACCCTTCTGCCGCAACGGGAGATCGATGTTCTGCTGGACCGTCTTCCACGGGAACAGGCTGCGCCCGTATTCCTGGAACACCACGGCCATCCCGCGCGGCGGCCCGGTCACCGGGTCGCCGTCGAGCACGACGTCACCCGCGGTGGGCGTCACCAGTCCCGCCAGGCATTTCAGCAGCGTCGTCTTGCCCGCGCCGGACGGGCCGACGATGCAGGCGAACTCGCCGCGCGAGATCGAGAACGTGATGTTCCCGATCGCCTCGACGCGCCTGCCCTGTGCTTCGTAGACCTTCTTGAGGTTTCGCACCTCGACCATGTCGGTCATCAGCCGTTCCTCTTCTGCGCTTCACGCAGGCCCAGATACCAGCCGAGGGCCCGCTTTTCGATGAGGGAGAACAGTGCCGAGAGCACGAACCCGATGAGGCCGAGCAGAATGATGCCGCTCCACATCTGGGGAATCGCGAACGTGCGCTGGAACTGCACGATGGAGAACCCGAGCCCGTCGGTGGCGGCGAACATCTCGCCGATCACCATCAGGATCAGGCCGATGGACAGCGACTGCCGCAGCCCGGCGGCGATCTGGGGGCTCGCGGCAGGCAGCACGAGGTGCCGCAGCCGCGCCACCCACGTGAAGCGAAAGCTGCGGGCGGTGTCGACCATGACCTCGTCCGCGGCACGGACGCCTTCGACGGTGTTGAGCAGCACCGGCCACACGCAGCCGGAGACGATGACGAGGATCTTCGCCCCGTCACCGATCCCGGCCACGAGCGCGATCACCGGCACCAGCACCGTCGGCGGGATCGCGCGGACGAACTCCAGCACCGGTTCCGCGCCGCGGCGCAGGGCGTCGGTCAGCCCGAGCGCGACACCCAGCGCCACCCCGATCACGGCGGAGAGCGCGAACCCGGCGAGCAGCCGCACCAGACTCGGCACGACGTCGTCGGCGAAGCGCGCCGAGAACCACAGCTTCCCGAACCAGTCGAGAGTCTTCGACAGCGGCGGGAAATAGTAGTTGAAGCTGTTCGCGCTGGTCACCCACCACAGGGCCACCAGGACGATCGGCAAGCCGAGCGCGAGCAGCACGCGCTTGACGAACTTCATCGCGCACCTCCAGCCCGCCGGATGGACGGATGCCAGCTCAGGGTGAGCCGCTCACCGAACCGGAACAGCACGTTGACCAGCACCCCGAGCACCCCGGTCAGCAGCACCAGCGCGAACATCTCGGTCGTCGCGCCGCTGCTCTGCGCCACGGAGATCAGCTGGCCGAGCCCCGGGGTCCCGATCACCAGCTCGCCGGTGATCGCCAGCACAAGCGCGACCGCCGCCGCGAGCCGGATACCGGTGAACACGAACGGCAACGCCGTGGGCCACACGACATGGCGCAGCTCCGCCCACCACGAGAAGCCGTATGAGCGGGCGGTTTCCCGCGCGACCGGGTCGATGTCCTGCACGCCGTAGAGCACTTGCACGAGCACCTGCCAGAACCCGGCGTAGACGATGAGCGTCACCCCGGATTCGAAGCCGGTGCCGAAGATCAGGATGACCGCGGGGATGAGCGCGACCGACGGGATCGGCCGCAGGAACTCCACTGTGGACGCCGTGGCCGCCCGCAACCACGGCATCAGGCCGATCACGAAGCCGGCGACGACCCCGGCGGCGACTGCGATGGCCAAGCCGAGGAGCCAGGTGCGGACGGTCCGGCCCAGCGCCTCCCACAGTTCGGCGTGCCCGGCGTCGCGACCGAGTTCGGCGAGGACGGAGGACAGCGGCGGCAACGCGTCCCCGGCGATGAGCCCGGTCCGCGGGATCAGTTCGGCCAGCACGACCGCGGCCAGGATGCCGGTGATCGGGGCGACGGGACGCCGTTTCCGCCGCACCGGCGCGGTTTTCGCCGCCTCGGCGCGCGCCGGAACTTCGAGAACCTCCATCAAGCACCTCCTTCGCCCGGCCGGCACAGGCCGCCGCAGGTCCGCTCGCCCAGGACCGCGCCGCACGCGAGCGGCGTGACGGCGCGGTCGTAGGTGGCGAGCCAGCCGGGAGAGCGGTCCGTCTCGGCGGGCGCGATTTCCCGCGTCGCCAGCACTTCCGGGTCGACCTCGAGATCGACAGTGCGGGTGTTCAGGTCGATCGAGATCAGGTCGCCGTCGACGATCCGGCCCAGCGGGCCACCGATCGCGGCCTCCGGGTTGACCTCGCCGACGACGATGCCCTTGTTCACCAGCCCCGAGAGCTGCCCGTCGGTGACGACCGCCACCTGCTCACCAAGACCGGCCCCGTCGAGCGCGAACACGAACGACGACGCCATCGCCATCCCGGGCCCGCCGTGCAGTCCCATGCCGCGCAACACGACCACGTCCCCGGCCTGGACTTCGCCTGCCGCGAGGCCCGCGATCGCCGTCTCGCGGGAGGAGTAGCAGCGCGCCGGCCCGCGGAAGGTGGCCGGGCGCTCCTCGTCGACGGGCAGCTTGACGATCGCGCCCTCCGCGGCGAGCGAGCCCCGCACGACCACGATCGACGGCCGCCGTGAAAACGGGTCCGCGAGCGGGCGCACGATCTCGCGGTCCGGTTTCCCTTGGTCCGCGAGAACTTCACCCAGCGGCCGCCCGCTGACGCCGACGGTGTCGAGGTCCAGCAGCGGCATCAGCGTGGAAAGCACCGCATGCGCGCCGCCCGCGTCGTCGAGCTGCTCGATGAGATGCGGGCCGTTGGGCCGCACCGCGGTGAGCACCGGAACGCGGTCGGCGAGGTCCTCGTACAGCCGCCACACGTCGGTGTCCAGCCCCGCCTCGACCGCGATCGCCTGCAGGTGCTTGACCGAGTTGATCGAGCCGCCGACGGCGAGCATCAGCGTCACCGCGTTGCGGATCGCCGCCGGGGTCAGGATACTGCGCGCCGTCTGTCCGTTATGGACCATCTCGACGATGCGCTTTCCCGATTCCCGCACCGCTTTCCACATCGTCTCGCCGTTCGCGCGCGTCGGGGTGGTGCCCGGCAGCGCCATCCCCAGCGCCTCCGCGGCCATGTGCATCGTGTTGGCGGTGCCCATCCCGGCGCACACCCCAGGGCCGCGGATCGCGCGCTCGGACATCACGCGCAGGTCCTCGGCGGAGGTCCGGCCGAGCGCGGTGTGCCCGGCATGCAGGAACACCTCCTCGATGTCCGGGCCGCCGTCCGCGGCGAGCGCGCTGTGCTGGTACCCGCACGCGACGATCACCGCGGGCACGTCCATCCGGCCCGCCGCCATCACGTGCGCCGGCGCGGTCTTGTCGCACGAGCTCAGGCACACCATGCCGTCGAGCAACGCGCCCTGTACCACGACTTCGATGTCGTTGGCGATCAAGTCACGGGTGGGCAGGATGTACCGTCCGCCGGCTCCGGAGCTGGTCACGAAATCGGACGGGGCGGCGGTACGGATTTCGAAGGGGAGCCCGCCCGCAGCCCTGATCGCGTCCTTGAGGACCGGGACGATGTCGTCGAGGTGGGCGAAGCAGGCCGCGAGGTCCGACGAAGAGTTGACGATGGCGATCTTCGGCCGTGCCATCTCCTCGTCGGTCACGCCCAGTGAGCGCCATTCCGCGCGCCGCACCGCCCAGCGGGCGGTGCCGGCGTCCAGATGGCTACGTAGCTGGTCGGTCATGTCAGCCCGCCGCGCCCGACCACACGAGGTCGTCGTAGGACACGTCCGCACTG
Organism: Amycolatopsis acidicola; assembly: GCF_007713735.2. Lineage (GTDB taxonomy): Bacteria > Actinomycetota > Actinomycetes > Mycobacteriales > Pseudonocardiaceae > Amycolatopsis_E > Amycolatopsis_E acidicola. Next base: position 20,778 of record NZ_VMNW02000005.1, on the reverse strand, counting down.
ACGAGGTTGTACTGCTTGGCCGCCTTGACGAACGCGGCGACGGAGTCCTTCGAGATGCCCGGCGCGAAGGTGGGCAGCGTGACCTGGCTGACGACCGCCGGGTCGATCTTCATGAACGACGACAGCTGCCCGCGGACCTCGTCCGGATGGGCGTTCGCGTAGGTCAGCGACTCGTCGATCGCCGCCTTGAGCGCGGTGAACAGCTTCGGGTTCTGCTGCAGCTGCTGTTCGGAGGTGAAGTACGCCGAAGTGGTCAGGCTGCTCTTGGCCATGTCCAGATACGGCGAGGAAATCACGCGCGTGCCCTTGTTCGCGATGGTGTCGAACGGCTCCGCCGTCACCATCGCGTCGAGCGTGCCGTTGCCCAGCGCGGTCACCTGGTCCGGGAACGGCATCTCGACGAACTTCACCGCCGCCGGATCGCCACCCGCCGCCGACACCGCGACGTCACCGAGCATCTGCAGCAGGTTGTTCAGCGTGTTGACGCCGACCTTCTTGCCCACGAGATCGGCCGCGGTCCGCACCGGGCTGTTCTCCGGGACGCGGATCATCGACACGTCCTTGCCCTCGACGCCGGTCGAGTTCGAGCCCGAAGCGATCACCTTCAGCGGCAAGCCCTGCGCGCGGGCCGCAAGCACCGAGACGACGTTGCTGAACGCGAACTGGTACTGGCCGCTGATCACCGGGGGCACCAGCGCGGCACCGCCCTGCGCGGTGTTGATGTCGAGCTTGATCCCGCGGCTGGTGAAGAAGCCCTGCTTGTCGCCGAGGTAGAGGGCGGCAACGTCGATCACGGGGATGAACCCGGCCTGGACGGTTACCGGGGTCTGAGGGGTCGGGTCGAGGCCCGCTGCACTCCCGCCGCTCCCACAGGCGGTGAGGCTCAGTGCGAGTGCGGCCGCGAGTGCCGTTCTCCGGTTCATGGCGCGGAACTCCATCGTTCCTCCTGGTCGTCGCCCCATCGGCGGGGCCTGCGGTAGTGACTGACCGGAACCATACATTTTTGAACACACGTGCGCTAGTCGCACGCACAACCGTTCGCCTTGCGTACACTGCAGCTCGCGGCGCGCGTCGGACTTGCCCGGCGAGTGTGCGAGAGTTAGCGCCGTCGGACGGTGCGGGGGACGGAGGACGCAGGTATGGACCTTGGTGACGAGGGCACGGGCGAGGCGGATTTCGTCCAGGCGCTGGCGCGCGGGCTCGAGGTCATCCGGGCCTTCGACGCCGCACGGCCGGCCCAGTCTCTCTCCGACGTCGCGCGCGTGACGGGGCTGTCCCGTGCCGCCGTCCGCCGATCGCTGCTGACTTTTCAGAAGCTCGGCTACGTACGCAGCGAGGGCACCCTGTTCCAGCTCACTCCCAAAGTGCTCGAACTGGGCCACGCCTACCTGCGCGGGCTGAGCACCCCGCAGATCGCGGAACCGCACCTGAAGGACCTGATGCTCGACGTCCAGGAGACCACGGCGCTGTCGGTGCTCGACGGGGACGACGTCGTCCACATCGCCCGCATCCCCACCACGGGCGTCATCACGGTCTCGATCAACGTCGGCTCACGCTTCCCCGCCTATGCCACCGCGATGGGTCGCGTCCTGCTCGCGGGACTCGACGAGCAGGTGTTCACCGAGTACCTCGCCCGTGTCTCGTTCGAAGCCTTCACCGACCGCACCGTTCGCGACGCCGACCAGCTCCGGCAGATCGTGAAATCCGTGGCGGACAACGGTTTCTGCCTCGCCGACCAAGAACTCAACCGCGGGCTGCGCGCGGTCGCCGTGCCTGTCAGGGACCGGACGGGCGCCGTCATCGCCGCGGCGAACATCGCGGTCAGCGCCGGCCTGCGCAGTCTCGAGGAACTCCGCGCCATGGTGCCACGACTGCGGGAATGCGCCGCGGCGATAGAAAAAGACCTGCATCTCGTCGATGGCCCATGATCCCGCACGCGGGAAAGCAGGACGATCCCTTGGCCGGCTCAAGGACGCCGTGGACCCCAACGGCATCCTTGCCGCCGGCAAGCAAGGCATCTGGCCGCAGCGTCGGCGGCGGACGCGCTAGCTCCACTCCCGACCTGGTCCGGCCGCAGTGACAGCGACTTCTCCAACACCATCTCCGTGCAGTATTCGGCGAATTCTCGAGATGTGTACTGGGTGCCGCGGTGGAACACCCCGACGCCCCGACGGAAAACTCAATGCGCACAACGGAAACACCGTCGAGCCAACGCCACACGCGACACGCGACACGCGACACGCGACAAGATCGTGCCCCAGAACCGCCCCAGCCGGGACATCGCAGTCATCCGGATCGCGATCTTCAGAGATCAACACGCAAACACAAGAAAGCCCTTCCGACCAGCTTAGACAGCTAGATCGAAAGGGTCCCGTCGAAGAGTGGAGCTAAGGGGACTCGAACCCCTGACCCCCTCACTGCCAGTGAGGTGCGCTACCAGCTGCGCCATAGCCCCGTGCGCGAAGTGAACTCCGCGTCGCTTGTGTCTATACGGTACATGACCCCGAAAGCGGCCCTCACCGGGGGTCCGGCCGGCGCGCGGCGGACCCCCGGGAGCGGGATCAGCCCTGGCCGACGAGGGTGGTCAGCCAGTTCGGGTCCTGCCAGTTCAGTGACTGGCCGTTGTGCAGGATCGTCGGCGTGCCCTGGAAGTTCGGGTCCGCCGAGATGGTCTGCAGCGCCTGGTTGAGCTGCGCGTCGTACGTGCTGCCGTTGACGCAGTTGCTGAATTGGGTCGACGTGATGCCCAGGTCCTGGCCGAGTTTGATCAGCTGCGACTTGTCGTAACCGCGCTGTCCCTCTTCGGGTTGCTGCGCGAACAGGCTGTCGTGGAAGGCGGTGAACTTGCCTTCGTCCGCCGCGCACAGTGCGGCGTTGGCCGCGTCCAGCGAGTAACCGGGCGGGTCAGACCTGCTCGCCAGCAACGGGATCATGTGGTAGCTGATCTGCAGGTTCCCCGCCTCGATCTGCTGCTCCATCTGCGTCCCGTAGGTCTTCTGCAGCTGGCCGCAGTACGGGCACAGGAAGTCGGCGTAGATGTCGATCTTCGCCTTCGCGTCCGCCTTGCCGGACACGACGACCACGCCGTTCCGCTCGTTCGCGCTGTCCAGCGCCGGGTTCGCGGGCTGCGCGGCGATCGCCTGGCCCTCCGTGTCCTTGCTCGAGGACTTCGACCAGATCACGCCGCCGATGACGACCGCGGCGATCACGACCACGGCGATCACCGTGACGACCACCGTCCGGTTGCCACCACCGCCCGACCTGCCGCGTGCCTGAGCCACGGCCCGCGCCCCCGCGGACTGGTTCTGGCGACGCTTCCGCGCGGACCGCTCAGCTCCACCCACCTTGTTCAGATCCTTTCTGCTTCGCTCTGGTGCTCCGCGTCCGCGTGTACCTGCGCCTGCCCTGCACGCAGCCAGCCGTCGAGTGCGATCCTGGTGCGCGAGCGCACGATCAGCCAGCCGGCGAGTATGAGGAAGCCCACGTCACGGGCTATTTCCTGAGGATATTGGGTCTGCCCGTCGGCCACCTGGCCACCACCGCCGAAACATCCGCAGTCGATGGTCAGCCCCCGCGCCCACGACTGCGCGACGCCGGCGATGAACAACAGCAGCAGCACGGCGGCGACCGTCGCGGCGACCCTGGTGAACAGGCCGATCAGCAGGAACACGCCCAGCGCGAGTTCGAGCAGCGGCAGCGCGGTCGCCACGGGGTGCACGAGTCCGTCGGGGAACACCTGGTAGGCCTTCACCGCAAGGTAGGTCTGCCCGGGGTCGGAGATCTTGATCGAACCCGACACGAGCCACACCGCGGCCAGTCCGAGCCTGACCAGCGTGCCGACGACATCGAGTACGGCTTGGGATGGTCGGAACACGCACATAGGCTAGCCGCGGGTCCTGAGAAAGCTGTGAGGTCACGCCACCGGCCGGGGAGGGAGCAGTCCGTTGACCCTCGTCCGGGTGATGGTCGTGCTGGCCCTGCTCGGGGCGCTGACAGCGTGTTCGGGGCACGATCCCGACACCCTTCTCGGCCGCGCCGACGCGGGCGAGCTCACCATCGGAATCCGCTTCGACCAGCCAGGACTCGCCGAGCACACGCTCGATGGGCGGTTCGTCGGGTTCGACGTGGAGGTCGCGCAGTACGTCGCGGGACAGCTCGGCGTGAAGCCTTCGGAGATCACCTGGAAGGAAACCACCTCCGCCACGCGCGAGACCGACCTCACGTCCGGCCGCGTCGATCTGGTCGTCGCCACCTACTCCATCACCGACAAACGCAAGCAGCAGATCTCCTTCGCCGGGCCCTACTTCGAGACCGGCCAGGACCTGCTCGTGCGCAAGACCGACGACACCATCACGGGCCCGGAGAAGCTCAACGGCCGCAGGCTCTGTTCGGTCACCGGCTCCACCCCGGCGCAGGAGGTCAAGGACCGGTTCGCTTCGGCCGTGGAGCTGGTGGAATACCCCCGGTATCCGGACTGCGTCACGGCGTTGCTCGCCGGGCAGGTGGACGCGGTGACGACCGACGGCGTCATCCTCGCCGGGTACGTCACGGAGAACCCGGAGCTGCTGAAGGTGGTCGGCAAGCCGTTCACCACCGAGCGCTACGGGATCGGCCTGCGGCAGCACGATTCGGGCGGGCAGGCCGCGCTGGACGACGCGATCCAGAAGATGATCTCCTCCGGTACCTGGCTGGATTCCTTGCGCCGCAACATCGGGCCGTCGGGCTACCCGCTGCCGGCTCCGCCTACCGTGACGGAGCGATGAACCTTCCCGACCTGCCCGTCCGCGCGGTACTCGGCGAGCTGACCACGGCCCTGCGCGAGCACGGAGCCGCGGTGCTCGTCGCCCCGCCGGGTACCGGCAAGACGACGCTTGTCCCGCTGGCGCTGGCCGAGGAAGCGGCCGGACGTGTCGTGGTCGCCGAACCTCGCCGGCTGGCCGCGCGCGCCGCCGCGGCGAGAATGGCTTCACTGCTGGGAGAACCGGTCGGCGAGACGGTGGGTTATTCGGTGCGGGGCGACCGGAAGGTCTCGGCCCGCACCAAGATCGAGGTGGTCACGTCGGGTTTGCTGGTGCGGCGGCTGCAAAACGAGCCCGAACTGCCGGGCGTGAGCACGGTGCTGCTGGACGAATGCCATGAGCGGCATCTGGATGCGGACCTGTTGCTGGCATTGCTGCTGGACGTCCGCGCCGGGCTCCGGGACGATCTGCGGCTGCTGGCCACTTCCGCCACCGTCGCCTCGGAGAAGTTGTCCCGACTGCTCGCGGCGCCGGTGGTCACGGCGCATGCGCGCACGTTCCCGGTGGACGTCGACTACGTGCCGCCCACGCGCGGCGAACGGATCGAGGCGACGGTGGCACGGGCCATCCACACCGCACTGTCTGAAGTGGACGGTGATGTGCTGGCTTTCCTTCCCGGTGTCGGCGAAATCGGCCGGGTCTCGTCGATGTTGGACGATGTCGACGTGGTGCCGCTGCACGGACGGCTTCCCGCCTCACGCCAGGATGCGGCGCTCCGGCCGGGGTCGCGGCAGCGGGTGGTGCTGGCCACTTCGGTCGCGGAGTCGAGCCTCACGGTCCCCGGTGTGCGGGCCGTCGTGGATTCCGGTCTGGCACGGGTGCCGCGGGTGGACCACAAGCGGGGGCTGCCGGGGCTGGCGACGGTGAAGGTGTCCGCCGCGGTGGCGGAACAACGGGCCGGGCGCGCGGGCCGTGAGGCGGCTGGGCGCGCTTTTCGTTGCTGGGCAAGGCATGAGCAGGTGAGCCTCCCGGCGTATCCGGAGCCCGAGATCCGCACGGCGGAGCTCTCGCGGCTGGCGCTGGAGCTCGCGTGCTGGTCCACTCCGGACGGTTCCGGGCTGTCGTGGTGGGATCCGCCGCCCGAGGGACCGTTGGCCGCGGGACGCGAACTGTTGAACACGCTGGAAGCCGTCGAAGGCGGGCAAATCACCGGCCGGGGCCGGAAAATGGCGGCGCTGGGCCTGCACCCGCGGCTGGCGCGGGCTTTGCTGGACGGGGCCGCCGAGGTGGGGCCACGCTCGGCCGCGGAAGTCGTTGCCGTGCTGGACAATGGCGGCCAGCTCACCGATGTCGAGGCCGAACTGCGCCGGCTTCGGTCCGCCAAAGACGAACGCTGGCGCGCCGAGGTGCGGCGGCTCGCGCGCCTGGTGCCCGACGCGCCAGAGGCTCCCGACCCCGCGCTCGTGGTCGCGCTGGCGTATCCGGAAAGGCTCGCCCGGAGAAGGGAAAAGGGTTCGCCGGTCTATCTCATGGCGGGCGGCACAGCGGCGGAGCTGCCGAGCGGCAGCGGCCTCGGCGACGTGGAGTGGCTGGCCGTCGCGGAGGCAACGCGGGCGCCGGGCCGCGCGCACGGCGTCATCCGCCTCGCGGCGCGCGCCGACGCGGAGCTGGCCCTGCGGGCGGCGCCGAACCTCGTGTCGGAGACGGACGAGGTGGCGTGGTCCGACGGTGACGTCGTGGCCAGGTCGGTGCGAAAGCTGGGCGCGATCGTCCTGTCCGAACGCCCCCTCCGCACCCCCTCCCCAGCCCTGTTGGAGCAAACGTTCATTGCTGCCTTGCGCCAGGAAGGCCTGCGGATTCTGCCGTGGACGGAGGACGCCGAGCGCCTGCGCGAACGGCTCGCCTTCCTGCACCGCGTACTCGGCCCGCCGTGGCCGGACGTGAGCGATGAAGCTTTGCTAGCGTCCCCGCGCGACTGGCTGCCCGAACTGGCCACCGCCCGCCGCCGCGCCGATTTGGAGCAAATACACCTTGCTCCCGCGCTGCGGCGATTGTTGCCCTGGCCTGCGGCTTCCCGGCTCGACGAGCTGGCGCCCGAGCGGATCGAGGTGCCGTCGGGGTCGCGGATCCGCGTGGACTACGGCTCGGACGAACCGGTGCTGGCCGTGAAGCTGCAGGAGACTTTCGGCTGGCTGGAGACGCCGCGGGTGGCGGGGGTGCCGGTCGTGTTGCACCTGCTCTCCCCCGCCGGACGGCCCGCGGCGGTCACCAGCGACCTGCGCTCGTTCTGGCAGAACGGTTACGCCTCCGTGCGCGCCGAACTGCGCGGCCGCTACCCGAAGCACCCGTGGCCCGACGACCCGCTCACGGCGGTCGCGACCAAGCGGACTAAGCGGTCGTCGCCTTGACGAACTCGAGCACCTGCGGCCAGGAAACGGCGTAGGCGTCCGCGTTCACCGGGTTGCCGTGGCGCTTGCTGTCGCTGAATCCGTGCTCCGCCTCCGGGTATACGTGCACGATGCTCGCGCCGGACGGACGGGATTGCAGTGCGTTCTGCAAGCGCTCGAAGCTTTCCCGCGGGACGAGGGTGTCCTTGCCCGGGTACAGCATCATCGTCGGCGCGGTGATGCGCGCGGTGTGCTCGACGGCGTCGACGGTGTGGTTCGGGGCCGGGGTGCCGGGGACGGTCGGGTGGTAGGCAACCACGTTGGACAGTCGCTTGTCGCGCCCACCGAGAAGCAGGGCGAACCGGCCGCCGAGGCACCAGCCGATGACGCCGGCCTTGGTGCAGCCGAGCTCGCCGAGGAGGTGGTCGAGCAGGTGACGCTGCTCACCGAGGCAGGTTTCGTCGTCGAGTTCGCGCATGCGCGCGGACAGTCCCTCGTGAGAGGCGTCGTCGCTGCTCACACCGTGGAAGGGGTCCCAAACCAACGCGGTGACCCCGGCCCTCGCGATGTCCTCGGCGAATTCGCGGACCCTGGCACCGATACCGGTGATCATGGGCAGCAGGAGCATGCCTCCGGTGGAGCCGCCCGCGGGCCGGGCGAGGTGGGCGCCGAGTTCGCCGATGGTGATCTTCGCTGTCTCGATCTGCGCAGTCATGCGAAAAACCGTAGTGAGATGAGATGATCGCGCGATGAGCGACCGCAGTTTGGCCGGACAGCTCGGGACTTTGCCCGAGGGGATCGAGGAATTGCCGGAGGAGCACCGGCAGGATCTGGCGGACGCGGTTCGCGACGCGCGGCGGCGGCAGGCTTCGGCGCTGGCCAAGGCGGGTAACGACGCCCTGCGGTATGTCCCGGCGCTGCTGCGGCCCGCCATCCGGAAGGCCGTGGGGCTCTAGATGGCGAACGACGCGGAAATCCGGAAACTCGCCAGGGTGCTCGGTGCGCCGCCCGAACGGTTCGCTTATCTGCGGGACGTGCCGCCGGACGATCTCCGCCGGTTCCGGGAACAGGTGACGAGCGCGCTGTTCGACGCGCATCTCGGTGTGCTGGAACGGATGGCGGGCGCGAGCAAGCTGCTGCCGAGTCCGCTGCTGGCGAAAATGGCGGAGCGGGTGTTCGGCCCGCTGCTGTCGGCGCGCATCGCGGGCCTGGTTGAGGTGTCGCGCGGGGTCGACATCTCGAAACGCCTTTCGCCCGCCTTCCTCGCCGACGTCGCCGCGGAACTGGACCCGCGCCGCGCGTCGGGGATCATCGCCGGGATCCCGCGCCCGGTCGTGTCGGCGGTGGCGAAGGAACTGGCACGCCGCGAAGACTGGATCACCATCGCGCGGTTCGTCGACCACCTGCCCGACAGCACCATCAAGGCCAGCATCGACGTCGTGCCGGACCACGCGCTCCCGCAGGTCGCCGCGATGCTCGATGACCCCGCGCGCATCGCCGACATCGCGCGGCTGCTCCCGCCGCACCGCCTCGCCGCACTCCGCGACGACCTGGCCGGCTAACCCACCTGACCTGTGGAAAGAAGCAAGGGATGTTTGCTACGGAGCTGCCGTGGCGAACATCCCTGCCCCCGGATTGGAGCAAACGTCCCTTGCTTCCAAGGCCCATCGGTACCGAAGCAAACGCACCTTGCTCCGCCCTGGGAGCAAGGTGCGTTTGCTCCAGATCTACTTGGCGACGATGAGGTAGATGCCGTAGCCGACGACGGCCACGCACACCGCGAAGCACGCGATCGCGCCCGTGAACGGGCCACCGCCGCTGGTGCCTCCCTCGCGCGCCGTGGCCCGCGCGGCGAGACCGCGTACGCCGACGGCGAACAGGCCGGTCACCACGACCACCGCGACCAGGGAGATCAGGAATACGCTGCCGAGAGCAGCCCAGTCGATTTTCATCAGGGCCTCCTCACGCCGCCACGGCCGCGGGCTGCGGCTCGCTCTCGTTGACGTTCGCGTGCGTCACCGGGTGCCGCCGCGACCATAGGTAGATCACCACACCGACGACCACACCGACGATGCCGACCAGCACCGTGCCGATGCTGCCCTGGCTGGAAACCTCGGACGCGATCGCGCCGACGACGGCCGCCGCGGGCAGCGTCAGCAGCCACGCGATCACCATCCGGCCCGCGACGCCCCAGCGCACTTCGGCCAGTTTCCGCCCGACACCGGAGCCGATGATCCCGCCCGAGCACACGTGCGTGGTCGACAGCGCGAACCCGAGGTGCGACGACGCGAGGATGGTCGCCGCGGCCGAGGTCTCCGCCGCAAACCCTTGCGGCGTCTGGATTTCAGTGATCTTCTTGCCCATGGTCTGGATGATCCGCCAGCCACCGAAGTACGTGCCTGCCGCGATCGCGGCGCCGGCGCTGAGGATCACCCACAGCGGCGGGGACGAACCCGCCGCGAGCGAACCGGACGAGATCAGCACCAGCGTGATCACGCCCATCGTCTTCTGCGCGTCGTTGGTGCCGTGCGCGAGCGAGACCAGCGAAGCGGACAACGCCTGCGCCGTCTTGAACGACTTCGAAACCGTGTCCTGCCGCGCGGAAGCCGTGATCCGGTAGACCAGGAACGTGCCGACCAACGCCACCACCCCGGCGACGATCGGCGAAGCCAATGCGGGAATCAGGATTTTTTCGACCACCGCGGCGAAGTGCACCGCGTCCGCGCCGGACGCGATCCAGGTCGCGCCGATCAGCCCGCCGAACAACGCGTGCGAAGAGCTCGACGGCAGGCCGAACAGCCAGGTCAGCAGATTCCAGATGATGGCGCCGATCAATCCGGCGAACACCACGACGGGAGTCACCTTGGTGTCGTCGACGATCCCGCCGGAGATCGTCTTGGCCACCTCGATCGAGAGGAACGCGCCGACCAGGTTCAACACCGCCGAGATCGCCACCGCCACTCTCGGCTTCAGCGCGCCCGTCGCGATGGACGTCGCCATGGCGTTCGCGGTGTCGTGAAATCCGTTGGTGAAATCGAAGGCCAACGCGGCAATGACGACCACGATGACGATCAGCGAGGGGTCCACCTCTAGCCCTTCTCAAGGGAATTGAACAACTGAAACCACGCTACCGAGAGCGGCAATCACCCTGGTTGAACTCCCCATGAATTCAGGGTTTCCACAATTCTTGATTGCTTAAGCGAATTAGCCGGCCCGCATCGGTGTCGTTCTCCGTCCACGGCGGATTCGCCTACTACGCGCCAAATCGTCCACATCGGACGACGTACCACTCAGGCGTCAGCCAGTGCTCCCAGAATGCGCCCGGAGCGCACGAGTTCTTCCACCGCAGCGATTTCCGGCGCGAGATGCCGGTCCGGCCCAGGCCCGCCCACGCGTTCGCGAACGAGATCACGCACCGCGGCGGTGACCGGCGCGGGGCGCAGCGGCGCGCGGAAGTCCAGGGCCCGCGCCGCCGAAAGCAGCTCGATCGAAAGCACTGTCGTCAGCCCGTCCACGGCCCGGCACAGCTTGCGCGCGGCCGACCAGCCCATCGAGACGTGGTCCTCCTGCATGGCGCTGCTCGGTATCGAATCCACCGACGACGGCACGGCCAGCCGCTTCAACTCGCTGACGACCGCAGCCTGCGTGTACTGCGCGATCATGTATCCCGAATCGACACCGGGATCGTCGGCGAGGAAGGCCGGCAGCCCGTGCGAGCGCGTGATGTCGAGCATCCGGTCGGTCCGGCGCTCGGCGATGCTCGCGACGTCCGCGGTGGGAATGGCCAGGAAGTCCAGTACATAGGCGACCGGAGCGCCGTGGAAGTTCCCGTTGGACTCGACACGTCCGTCCGGCAGCACGACGGGGTTGTCGATCGCCGAAGCCAGTTCCCGGTCGGCGACGAGCTCGCCGTGGCCGACCGTGTCCCTGGCCGCACCGTGCACCTGGGGCGCGCACCGGAGCGAATACGCATCCTGCACCCGGGTGCAGTCGGGGCCGCGATGGCTGGCGACGATCTCCGAGCCCTGCAACGCCGCGAACATCCGCCGCGCCGACACCGCCTGCCCCGGATGCGGCCGCAATCCCTGCAGGTCAGCAGCGAATGCCCGGTCGGTCGCTAGCAAAGCTTCAACGCTCATCGCACCCGTCAGGTCCGCGGTGTCCAGCAGCCGGTGCAGATCGGCCAGCGCGAGCACCAGCATCCCGAGCATCCCGTCGGTGCCGTTGGTGAGCGCGAGGCCCTCCTTCTCCGCGAGCGTCACGGGCTTCAGCCCGGCCGCCCGCAGCGCGTCGGCCGCCGGCTTGCGAACGGTTCCGTCGAAGACTTCCCCTTCCCCCATCAACGCGAGCGCGACGGCGGCAAGTGGCGCGAGATCGCCGGAGCAGCCCAAGGAGCCGTACTCGGGCACGACGGGCACGATGCCCGCATTGAGCAGGCCGGCGAGCGCTATTGCCGTCTCCGGGCGCACGCCGGTGTAGCCGGAGGCCAAAGTGCGCAACCTCAGGAACATCAAGGCCCGCACGACTTCCGGCTCCACGGCCGGCCCCGCACCCGCCGCGTGAGAGCGGATCAGGGAACGCTGCAAAGCCGTTCGCCGATCCGGCGGGATGTGCCTGATCGCCAATGCCCCGAACCCGGTGGACACCCCGTACGTCGGATCTTCGGCGTCCGCCAGGGCATCGACGTGCTGCCGCGTCAGGGCCAGCTTCTTGAGCACCGGCTCGCTCAGCTCGACCCCGGCGGCTCCGCGCGCGACCGCCACCACCTGGTCCCTGGTCACCGGTCGCGAATCGAGCCGCACAGTCCACACCATGCGCTCATTGCACTCCGCGGAGCCGGTCACCGCAGGAGACCTTCGAACGGTTCTGTCTGATATCCGAGACAGGTGGCCTGGAGCAGCTTTCCCGCCTCGCGGAGCCGACTTCCGCCCCGGCGAAGAGCAAGGGACGTTTGCTTCGGCTCGTGGGCCGTGACCGGTGCGGATCGGGGCCGTTCGCGTCAGAGTTGAGCTTGTTTGCCCTGCTCCGCGTGCAGACCGAGCATCTCGAGCAGTTCGGCGCATTCGGTGGCGCTGCTCGAATGCCCGGCGACGGTGCGGACCGCCTTGCTCTCCTGAACGTCCCGGAGGACCTTCTCCTCCGCGCGCACCCCGGCGAGCCAACCCCGTTCGAGGGCCTCGTCGGAGCTGCTTGCACGGCTTACCCGGGCCATCTGGCACCTTCTTCCGGCTTCGCATGGCGACGGTTGTCCGCCGCGCACGAACTCAGCATCGCAGCCCCGGGTGACCCAGTCCACCCTTGCTGCGCTCCGTCACGCCCCCGCAACCAGCCCGTATCCGGCAGCCGGCCCCACTGGTCCAATCCACCAAAACTTTGATCGTCCACAATGCACACCCCGTACCGTCGAACTCGCCCCGCCCGATAGGGGGTCCAGGGGGCTCGCCCCCTGGCGGGGGCTTGGGGGTCCGACCCCCAAACAAGGACCGACACACGAAAACCGGCGAGCGCTCACCGCGAGCACTCGCCGGCCATTTCGGGTGGAGGTGCCGGGAATTGAACCCGGGTCCTCTGGCGCCTCACCAAGACTTCTCCGTGCGCAGTTCGCTATGCCTCTACTCGGCCCCATCGGTCACGCGAACAAGCCGATGTGGCGGGCCCAGCCGCTGTGGTTTTCCCATCCGGACCCCGCGGCCGGGTCCGGTAGGTGAGCCTCCTAGCTGATGCCGGCTACCGGGGCGGAGGCGCCCCCGGGCCGACAGACACGCGCTCGCTCAGGCGGCGAGGGCGTAGTCAGCGCGACTATTCGTCTTGGCGCTTATTTTAGTGCGATGACGCTTACGGTGGTCTCTCGCCTGCACCGGCACGCTTCTCTTGACTCAACGTCCAAAGTCGAAACCGTTCACCCCCTTGTTGGTGTTTCGTCAAGTCTAACGCGTGCGGCAACCGAGTTCATTCCCCGCCGCCGGTAGGGCTCTCCCTACCTTGGAAACGCCCGCGTTCCCCCTGGTAGTCCGGGGTGCGCCGAGGCGATGCTGGTCGGGTATCCGGCGGAGGAAGGACCTGATCATGGCGTCGGCGGTGCTCGAACGAGACGAAACCCGGCCCCGGCCACCGGTCGGCGGCTCTCTGCTGTATCTGCTGCTCAACCTGCCGCTGGGCATCGCGGCTTTCGTGTTCGTCGTCACGTTCACGTCGGTCGGCCTCGGCACAGTGATCATCTGGGCCGGCCTGCCGGTGCTGGCGCTGCTCTTCCTGGGCAGCCGGGCGGCGGCGCGCGGCGAACGCGCCCGTGTGCACGGGATGCTCCGGACCTATGTGGCGTCGCCGTACCGGCCGCTGCCGGCGACGGGACAGCGTGCGCGCTGGCGTGCGCGGTTGCTGGACCCCGCGAGCTGGCGGGACCTCGGCTATCTGGTTCTGCTGTTCCCGCTGGGCATCGCGGAGTTCACGATCATGGTGACGGCCTGGTCGAGCGGGCTGGCCTTGGCCGGTTTGCCTTTCTACTACCGCTATCTGCCCGACGGCGCGTATTTCTTCCCCGGCTACGACGAACGCTGGATCGTCGTCGACTCTCCGGTCAAGGCGTTGCCGTGGGCCGCGCTGGGATTGTTCGTGCTGGCGCTGGCGTTCGTGCTGACCCGCGCGCTGGGTAGCGCCCACGCGAGGATCGCGAGGTTCATCCTGGGGCCAGGGCCGTTCGCGAAACGGCTGGCGGAAGCCGATGAAGCCACCCCGGCCGCGGTTCACTCGGTGGCATGATGAGTGACATGGCCGAGGAGCGGGCGCCGCTCGAACAGCCGCGACCCCGGGCCGTGCGCACCATCACCTACCTGATCACGGGGTTCGTACTCCGGCTGGTCGAGTTCGTGCTGATCGTGACGTTGCTGGCGGTCGGGATCGGCACCGTCGTGATCTGGGTCGGCATCCCGCTGCTGATGCTCACGACGAGCATGGTGCGCGGTTTCGGCGACCTGGAACGCCGCTTCGCGAGGCGCATGCTCGACACCCCGCTCCCCGACGCCGACCGCCTGCCGACCGAGGGACCTTTGCTTCGACGGTGGCGGTATCGGCTGGTCGATCCCACGACATGGCGCGATCTCGGTTTCCTGCTGTTGTCGTTCCCGCTGGCGGTCGCCGAGGGCGCGATCGGGCTGGCGTCGATCATCCTGCTGCCGATGGCGATCTGGGTGGCGCCGTGGATCGGCTGGATGCACGGTTCGCTCGCGATCGCTTTGCTGGGCCCGAACAAGGCCGAGCGGCTCGCGGTGAAGGCGCAGCACCTGCAGGCGTCGAGGGCCCGTGGCGTGGACGCCGCCGAGGCCGAACGCCGTCGTATAGAACGGGATCTGCACGACGGCGCGCAGCAACGCCTCGTCGCCGTCGCGATGAGCCTTGGCCGCGCGAAGAACAAGATGAAGACGGGTGATCCGGAAGGCGTCCGCGCATTGATCGACGAGGCGCACGCGGACGCGAAACTGGCCGTGTCGGAGTTGCGGGATCTGGCCCGCGGGATCTACCCGGCGGTGCTCGGCGATCGTGGTCTGGACGCCGCGTTGTCCGCGCAGGCGGCGAAATCGCCGATCCCGGTCGAGGTGCGGGTGGAGGTCGAACCGCGCCCGCCTGCCGCGGTCGAGACCACCGCGTACTTCATCGTCGGCGAGACTTTGGCCAATGTCGCCAAGCATTCCGGCGCCACCGAAGCCGGGGTGAAAGTGTGGCGCACGGACGAAAAAGTGATCGTCGAGATCACCGACAACGGCCGCGGCGGGGCGGAGTTGCGCCCGGGCGGTGGCCTCGCCGGCCTGGCGGACCGCGCGGCGACGATCGACGGCGTGATCACGGTGGTCAGTCCCTCCGGTGGCCCGACGGTCATCCGGGCCGACCTGCCGTGTCAGTGGTGAGCCCGGCCGTGAGTGAATAGCCCTCGACTAACTCACGGACTGGGGAGCGGGCATGCGGGTTGTGATCGCGGAGGATGCCGTCCTGCTGCGGGCCGGGGTGCAGCGGCTGCTGGCGGACGAGGGCATCGAAACCGTGGCGGCCGTGGACAACGGCGATGATCTGGTGCAGGCGGCGGTGACGCACCGGCCGGATCTGGCGATCGTGGACGTGCGGATGCCGCCCACCTTCACCGACGAAGGCCTGCGCGCCGCGCTGGGCGCGCGCCAGGCGGTACCGGGCCTGCCGGTGCTGGTTCTTTCGCAGTATGTCGAGGAAAGCTATGCGGTCGAACTGCTCTCCGGCGGGGCCGGCGGTGTCGGTTACCTGCTCAAGGAGCGGGTGGCCGATGTCGCCGAATTCCTCGACGCGGTACAGCGGGTCGCCCGCGGCGGCACCGCGATCGACCCGGAGGTGATCGCGCAGTTGATGGCACGTGGCCGCAAGAACCCGCTCGACTCACTGACCGCGCGCGAATCCGAGGTGCTGGGCCTGATGGCGCAAGGCCTGTCCAACACGGCGATCGGAGCCACGCTGGTGGTCTCGCAGGGCGCCGTGGAAAAGCACATCGGCAACATCTTCGCGAAACTCGGCCTCGAGGCCAGTTCCGAGGAACACCGGCGGGTCCGCGCCGTCCTCACCTACCTCGGCCGCACCTGAGGAGCAAGGTGCGTTTGCTCCAATGCCGCCCCTCACCTGCCCGCGGGGAGCAAGGAACGTTTGCTACGCCCCGGCCCGCCGCACCTGCCGCGCGAGCCGAGCCGTAGCAAACATTCATTGCTCTCCCGGTCACTGGGCCCAGGGCGGCACGATGGTCTTTCCCTTGATCGTGCCGAGGATTCCTTTCGACGTGCAGACGACGAGCCTCGCCAACGAGCTGCCCGGGTTGGACAGGCGTAGCGACCCACCAGGCGGAACGATGACGGCGTCTCCGACCGCGACGTCGGGCACGGTGTCGCCGACCTCGAATCGCACTTCGCCCGCCTGAAGCACGAAGACCTCTTCGCAGCTCACAGTGTGTCTTTCGCCTGTAGCGCCTGGGGGCATTTCGAGCGTCCACACCGCCAACTCGGTTGAGCCGCGGCTGGGCACGGCGAGCGGGCGGAACACGAAGCCGAAGTTCTCGAACCGGGGAGCGTCGGCGAGCGAGGCGACTGTCATGGAAACCTCCAAAGTAGTCAAGCAACTTGACGAGAAATACAGTAAAGACGCCTGACCAACTAGTCAAGCAGCTTGACCAATGGGAAGAGTTGTCGATGAGCGAACTACCGGGACTCCTCGCGCTGACGTTCCGCGCCGTCATAGATCAGCTTCACGAGAACCTGGCGGCGGAAGGCTTCAGCGACGTACGTCCCGCGCACGCCTTCACCTTCCAGTACCTGTCCCATCGCCCCGAAGGCGTGACCGCGGTCGAACTGGGAGAACACCTCGGCATGACCAAGCAGGCCGCGGTCCAGCTCATCGACGAGCTCACCCAACGCGGCTACGTAGAGCGACGACCACATCCGACCGACCGCCGCAGCCGCCTGATCAGGCTCACCCAGCGCGGTTGGTTCTGCATCGAACGCATGGTGTTCTGGTCAGCGGAAATCGAGCGCCACTGGGCGGGGCTGATCGGCGCCGACCAGTTGGACCAGCTCCAAAACGGACTGCGCGAGTTCGTCCGGGACACGGCCACGCGCCGGCCTGTGACACTTCGTCCCGTGTGGTGAACTCTCACCCGATCTGAGGGCGGCAAACGGCCGAGAGCTCACCTACCATAGGCGGACGTCAGCACCCCGAGCTTTTCCCGGAGGGACACATGACCGAGGTAAGCGTCCGCTTCTTCGGCGGTCCCCTGGACGGACGAGTGCAGGCGCTCGGCGATTCCGAGCCGGTGCGCGGCAGCGTCATGCGGCACGTGCACCTGCACGACGGCCCCAAGATCGAGACGCACTACCGGCTCGGTTACACGCCCGAAAACGGCTGGGAATACCGGCTGTGCGGGCTCGCGACCCCGGAGGTCGACGAGGTCTGAGTAGGGCACGCCCTACCAGCACTCCCCCGCTGAACCCCACGATCAAGACGGCGGCTGGCACGGCTGCCCGAAAGGCCTTGCCGGACCAGGCTTGTGGCCATGCCAACAAGCCTGTCCGAGCGGCAGTCACGGGACAAATTCCTCGACGTGGTCCGAGCCGGAGCCATCCTCGCGGTGATCGGCCAGCACTGGCTGATGCCGGTTTTGAGCTACCACAACGGTTTTCTCACCACCGGCAACGCATTGACCACCCCGGGCTGGGCGATCTTCACGTGGCTGTCCAACGTGATGCCGCTCGTGTTCTTCGCCGGCGGCGCAGCAAATCTCATCTCGCTGCGGCGCGCGCCGTCGGCCCGCGCGTGGCTCGCCGCGCGCATCGGCAGGCTCATGCTTCCCGTGCTCCCGCTGGCCGCGGTCTGGCTGGGCGTACCCGGTCTCTTGCGCGGCTTCGGTGTTCCAGAGCAGCCGCTCCATGTCGCGGGCGCGATCGCCGGGCAGTTGCTGTGGTTCCTCGGGGTGTATTTGCTCCTGATCCTCGCGACACCGCTCATGGTCGCCGCGCACCGGCGATTCGGTATCGCCGTCCCGCTGACGCTCGCCGGGCTGGCCGCGCTGGTCGACTTCGCGCGCTTCGACGGCATGCCCATGATCGGCTATGCCAACGCGATCTTCGTATGGATGGCCGTGCACCAGCTCGGGTTCCATTACACCGAAGGCAAGCTCGGCGCAATCGGCAGTTCCGGAGCAATGAAGCTTTGCTTCGGCGGGTTCGGGGTGACGGCCTTGCTGGTGGCTTTCGGCCCCTACCCGACCAGCATGATCGGGATGCCGGGCGCCGCGGTGTCGAACATGAGCCCGCCGACCGCCGTCCTGTTGTCGCTCGCAGTCGGACAGATCGGCCTCGTGCTGGCACTGCGCCCCAGGCTGGCCGCGCTCGCGGACCGGCCGGGAACGGGCTCGGCGCTGCGCTGGATCGGCGCGCGTTTCATGAGCGTGTACCTGTGGCATATGCCCGCGCTGGTCGTCATCACCGGCGTGAGCGTGATCGGTTTCGGTTACGCTACACCGGAACCCGGCACCGCACGCTGGCTCGCGGCCGCGCCACTGTGGATCGCCAGCGCGGGGGCCGTCCTTTTCGGGCTGCTGCGCATCTTCGGTCGCTTCGAGACAACGGGACACTCGGGCGTTTCCGGCGCTTCCACGACACGTCTCGCCGTTGCCGCGGTGACCGGCTCCGTCGGATTGCTCGGATTCGCCGCCCGCGGCTTCACCACTCCCCCGGACGGCACCCTGCTCGACGGCCCGGTCCCCTGGGCCTGCCTCGTGCTGGTGAGCGTTCTCCTTGCCGGCAAACGGGTTCCGGCTCCGGTCAGAGGTTGAGCAGCTTCGCCGGAGTGTCGTGCAGGACGAGCCGCAGGAACGCTTCGCCGAGTCGATCGTCGGCCGCCCAGCCGGCGATCGCCCGCAACTGCGCCGAATAGGGGTACGGGATGTTCGGGAAATCGGTGCCGAACGCGATCCGGTCGGCGATGTCGGCCACCCTGCCCACCCAGTCCGCCGGGCTCGGCATCAGTTTCTCGGTGAACGGCACGCCGACCATCGTCGTGTCGAGGTACGTCCGGGGATACCGGTGCACCAGTTCGAGCGCGTCCTCGTAGTCGGGCATCCCGGCGTGCGCGAGCACCGCGGTGAGGCGCGGATGCCGCGTCAGGACCTCGCCGAAAACGTCGAGCCCCGTGTACGGCCCCCGCTCGGGCCCGTGCCCCGCGTGCACTACCACCGGGACCCCGGCCTCCGCGATCGCACCCCACACCGGGCTCAACAGCTCGTCACGCGGATCGTACGCACCCACTTGCACGTGCGCCTTGAAGCAACGGACCCCCGCTCGCAGCGCGGATTCCACATAGGATCCCGCGGCCGGTTCCGGGTAGAACGTCGCCGTCGGCACCGCCGCCGGCACCCGGCCGGCGAAATCGGCCAGCCAGCCGTTGAGCCACTCCGCCATCCCGGGCTTGTGCGGGTACGCCAGCGGCGCGAACCGCAGCACTCCGAAGGACTCGAGCGTCGCGAGCCGCTCGGCCTCCGACGTGCGATACCAGACCGGCCAGGCCGCGCCGAGCCGTTCCTCGACCGCGTCGAAGTAGGCCCAGACCTTGGTCATCATCCGGTCCGGGAGGAAATGCAGGTGCAGGTCGACCAGGCCGTCGAGGCCCAGCCCTCGAACCCACGACGCGATGTCCTCGTCGCGCTCCGGGCCGGCCTCCACGATCAGCGACGCCCCTTCAGCGCGCGGCCCATCGCCCGGGTCATCTCGCGCTGGGCGTCCCGCTTGGCCAGGTCCTGCCGCTTGTCGTAGGACTTCTTGCCCTTCGCCAGCGCGAGCTCGACCTTGACCTTGCCGTCCTTGAAGTACATCGACAGCGGCACCAGCGAAAGGCCGCTTTCCTTCGTCTTCCCGATCAGCTTCTCGATCTCACCGCGGTGCAGCAGCAGCTTGCGGTGCCGCCGCGCCTCGTGGTTGGTCCAGGTGCCGTGCTCGTACTCCGGGATGTGCAGGTTGCGCAGCCACACCTCGCCGTCGTCCACCGTGGCGAACGCGTCCGCCAGCGAGGCACGCCCGACGCGCAGGCTCTTCACCTCGGTGCCCATCAGCGCGATACCGGCCTCGTAGGTGTCCATGATCGAGTAGTCGTGCCGCGCACGGCGGTTCGACACGATCACCTTCTGGCCACGTTCCTTGGGCATAGTTCCAGGTTAGTACGGGTCAATGCCGGACATACAAGCGCAATGTCACGTAGCCGGTGGTCGCCGAGATGATGATCGACGTCAGCAGCAGCCACGGCGAGATCACGATGATGTCCAGTACTTCTATGTGCGGGATCACCCCTGAGGCGACGCCGAGGATCTTGTCGAGGAAGGTGTACTTCAACCCGATCAGCCCGAGTATCGCCAGCACCGAGCCGACGATGCCGGTCATCACCGCCTCCAGCAGGAATGGCAGCTGGGTATACCAGCGGGTGGCGCCGACCAGCCGCATGATGCCCACTTCGGTCCGCCGCGTGAACGCCGAAATCTGCACGGTGTTCGAGATCAGCAGCAGGGCGGCGAGCGCCTGCACGAGCGCGATGACGAAGGTGCCGTCCCGGACAGCCCCGAGCACGCCGAAGAAGCGGTTCAGGAACTGCTGCTGGTCCTCGACCCGGTCCACGCCGGGCCGGGTGCCGTACTGCTGCTGGACGATCTCGCTGCGGCTCGGGTCGTGCAGCTTGATCTGCAGCGACGCCGGGAGTGCCTCCGGCCGCGCGGACTGCACCAGGATCGGGTTGTCCTGGAAGATCTTCTTGAACCGGGCGTAGGCCTGGTCGCGGTTCTCGAACACCACCGACTCGACGGCCGGGTTGTTCTGGATGTCCTGGCGCAGGCTGCGGCACGGGTCCTGCGAGCAGTCCTTGTCGTTCGAGCTGACGTCCTGAGTCAGGTAGATCGAGACCTCGACGTCGGCCATGTAGTCGACCTGCATCTTGTCGATCGTCCGCACGATCAGCAGACCACCGCCGAGCATGCCGAGGGACACCGCGGTGGTGATGATCATGGCGATGGTCATCGTGACGTTCCGGCGTAAGCCGGTGAAGACCTCGCTGAAGACGAAACTTGCGCGCATCGGGGAACGGTCCTTGGGTCGGGGGCGGAGCGGGGC
>NZ_VMNW02000059.1 GCF_007713735.2 Amycolatopsis acidicola | reverse complement strand
CGGGCGGGAGGGGCCAACACGCCGACGGGAGCGGCCAACACGCGCACGGAAGCGGCCAACACGCGCGGCATCGGCCAAAACGCCGACGGTAGCGGCAAAGACAGAGGGTCAGCGTCCCTTGGGGGAGACGTTCAGCATCATCCCGGCGAGCCCGCGGGCCCGGACGGACAGCTTCTCCGCCACGTCTTTCAGCACCGAGGACGCCGGTGCCTCCGGCTCGGCCAGTACGAGGGGCGTGCCTTCGTCGCCCTGTTCGCGCAGGCGCGGGTCGAGCGGGACTTGGCCCAGCAGCGGCACTTTCGAGCCCGTGGACTTCGACAGCGAATCCGCCACCGTCTGCCCGCCGCCGGAGCCGAAGATCTCCATCCGTTCCCCGGACGGCGTCTCCAGCCACGACATGTTTTCGATGACCCCGGCCAGCCGCTGCCGTGTCTGCATCGCGATCGCGCCCGCGCGCTCGGCGACCTCGGCGGCGGCCTGCTGCGGCGTGGTGACCACGAGGATCTCCGCGTTCGGGATCAGCTGTGCCACCGAGATCGCGATGTCACCGGTGCCGGGCGGCAGGTCGAGCAGCAGCACATCCAGATCGCCCCAGAACACGTCGGCCAGGAACTGCTGCAGCGCGCGGTGCAGCATCGGGCCGCGCCAGACGACCGGGGTGTTGCCGGGGGTGAACATGCCGATGGAGATGACCTTCACGCCGTGCGCCTGCGGCGGCATGATCATTTTCTCGACCTTGGTGGGCTTCTCGCGGGCGCCCAGCATCCGCGGCACCGAATGCCCGTAGATATCGGCGTCGACCACGCCGACGGACAGCCCGCGCTCGGCCATCGCCACCGCGAGGTTCACCGTCACGCTCGACTTGCCGACGCCGCCCTTGCCCGAGGCCACGCAGTAGACGCGGGTCAGCGAACCGGGCTGGGCGAACGGGATGACCGGCTCTTCGGCGTCACCACGCAGGGATTTTCGCAGCTCGGTGCGTTGCTCGTCGCTCATCACGTCGAGCTCGACGCGCACGTCGCGCACCCCGTCGAGCTTGCCGACCGCGGTCGTCGTGTCCTTCGTGATGGTGTCCTTGAGCGGACAGCCCGCCACGGTGAGGTAGACCCCGACAGTGACGAGCCCGTCCTCACCGACCACGATGTCCTTGACCATGCCCAGGTCGGTGATCGGCTTCTTGATCTCCGGGTCGTAGACGCTGCCGAGCGCGGCGCGAACGTCCTCGACGCTGGGGATCTGCTGCGTGCTGGTCATGCCCCCATGCTACGTACCGGTAACAGGCTCCGGCTTCGCGCGGTTCTGTTTCTGTTTACGGGGCTTGGTATTCAGATCTTCGCGGAGCTTGTCCAACTCGCCCCGCAGGTAGTCACGCGTCGCGACCTCTCCGATCGCCAGGCGTAGTGCGGCCAGCTCACGCGCCAGGTATTCGGTGTCCGCCTTCGTCTGCGCCGCGCGGTTTCGATCTTCGTCCAGCGAGACGCGGTCCCGGTCGTCCTGCCGGTTCTGCGCGAGCAGGATCAACGGTGCGGCATACGCGGCCTGCGTCGAGAAGGCCAGGTTGAGCAGAATGAACGGGTACGGGTCCCAGCGCAACGTCGCCGCGCTCAGGTTGACCGCGATCCACACCACCACGATCAGCGTCTGCCAGAACAGGTACTTCCCCGTGCCGAGGAAGCGGGCCAGCCGTTCGGAGAGCCTGCCGAACGTGTCCGGATCGACGCTGATCACGCGCCGCCGGGCCGCGCGCGGCTGGTCAAGGCGGCGCCGGGACAGCAGTTCAGGCATTCTCGACCTCCTCGGAATTGGCCACGTCCTTCAGGCCGGTTTCGCGCCAGTTCTCGGGCAGCAGGTGGTCCAGCACGTCGTCGACGGTGACCGCGCCGAGCAGGTGGTCCTCCTCGTCCACGACCGGACCGCAGGCCAGGTTGTACGCGGCGAAGTAGCGGGTGACCTCGGCCAGCGGGGCGCTCGGGCGGAGCGCGGACAGGTCGCTGTCGACGGCGCTGGCGACCAGTTCGGCCGGCGGTTCCCGCAGCAACCGCTGGAAGTGCACCACGCCGACGTAGCGGCCGGTGGGCGTCGCCGTCGGCGGGCGGCAGACGAAGACCATCGTGGCCAGCGCGGAGGGCAGGTCGGCGTTGCGGATGTGCGCGAGCGCCTCGGCCACGGTGGCGTCCGGCGTGAGCACCACGGGCTCCGGCGTCATGAGCCCGCCCGCGGTGTCGGAGGAGTAGGCGAGCAGCCGTTTGACCGGCTCGGACTCCTCGGGCTGCATCAGGCCGAGCAGCCTGTCCTGGTCCGCCGGCGCCAGTTCCGCGAGGAGGTCGGCCGCGTCGTCGGGGTTCATCGCCTCGAGGATGTCGGCCGCGCGCTCCTCGGACAGATGCTCCAGCAGTTCCTTCTGGTCGTCTTCCGGCAGCTCTTCGAGGACGTCGGCGAGCCGTTCGTCGTCCATCGAGTCCGCCACCTCGTGCCTGCGTTTGGTCGGCAGGTCCCGCACCGTGGCGGCGACGTCGACCGCGCGCATGGTGTCGAACAGCATCAGCAGCTGCCCGGCGCCCTGGGTCTGCCCGCTCAGGTCGGTGAGCCCGAGCCCGGACACCTCCGACCACGGCACGACGTGCAGCGCGGAGCGGCGGCGGGTGAGCCCGAGCCTGCCGGTGCGCTCGCGCACCGCGAGCTTGGCGAGCACCCAGTCCCTGGTGCGGGTCGGCTCCATCGCCGCGTCGACGACGGTGAGCCGGGCGCCGGTCTCGCGCATGGTCGCGTGCGCGTCGGTGAGCTGGCCGAGGACGAGGACTTCGTTGGGGCGCTGGTGGAACTGGCGCATGTTGACCGAGCCGGTGGCGAGGGTGACCGCGTTGGGCTCGATCGCGGTGACGCGCAGTGTCGGTACGAACACGCGGCGCCGGGTGGACAGCTCCACCACGAGGCCGAGCACCCTCGGCGGCTGCTGGTCCAGCCGGAGCCCGATCACCAGGTCACGCACCTTGCCGATCGACTCACCATCCGGACCGAACACCGGCAGGCCGGCCAGCTGGGCGGCGAAAACCCTGTTCACGGGTGGCATGGGGCCAGGCTATCCGCACGACCGCGCCGACGCGCGCCGCGGCCATGGCGGGGCCGGATGTCCACAGTGGACGGTCCGGCCGCCGGAAAAGACCGGATCGGTGTGACGGGGGTAACATTGTCCCACAGGGGTTCGATCCCGGGAGCTGCGATGATCGTGGAACTGATCTCCGTGGTGGCGATCGCCGGAGTCACCTGGCTCGCCGCCAGCGTGCGAGTGGTGAAGCAGTACGAACGCGCCCTCGTGTTCCGGTTCGGCCGGGTGCGGCCGAAGGTGCGCGAGCCCGGCCTGGCGCTGCTGGTGCCGGTGGCCGACCGCATGCAGAAGGTGAACATGCAGATCGTGACGCTGCCCGTGCCCGCGCAGGAGGGCATCACCAGGGACAACGTCACGGTGCGGGTGGACGCGGTCCTCTATTTCAACGTGATCGACCCGGTGACCGCGGCGATCAACGTGCAGGACTACCGGTTCGCGATGGGGCAGGTCGCGCAGACCTCGCTGCGCTCGATCATCGGCAAGAGCGACCTGGACGACCTGCTCTCCAACCGGGAGCGGCTGAATCAGGGCCTGGAGATCATGATCGACAGCCCGGCCCTGGACTGGGGCGTGCACATCGACCGCGTGGAGATCAAGGACGTCGCCCTGCCCGAGACGATGAAGCGCTCGATGTCGCGGCAGGCCGAGGCGGAGCGGGAACGCCGGGCGAGGGTGATTTCCGCCGACGGCGAGCTGCAGGCTTCGGAGAAGCTGAGCCAGGCCGCGGCCCGGATGTCCGACACCCCGGCGGCGCTGCAGCTGCGGCTGCTGGAGACCGTGGTGCAGGTTTCGGCGGAAAAGAACTCCACGCTGGTGCTGCCGTTCCCGGTGGAGCTGCTGCGTTTCGTGGACAGGCTGGGCAAGGTCGACGCGGAGCCGAAGGCGGTGGAAGAACCCGAGAAACCCGGCGAGGACGCGAGCGCCGTGGAAAACGGGAAGGCCCCGCTCCCGCGGGTACCTGAAGACGATTCACATAGTTGACCGTTTTCAGATGAAAACGCCTGACGGTTTATTACTCACTAGTCCGGTATAGGCAGTACGGTCCTCCCCAACGGACGAGTTCACGAGTATTCGGGGGAGGGCTGACGGTGACTGACATCGCCGTGGACAACACCCAGGAGCTGCGCGACTACGCGGGCTACATGCGGGGCGGGGCGGTCGCGGATTTCGGCAAGATCAAGAAGTACGTCCACGACGAGGGCTGCAGCAAGAAGGGCTTCACCGGCCTGTTCTCGCTGCTGTCCGGGTCGATGGACGTGCTGTCCGGGATCTTCGACCAGGTCGCGCAGTTCGGTGAGGACAGGCTGCGGGCCGGCGCCGACGGACTGGACGCCACCGCCAAGGCTTACGACGACATCGAGCAGCACCACAAGAAGAACCTGCTCGATCTCAAGGGAAGCTTCTGACGGGCCCCGGGATGACGACTTACGCCGACAAGACCGAGCTCAAGCTCGAGCCGCCCGAGGTCGGGACCGACAGCCTCGCCGACCAGCTCGACAACCTCGCCCCGGACGTCCAGGCGATCAACTGGGTCTACGAACAGGTCCGCGGCAAGGACATGTTCACCGAGCTGATCGAACCGCTGACCGGCGACTTCAACCGCATCCGCGCCAACGGGGAAGCGTGGAACACGGTCGCCACCGCGATCGAGAACATCTCGGACAACCTGACGCACAACGCGGACGACCTCCGGACACATTGGACACACGGCCGCGCCGCGGACGCGTTCGAGATCGTCTACATCAAGGGTGACTGGTTCGCCGGCTGCTACGCGACGGCGGAAGCCTGCCGGTTCGTGAAGAAGGGTTTCGACGTACTCGCGGACCAGTCGATCCGCGTCGCGCAGGCCGCGGTCAAACTCCTGCAGAGCCTGATCCACAAGCTGGAGAACCTGGCGACCAAGCTGATTCCCGGTGGTGGCTGGGCGAAGGCGGGCGCCGACGCGGTGATCGACGTCTTCCAGGGCAAGGTGCCGATCGTCAGCGAGATCGAGGAGGTCGTCAAGCTCGTGCAGGCGATACTCGACCTGCAGGACACGATCACGAAGA
This sequence comes from Amycolatopsis acidicola, assembly GCF_007713735.2. Taxonomy (GTDB): domain Bacteria; phylum Actinomycetota; class Actinomycetes; order Mycobacteriales; family Pseudonocardiaceae; genus Amycolatopsis_E; species Amycolatopsis_E acidicola. The sequence goes on along the minus strand of NZ_VMNW02000059.1, from coordinate 49,794 downwards.
TCGTCGACTCGGCCAAGGCGTTCTTCGAGGGCTGCAAGGAGATCGGGGAGGCGATCAAGCAGATCCCGAGCATCCAGAGCGGGAACGACGCGGTCGCCGTCGGGCGCCAGTTCCACCAGGGCACCCAGGACGTCAACCAGGCCAAGCAGGACTTCAAGGACGGCACGAAGCAGCTGCAGGGCGACCTGGACACGATCTCCAAGGCGAAGGTTCCGAATGGACAGTGACAGGAAGACGGCGCCGCGCGATCCGGCGAACTGGAAGACGCCGACCATGCGGCGCCTGGAAAGCGAGCTGGACGGGATCAAGTCGCTGGCCGACTCCGCCATCGCCCGCGCCAACAAGGTTCGCGTGACCGAGCGCAGGCCCTCGGACGAGGAAGTCGACCGGCTGCGGCAGGCCGCGGAGCATCCGCGGGCCCCGGAATCGTTGCGGCAGTTGAAAGAACTCGTCGACCGCGGCCGGTTCAGCTGGCGCGACATCGCCGAGGGGCGGGCGTTTTCGAACCCCGACGTCGTGCAGGCCTATGTGGACGCCGGCGCGCGCGTGGACCCGACCGTGGTGCGCCAGATCGTCGCGGATCTGGAGGAGGGCGCCACGCCGGAGGACATCGTCGCGTCCCGGTCGGCCGCCTCCCGTGGCGACGACGACGGTGAGGACGGCGGGTTCAGCGTCTTCGAAAACCGGTTCCGCTGATGGGCAGGACGGCGGTTCTGGCAGGCGGGCTGCTCCTGTTCGCGGTCACCGCTTGCGGTGGCGGACAGGAGCAGCAAGCGGCGGCCCCTTCGAGCGCGACGGCGAACTGGCAGGCGATCGACATCTGCTCGCTCGTCACGGAAGCCGAGGCGGCGCAGCTGTTCCCCGGAAAACCGGTGGAGCACAAGGAATCCAGTGATTCGGCCAAGCGGGAATGCACCTGGCATCCGCAGGGCCTCGACTACGAGAACATCGACGTGCGGGTGTGGCAGCCGGCGTCGACGGCGGCGATCGCGGGCACGGCGCAACGGACGCTTTCGCTGGCAGGCCGTCAGGTCTACGTCGCGCGGGAGTCCGGCTCCCGCTGCGAGCTCGACGCCGACATGGGCGGCTACCTGCTCGGCATCACGCGGCAGTCGTACTCCGACGCCGGCTGCGCGGCCGTCCAGCCGCTGGCCACGACGATCATCGAACGCGCGGGGAAGTGACATGACGGAAAATCTCGGCAACCGGTTCGGCAAACTGCCCGGCTACGGCAAGGTCCTGGTCGGCATCGCGGTGTTCTTCCTGATCGTGAACATCGCGCTGTACGCGTGGGGTTCGTTCGGCTCGACGCGCATCCAGAGCTCCACGGGCAGCCAGCGGACCTCGCCCGCGGCCACCTACCAGTGGACCGGTGGCACGCTCGTCATCGACAACCCGTCGACCACGCACACCGGCTTCTGCGACGTGAACGGGCAGCGGGTGCCGGTGCCGAACCAGTCGAAGCGCACCCTCTCGGTGCACCGTTACGCCGAGGTCGGGCCGGGCTCCGGCAAGGTCACGTGCTCCGGCGGCGACAACACCTACTTCAACGCGCGCACCGGCACGACGGCGTCGGTGTTCAAGTTCTCCAACTCGTGGACCTTCCGGGTGGTCGGCGGGGCCCTCGTCGTCGTGCCGATCGTGGCCGCGTTCCTGATCGGGGCCGGTAGGCGGCGTCAGCGCGCCTCGTGAGGGTTCTCATAGCGGGAGAGCCCTGGCAGGAGTCATACTCCTCGGTAACCGATCCGCGCCACGACACAGGAGTCATGCATGGCCCGCCTGGCCCAGACGCACGGTCTCACCGACGTGCAGTCCGAGATCCTCTCCACGGTCCGTTCGTTCGTGGACAAGGAGATCATCCCGCACGCCCAGGAGCTGGAGCATGCCGACGCCTATCCGGCGGAGATCGTCGAGGGCATGAAGGAGATGGGCCTGTTCGGGATCACCATCCCGGAGGAGTACGGCGGGCTGGGGGAGTCGCTGCTGACCTACGCGCTGGTGGTGGAGGAGATCGCGCGTGGGTGGATGAGCGTGTCGGGTGTGATCAACACGCATTTCATCGTGGCGCACATGATTTCCCGGCACGGCACCGAGGAGCAGAAGCGCAAGTACCTGCCGAAGATGGCGGCGGGGGAGATCCGCGGTTCGTTCTCGATGTCGGAGCCGGATCTGGGCTCGGACGTGGCGGCGATCAAGACCCGCGCGAAGCGTGACGGTGACGATTATGTGATCGACGGGTCGAAGATGTGGCTGACCAACGGTGGTTCGTCGAACCTGATCGCGTTGCTGGTGAAGACCGACGAGGGCGCGGACAAGGCGCACCAGAACCTGACCACGTTCCTGGTGGAGAAGCCCGAGGGGTTCGGTGAGGTGCTGCCGGGCCTGACCATCCCCGGCAAGATCGACAAGATGGGCTACAAGGGCGTGGACACCACGGAGGCGGTGTTCGACGGTTTCCGTATCCCGGCCGCCCAGGTGCTCGGCGAGGCCCCGGGTAAGGGATTTTCGTTCATGATGGACGGGATCGAGGTCGGCCGGGTGAACGTGTCGGCGCGGGCGTGCGGGATCGCGATCCGCTCGTTCGAGCTGGCGATCGAGTACGCCCAGCAGCGCAAGACCTTCGGCAAGGCGATCGCGGAGCATCAGGCGATCGCGTTCAAGCTGGCGGAGATGGCCACGAAGGTCGAGGCCGCGCATCTGATGATGGTCAACGCGGCGCGGTTGAAGGACACCGGTGAGCGCAATGACGTGGCGGCGGGGATGGCGAAGCTGATCGCGTCGGAGTATTGCGCGGAGGTCACGCAGGAGGCGTTCCGCATTCACGGCGGTTACGGCTACAGCAAGGAATACGAGATCGAGCGCCTGATGCGCGAGGCCCCGTTCCTGCTGATCGGCGAGGGCACCAGCGAGATCCAGAAGACCATCATCAGCCGCGGCCTCCTGCGCGAATATCGCTCCAAGGGCTGATCCTCGAAAACAGTCCCGGATGGGGTGACCGGCTGCCGGGTTCGCGTGGTTTCCTAGTGCTTGACAGCGAGCAAGCCCGACCGAGCGAACAGCACAGGTGATGACCGTGACCGGCCCGTTTTCCTCAGCAGGACGATCCCAGCAGGGACTGCCGCGGATGCCGACCCCGCCCAGCGGCTGGCCGATCGGCTCGTATTCGACCTACGCCGAGGCGCAGGGCGCGGTGGAGCATCTGGCCAAGCAGGACTTCACGGTCGAGGACGTCACGATCGTCGGGGTGGACCTGATGCTCGTGGAACGCGTCATCGGCAGGCTGTCCTGGGGCAAGGCGCTGGGCAGCGGCGCGGTTTCCGGCGGCTGGTTCGGGCTGCTGGTCGGCATCCTGCTGAGCTTCTTCAACCCGAGCAACGGCGTCACCTACCAGCCGGCGCTGGTCGGTCTGGTCGCCGGCATGGTGTTCGGCGTGGTGCTCGCCGCCGGCGCCTACGCGATGACGCGCGGCCGCCACGACTTCTCCTCCGCGAGCCAGCTCGTCGCCGGCCGGTACGACGTGCTGTGCCAGCCGCGCAACGCCGAGCAGGGCCGCGATCTGCTCGCCAAGCTCGCGATGCGGCCATCCGGGTCAACCGGCTGAACCGGGCGCCGCATTCGCTTGCGGGCGATCACCCGCCGGAATAAGTTTGGTCCCCACCGATCCACAAGCACACCGGCGTGCATTGCGGTTCTCGCCTGGCGTGCGTCGGGTGAAGGAGGACTTGGATGGGGAGCCCGAGGCGGCGGGGCGTGGCGGTGCTGGGGGCCGGAGTCTTCGCCGCCGGCCTGCTCACCGCGTGCAGCTCGCAGAGCGGGACCACGATCAACCTCTACTACGCGCCGGAAGACACCTTCCAGACCGTGGTGGACAACTGCAACGCGCAGGCGGCAGGCCGCTATCACATCGTCTACAACAAACTGCAGCGCGGCGCGGACGACCAGCGCCAGCAGATGGTGCGCAGGCTGGCCGCCGGTGACAGCGGGATGGACATTCTCGGCCTCGACGTGACCTGGGTGCCGGAGTTCGCCGAAGCGGGCTGGGTCGAGGAATGGACGGGCGCCGACAAGTCCGCCGCGACCGAAGGCGTGCTCCCGGGGCCGCTGGAAACCGCCGAGTGGAACGGAAAACTCTACGCGGCGACGAAGAACACCAACGTCCAGCTCCTCTGGTACGACGACCGGATCACCCCGTCGCCGCCTGCGACGTGGTCGGACATGATCAGCGAGGCCGAGCAGCTCAAGGCGCAGGGCAAACCGCACAACATCCTGTTCACCGGCGCCCAGTACGAGGGTCTCGTGGTCGTCTACAACACCCTCGTCGAATCCGCGGGCGGGCACATCCTGTCCGACGACGGGAAGTCCGTCGTGATGGACGCCGGCGCGGTGCAGGCGTTGCAGGTGCTCAAGGACGTCACGTCGAACGGAATCACCGACCCGTCGCTGACGAACTCGAAGGAGGACGAGACGCGGCAGGCGTTCGAGCGCGGCAACGGCGCCTTCGAACTCAACTGGCCGTTCGTCTATGCCTCCTACGCCAAGGAAAAGTCGGCCGACGACCTGGCGCATTTCAAATGGGCCACCTACCCGGCGGTGAACGCCGGCACCGCGGCGAAGACCACGATCGGCGGCTACGACCTCGCCGTCAGCGCGTACTCGCCGCACAAGCCGGAGGCTTTCGAAGCCGCGTTGTGCTTGCGCAACAAGGAAAACCAGAAGTTCTCCGCGGTCAAGGACGGCGTGCCGCCGAGTATCGAGTCGATCTACAGCGACACCACGCCGCTCGACCCGGGCAAACCGGTGGACGCCAAGAACAACCCGAGTATGGACACGGCCTATCCCATGCGTGACACCATTCTCGCCGCGCTGAAGGACGCCGCGGTGCGCCCGCTGACCCCGGCGTACCAGAGCCTCTCCACGGTGATCTCGAAGGTGCTCTCGCCACCGTCGAAGATCGATCCGCAGTCCACCGCCGATGAGTTGCGCAGCAGGCTTTCCGATGCGCTCCAGTCGAAAGGAGTGATCCCGTGAGTCACGCCGCGACGGAAACCCCGGCTGCCACGGCGGCGCCGGCGAAGAAGGGCAAACCCCCGCTGAGCGAGGGCAAGCGGGCGGAGCGCAGGCTCGGGCTGCTGCTGTGCGCCCCGGCGGCGATCGTGATGGTCGCGGTCACCGGGTACCCGATCGTCTACTCGATCTGGCTTTCGCTGCAGCGCTACGACCTGAGGTTCCCCGCGCAGCGGGAGTTCATCGGGCTGGCGAACTACGCGACCGTGCTGACGAACTCCTACTGGTGGACGGCGTTCGGCACCACGATGCTGATCACCGTCGTGTCCGTGGTGATCGAGCTGGCGCTGGGCATGCTGCTGGCGCTGATCATGCACCGCACGATCGTCGGGCGCGGGCTGGTGCGCACGGTTTCCCTGATCCCGTACGGGATCGTGACCGTGGTGGCGGCGTTCTCGTGGTACTACGCCTGGACCCCGGACACCGGGTACCTGGCCAACCTGGTCGCCCCGGACTCGGCGCCGCTGACGCAGTACCTGCCGTCGCTGGCGATCATCATCCTGGCCGAGGTGTGGAAGACGACGCCGTTCATGGCGCTGCTGCTGATGGCGGGACTGGCGCTGGTGCCGGACGACCTGCTCAAGGCGGCGGCGGTGGACGGGGCGAACGCGTGGCAGCGGTTCACGAAGGTGATGGTGCCGGTGATGAAACCGGCGATCCTGGTGGCGCTGTTGTTCCGCACGCTCGACGCGTTCCGCATCTTCGACAACATCTACGTGCTCACCAACGGTGCGAACGACACGTCGTCGGTGTCCATGCAGACCTACAACAACCTGTTGAAGGGACTCAACCTCGGGATCGGCTCGACCATGTCGGTGCTGATCTTCATCACGGTCGCGATCATCGCGTTCATCTTCATCAAGGTGTTCGGCACCGCGGCGCCGGGCAGTGACAACGGGGGGAAGCGCTGATGGCCATGCAGGGCGCGATCACCGGCAGGCGCAGACTCAACTGGACGCTGATCGACATCGTCGTGGTGGTCTACGCGCTGGTGCCGGTGCTGTGGATCGTGTCGTTGTCGTTCAAGACCAAGGACACCCTCGACGACGGCAAGTTCATCCCGCGGGCGTGGACTTTCCAGAACTACGCCGACATCTTCCAGACCAGCGATTTCATCCGGGCGCTGGTCAACTCGATCGGCATCTCGCTGATCGCCACCGTGATCGCGGTGGCGCTGGGCACGATGGCGGCCTACGCGATCGCGCGGCTGGACTTCCCCGGGAAGGGCCTGCTGGTCGGGATCTCGTTGCTCATCGCGATGTTCCCGCAGGTCTCGCTGGTCACCCCGCTGTTCAACATCGAACGCACGCTCGGGCTGTTCGACACCTGGCTCGGCCTGATCCTGCCCTACATCACCTTCGGGCTGCCGCTGGCGATCTACACGCTCTCGGCGTTCTTCCGCGAAATCCCGTGGGAGCTGGAAAAAGCGGCGAAGATGGACGGGGCGACGCCGGGGCAGGCGTTCCGGCGGGTGATCGCGCCGCTGGCCGCGCCGGGCGTGTTCACCACGGCCATCCTGGTGTTCATCTTCTGCTGGAACGACTTCCTGTTCGCGATCTCGCTGACGTCGACCAACGCGTCGCGCACGGTGCCGGCCGCGTTGTCGTTCTTCACCGGGGCCTCCCAGTTCGAGGACCCGACCGGGACGATCTCCGCGGCGGCCGTGGTGATCACCATCCCGATCATCCTGTTCGTGTTGTTCTTCCAGCGCCGCATCGTGGCGGGGCTGACCTCCGGTGCCGTGAAGGGGTAGTCACATGGCTGAAATCGTCCTCGACAAGGTGAGCAAGCGCTACCCCGACGGCGCGCTCGCGGTGTCCGAAGTGGACCTGCGGGTGGCCGACGGCGAGTTCATCATCCTCGTCGGCCCGTCCGGCTGCGGGAAGTCGACCACGCTGAACATGGTGGCGGGCCTGGAGGACATCTCCTCGGGCGAGCTGCGCATCGACGGGCAGCGGATGAACGAGAAGGCGCCGAAGGACCGGGACATCGCGATGGTGTTCCAGTCCTACGCGCTGTACCCGCACATGAGCGTGCGGGAGAACATGGCCTTCCCGCTGCGACTGGCCAAAGTGGACGACACGACGGTGCGGCAGAAGGTGGAGGAGGCGGCGCGGACGCTGGATCTGACCCCGCATCTGGACCGCAAACCGGCGAACCTCTCCGGCGGGCAGCGGCAGCGGGTGGCGATGGGACGGGCGATCGTGCGCAGCCCCAAGGCGTTCCTGATGGACGAGCCACTGTCCAATCTGGACGCCAAACTGCGCGGCCAGATGCGCACCTCGGTGTCGAAGCTGCAGAAGCAGCTCGGCACCACCACGCTGTACGTCACGCACGACCAGACGGAGGCGATGACGCTCGGGGACAGGGTGGTGGTGCTCCGGGCCGGGTACGTGCAGCAGATCGGGACCCCGCAGTTCCTCTACGAGCACCCGGCGAACCTGTTCGTGGCCGGGTTCATCGGCTCGCCGTCGATGAACTTCGTGCCGGGGACGCTGGAGGAGGGGCAGCTCAAGAGCCCGCTGGGCACGTTCGCGTTGCCGGACAGGGTGCGCCGCCTCGCCGAAGCGGCGAACGCCCCGCGGGACGTGATCGCCGGTGTGCGGCCGGAGCACTTCGAGGACGCAGCGCTGGTCGAGCGGCCCGGCGTCACCTTCACCGCGCACGTGGACGTGCTGGAGTCGATGGGCTCGGAGAAGTACGCGTACTTCACCGTGGAAGGCGAGCTGGCGAGCACGGCCGAGCTGGCGGAGCTGGCCGCCGACACCGGGGCGGACGACGTGCCGGGTGGGGGAGCGCAGATCGTGGCCCGGTTGTCGGCGGCGTCACGGATCGCCGACGGCACATCGGCCGAGGTGTGGTTCGACCCGGACAAGGTGCAGCTGTTCGACCCGTCCGACGGGCGGAACCTGACCTACGAGGAGTGAGCGCGGCCTTTCCGCGCACCGGGCAGGCCGTCGAGCATCAGGCCGACCGTGAAGTCGAAGCGGTCGTGCCCGGTGCCCGCCGTTAGCTCGGCGGCGTAACGCTTGGTGTGCGGGAAGGTGTCGGGCAGCTTCTCGAACCGGCGCATCAGTTCGTCACGGCTGACCACCCACGTGTCGTCGCCGCGGCCGACCCTGCCGCGCACCAAGGAGACTTCGAGGCTGTAGGCGTTCACGTAGAGCATCAGGGAGTCGGCCGCCCAAGCCGCTGTCTGCGGTGCGACGCCTCCGGCGAGCAGAATGCCGAGCACGCCCTCGCTGACCCGAAGCGTGTCCAAATTGGACGGAGCGGAGGCGAAGGCGGCGCGCGAAATTCCCGGGTAGCGCAGATATTGGTCGCGCAGCTGGGCGCAGACGTCGAGGAGCTGCGCCCGCCAGTGCGCGGGATCCGGCTCGGGTAGGTCGATTTCGGCGCACAGCCGCCCGATGAGCAGCTCGTCGAGGTCCTCTTTGTTGACCACGTGCGCGTACAGCGACGACGGGCCCGTCTCCAGCGCTGTAGCCACGCGCCGCATCGTCAGCGCTTCGTAGCCTTCCTTCTCCACGATGCCGAACGCGGTGGCGATGATGGCGTCGACCGTGATCGGCTGCTTGCGCCCCCCGCGCCGGCCCGCGGGCGCGTCCGGATCGGTACCGAGCTGGTGGCGCGCTGCACGTCGTTGCTGGGGAGACGGTGACATGCGGCCAGTCTAGCGAACAGTGTTCTGCATTACTGGGAACACTGCTCGACTTGCCACGAACGGTGTTCGTGTGTAGAACGGTGTTCGTGACTACTTTCGCGGCGCCCGCCGCCACCACGCTGCCGCCGCGCACCGCGTGGCTCGTCCTGGTCGTCGTGTTCCTTGCCGACGTCATGGACCTGATCGACTCCAGCGTCGCCAACCTCGCCGGCCCGTCCATCCGCGCGGACCTCGGTGGCAGTGAGGTGACGGTGCAGTGGGTGCTCAGCGCCTACACGGCGGCCTTCGCCCTCGGCCTCGTGACCTCCGGACGGCTGGGCGATCTGTTCGGCAGACGGCGGTTGTTCCTGCTGGGCATGACCGGTTTCACGCTGGCGTCGCTGGCCTGCGGGCTGGCCCCGGGCGTGGTCTTCCTGATCGTGGCCCGCACGCTGCAGGGCCTGTTCGGGTCGGTCATGATCCCGCAGGGGCTGGCCCTGGTGAAGATCGTCTTCCCGCCGCGGCGGCTGAGGAAGGCGCTGATGCCGATCGGCCCGCTGATGGGGCTGGCCACCGTGGCAGGCCCGATCCTGGCCGGCTGGCTGCTGCACCTCGACCTGTTCGGCAGCCAGTGGCGGTCGATCTTCCTGATCAACGTCCCGTTCGGCGTCCTCGCGCTCGTGCTCGCGTGGCGCGTCCTGCCGCGCCGCGGCGGCGAGGACCCCGCCGCCCGCCTCGACCTGACCGGCGTCGGCCTGCTCACCGCGGCTTCGGCGCTGTTGATCATCCCGCTCATCCAGGGGCGCGACCTCGGCTGGCCGGTGTGGACGTATCTGATGATGGCCGCCGGGGTCGCGTTGCTCGGCCTGTTCGTCGTGTCCGAACGGCGAAGCCGGCATCCGGTGATCACGCCGTCGTTGTTCCGCAAGCGCAGTTTCGTCGTCGGGCTGGTGATCGTGGCCGGGTTCTACGCGGCGCTGAGCGCGTTCGTCCTGGTCATCAACCTGCTGCTGCAATCGGGCCTCGGCTGGACGCCGCTGCGGACCGGGCTCACGCTGATCCCGTGGGCGCTCGGCACCGCCGTCGCCGTGCTCCTCGCGGGTGCCGTGCTCGCCGAGAAACTGGGGCGCGCGAGCCTGCACCTCGGGCTGGGCATCGCCGTCGTCGGGCTGCTGTCGCTGTGGTGGTCCGTTGCCCACTGGGGCACCGACGTCACGGTCTGGAAGCTCGCGCCCGCGTTGCTGGTGACCGGTTTCGGCTCCGGGCTGGTGTTCGTCCCGCTGGTCGATTTCATCCTCGGCAACGCCACCGCAGAAGAGGTCGGCACCGGCGCGGGGCTGCTCAACGCGGCCCAGCAGTTCGCGGGCGCCATCGGCGTCGCCGCGCTCGGCACGGTGTTCTTCGCCTCGGCCGGACAGCACTCGTACTTCACCGCCGCCGAACTGGTTTTCGGCATCGTCGCGGGGCTGAACCTGGTGGTGCTGCTGTTGGTCGGCCTGCTGCCCAAGCACGCGCAGCAGGCGCACGGCTGAGTTTGGGGCCCGGCCTGTCCGGCAAGGCCAGTGAGATGACCGAGACAGTGCTCACCGCGGATCTGGAGATCGCCTACGAGGTCAGCGGTCCGGCCGGCGGTCGGCCGCTCGTGGCCGTGCACGGCTGGCCGGACGACCCGCACTGCTGGGACGGGCTGCTGCCGCACTGGCACCGCGACGGGTACCGGGTATTCCGGCCTTACCTGCGCGGGTTCGGGCCGACCCGGTTCCGGCGCGCGGACAAACCGCGCAGCGGGCAGATCGGCGCACTCGGCCGCGATCTCGCCGATTTCCTTGCCGTGAAAGAACTTTCGGACGTGCGGCTGATCGGGCACGACTGGGGCGCCCGCGCGGCTTACGTGGTCGGGGCGCTGTTCCCCGACCGGGTCCGGGACATCGTGGCGATGTCGGCGGGCTACGCCTCGAGCCGCGCCGACATCCCGTTGAGCTGGCCGCTGCACCACGCGTACTGGTACGAGTGGCTGGTGGCGACAGGACGCGGCCGTCGCGCGGTGACCGAAGACCGCCGGGAGTTCTGCCGGTACCTGTGGCGCGTCTGGGCGCCGTCGTGGAAGTTCGACGCCGCCGAGTTCGACGAGGCGGCTGCGGCCTGGGACAACGAGGACTGGGCGCCGATCACCGTGCACGCGTACATGCATCGCTGGGGCGAAGCCGAGGGTGACAGCGCTTACGCCGACATCGAGCGGCAGCTGGCGGAACCGGTCCCTGTTCAGCGGCCGACGCTGGTGCTGCACGGAGGGGAGGACGCCGACAACCTCCCGGAAACGAGTGCGGGCAAGGAAAAGCTCTTCACTGCCGGTTACCGGCGGGTCGTGCTCGACGGCGTTGGCCACTTTCCGCCGCGTGAGGCGCCGGAGCGGGTAGCGGCGGAATGCGAGAACCCGCCCACCTGAACGAGTTCTCAGCCGGGCGTGGGCATGCTCGCGCCCGTGGAGATCCTCCTCCGATGACCGCCGTGGCGGTGCTCTGCGCCGCGTTGGCCGCCGTGTGCGCCGCAGTGGGCGCGAAACTGCAGCACAACGGCGTACGCGCGCAGGCCCACGGGCTCCGGCTCGGCGCGCTGGCCCGGAACCGTGACTGGCAGCTCGGGCTCGTCGTGCTGACGACGTGTTCGGTGCTCCAGATCGTCGCACTGATGCTCGCGCCGGTGATCGTCGTGGCGCCGCTCGTCGTGCTCGCGTTGCCGGTAGTGGCGCTCCTGGGCGGGGAGGTCAGTCGCGCGGCGGCCTTCGGGATCGGCGCGATTTCGTTGTCCGTGGGCGCTTTCGTCGCGTTTTCGGCGGACGCGGCACAGGACGCGGACATCCCGCCCGCCGCGGTGCCCGAGTCCGTGCAGCTGATCGCCGTCGTGATGGTTCTGCTTGGTGTGGCGGCATTCCTGAGCCGCGGGGTCACGCGCTGCGTCGCGCTTTCCACCGCGGCCGGGGTGGGCTACGGCCTGGTGTCCGTGCTCATGCGCGACGTGGCCTACTCGCTGCGGACGCTGGGTTTCGCGGAGCTGCCGTGGTTGTCCTTGCTCGGCGCGGTGGTGGCGTTCGCCGTTGCCGCGTGGCTGGTGCAGCTCGGGCACGCGAGCGGACCGCCGGATGTCGTCGTGGGCTGCCAGACGGTGGCGAACCCGATCTCCGCGACGGCACTGGGCATGACCGTTCTCGGCGAAGCGCGCGCACTCGCGCCGGGCACGCTCGCCGCCTTCGCGGTGTGCGGCGTCGTCGCGATCGCCGGGATCGCGGTGCTCTCCCGGCGGGGGCCTTCGTCACAGGGTGAGAAAGCTCACTTGCACCAATGGTTCATCGCGTTGTCGAGGATCTCGATGTCCGGCGCCTTCACCGGCAACCGCGACGGCGGCTCCGGCCGTCCCCGCAAACTGTCGAGCACCAATGCGAAGTAGCGCTTCCACAGATCGTCCGAGATGGGGTGGGTGTACTGCGCCGCGGCACCGAGCATCTTGAACAGCACGATCATGTCCTGCGGCTCGAAATCCTTGCGCAGGCAGCCGCTGCGCTGGGCACGGTCCACCAGTTCCTGCACCAGCGGCACCAGCCTGTCGCGCGCTTCGGCCACGCGCTCGTGCCCGAACGCCTTGCTGACCATCACGTCGTGCAGGCCCCGGTCCGCGGCGATGGATTCCGCGGCGTGCCAAAGGAAATCGGTGAACGCCTGCCACGCGTCGCCTCGCTTCAGCGCCTCCTGCGCCAGCTCACCGATCTCGTCCAGCCGCTCGGCGAACATCGCTTCCACGAGGTGTTCCTTGTTCGGGAAGCGGCGGTAGACAGTGCCCACGCCGAGCCCGGCCTTGGCGGCGACGTCGTCCAGCGTGGTTTCGAACCCGCGCTCGCGGAAAACCTCGCGTGCGGCGGCGATCATGCGCTGGCGGTTGCGTTCGGCGTCCCGCCGGAGCGGCCGCGTCGTTGCGGTCCGCGGTGTGTCCCGAATCATGCGTTCCCATCTCCGTTGAAGTCGAGGTGACTCCTCCACTTCCTGTACGGTGGACCTCGAAGGGGAGGTCTCTACTCCACATAGTACGTCAGGGGAAACCGCGAATGACTGATTCACCCACTGTCGCCGCCGAGCCGGTGAGCTCGGCGCAGCAAGAAGACCCGCATCACGCCAGGCGCTGGCTGATCCTGGTGATGATCGCCTTTGCCCAGCTCATGGTGGTGCTGGACGCGACGATCGTGAACATCGCACTGCCCACGGCGCAGCAGGAGCTGGGCTTCTCCAGTGACGCACGCCAGTGGGTCGTCACCGCATACGCGCTCGCCTTCGGCAGCCTGCTGCTCCTCGGTGGCCGCGTCGCGGACCTGTTCGGCCGCAAGTACGCCTTCCTGATCGGGCTCGCCGGGTTCGCCGCCGCGTCCGCGGTCGGTGGCGCGGCGAACGGCATCGAGATGCTGCTCATCGCCCGCGCCGCGCAGGGTGTGTTCGGTGCGCTGCTCGCGCCGGCCGCGCTGTCCCTGCTGACCACGACGTTCACCGACGTCAAGGAGCGGGGCCGGGCCTTCGGTGTGTTCGGGGCGATCGCCGGTGGGGGAGCCGCGCTCGGCCTGTTGCTCGGTGGCGTGCTGACCCAGTACCTCGACTGGCGCTGGTGCATGTTCGTGAACATCGTCTTCGCCGTGATCGCTTTCGTCGGCGGGCTCACGCTGCTGAAGCACCGCCCGTCGGAGCACCGGCCGAAGCTGGACCTCCCGGGCACGATCACGGCTTCGGCCGGTCTGTTCATGTTGGTCTACGGGTTCGCCAACGCCGAGACCCACGACTGGTCCGACGTCCTGGTCTGGGGCTTCCTCGTCGCGGGTGTCGTGCTGCTGGGCGTGTTCGTCGCCATCCAGCAGCGGGTCGGGAACCCGCTCCTGCCGCTGCGCGTGATCCTGGACCGGGATCGCGGTGGCGCGTACCTTGCGGTGTTCATCGTCAGCATCGGGATGTTCGGGATCTTCCTGTTCCTGACCTACTACCTGCAGCAGAACCTCGGCTTCTCGCCGGTGATCTCCGGCGTCGCGTACCTGCCGATGGTGGCCGCGCTGATGCTCACCGCCACCACCTCGACGGCCACGCTGCTGCCGCGGTTCGGGGCCAAGCCGCTGGTGGCCATCGGCATGGCCGCCGCCGCTGCCGGGATGTTCTGGCTCAGCATGATCGACACCAGCAGCACCTACCTCAACGGTGTGCTGGGCCCGCTGATCGTGATCGGCCTCGGCATCGGCCTCGCGATGGCGCCGTCGATGAACGTCGCCACCGCCGGGGTGGACCGGCACGACGCCGGTGTCGCTTCGGCCACCGTGAACACCTCGCAGCAGGTCGGCGGTTCGATCGGGACCGCGCTGCTGAGCTCGGTCGCGGCGAACGCGGCGACCTCGTTCCTGGCGGGCAAGCAGATGACCGGACAGGTCGTGGCGGAGGCCGCCGTGCACAGCTACACCACGGCGTTCGCCTGGGGCGCGGGCATCTTCATCGCCGGCGCGGTGGTCTGCGGGCTACTGCTCAAGCCGGGCGCGCCCGCCCCGTCCAGTGGCGAACCCGCCGCTGTCCACATGTGACACTCAGCGCCGGTGGGACGACCGCAGGGTCTCGATGACCTCGTCGTCCCACCGGTGCGTGCGGATCAGGCGGTACCGTTCGGCTGCGACCCACATGTAGGCCTCGGCCTCGGTGCGGTCGCCGACGAGGTCCGCCTGCCGCAGCATTTCCACCACCGGGCGGTATTCCTGTTCGTACCACCGGTTCGCCACCGCGACGCGGTCGAGGAAGATGCCCTCGTCCTGCATCAGCCGGAAGCCCCAGGCCTCCACGTGCTCGCCGAGCATCGCGTAGTGCCAGTGCTCCCGGAGCACCACCTCGGCCCTCGCGCCACCGGCCAGCGGCACCCTGTCGAGGAAGAGCCGCCGGTAGTCCTTCACGATCAGATCGCCCCGGTACCGGATCCCGGCCGGGTTCAGCTTCGTCCGCACGACGGTCACGTAGGCGTCTATTGTGGACAGACGAAGCGCGTGCGCGACAGAGACCCGGTGGTGCCCGTCGATGATGAAGTGCAGCTCGCCGACCCGGTACACCTCGATCGGCGGGATGCTCTCGCCGCGGCGCGCGGCCAGCGCGAGCCTTTCCCAGCGTTCCCGCACCCGCCCGGACGTCGGCCGGAACCGGCGGTCGAAGTCGCGGCCGCGGTCCACGCTGCCGACGATGCTGTCCAGCCGGATCACGCGTAACCCCAGCCGCTGCTCGCCCTCGTACCCGAGCGCTTCGACCACTTCGTCGAAGGGCAGCATGATGTTGACGTCGTCGGGTTCGCGGCGCAGCCAGTTCGCCAGCCGCGAGAGCACCTGACGACGGCGGGCGCGCAGGAAGTCGTGTTCGGCGTCGGCCCTCGGAAATCCCGTGCTGCTCACGCGCGCACCCCGTCCAGTTCGAGGATCTGCCGCCCGACGACGTTGCGGATGCGCGTGCCGCCGACGCGGCGATCGGGCGTCCGCTCGCCATAGGGGTGGATGTGCCCGTGCAGCAACCACTCCGGCCCGAGTCGTTCGATGGTCCACTGTAGACACTCGAAGCCGTGGTGCGGCGGGTCCTCACGGTCGCCGAGCCCGCGCGGCGGCGCGTGCGTCAGCAGGATGTCCACCCCGCGGCTGTCCTTGCGCCGTTTGCGCTCGGCCTCGCGCACCAGCCGCCTGGCACGCCGGGTTTGCTGCGCCTGCGTCCACTGGTTCGGGCCGAGGTTGTAGCGCACCGAACCGCCCAACCCGGCGATGCGGAGCCCGGCGACGTCGACCACGCGGCCGTCCGCGTTCGTCCAACCCGGCGGGCCGGGCCACCGTTGCGGGAACCCGGAACGGAGGAACAGTCCACGATGGGACCGGCCGCCGAGATCGGGATCGTGGTTGCCGGGCACGAAAACCGCCGGCCGGTTCACCGCGTCGGCGAGGAATTCGAGGTAGTCGAAAGGAAGATCGCCCGCACCGAGGACGAGATCGACCGCGAGGTCACCGGCCCCGTGGGCCCACAACCGCTGGTCGACCTCATCCGCGACTACGAGGACGCGCATGCCTGAGGAGAATACTGCCTTCGGCGGTCATCCGCGTGCGGACAGCTGACGCCGCCACCCTTCCCGCCCGTCCAGGACGAACGGCCATTCCCCGCGGCAGTCCGCAACTTTTCGTGGAGCCGCCGCGATCCCCTTCGTGGAGCCGCCACGATCTCGGGTTCGCACCCGACGAGCCGGTAACGCGCGATGGCGCCCTGGCAAAGGAACTTGCACACCAGCAGCACCGAGGCAGCTGTCGCCGCGCTGGACCGCAGTCACCAGCAACGATAGCGGTTCCTGGCCTTGCGCGGCGGCGACCCCGACCCGCATCGGCGCCGCGTTCGGCGCGTGTCAGTGGGCGGCGCGTGCGAGGTCCGGATGGTCGGCGATGAAGAACGCGACCGTCGCGATCCAGACCACGCAGAGCGTGAGCGCCCAGAACTTCAGGTTGGTGAGCAACCGGGACATGAGGAAACTCCTTTCACGAGAACAGGAAGAGCGGGACTCAGAGCCACTTGTTCTTCCTGAATATTCGGTAGAGGAGCAGGCACACGGCGAGAATCACGACGAGCGCCAGTGGATACCCGAACTTCCAGTGCAGCTCGGGCATGTAGTCGAAGTTCATGCCGTAGACGCCGGCGATCATCGTCGGCACCGTGATCATCGCCGCCCAGGCGGTGATCTTGCGCATGTCGGTGTTCTGCTGCAGCGAGATCTTCGCGACCGTGGCGTCGACCAGTGTGGTCAGCAGTTCGTCGAACCCCGCCACCCGCTCGGACACCGTGGTGAGGTGGTCGTCGACGTCACGGAAGTAGGAGCGCACGTCGTCCGGCACCAGCCGGGTGAAGCCTTCGGCCAGCCGGCGCACCGGCGTGGCCAGCGGCATCACCGCGCGGCGCAGCTCCAGCACCTCGCGCTTCATCAGGTAGATCTGCTCGGCGCTGACCATCGTGCGGGGAGCGAAGACGCGGGTCTCCATCTCCTCGATGTCGTCCTCGACCGCGCTGGTGACCTCGAGGTAGTGGTCGACGACGTGGTCGGTGATCGCGTGCAGCACCGCGGCCGGGCCGGCCATGAGCCGCTCCGGGTCCTCGTCCAGGTCCTGGCGGAGCCGGGCCAGCCCGGAATGCGCCCCGTGCCGGACGGTGATGATGAAGTCCAGCCCGAGGAACGCCATCAGCTCGCCGGTCTCGACGATCTCGTTGGCCGTGTCGGGCGACTCGTGCTCCACGTACCGCAGCGTCTTGAGCACCATGAACAGCGTGTCGTCGTAGCGCTCGAGCTTGGGCCGCTGATGCGCCTGCACGGCGTCTTCCACCGCCAGCTCGTGCAGCCCGTACATGTCCGCGATGCCCTGGATCTGCTCCTCGTCGGGTTCGTGCAACCCGATCCAGACGAACCCCTCCCTGCGGTGCCGGACCTCCTTGATGGCCTCGGCATGCGTCCAGCGCCCGGGCAGCCGCTTGCCGTCGACGTACACGGCGCAGTCGACCACATAGGCGGACAGCGGCACGGGAATGGGTGGTTGCACCCGGTTCCGGCCGTTGCCCCGGCCGCGCAGGCCACCGAGGGAGGGAATCGCAGGCATTGGGGATCTCCTGGCTGTCGCAGAACGTGCCACGACGACCGGTACGGCTTCTCCGCCCGGTCGTGACCAGCGTTTCCCGTGAAAAGCGCGTCAGCGGGTGAAGGGCACCCGTGCCCGCGGGGGAACGCTGGAGCTACTAGGGAGCGGACTATCGCCACTACTCATCTTGCGTTCCTCACCTCCTCGGGCCGGGGACAGATGTGCCGGTGGTCGCGTTGACGCGACGCCTCCGCTAGTCGAGGGTACTCCTCAACATCAGTCACGTCGTATTCGGTCGATGTGGCGTTACTCCCTGGAGGTAGAGACCAGTGCAGTTCGGGCGGTACTTCGAGGAGTTCGAGGTGGGGGCGGTCTACAAGCACTGGCCCGGCAAGACGGTGACGGAATACGACGACCACCTGTTCTGCCTGCTCACCATGAACCACCACCCGCTGCACCTGGATGCGCACTACGCGGGGGAGACCACGGACTTCGGCAAGAACGTCGTGGTCGGCAACTACATCTACTCGCTGCTGCTGGGCATGTCGGTGCCCGACGTGTCGGGGAAGGCCATCGCCAACCTCGAGGTCGAGTCCCTCAAACACGTGAAACCGACCTTCCACGGCGACACCATCTACGGCGAGACCGAGGTGCTGGACAAGACGCCGTCGAAGTCCAAGGACGACCGCGGCGTGGTCTACGTGGAGACCCGCGGATACAAGCAGGACGGCCTCATCGTGTGCACGTTCCGCCGTAAGGTGATGGTGCCCAAGCGTTCCTACGGTGAAGCCCGCGGCGGCGAGCAGCCCGCGCGGCCCGTGCCCCACGAATAGGAGGCGTGCGTGACGGTCGGTCTGGACGAGGTCAAGCGGCGGCTGCGGACGTTCGCGGCCGCCGAGGCGGCGGAGGTCTCCCCGCTGTACGAGCACCTCGCGGCGAAGGCGGCGGAGGACGACGAGGTGGCGGGCCTGCTGACCGCCGCCCCAGCCGAAACGGCAGGCGGCGCGCTCCTGCTCGCCGCCGCGCACCGGCTCATCCAGGCCGACCCGATCCACCCCCTGTTCCGCTACTACCCGTCGCTGGGCGGGTCCGACGGCGTTGACGACGAGACGTGGCCGCTGTTCCGCGGGTTCCTGCTCGAGCGCGCGGAGAAGGCCCGCGAGATCATCGCGACCCGGCACACCGAGACCAACGAGGTCAGCCGTGCCGCCGGGCTGTACCCGGCGGTGGCGCTGGCGGCGAAACAAGCCGGGGGCAAGGTCGCGCTGCTGGAGGTCGGCTGCAGCGCCGGCCTGTTGCTGGGGCTGGACAAGTTCGGCTACCGCTACCAGTGCGACGGCGGCGAGCAGATCCTCGCCGGGCCCGCCAAATCGGCGGTCGGCCTGCACTGCGCGCTCGACCTCGGTACCGGCGCGGCGCTGCCGAAAGTGCCGAAAAAGGTCGCGGTGGGCGCGAAAACCGGGCTGGACCGCGAGGTGGTCGACGTCTCCGACGAGGACGAGCTGGCCTGGATGGAGGCCTGCGTCTGGGCCGACCAGCTGGACCGGATCCGCCTGCTGCGCGCGGCGGCCGCGGCCCAGCACAAGGACAAACCCGAACTGGTCACCGGGGACGCGGTGGACGACCTGGACAGCGCCGCCGCGCGCGCGGGCGAGCTGCCGCTGATCGTGCTGACCTGCCGGGTACTGCGGCACCTGGAGCCCGGCCGCCGTGCGGAATTCACTGCCGCGCTGGGGAAACTGGCCGCGGACAGGCCCGTGTGGTGGGTCTCCGACGAACCGTACGAAGCCGGCCTCGAGCACGTACTGCCGGGCCGCGACGAGTTGTCGTTCGCCGACACCGGCCACTGCACGCTCGGGTTCACCACGTGGCGTGACGGCAAGGCGGAGGCGAAGGCGCTGGCGCAGACGTCCCGCTACAACCAGCGGATGACCTGGATCGCCGGCTGAACTTGTGCGGCCAAGCGCCTTCCGGTGAGGATGTGCGCATGGCCGTCACCGAAGACACCTGGTACACCCCGCTGACGCCGCTCGCGTTCCTCGAACGGTCCGCCGAAGTCTTCCCGGACAAGGACGCGATCGTCTACGGGGACCGGCGGACGACGTACCGCGAGTTCGCCGCGGAGGCCACGAGGGTGGCGCACGGCCTGCGCTCGCTCGGGGTCGAGGCGGGGGACAGGGTGGCTTATCTGCTGCCGAACATCCCCGAAATGCTCGTCGCGCACTTCGCCGTCCCGCTCGCGGGCGCGGTGCTCGTCGCCATCAACACGCGGCTGGCGCCCGCCGAAATCCGCTACATCCTGGACCATTCCGGGGCGAAGGTCCTCGTCGTCGACGCCGCGCTGCACGGCTCCGTCCCGCCGGGGCTCGACCTGGCAGGCATCGTCACGGTGACCGACCCGGCCTCCGGCGCGAGCCCCGACCCCGCCGTCGGCGGACTGTCCTATTCGGACCTTTTGGCGCGCGGCAGTGACGATCCCTTGCCGTGGACCGTTTCCGACGAGCGCGGCACGATCTCGATCAACTACACCTCGGGCACCACCGGCCGCCCGAAAGGCGTGATGTACCACCACCGCGGCGCGTACCTGAACTCCCTCGCCGAGATCGTCCACTCGCGACACACGCCGGATTCCCGGTATCTGTGGACTCTGCCGATGTTCCACTGCAACGGCTGGTGCACCACCTGGGCGGTGACCGCGATCGGTGGCACGCACGTGTGCCTGCGGGCGGTGGACGCCGGGGAGATCTGGCGCCTGCTGGACTCCGAGGGCGTCACGCATCTCAACGGCGCGCCCACGGTGCTGGTGACCATCGCCGGGTACGACGGCGCGCACCCGCTGGAGCACGAGGTCGTGGTGACCACGGCGGGCGCACCGCCGTCGCCGACCGTGATCCGCCGGATGTCCGAGCTGGGCGCGCGGCTGACGCACGTGTACGGCCTGACGGAGACGTACGGGCCGTACACGGTGTGCGAGCCGCAGGAGTCGTGGCTGAAGCTGGGCATCGGCGAGCGCAGCAAGGTGATGTCGCGTCAGGGCGTCGGCATGATCGTCACCGACGGCGTGCGTGTCGTGGACGAGCAGATGCGGGACGTCCCGCGTGACGGCGTCACGATGGGCGAGGTCGTGATGCGCGGGAACAACGTGATGTCCGGGTACTTCGCCGACGCGGAGGCGACGGAAAACGCTTTCCGCGGCGGCTGGTTCCACTCCGGCGACCTCGGGGTGTGGCATCCCGACGGCTACATCCAGCTGCGGGACAGGGCGAAGGACATCATCGTGTCCGGCGGCGAGAACATCTCCACCATCGAGGTGGAAGCCGCCGTGGACTCGCATCCCGCCGTGCTGGAGGTCGCGGTCGTCGGCGTGCCGGACGAGAAGTGGGGCGAGCGGCCGAAGGCGTATGTCGTGCTGCGGCAAGGGAAATCGCTGGAGGCGGCGGAGCTGCTGGAGCACGTGCGTTCGCAGATCGCCCGGTACAAGGTGCCCGACGCGATCGAGTTCGTGCCCGAGCTGCCGAAGACGTCCACCGGCAAGATCCAGAAGTTCCAGCTCCGCGAACGCGATTGGGGCGGCCGGGAAAGCCGGATCCAGGGCTAGGAAGCGCGCGCCGAGTCACGCCCGGGCGGCAGGCCGAACGCGCGGCTGAACTGCGACCGGCTTTCGTGGCCGACGAGGAAACCGGCTTCCCCTGCCGCCAGGTCCGCCCCGCACCACCCTCAACCCGCACGACGCCGGTTACGCCTAGAACACCGGCGTGATGGTCGCCTCGATGTAGTGGATTTCGCCGCCCCGCACGTCGAAGTGCTCGGTGATCTCGGTGGTCGCCAGGTCCACCCCGAGCACCCCGGCGTCGAGCAGGTAGTGTGCGTCGGCCTGGTCCCCGTCGGTCGTGACCGTCACGTCGCGGATGGCGTCGATGACGCGGTACTGCGGGCCGTTCTCCAGCTGCCACCGGATGTCGGCGCCCGAGCTGCCCGTCGGCAGGCCGTTCTCGACTCGGTGGGCGTCGGCGGCCAGCGGCACGGCCGAGGCGTCGTGACTGAGCAGGGCGTCGATGTAGGCGTGGGCGGCGTCGGCGGCAGGCACGGGGCCGGCGGCCAGCGCGGTTGCGAGCAGGATTCGCATCAGCACCCCGGCACCCTATTGGCAGAGTGGCAACCCGTTCCAGTCCCGGATCACGGGAACCAGGGCCAGGGTGAGGGCAAGGTCACCTCAGCATCGCGGTAACCGGTTCCAGTTGCGGAGCGTGTCGGCCAACCCGTCGGTGAGCGGCAGCGTCGCGAAATCCGTGGAATCCACCCAGCGCGCGTCGGCCGCGTCGTCCCCGGCACGCAGCGTGCCGCCGAGCACCTCGCAGGCGTAGTCGTAGATCTCGTACGACCCGCGCGTGACCATCCCGACGAGCTCCTCCGGCCGCACGTCAAGGCCGGTTTCCTCACGTAACTCGCGGACCACGGCCTCCGCGTCGGTCTCGCCGCGCTCGACCCGGCCACCGGGCAGCGACCACAGGCCGGCGCCCGGTTCGTGGCCCCGCTGGATCAGCAGCAGCCTGCCCGCCTGGTCGTGGAGAACGCCGCCGACGCAGCGCACGAGTGCCATTCGCGGAGCGTATCCCGCCGAGGTGTACACGGAGAGTAGCCGTGCGGTACGATCACGTCCGGACACTGACCCAAGCGCGGGACTTTCCTCCCGTAACGGTGCGCAGTGCGGTACAACGTTAACTGGTGAGCTTGACCGATGCCGGAGCAAGAGACGGGATTGATCGTAGTGAACGCGAAGAAGATAGCCGGGCTGGTGGGTATCGCGTTGGTCCTGTTCTTCGTGATTGCCCAGCCGGGTAACGCGGCGAGCCTGGTCGGCAACATCATCGACTGGCTGCGCAGTTCGGCCGAAGCGGTGATCACCTTCGTCAGCAACGTGTTCAACTCCTAGGCTTGAGGGCATGTTCGCCCCCCGGGACCCAGACGAGTACCTGCTCGACACCGAGCGGCGGGTGGTCAGGGTCCGCAGGCACTGGGCCGTGCTGGCCTGGGACGTGTTCGAGGCCGTCGCGCTGCTCGCGATCTGCGTGATGGTCTCGTACCTCCTCCCGCCCTCGCTCTACGTCGTGCAGAACATCCTCTGGTACGCGGCGCTGGTCGTCGTGCTGATCTTCGCCTTCAAGGTGATGGAGTGGTGGGTCGAGCGCCTCGTGGTCACGGACAAACGGTTCGTGCTGACCAGCGGGGTGTTCACCACCAAGGTCGCGATGATGCCGATCAGCAAGGTGACCGACCTGACCTACGAGCGCACGGCGTGGGGCCGGATGTTCGGCTACGGCACCGTGGTCGTCGAGTCCGCGGGCCAGATCCAGGCGCTGAACCGGATCGACTTCCTGCCCAAGCCCGAGGAGTTCTACGACACGATCTCCGAGCTGGTCTTCGGTGACAAACAGAAGCAGAGCGAACGCTTCTCGATGATCAAGGCCCAGCGCCTGGCGCGCGGCAAGAAGATGGTCGGCTGAGAAAGCGCTTCCGCGCCCCGCGGACACGCCGCCGCCGGGCTTCCCGGCTGGTCGGTTCGCCGCATACGTCAGAATGGGTTCGATGCGCATAGATCTGCACACCCATTCGACGGTGTCCGACGGCACCGACACCCCCGCCGAGCTGGTCGCCGTAGCGGCCAAGGCCGGGCTGGACGTCGTCGCGCTCACCGATCACGACACCACCGCCGGCTGGGCCGAGGCCACCGCGGCGCTGCCACCGGGGCTCACCCTGGTGCCGGGCGCCGAGCTGTCCTGCGTGAGCGAGCACGACCCCGGGCGCGGGATCAGCGTGCACCTGCTCGGCTACCTGTTCGACCCGCTGGCGGAAGTGGTCGTCACCGAACAGCGGCGGCTGCGGATCGAACGCCGGACCCGGCTGCGCGCGATGGCCGAGCGGATGGCCGAGGACGGCCTGCCCATCGACGCGGACGAGCTGTTCGGGCTGCTGCCCGAGGACTCCCCGGCCGGTCGCCCGCACCTCGCGCAGGCGCTGGTCCGGGCGGGCCTGGTGCGCACGGTCGACGAGGCCTTCGCGAGTTACCTCGGCCCCGGGCGCGGGTACTACCTGCCGCGGCGGGACACGCCGGTCGAGGACGCGATAGACATGATCGCCGCGGCCGGTGGGGTGACAGTGTTCGCGCATCCGCTCGCCCGCAGCCGCGGCCGGGTCGTCTCCATTGAGACCATCGTCAAGCTCGCCGAGCACGGGCTGACCGGGATCGAAGTGGATCACCCCAACCACGACGAGGAGGACCGCGAGATCCTGCGCGACCTCGCCCGCCAGTACGGGCTCGTGCAGACCGGGTCCAGCGACTACCACGGGACCAACAAGACGATCCCGATCGGCGCCGAGAACACCGCCCCGGAACAGCTGGAAGCGTTGCTGGACAAGGCGTCCGGCGCGCAGGTAGTGGTCGGCTGAAAGCGTTGTCCGGCTTCTTCGACGCCACCGTCTTCCTGGAAGGGTTCATCACGCTCATCGTGATCATGGACCCGCCGGGGACGGTCCCGGTGTTCCTGAGCCTGGTCGGGCGCAAACCGCCGGCGGTGCGGGCCAAGGCCGCGCGCCAGGCGGTGCTGGTCTCGTTGCTGGTCATTTCGCTGTTCGCCGTGGCAGGGCAGGCGATCCTGAGCTACCTCGGCATCGGGATCCCCGCGTTGCAGGGCGCCGGCGGGTTGCTCCTGCTGCTCATCGCGCTGGATCTGCTCACCGGCAAGGGCGGCACCCAACCCGAGGCCGTCGAGGACGTCAACGTGGCGCTGGTGCCGCTGGGCACCCCGCTGCTCGCCGGGCCGGGCGCGATCGCGGCGACCATCGTGTTCGTCAAGCAGGCGTCCGGGCATCTGAGCGCCTACGTGGCGCTGGCTCTGGCGATCGTGGCCGTGCACCTCGTGCTCTATCTGTGCATGCGGTATTCGGGGCTCGTCATCCGGCTCATCAGGGAGAGCGGGATCCTGTTGCTGGCCAAGATCGCCGGTCTGCTGCTGGCCGCGATCGCGGTCGAGCTCGTCGCCAACTCCGTGCGCGGGTTCATCGCGGGCGGCTGAGTACGGTGGTGCGCGTGGTGGAACAACTGGGGTTCGAATTCGCCGTCGAACCGCGCAGGCTGACGAAGGTCAGCCCGGCGCGGCTGGCCACTTTCGCGGACTGCCCGCGGCGTTACCGGCTCAACTACGTGGACCGGCCGACGCCCGTGCGCACCGGCCCGTGGGCGCACAGCACGCTGGGCGCGGTGGTGCACAACGCTTTGCGCGCGCTGTTCGATCTCGAGCCGGAGCGCCGTACCCCGGAGCGGGCCGCCGCGCTGGTGAGCGAGCACTGGCAGGACGCGGGGTTCGAGAACGCCGAGCAGGCCGCGCGGTACCGGGCGCGGGCGAAGGCGTGGGTCATGGAATACGTCGAGCACAACGACGTCTCGCCGACGCCGATCGGGCTGGAGCGCTGGGTTTCCGCGCCGGTCAACCCGGAGCCGGGCCGGCCGCCGTCGATGATCATCGAGGGCAGGGCGGACCGGATCGACGAGCGCGACGGCGAGCTGGTGATCATCGACTACAAGACCGGCAAGCGCGAGCCCGACGAGTACGAGGCGCGTAGCTCGCAGGCGCTGGCGATGTACGCCGTGGCCGCCGCGCGGACCCTGCGCCGCCCGTGTCATCGCGTCGAGCTGCACCACCTGCCGACGGGCGCCATCGCGGCGGCCGAGCACACCGGCGAGTCGCTGCGGCGCCATCTCACCCGCGCGGAGGAAACGGCCGAGGATCTCCGCGTCGCAACGGATACGCTGACCGCCGGCGGGGATGGCGAGGTGTTGTTCCCGGCGGAGCCCGGCATCCGCTGTTCCTGGTGCGACTTCCGGCCGAGCTGCCCGGCCGGGCAGCAGGCGGGGCCGGCGAAGAAACCCTGGGAGCTACTGGCGCCGTGAGTACGGAGACGGAGGAGCCGGCCATCGCGACCGAACGCCCGGAGCACACGCGCGCGGGCCGGCTGTGGCGTGGGTTCACGGGCTCGCTCGCCGCGGGTCTCGTGCTGCTGGCGGTGATCGTGCTGGGCGCCGGGCTGATCTGCCTGCCACTGGCCGCGCCCGGGCCGGGCGCGGCTTACCTGATCGGGCACCCGGTGGCGGCCGTGCTGGCGATGGTGGCGCAACGCGTCGCCGATCGGCGCCAGGGACGCGTGGCCGGTGCCGCCGGTTTCGTGGTGGTGTTGATCGCGGCGGCCGCTTTGTCGCTGTTCTGGTGGTTCTGAGGGTTTCGCGCCTAGCGCCAGGATTGGCACGCGGGTAGGAGAACTTGCGGTAGCCCCGCCGGGTTTTCGGTGTTGGGGGCGGATGCGCGCGTCAAGGGGCTCGGGTGTGCCGGTGGTGTGGATCGGCCGGGGCTGTGCTTAGCGCCAGGATTGCCATGCGGGTAGGAGAGCTTGCGGTAGCCCCGCCGGGTTTTCGGTGTTGAGGGACGGATGCGCGCGCCATGGGGGCTTGTGTGGGCGGGGTGTATTTCGCGGGCCCGGCACGTCCGGGCGCCGCTCGGGGCGCGGTCGGGTGTGCCGGTGATGGACCTGCCGGGCCAGGGCCGCGCCTAGCGCCAGGATTGCCACGCGGGTAGGAGAACTTCCAGCAGCCCCAACGGGTTTTCGGTGTTGGGGGAGTGGGCGGCGTTCGGGACGAGGGCGAACGGGGCGGTCAGCCGGGCGGCCATGTCCTGTTGCGTCTCGACGCTCCACGCGTCATCGCCTGCGCCCGCGACCACCAGGCGCGGGCGGTCGGCCAGTGCGGCGGCCAGTTCTGGCACCAGGTCGGGCTCGTCGCGCAGGCCTTCGGCCATGCCGAGCAGGCCGAACGGGCTCGACGACGTGAACCTGCGCCGGAAGAAGTCCTTCAGCTCCGTGGGAAGGCTTACCCACGAAGGAAAACGCGCGCTCATCTCCTCGCGCACCGCGTACGCGGGGGCCACGCCCTGGTTACGCAGGAGCGGCTCGCCGACTCCGAGCGCCACGCGGCGTGGACCGTCGGGCAGTGCGGCCGGGCCGCTGTCCATCAAGGTCAGCCCCGCGATCGGCGCGCCCGCGAGCACCGCGGCCCGCGCGACGAGGCCGCCGTAGGAGTGGCCCAGCAAGATGACTGGCTTTCCTTGCCGCGCAAGGAACTCCACCAGCCCGGCCACCACCTTGCCCAAGGGAGCGGGCCGGTACTCCGCCTCGTCCTCCGGGCCCGGCGATTCATACTGTCCGGGCAGATCCACTGCCACCGCTTGAAAACCGGCCTCCGCGATCCCGCCGAGTACCGGCGCGAAGTCCTCTTTGGACCCGGTGTAGCCCGGCACCAGCAGGACGATCGCGGCCGCCTCCGCGGTGCGCAGCGCGGCCAGTTTTCCCGGCAGCTCGACACGTTCCGCGCCGTGTGCGAAGAGCTGACCGGTCATCGCAGCGCGACCAGCGTGTCCCCGCGCTGCTCGAGCAGGACCGGGCCGAGCGAGGACAACCGGACCGGGCCGGTGTAGCCGTGCCTGTCCACGCCGATCGTGCGGATCGTCGAGCCGTCCGACTCGTTCAGCACGGCCAGCCCACCCTGGATCGGCACCACGAGCTGGTGGTCGAACAGCACGCCGGGCCCGAGCGCCGAGCTGAGTGTCCACTTAGGAGTGAGGTTGTCCCTGGCCAGCGCCACGACCTTGGAACCGGTGAACCAGTAGACGTTCGCCGCCGTGCTGGAGGTGACCGGCACGCCGCCCACCGGGTCGTGCGCCAGATCCTCGGCGGGCACGTCCAGCGGGTAGGTGGCGACCTGATTGCCGTCCGAGCCGAACAGCACCAGCTGCCGCTCCTTCGCCATGGCCACGGCGGTGTAGTCGCCGGACATCGCGACGATGCGGCCGGTGGTGCCCGGCAGCAGCTGGCTGTAGCTGACCTGCGGGGAATCGGATTCCTTCGGCACCGCGCGGTAGACCGTGAGCCTGTCGCCGGGGTCTCCCGGGCAGCGCTCGATCACGCCGACGCGGCTGGAGGCCATCGTCATCGAGCCATACGTGCAGCCGACGCGCGGCTGCTTGTCCGGATTCACCAGCGCCGGGACCTTGCCGTACTCGGCCGTCTCGACGAGATCGTCCCGCCAGGTGTTCAGCAGCGTCGGCCCGAAAGCCGTGACGTACGTGCCGTCGGTGGCCAGGCGGGTGCCCAGCTGCGCGCTGCCCGTGCGCTGCGCCGTGCGATGCCCGGTGTCCGCGTCCAACGCGACGACCTCACTGCAGCCGCTCTCGTTGTTCACGCCGTCCTTGCGGTACAACGCCAGCGCGCCCGACCAGGCTTCGCCCACCGTGCACAGCGGCAGGTCACGGCTGTAGCGCCAGCGGACCTGACCGGTGAGCGGATCCCGCCCGTCGACCTCGCCGCCGGACGCGGTGATCACCGCCGTGCTGTCGGCGACCGGGGACGGCGTGGCGCCGCTTGGCGCCTGCCACAGCTCGCTGAGCGTGGCGGGCACAGCCGCGGGCGAAGCGGGCAGCGCCGGACCGGGCTGGGCCGTTTCGGACACCGTGGCCCGGCTTTCGCTGCCGGCCCAGATCAGCACACCGCCCAGCACCACGACCACCGCGATGACCGCCGTGATCGCCCTGTCCCGCGGCCTGTTCCACGGCGAGCGCCTGTCGCGTTTGGGCGCGACGTGACGCTGCGGCGGGCCGGCCGAGATGGTCGCGCCGGCCAGCACGTCTTCCACGCCGATGATCTGGGTGGCCTCGGAATCGTCGCTCGGACGGCGATGCCGCCCACGCGCGGACGACTCCGGTCCCGCACCGTTCTCGGACGGTTCCTCGGGCTCGCTCACCTGACTTCGTCTCCCGGGGGTTCGGCTGCTTCCCGCTCAGTCTGCCGAAGCCGGTGTATCAGCTGCGTTTACCTGGACGCCCGCGCGGCGGCGGCGACGCCGGCGCGCCGGACGCTCCGGGTTCTCGCCCGCCTCGCCACGCTCGGCCGACGGCGCGTTCTCACCGCCGCGTGAGCGGCGACGACGCGGCTTGTCCTCGTCCGTGCCTTCCTGCGCGGCCTTGTCCGCGGCCTCGATGGCCTCGGCCGACGCGGCACCACCACGGGTGCGACGGCGCTTGCGGTTGCGGCTCGCGGGGGTGTCCGAGGAGCGGCGCTGCTTGTTGCGGCCGCCGCCCAGCTTCTCCTCCGGCTCGGCGGCGAGGCCGGCGCGCGTGCGCTTGCCCAGCGGGAGCCTGCCGGTGGCGTCCTCGGGGATGCCGAGGTCGCTGAACAGGTGCTTCGACGTGGAGTACGTCTCGACCGGCTCGGGGATGCCGAGGTTCAGCGTGTCGGAGATCAGCTTCCAGCGCGTTTCCTCGTCCCAGTCGACGAGGGTGATCGCGACGCCCGTCTTGCCCGCGCGGCCGGTGCGGCCGATGCGGTGCACGTACGTCTTCTCGTCCTCCGGGGTCTGGTAGTTGATCACGTGCGTGACGTCGTCCACGTCGATGCCGCGGGCGGCGACGTCGGTGGCGACCAGCACGTCGATCTTGCCGGACCGGAAGGCACGCAACGCCTGCTCGCGGGCGCCCTGGCCGAGGTCACCGTGCACCGCGGCGGCGGCGAACCCGCGCTCGGCGAGGTCGTCGGCCACCTTCTGCGCGGTGCGCTTGGTGCGGGTGAACACCATGGTCAGCCCGCGGTCCGCGGCCTGGAGCACGCGCGCGACCAGTTCGGGCTTGTCGAGCGAGTGCGCCCGGTAGACGAACTGGGTGGTGCGCTCGTGCACCGCGCCGGCGTCGTTCTCCTCGGCGCGGATGTGTGTCGGGCGGTTCAGGAAGGTGCGGGCCAGCGTGATGATCGGGCCCGGCATGGTGGCCGAGAACAGCATGGTCTGCCGCTGCTCGGGGACCATCCCGAGGATGCGCTCGATGTCGGGGAGGAAGCCGAGGTCGAGCATCTCGTCGGCCTCGTCCAGCACCAGCGCGCCGACCTTGCCCAGCACCAGATGGCGCTGCTCGGCCAGGTCGAGGAGCCTGCCGGGGGTGCCGATCACCAGGTCGACGCCCTTGCGGAGCGCGTCGATCTGCTGCTCGTACGGGCGGCCGCCGTAGATCGCCAGCGTGCGCACGCCGAGGTGCTTCGCGGCGTCGGTCAGGTCGTGCGCCACCTGCAGGCACAGCTCACGGGTGGGCACCACGACGAGCGCCTGCGGCGTGCCGTCGCCCGGGGTGGTGATGCGCTGCAGGAGCGGGACGCCGAAGCCCAGCGTCTTGCCCATGCCGGTGCGGGCCTGGCCGATGAGATCGTCGCCTGCCAGCGCGAGCGGCAGGGTCAGCGCCTGGATCGCGAAGGTGCGCTCGATGC
Source organism: Amycolatopsis acidicola (assembly GCF_007713735.2). Taxonomy (GTDB): domain Bacteria; phylum Actinomycetota; class Actinomycetes; order Mycobacteriales; family Pseudonocardiaceae; genus Amycolatopsis_E; species Amycolatopsis_E acidicola. Next base: position 20,095 of record NZ_VMNW02000059.1, on the reverse strand, counting down.
CGGCCTCGTTCAGCGCGCGGACGATCTCCGGGCGGACGCCGAACTCGGCGAAGGTCGGGTTCTCGTCCTCGACCTCGGCACCCGCCTGCAGCGGATGCGAGGTGTCGGACTCCGGCAGGCCGCTTTCGCTGTGCTCCAGCGCCACCGGATCGGTTTCTGTTCGGTTGTCGGAAGTGCTCGCGGTCAGTGTGATCGCCTCTCTCGTACCAGCGCACACGGCCTGGTCGGGTCCTGGCACTCGACCGCGGGATCTGGGATTCGCGGGAATGCCGAACAAGAGGCGTGCACGCACACTGTGTTGTTCGTGAGCCGCAACTCCTGCGGCTCGTAGTCCGCTCCGCGTGTTTTCCCAGGTGAGAGGCGCTGTGCCTCAGAGGGGACGCGATAGCTCTGGAGCGGAAGCTCTCGTCTATACAGCATCGAGTGTAGCGGCACCCACCCTGGCCTCGGCATTTCGGTCCGGCGTGTCCACGTGGGATTGGTCTCTTCCAGCTGTGACTAGGCTTCAGGCCTGTGAGCGAAGAGATCAGTGAAGGCGTGGTCGACCTCCTCGGCGTGATCGCCTACGGCGAGCTGTCCGCGTTCGACCGGATGGCCGAGGACGCGCGCACCGCGCCGACCCTGTCCGGCCGGGCGGCGCTCGCGTCGATGGCCGCCGCCGAGATCGGGCACTACGACCAGCTCGCCCGGCATCTCGCCGAGCACGGGGTCATGGTCGAGGACGCGATGTCGCCGTTCGTCGACCACATCGACGCCTGGCACGCGTCCACGGCGCCGAAGACCTGGCTGGAATCGCTGGTCAAGGCCTATGTGGGGGACGGGCTGGCCGCCGATCTCTACCGCGAGGTGGGCAGCTGGCTGGACGAGGAGACGAAGGACCTCGTGCTCACCGTGCTCGCCGACACCGGGCATTCGGCGTTCGCGGAGCGCGAGGTCGCGGCCGGGATCCAGGCGGACCCGAAGAGCAAGGACCGGCTCGCGCTGTGGGGCAGGCGGCTGCTGGGGGAGGCGCTGACCCAGGCGCAGTACGTCGTCGCCGAGCGTGACGGGCTGGCCGAGCTGATCGTGTCCGGTTCGGGGGATCTCTCGGGAATCGCCGGCCTGTTCCGCCGGTTGCAACAGGGGCACACCAAACGGATGCAGAAGCTCGGGCTCGGTTAGCCTGGAGCACGCAGGACTTGGCAACAGGACTAGGCGGAGGTCGCACGTGGAGGTCAAGATCGGCATCAAGGACACCCCTCGTGAGCTGGTGGTGTCCAGTGGCCAGTCGGCCGACGAGGTCGAGGCGCTGGTCGCCGACGCGCTGAAGGCCACCGACGGCGTGTTCCGCCTGACCGACGAGAAGGGGCGCAAGTTCCTCGTCCCGTCCGACCGGATCGCCTACGTGGAGATCGCGCCGACGGACGTGCGCAAGGTCGGGTTCGCCGTCGGGGCGTAGCTCCGGGGAGTTTCACGAGGGGTGTTCGCCACGGGCGGACACCCCTCGCGGCGTTTCCGGGGGCGTGCGTGGAAATGGCTTCGCCAAGCCATTTCCACGCGCCCCGCTCAGCCCGCAAGCTCCGCCAGCGAAGTCGGCACTGTGAAGGGCGGCGTGCTGCTGCCGAGGATCCGGTAGCGGCCCCACGGGTCCGGGTCGGAGATCTCGCCGTGCGCGGAGCCCTCCGGCGTGCGCAGTTCGGCCTTCTTCTTCCGCCCGCCAGCCAGCTCGTGCAGCCCGTCGTGCTTTTGGATGCGGCCGTACCAGCGGTAGTAGCCGTCGATCGGCTGGAAATGGCCCCGCAGTTCGACTTCGACCTCGAACTCGCTGCCCTCGACGAGCAGCGTCGCGGAACCGGTGTAGCCGTCTTCGTCTTCAGCCGGCATCTTTGCCCTCCGTGTGGTCCGGGGCCGCCGACAACAGGACGACCTTGTTCTCCTCCAGCGGCAGGTTCGGGTCGATGACCACGCCCCGCTGCCGGCACAACCCGTCTATCGCGGCCCAGATGATCTGGGTCAGGTACTCCACCACGCTGTCCCGGCTCATCGACCGGCGTTCCAGCCACCATTCACCGGTGTTCTGGACCATCCCGACGATGCCGTACGCCCACGGCTCGGCCGCGCCGGAGTCCATCTCGAACATCCGCATGTAATCGCCCAGCAGCGCGGAAAGCGCGGTCGCGATCAGTTCCTTGTCCTCGGCCACCACGTCCGCGTCGACCGGCTTTTCGAACGAGCCGCGGGCGAGCAGGCGGTAGAGGTTGGGGTGTTCCTCGATCACGCCGAAGAACGCGTCGAGCGCCATCCGGATCCGCGGCACCGGCGCCAGTTCGGCGTTGATCGCCGGGACCAGCCGCGAGAACAACAGCTCCGTGCCGCGCTGGCCGAGCGCGACGTACAGATCGGCTTTGTCCGCGAAATGGCGGTACAGCACGGGTTTCGTCACCCCGGCCGCCACCGCGACGTCCTCCATCGCGAGGTCGGGCCCGTTCTCGTCGAGCGCCTTGAGCGCGGCCTCGACGAACTCCGCCCGGCGGGCCACCCGGTGCTTGCGCCATCGGTCCCGCCGTGCGTCGCCGGTCGCGGCCTCGCCGGCCTTGGGGGTCTTGGCACCACGCTTGACACGATCCGTCACGGCGCTCATGCTACCAAAGGTAACTGTTACCCGAAGTTACACAAACCGGGAGGCGCGATGACGCGGGCACTCGATCCGGGGCGGGAGAAGACCGCCGACCGGCTGCTGAAGTCCTCGGCGAACAAGTTCTACGACCCCGAGGTCGACATCGACTGGGCGGCTCCGCTGCCGGAGAACATGCCGTTCCAGCTGGAACAACGCAGCTCCCTCTACGGGACGCGCCTGTGGGGCCGGATGTCCCAGGAGCAGCGGCTGGAACTCGGCAAGCACGAGCTCGCGAGTATCGCCAGCAACGGCATCTTCTTCGAGGTCCTCCTGATGCAGCTGCTGCTCAAGGAGGTCTACAACTCGGACCCGACGTCACGGCACGCGCAGTACGCGCTGACCGAGATCGCCGACGAATGCCGTCACTCCACCATGTTCGCGCGTTCCGTCGAGGCGGTCGGCGCGCCGGCGTACGGTCCGGTCAGCATCGTGCACCGGCTGGGCAAGCTGCTGCCGACCATCGGCTACGGCCCCGCGCTCTACGGCTCGATCCTGGTGGCGGAGGAGATCCTCGACCGCATCCAGCGCGAGAGCATGGCCGACGACACGATCCAGCCGCTGGTGCGGATGGTCAACCGGATCCACGTGCTCGAGGAGGCCCGGCACGTCACCTTCGCCCGCGAAGAGGTCACCCGCGGCATGGCGAAGCTGTCGAAGGCCGAACTGCCTTACCAGCGCTGGCTGCTCGCCGTGGTCAGCTTCGCGATCACCCGCAGCCTGATCAACCCGGCCGTCTACAAGGCCGTCGGCCTGCGCCCGCGTGAGGCGTGGGAAGCCGCGATGCACAACCCGCACTGGCAGGAGACGATCCGCTGGTCCGGGGAGCGGATCATGGCCTTCCTCGACGAAGCGGGACTCGTCGGCGCGCCGGGGATGCGGTTGTGGCGCAAGTCTTTCCTGCTCGCGAAATGACGAGCACCATCGCGCCGGGCGGGCGCTTCGTGACCACCGACGGCACGGCGTTGCATGTGCGTACATCGGGGCCGGCGCAGGCGGAAACCACGATGGTGCTGGTGCACGCGTGGACCCAGGATCTGACGGAATGGGACCCGATCCTGCCGCTGCTGCCGCCGGACGTCGCGGTGCTGCGCTACGACCACCGCGGGCACGGCGGTTCCATGCCCGCGGCGCCGGGCACGGCCACTCTCGCGCAGCTGGCGGATGACCTCGCCGAACTGATCGCGGCGCGCGCGCCGGAGGGCAGGCTCGTGCTGGTCGGGCATTCCATGGGCGGGATGACGTTGATGGCGCTCGCCGAACGTCACCCGGAGTTGGTCGGGGAGCGGGTCGACGCGGTCGCGTTCATCTCCACCTCCTGTTCCAACATGGACAAGCTCACGCTGGGTTTGCGTGGGGCGGCCGGGCGTGCGGCCATCCGGGTGGACAAGCGGCTCGGAGTGACGCTTTCCCGCTACGGCAAGGAGTATTTGCCGATTCCGGCGGTGCTCGCCAGGCCCGCGACGAAATGGCTGGCGTTCGGGCGGAAGGTGCGGCGTGCCGACGTGCGGGCGATGACGGCGCAGTTCCTGCGCGCGCATCCGGGCAGTGTCGGCGGTTTCCGGGACTCGATGTCCAGGCATGACCGGCGGGCGGCGCTGGCGACGTTGAAGGACAAGCGAAGCGTGGTGCTGGTCGGCGACCGGGACCGGCTCACGCCGGTGTCGCACGCGAAGGTGATCGCGCAGGAGCTGCCGGAAGCGGAGTTCGTGCTGTTCCCCGGCGCCGGGCACGAACTGACGTACGAACGGAGCGAGGCCGTGGCCGCGAGGCTGCGGAAGCTGCTGGAGTGAGGTGGCGTGAAGACGCTGGGGGCGGGACGTTCGCAGACCGGTAGCGAGCGTTCGGGCAGGGGGACGGCCGCGTGCCTTTCCGCCGGAGGGGGCGGGAGGGCACGCGGCCGTTTTGCCCGCGGGAACTCGCGTGTTGGCGTGTTGGCCCCTCCCGTCGGCGTGTTGGCCCTTCCTGCGGGCGTGTTGGCCCCTCCCGGGCGCGTGTTTGCCGCCTCGGTGGCCAAGACGCCAACGGGAGCGGCCAAGACGCGCGGGAGGCGGCGACACGCGCACGGCACGGGCGAACGCGTGCGCGGGCTTGGGGATGCCAACACGCCTGCGGGAGCGGCCAACACGCGCGCGGCGGGGCCGACCTCGCCGACTGGAGTGGCGAACATGCCAGCGGGAGTGGCGAACTCGCTGGCCGGGGTGGCCAACATGCCGACGGGAGCGGCCAAGACGCCAACGGGAGCGGCCAACATGCGCGCGGCGCGTAGCGGTGAACCCGGGGGCGAGCGAGCGGGCGCCGTTACTTTCCGGGCTGCTGCAAGGGGAAGCCGGCGCCGATGCCGCGCCACGCGAGCGTCGCCACGAGGGCGACGGCTTCTTCGCGGCTCATGGTGCTGTGGTGCGCCAGCCAGAACCGGGCGCTCACCTGGCTCAGCCCGACCAAACCGACCGCCAGCAGCCGCGCCTTCGCCTCGTCGAGACCGGCGTCCGAGGTGATCGTCTCGGTGATCGCGTCCACACTCGACGAGGTGGCCCTGTCCACGGCGTCCTGCACCGCGGGCTCGCCACGCAGATCGGACTCGAACACCATCCGGAAGGCGCCGGCGTCGTTGTTCACGAAGTCGAAGAACGCGCCGACCGCCGCCTGCACGCGGAGCTTGTTGTCGGTGGTGGAGGCCAGCGCCTCCTGCACCCGCCCGACGAGCCCGTCGACGTGGCTCTCCAGCAGCGCGATGTAGAGGTCCAGCTTGCCGGGGAAGTGCTGGTACAGCACGGGCTTGGACACGCCGGCCTGCTCGGCGATCTCGTCCATCGCGGCGGCGTGGTACCCGTTCGCCGAGAAAACGCGCTGCGCAGCCGCGAGCAACTGGGCTCGGCGTTCGGTGCGCGGCAGGCGCACACCTCGCTGTTGTGCGTGCGCGGTCTCAGTCATGCTGGTTCCTCCCGGTTCAACCCGTTCGAGATTACTCGCCGGTACCGAGAAGTCGCCAAGCCCCGGGGACGATGTGCATTCTGGATTGATGACGGACACCATCCCCGACACCGGCGCACCGGCCCCGGACACCAGAGCGCCGGTCACGCACGTCCCGCTTTCCGACACCCCGCTGCCCGAACTGGACCCCGCGCTCCCACCGTGGCCGGGCGCGGTGGAAACCGCCGGTGGCGTCAGCCTGCACGTCCGCCGCACGCCCGGCGCGGACGACGCGACCGCCGTCTACGTGCACGGCCTCGGCGGTTCCTCGACGAACTGGACCGACCTGGCGGCCTTGCTGGCGCCGTTCGCCAACGGGATCTCCGTCGACCTGCCCGGGTTCGGGATGTCCGAACCCTTGCCGGACTTCGATTTCAGCCTCGACGCGCACGCCGGCCAGCTCGCCGCCTTCGTCGAGGGCCTCGGCGAGGGCCCGGTGCACCTGGTGGGCAACTCGATGGGCGGCGCGATCGCCCTGCTGATCGCCGCGCGCCGGCCGGAACTTGTGCGCAGCCTCACGGTCATCTCGCCCGCGATGCCCGACCGCAGGCCGGACCCGCGCCGCCTGTCCGACCCGCTGATGGCGCTGGCGTACCTGCCGCTGATCGGCCGCCGCGCGCGCCGCAAGCTGGCGTCCTACGGGCCGCGTGAGCGCGCCGAGCAGGTGATCAAGCTCTGTTTCGCCGACCCGGGCGCGTTCCCGGAGCACCGGCTCGAAGAGCTGACCGAGGAGCACTCCGCGCGGATCGGCATGCGGTGGGCCAACAAGGCGATGGCCGAGAGCACGATGGGGATCTTCCGCACCTGGTTCGCGCGCGGCGCGGCGTCACTGTGGGCGATCGCGCCGAAGGTCTCGGCGCCTTCGCTCGTCGTGTGGGGCACCGAGGACAGGGTGATCTCCGTCCGCCGCGCGGGGCGCACCGCGAAGGTCCTTCAAAAGGGTCGTTTGCTCGTGCTGCCGCGCACCGGCCATGTGGCCCAGATGGAGCGTCCGGTTGCCGTCGCGAAGGCGGTTTTGGGCATGTGGGAGCGGGTTGCGGCGAATGCGTGGTGACCTTCGCGGGGTGAACGGATTTCACTTCCGGACCCGGTGGTCGCCAGGCGCCCGGCCAGGCACCTATGGCACCCTGGGCGCGTGAATCGGGTGACGAACGGTGCGGAAAACGAGGCCCGGCCTCGCCGTTCCGCCGACCCCGGCGAAGAGCGTTACCGGCCCGGCCGCCGTCGCACGAGTGCCGAGCCGCTCAGTGCTTCCTGGAAGCCCGCGCGCCCGGGGCAGCTGGAGCAGGACGCGAAGCAGGCGAGGGAAGCCCGCCGTTCGCGCGGGAAGGTCAAGCGCATCACGAAGGCGTACGGCTGGCGCGTCTACGCGCTGCCTATCCTCGTGGTGATCACCGCGCTCGTGTTGTTCAACACCGTGAACTCCGGCCCGCAGCAAGCGACGAACGCGTCTTCGCAGTCCGAGGACGGCAGCGACAGCGGCCCCGCGGAGCAGCCGGCGGCGCCGGTGAACCTGAACATCCCGACCGCGCCGCTGCCGGACGGGATCGCCTTCACCCAGAGCGGCACCGGCACCTACCACGTGGTGCCGCTGGCCAAGGACGGCACGAGCGGCAAGAAGGTCGGCAACGGCCCGAAGATGTACCACTACACCGTCGAGGTGGAGAACGGCATCGACCCGTCCAGCTACGCGGGTGACGACGCCTGGGCCGCCACCGTCGAGGCCACCCTGTCCAGCCCGCAGAGCTGGATCGGCACCGGCAAGGTTTCGCTGCAGCGCGTGGACGCGAGCTACCCGGACCCGGATTTCCGGGTGAGCCTGACCACCCCGGACACCGACAAGCGGGCCGACGTGTGCGGGTTCGACATCGAGTTCCCGACGTCCTGCTACACCCGCAGCTTCGACCATCGCGTGGTGATCAACCTGGCCCGCTGGGTGCGCGGGGCGCTGGCGTTCGGGTCGGACATGGTGACGTACCGCCAGTACGCGATCAACCACGAGGTCGGGCACGCGCTGGGCAACGGGCACGTCGGCTGCCAGGAGAACGGCGCGCTGGCGCCGGTCATGATGCAGCAGACCTTCGGCGTGAACAACGACTACGTGGCGCAGCTGAACTCGGTGGACCAGTACAACAAGAACGCGGTCGCCGCGGACCACAAGGTGTGCAAGCCGAACGCCTGGCCGGTGCTGAACCAGGGCGACACCCCACCAGGCGGCTAGCGCAACCCCTGTCCACGTATTGGGACACGGGGAAGACTCCGCGTCCGGCGCGCGTTGTGGATACTGGACCTCGCGACAACGCGGACCGCTGGACTATGGAGGAGCCGATGTCAGGCACGCTGCCGCCGCTCGTGGAGCCGGCCGCCGAGCTCACCAAGGAAGAGGTGGCCCGGTACAGCCGGCACCTGATCATCCCGGATGTCGGGATGGACGGGCAGAAACGGCTCAAGAACGCGAAGGTGCTGGTCATCGGTGCCGGCGGGCTCGGCAGCCCCGCGCTGCTCTACCTGGCCGCCGCCGGGGTCGGCACGCTCGGCGTGATCGACTTCGACGTGGTGGACGAGTCGAACCTGCAGCGCCAGGTGATCCACGGCGTGTCCGACGTCGGCAAGCCGAAGGCGGTGTCGGCGAAGGAGTCGATCGCCGAGATCAACCCGTTCGTCGACGTCGTGCTGCACACCGAGCAGCTGACCACGGCGAACGCGCTGGACGTCTTCCGCGGCTACGACCTGATCCTGGACGGCACGGACAACTTCGCCACCCGGTACCTGGTCAACGACGCCGCCGTGCTGCTGGACAAGCCGTACGTGTGGGGCTCGATCTTCCGGTTCGAGGGCCAGGTCAGCGTGTTCTGGGAGAACGCGCCCAACGGCCGTGGCCTCAACTACCGCGACCTGTACCCGGAGGCCCCGCCGCCCGGGATGGTGCCCTCGTGCGCCGAGGGTGGCGTGCTGGGCGTGCTCTGCGCGTCCATCGGTTCGATCATGGTGACCGAGGCGATCAAGCTGATCACCGGGATCGGTGAGCCGCTGCTCGGCCGCCTGATCAGCTACGACGCGCTCGAGATGAAGTACCGCGAGGTCAAGATCCGCAAGGACCCGGAGACCCCGAAGATCACCGAGCTGATCGACTACGAGGCCTTCTGCGGGGTCGTTTCGGACGACGCGCAGGACGCCGCGGCCGGCCACACGATCACCCCGGCCGAGCTGAAGGCCAAGTTCGACGCCGGTGAGAACTTCGAGCTCATCGACGTCCGCGAGCCGCACGAGTACGAGATCGTGAACATCAAGGGCGCCAAGCTGATCCCGAAGGACCGGATCCTCTCCGGCGAGGCGCTCTCCGAGCTGCCGCAGGACAAGCCGATCGTGCTGCACTGCAAGTCCGGTGCCCGCTCCGCGGAGGCGCTGGCGGCGCTGCACCGTGCCGGGTTCAAGGACGCCACCCACCTCGGTGGCGGCGTGCTGGCCTGGGCGAACCAGATCGACAAGTCGCTGCCGACGTACTGATTTTCTGCCGAGATGGCCGATTTTCCGGGCGCAGCCTGGAAAATCGGCCATTCTCGTTCCCGGGAGCGGTAGCCTCGCCAACGTGTCCACCGAGGTGAGCGTTCCGCAGCGGGTGCTGGGGGCGTTCGGTGCGGCGGGGGAGCCCGAGCGCCTGCGCGGCAGTTCCGCGTGGCGTGTCGGCGAGCTCGTGCTGAAGCCGGTACGGGACAGGGCCCGCGCGGTGTGGCTGGCGAACACGCTGGCCAAGCTGGACGTCCCGGATCTGCAGCTGGCCCGCCCGGTGCGCACGACGGACGGGCGCTGGGTGATCGGTGGCTGGTCGGCCAGCCGCTTCCTGCCAGGCCAGCCCGAGCACCGGCACGACGAGATCATGCTGGCCGCGTTGAAGCTCGCGCACGCGCTGGCGGACGTGCCGCGGCCGCCGTTCCTGTCCGGCCGCACGGACAGTGACGCGCTGGCGGACCGGATCGCCTGGGGCGAGGCCGACGTGCCGGTGGACGAGGCCAAGGGCGGCCGCTGGTTCGAAGTGCTCGCCGTGGCGCGAAGACCCGTGCGGCTGCCGGACCAGGTCGTCCCCGGAGACCTCTTCGGCACCGTGCTGTTCGACGGACCGTCCCCACCCGGGATCGTCGACTTCGAGCCGTACTACCGCCCCGCCGAATGGGGTGTCGCGATCGCCGCGGTCGACGCCGTCGCCTGGGGCGACGCCGATCTGGAGTTCCTGCGGCGCTGGTCACATCTGCCGGAGTGGCGCCAGTTGCTGTTGCGGGCCGTGCTGTTCCGGCTCGCGGGCAACGCGCTGGACCCCCGTGCCACCGCGTCCGCCCTGGACGGACTGCGCGCGGCCGCCGCCTGGGTGAGCGAACTGCTCTGAGCGCCGCCTCACCACGCTCGCCAGCGGATTCCCGAGCAATGTCAAACGCCTGAAACATTCCGGCGTTTTCAGGTAACACGCCCTCCTTACCGTCAAAAGCCGGTGCGGGAAGGAGGAATGCGGAATGACGCTGGCGGAGCCGAAGCTCGGAACGGCCACACACTGTCCCTACTGTGCGTTGCAGTGCGCGATGACTGTGACGGGTCACACAGTGGAGCCGCGCGAATTCCCCACCAATGGCGGCGGTCTCTGCCAGAAGGGCTGGACCTCGGGAAGTCTGCTGGGTTCTCCCGCACGCCTGACCACCCCGCTGATCCGGGTCGACGACGAGCTCGTCCCGGCGAGCTGGGACGACGCGCTGGACCTGATCGCGCGACGGCTGACCGAAATCCAGGCACAGCACGGTCCTGACGCGGCCGCGATCTTCGGCGGCGGCGGGCTCACCAACGAAAAGGCTTACCTGCTCGGGAAGTTCGCGCGGATCGCGCTGGGCACCTCGCAGGTGGACTACAACGGCCGGTTCTGCATGTCCTCGGCCGCCGCGGCTGGGAACAAGGCTTTCGGGCTGGATCGCGGGATGCCGTTCCCGCTCACGGATCTGGCGGACGCGGACGTGATCCTGCTGGTGGGGTCGAATCCCGCCGAGACCATGCCGCCGTTCATGCAGCATCTGCGCCGGGCCGCCGACGCGAACGGGCTGGTCGTCGTCGACCCGCGCCGCACCCCGACCGCCGAGCAGGGCAGCCTGCACCTCGCGCCTGCCCCGGGCACGGATCTCGCACTGGCACTGGGAATCCTGCACGCCGTCGTGGCCGACGGGCTGCTCGATAAGTCCTATGTGGACGAACGAACCCGTGGTTTCGACGCGGTGTGGCGGATCGTGGCGCAGTGGTGGCCGGAGCGCGTCGAGCGCGTGACCGGGGTGTCCGCCGCCGACCAGCGCCGGGTGGCCGGGATGCTGGCCAACGCGCGCAACGCCTACATCCTCACCGCGCGTGGCAGTGAACAGCACGCCAGCGGTTCGGACACGGTCAGCGCGTGGATCAACCTGGCGCTGGCGCTGGGACTTCCGGGCCGCGCGGGCTCGGGCTACGGCTGCCTCACCGGGCAGGGCAACGGCCAGGGCGGTCGCGAGCACGGGCAGAAGGCCGACCAGCTGCCGGGCTACCGCAAGATCGACGACCCGGCCGCGCGCGAGTACGTCGCCGGTGTTTGGGGCGTGCCCGCCGAATCGTTGCCGGGGCCCGGCCGCTCCGCGTACGAGCTGCTCGACGCGCTCGGCACCGAGGAAGGCCCGAAGGCGCTGATGGTGTTCGGCAGCAACGTGGTCGTCTCGGCGCCGCGCGCCGGGCACATCGCGGATCGCTTGGCGGCGCTGGACTTTCTGGTGGTCGCGGACCTCGTGCTGTCGGAGACCGCGGCGATGGCGGACGTCGTGCTGCCGGTCACGCAGTGGGCCGAGGAGGACGGCACGATGACCAACCTCGAAGGCCGGGTGCTGCTGCGCCGCCGCGCGGTCGACCCGCCGGCCGGGGTGCGCACCGACCTGTTCGTCCTCAATGGACTGGCGACGCGGCTCGGGCAGCCCGCGCACCGGTTCCCGGACGACGCCGAGACCGTGTTCGCCGAACTGCGGGCGGCGTCGAAGGGCGGCCTCGCCGACTACTCCGGGATCAGCTACGACCGGCTGCGCGCGGGCGAGGCGCTGTACTGGCCGGTGCCCGAAGCCGATCACCCCGGTACGCCAAGGGTTTTCCTGGACCGCTTCGCGCACGCCGACGGCCGCGCCCGCTTCATGCCGGTCGACCACCGGGGCCCGGCCGAGCCGACCGACGCCGAGTTTCCCTTGCAGGCCACCACGGGCCGCGTGCTCCAGCACTACCAATCCGGGGCGCAGACCCGGCGGGTCAAGGAGCTGAACGACGTCGTGCCGGAGGCGTACGTCGAAGTCCACCCGGACACCGCGGCGCGATACGGCCTGGCGGAAGGGGATTGGGCGCGGGTGAGCTCACGCCGGGGGAGTGCGAGCGTGCGCGTCCGCTGCCTGGCTTCGATGCGGCCCGACGTCGTGTTCCTGCCCTTCCATTTCGGCGGCAAGCAGCGCGCCAACCTGCTCACGAATCCCGCGCTGGACCCGTCCAGCCGGATGCCCGAGTTCAAGGTCTGTGCCGTCAACCTCGCGAAGGAACAGTCATGAGCGCCCGCGAAGTGGTCGTGCTCGGCTATGGCATGGCCGGCGCGCGGCTCGCCGACGAGATCCACCGGCGGGATCCCGGATCCGCCAGGGTGAAGCTGACCATCGTCGGCGAGGAACCGCACCACGCCTACAACCGCGTGCTGCTGTCCGCGGTCGTGGCGGGCACGATGTCGCCGGAAATGGTGCGCCTGCACGAAGAAGACTGGGCCGCGCAACGCGGCATCGACCTGCGCGCCGGTGTCACGGCGGTCTCCATCGACCGCGCGAAGCGGTGCGTCGGGCTGAGCGACGGGTCCACTGTGGACTATGACGCGCTCGTGCTGGCCACCGGCAGCAAGCCTTGGCTCCCGCCGATCGAAGGACTCACCCGCGACGACGGCACCCCCGCCGAAGGGGTCGTCACCTTCCGCACGCTCGACGACTGCGACCGCATCCTCGACGCCGCGAAGGTGGGCGCGCCCGTCGCCGTTGTCGGTGGTGGTCTCCTCGGCCTGGAAGCCGCGCGAGGCCTTGCCGGGCGCGGAAACCTGGTCACCGTCGTGCACCCCGGGACGCACGTCATGGAGCGCCAGCTCGACCCCGGCGCCGGTGGCGTGCTCGCGAAAGCCCTTGGCACGCACGGGATCGACTTCCGGCTCGGCACCAGCGCCGCCCGCTACCTGCCCGGTGACGGGCTGAAGCTGGACGACGGCAGCCACGTGCACGCCGACCTCGTCGTGGTGTCCGCCGGGGTGCGCGCGGAAACGGCGCTCGCCGCCGGTGCCGGGCTGGAGACCGACCGCGGCGTGCTGATCGACGACAAGCTGCGCACCAGCGACGGCCGCATCCACGCGATCGGCGACTGCGCGCAGCACCCCGGCACCGTGTCCGGGCTCGTCGAACCCGCGTGGCAGCAGGCCGCCGTGCTCGCCGACCTGCTCACCGGCACCGACGTGTCGGCGCGCTACCACGGCACCCAGGTGGTGACCAAGCTCAAGGCGCGCGGGATCGACCTCACCGCGCTGGGCGAGGCGCACACCGAAGTGAACGACCCGGACGCCGAAGTCCTGTGCCTGACCGACCCGACCCGCGGCCGCTACACGAAGCTCGTCATCCGCGAAGACCGCGTCACCGGAGCGATCCTCCTCGGCGCACCCGACGCGGCCGCGACCATCACCCAGCTCTACGACCGTGGCGTCCCCGTACCCACCGACCGGCTGGCCGTCCTCTTGGGACGGTCGATGCCCGGCGGGGCGCCCACCGCTGCCAGCCCGGCCGACCTGCCCGCCGCCACCGTCGTGTGCCGGTGCAACTCCGTCACCAAGGGGCGGCTGGTCGAGGCGTTCCGGGCCGGGGCGACCGAGGTGACCGAACTGGCCTCCGTGACCAGAGCGACGACCGGCTGTGGCAGCTGCCGTGATGCCGTTTGCGGCATCGCGGACTGGCTCGCGACGACTGCCTGAACGAGGAGCAGCTGATGACCACGACCACGACCGCACGCCGACACTGGATCGAGCACTGGGATCCCGAGGACGAGTCCTTCTGGGCTTCGACCGGGAAGAAGATCGCGAACCGCAACCTGTGGTTCTCGATCCTCACCGAGCACATCGGGTTCTCCATGTGGTCCCTGATGTCCGTGCTGGTGCTGTTCATGGGCACCCCGTACGGCATCTCGGCAGGGGACAAGTTCCTGCTCACCTCCGCCGCGACGCTCGTCGGCTCGTTCGCGCGGATCCCCTACAACTTCGCGGTGGCCAAGTTCGGCGGCCGCAACTGGACGGTCATCAGCGCCTTGCTGTTGCTGATCCCGACCGTGACCGCCGCGTTCGTGATGAAACCCGGCACGTCGTTCGGGGTGTTCCTGCTGCTGGCCGTGCTGTGCGGGTTCGGCGGCGGGAACTTCGCGTCCTCGATGACGAACATCAACACGTTCTTCCCGGAGAAGGCGAAGGGGATGGCGCTCGGCCTCAACGCCGGCGGCGGGAACCTCGGCGTCGCCGTGATCCAGCTGGTCGGCCTGCTGATCATCGCGACGGCTGGCACTTCGGCGCCGCGCCTCATCCTCGCCGTCTACATCCCGCTGATCGTGATCGCCGCCGTCTGCGCCGCGCTGTTCATGGACAACCTGTCCTCGGTGCGCAACGACCGCAAGGGCATGCGCGAGGTGATGAAGGACGCGCACTGCTGGGTCATGTCGTTCCTCTACATCGGCACCTTCGGCTCGTTCATCGGCTACAGCTTCGCCTTCGGGCTGGTGCTGCAGAACCAGTTCGGCCGCACCCCGCTGCAGGCGGCCGCGGTCACGTTCCTCGGCCCGCTGCTGGGTTCGCTTTCGCGGCCGGTGGGCGGGTGGCTCGCCGACCGGCTCGGCGGCGGCCGCGTGACGTTCTGGAACTTCTTCGGCATGGCGGCGCTGACCGTCCTGCTGATCGTGGCGTCGAACGTGAAGTCCCTGGGCTTGTTCACCGCCGCGTTCGTGGTGCTGTTCGTGCTCACCGGGATCGGCAACGGCTCGACGTACAAGATGATCCCGGCGATCTTCAAGGCCAAGGCGAAGGCCGCGATCGCGAGCGGCGCGGACGAGGCGACCGAGCTGCTGCGGGCCCGCAAGCTCTCCGGCGCGCTGATCGGGCTGGCCGGTGCGATCGGCGCGTTCGGCGGTGTGCTGATCAACATCGCCTTCCGGCAGGCGTTCAGCGTCGCGAAGAGCGGGGTTCCGGCGTTCGTCGGCTTCCTCGTCTTCTACGGGCTGTGCTTCGTCGTCACCTGGGCCGTGTACCTGCGCAAGTCCGCCGCTCCGGTGAGCGAACGCGGGCTCGCGCTGGCCGGCGCCCAGGTCTGAGTGTAAAACCCCGAGGAGGAACGAAGATGACGCGCACGCTGGTCGTCGTCGGGCACGGCATGGTGGGCCACCGGCTCGTGGAGGCACTGCGGGCCGAGGACAGCGGGAACACCTGGCGGGTGGTCGTCCTCGGCGAGGAACCCCGCGCCGCGTACGACCGCGTCGCCCTGACGTCCTATGTGGACGGATGGGACGCGGACGCGCTTTCGCTGGAAGGCTCGGCGTACACCGGTGACCCGCAGGTGGAACTCCGGTTGAACGACCCGGTCACCGGCATCGACCGCGCCGCCAAGAAGGTGACCACTGCGTCCGGGCACAGCGTGTCCTACGACGCGCTGGTGCTCGCGACCGGCTCGCGGCCCTTCGTTCCTCCCGTTCCGGGGCACGACCTGCCGGGCTGCTTCGTCTACCGCACGATCGAGGACCTGGACGCGATCCGCGCAGCCGTCGAACACGCGAAGGAGACCAAGCGGGGGCGTGCCGCCGCCATGGTCGTCGGTGGTGGCCTGCTCGGGCTGGAAGCCGCGAAGGCGTTGCGGGACATGGGGCTCTCGCCGCACGTGGTCGAGATGGCCCCGCGGCTGATGCCGATCCAGGTGGACGACGGCGGTGGCAACCTGTTGCGCAAGCTGGTGACCGAGCTGGATCTGACCGTCCACACGGGAACGTCCTCGGAGAAGATCGAGCGGGATCGCGGGCGGCTGTTCACGAAGCTCACCAACGGCACCGAGCTGGACCTGGACCTGATCGTGTTCTCCGCCGGAGTCCGGCCGCGCGACGATCTGGCGCGCCAGTCCGGTTTGGACGTCGGCGAGCGCGGCGGGATCTTGGTCGATCTTTCCTGCCGTACCAGCGATCCCGACGTGTACGCGATCGGTGAGTGCGCGGCGGTGGAAGGCCGCTGCTACGGGCTCGTCGCCCCGGGCTACACGATGGCCGAGATCGTGGCCGCGCAGCTGCTCGGCAAGGCGGGCGAGTTCCCCGGCGCCGACATGTCCACGAAGCTCAAGCTGATGGGCGTGGACGTGGCCAGCTTCGGCGACGCGCACGCCGCGACCGAGGGTTCGCTGGAGGTCGTGCTCGCCGACGCGGTTTCGGGGTACTACAAGAAGCTCGTGGTCTCCGACGACGGCACGCTGCTCGGCGGGATCCTGGTCGGGGATGCCAGCGCCTACAACCTGTTGCGGCCCTTGGTCGGCAGCAAGCTGCCCGCCGACCCGGCGGCGATGCTGGCGCCCGAAGGCGGCGCGTCGGTGGGCGTCGACGCGCTGCCCGACGAGGCGCAGGTGTGTTCCTGCAACAACGTCACCAAGGGCGCGATCACCTGCGCGATCACCGAACAGGGCTGCGACAGCGTGGCGGCGATCAAGGGCTGCACCAAGGCGGGCACCACGTGCGGGTCCTGCGTGCCGATGCTGTCGAAGCTGCTCGACGCGTGCGGCGTGGAGCAGTCGAAGGCGGTCTGCGAGCACTTCTCGTACTCGCGGGCGGAGTTGTTCCAGATCATCAAGGCGACCCGGATCACCACGTTCGGCGAGCTGATCGCCAAGCACGGCACCGGATCCGGCTGCGCGCTGTGCAAACCGGCGGTCGCGTCGATCCTGGCCACGATCGGCACCACGGACGGCGAGGGCGGGCACATCCTCGACGGCGAGCAGGCTTCGCTGCAGGACACCAACGACCACTTCCTGGCGAACATGCAGCGCAACGGGACCTACTCGATCGTGCCGCGCGTGCCGGGCGGGGAGATCACCCCGGCGAAGCTGAAGGTGATCGCGGAGGTGGCCGACGAGTTCGGCCTGTACACCAAGATCACCGGCGCGCAGCGGATCGACATGTTCGGCGCCACGGTCGACCAGCTGCCGTTCATCTGGAAGCGGCTGGTGGATGCGGGGATGGAATCCGGGCACGCGTACGGGAAGGCGTTGCGCACGGTCAAGTCGTGCGTCGGTTCCACGTGGTGCCGTTACGGGGTGCAGGACAGCGTCGGGATGGCCGTCGAACTGGAGCTGCGGTACCGCGGGCTGCGGTCGCCGCACAAGCTCAAGTCCGGGGTTTCCGGCTGTGCCAGGGAATGCGCCGAGGCGCGCAGCAAGGACTTCGGCGTGATCGCGACCGAAAAGGGCTGGAACCTCTACGTCGGCGGGAACGGTGGCGCGCTGCCGCGGCACGCGGAGCTGCTGGCGTCCGATGTGGACTCCGAAACGCTGATCCGTTACATCGACCGGTTCCTGATGTTCTACGTGCGCACGGCCGACCGGCTGCAGCGCACGGCGCCGTGGATCGAGGAGATGGAAGGCGGGCTCGACCATTTGCGTGCGGTTGTCGTGGAGGACAAGCTCGGCATCTGCGACGAACTGGACGCCGCGATGGCCAAGCACGTGGAGAACTACGCCGACGAATGGCGCGGCGTGCTGGAGGACCCGGAGAAGCTGGCGCGGTTCACGTCCTTCGTGAACGCTCCCGGCGCGCCCGACCCGACGATCTCGTTCCGGACGGAGCGGGAGCAGAAAGTGCCCGTCCTGCTGGGTGTTCCGGAGGTGGTTGCGCGATGACGACGGTGGAGGAGCAGCTGATGGTGTGCGCGGCGGACCGGCTCATCCCCGGCCGCGGGGTCGCGGTGCTGTTGCCGGACGGCAGGCAGGTGGCGGTGTTCCGGACCACGGACGACGAGTACTACGGGTTGTCCAATGTGGATCCGTTCGCGCGCGCGGCGGTGCTGTCGCGGGGAATCGTCGGGGACAGCGGCGGTGTGCCCACCGTGGCTTCGCCGTTGCTCAAACAGCGGTTCGACCTGCGCACGGGCATCTGCCTCGACGACGAGTCGGTGCGCATCCGCACCTATGAGGTCACGGTTATCGACGGTGTGGTGCACGTTCGCCCATGAGGACTGCTTGCAGGTCCGAATCATCCAGCACCATGTCGGCCGACGTGGGGGCGCTGTCGCGGCTTGCCGCGTCCGTTGAGGAGGCCGCATGACAGACATCCCGCCCCTGGCCGGCTTCGCTGTCGGCATCACCGCCGCCCGGCGCGCCGACGAGCTCGGCGCGCTGCTGGTGCGCAAGGGTGCGACGGTGCGGTACGGTCCGGCGATCCGGATCGTGCCGCTGTCCGACGACACGGAGCTGCATGCCGCCACCGCGAGACTGCTCGAGGAACCGGTGGATGCCGTGGTGGCCACCACCGGCATCGGCTTCCGTGGCTGGATCGAAGCGGCCGAGGGGTGGGGCCTTGGCGAGGAACTCCTGACAGGACTGGAAAAAGCGACCCTGCTCGCCCGTGGCCCGAAGGCACGCGGCGCGATCCGCGCGGCCGGGCTGGCGGAACGGTACTCGCCTGCCTCGGAGTCCAACGCGGAGCTGTTGCAGCATCTGCTGGAGTCCGGAGTGGAGGGGCAGCGGATCGCGGTGCAACTGCACGGCGAACCGCTGCCGTACTTCGTGGATTCGTTGCGGGACGCCGGTGCCGAGGTGATCGAGGTGCCGGTGTACCGCTGGGTCGGTCCCGCCGATCCGGGGCCGCTGGACAAGCTGGTGGACGCGGTACTGGACGGGGCGATCGACGCGTTGCCGTTCACCAGCGCGCCCGCGGCGGCGAGCATGCTCGCGATGGCGAGGCGAACCGGACGGCAGGCGGCGCTCGTCGACGCGCTCACTCGGCGCGTGCTGGTGGCCTGCGTCGGTCCGATCACGGCGGCCCCCCTCGCCGCGCTCGGCATTCCCACGGTGCAGCCCGCCCGGGCGCGGATCGGGGCGCTGGCGCGGACGGTGGCGGAGGAGCTGATGGAGCGCTCACCACGGTTGCGGGTGGCCGGGCGGGAGGTCGAGCTGCGCGGCCAAGCGGCCATTGTGGACGGTCAGCTGTGCGAGGTCGCGCCCGCGCCGATGGCGGTGCTGCGCGCGCTCGCGGTCGAGCCGGGGCGCGTGGTGTCGCGGCGTGAGCTGAGGGCGGCGCTGCCGAGCGGAGGGGAGGAGCACGCGGTGGAGACGGCGATCGGGCGGCTGCGGACTTCCCTGGGGGAAGGGAAGTTCGTGCAGACCGTGGTGAAGCGCGGGTACCGGCTGGCGGTGGAACGATGATCATCCTGACCGCGCACGGCACCCGCGATCCGGCGGGTCCGCGGGTGATCGAGGGGCTGGCCTCGCTTGTCCGCGCTTCGGGCGTGCCCGTGCGGGTCGCGTATGCCGATGTGCGGCAGCCGGATCTGACGAGCGTGCTTCGTTCGGTGCCGGGGCGCCAGGCCGTGGTCATTCCGGCGTTCCTGGCGTCGGGGTACCACGTGCGCACGGACATCCCGGCGCAGATCGCGGCCGCCGGGCACCCGGACGTCGTGCTCGCCCGCGCGTTCGGCCCGGCGCCGGAGCTGGTGGACGCGATGTGGGACAGGCTTCGATCGGCGGGTTACCGCGATGGTGACTCGGTGGTCCTGGCCGCGGCGGGCTCGAGCGACCCGCGCGCCCTGGCGGAGGTCCGCGCGGCGGCCCACGCCTTGGCGACGCGCGTGGGCAGCCCCGTGCGCATCGGGTACGCCGCCACGGCCCGGCCTTCGGTGGCCGAGGCAGTGGCGGGAACGCGCGGACGCGTGGCCGTCGCTTCTTGGCTGCTCGCGCCAGGCCTCTTCCAGCGCCGACTGGACGACGCGGGAGCCGACGTCGTCGCGGAGCCGCTGGGCATGCACCCCGGCGTGGTGGACCTGGTGCTGCGGCGATACCAGGAAGCGCTGGCTCAGCTGGTGGCGGCTTAGCCCTAAGCCCCGGACGAGTCGGCGCGGTGCCTCAGCCTCTTGCCGGAGGCTGGAGACGCCCGTTCCTCACCCGATCTTCACGACTCACAGCTGGCTCGTAGGTTCCCCACACGGGCTTCCCAGGCAGCGGGACGAAAGTCGTAGACGTCAGCGACTCAGACGCCCAGAGGAAGATCCCGATGACGTTCGAACCGGCGCAGCGCGATCCGCGTGAAGCGAATGCACCGACCGAGAGTTTCGTGACCCCCAGCGGGCCGGCTACCCAGCAGCCGGCCGGGCAGGGTGGGGCGGCCACGGCCACCGCAGCCCCCACGGCGCCGCCCGCC
>NZ_VMNW02000058.1 GCF_007713735.2 Amycolatopsis acidicola | reverse complement strand
GTGCGTGCCTCCGGGGTGGGGGCGGGGCGCCATTCGAGCGGTGGTGGCGCTCGCGCCGGGGAGCGGGCGGGTGGCAGGCCACTCGCCCGCCACCTCGCCGGGTGGTGGCGCTCGCGCCGGGGAGCGGGAGGTGAGGGCGTGCGGCGGGCACGGGTGGTCGTGCATGGGAGCGGCACGGCTCGGCATGGGTGGGCGCGTCCGTGAGCGCCGCGCGCTGGGACGCGCCCGTAGCCGTTCCGGGGTGGCGGGCAGGTTGGTGTGTGGCGCGTGGTCAGCCGATGGTGCCCTCGCGGGCGTCTTGCCACAGGTCGACTCCGGCGCCCTCCACGGTCAGTTTGTCGATCTCCGCTAGTTCGTCTTCGCTGAAGTCCAGGTTTCCGAGTGCGGCCACGTTCTGCTCGAGCTGCTCCGTCCGTGAGGCGCCGATCACCAGCGACGTGACGCGCTTGTCCCGCAGCGCCCAGGCCAGCGCCAGTTGCGCGAGTGTCTGCCCACGCCGCCCGGCGATCTCGTTCAGCGCGCGCAGCCTGCCCAGCATGTCCTCCGACAACCAGCCGGTGTCGAAGGATTTCCCTTGCGCCGCACGCGAATCCGCGGGCACCCCGTCCAGGTAACGACCGGTCAGCAACCCCTGGGCCAATGCCGTGAAGCCGATGACCCCGACGCCCTCGGCCTCGGCGGCGTCGAGCAGCCCGTCGGTTTCGATCCAGCGGTTCAGCATCGAGTACGACGGCTGGTGGATCAGCAGCGGCGTGCCCAGCTGCCGCAGGATCGCGGCCGCCTGCCTCGTGGTTTCGGCGTCATAGGAGGAAATTCCGACATACAGCGCTTTCCCCTGGCGGACAGCTGTGTCCAGCGCCGTCATCGTCTCCTCCAGCGGCGTGCTGGGATCGGGCCGGTGGGAGTAGAAGATGTCGACGTAGTCCAAACCCATCCGGCCCAGCGACTGATCCAGCGAGGCCAGCACGTACTTGCGGGAGCCACCACCCTGCCCGTACGGACCGGGCCACATGTCCCACCCCGCCTTGGTCGAGACCACCAGTTCGTCCCGGTAAGGCTTCAGGTCCCCGCGCAGGATGCGCCCGAAGTTGATCTCAGCGGAGCCGTAGGGCGGGCCGTAGTTGTTCGCCAGGTCGTGATGCGTGATACCGAGGTCGAACGCCCGCAGCGCGATCTCCCGCTGCGTTTCGAACGGCTTGTCGTCCCCGAAGTTGTGCCAGTAGCCCAGGGACAGCACCGGAAGATCGAGCCCGGACCGACCGGTTCGGCGGTACTGCATCGTGCCGTTGTAGCGTCCCTCGTCCGCGAGATAGGTCATGCCCCCACTCTGCTGCCACGGGACAGCGAAGTCCAACAGTTCTCACTGATCGCGCCCAGCAGCGGGACCGATCAATCGCGCCGTCCACTTCGGATACTCGCCCTCACACCAACTCCCTCCGGCGAGCCCAGGCGCTGACGGCCTTGGCGATGGCCTCGGGCTGATCCTCCGGGGCATGGTGACCCGAGGCTCCGCAGTGCTCGATCTCCAGGGCGGCGACGTTCTCCGCGCACCATTCCGCCATCTCCGGGCCGATCAGCAGCGTGGGCGAGGAGTCGAAAGTGAGCAGCAGCTTGGGCACGGAAACACTGGAGGCAAGCCATTTCCCGTACCCCGCGACCCGTTCGGCGACATCGGCGGGCTCCCCGTCCAGCGGAAGAGAACGCGCCCATTCCAGGATCGGGCGGCGGCTCTCCCTGGTGGGATAAGGCTCGCGATACGCCGCCTTCTCCTCCTCCGGCACCGGATTCAGCACCCCGCCGGCGAAAGCCGACTCCAGGAACGAGTTCCGCTCCAGCACCAGCTCCTCACCCTCCGGCCCGCGCATGGCCTCCGCCCGCGCCCGCGGCGCCTCCCCCAGCTCGCTCCACGACATCGGCTTCATGATCGTTTCGAAGAAGGCGACACCGCGGACGCGATCGGGATGACGGGCCGCCCAATCGAACGCCAGCGAACCGCCCCAGTCGTGCCCGACGAGTACGACCTCATCGAGACCCAGCTCGTCGAACCAGGCGTCGAGATAGCGGGCATGATCACCGAAGCGATACGGGATCTCCGGCTTTCCCGATCTGCCCATGCCGATCAGGTCGGGAGCCAGCAACCGGGCCGGGAGATCGACCGCGGACAGCACCTTGCGCCACAGGTGCGAGGACCCCGGATTCCCGTGCAGGAAAACAAAAGGAACACCGCTGCCGCTCTCCTCGTGGTGCAGCACTGAGTCGAGCACCTTCGTCTCGGGCATGAACCTCTCCTATTCATTAGTCCGACTAACACTGTTGAGATCACCGTACTTCGTTAGTCGGACTAACGCAAGGGGTATGCTCGGGTCATGGACGAACACGCGCCGGCCCCGGCGGATCGCACGGCCGCCAGGCTGCGGCGGCTGCGCACGCGGCAGCTGTCGATGGCCGCGATCCTGTCCGACCGGCGCGTGAACGAGGAACTGAACCGGGTGGACGCCCGCAAATGGCACTACGCCGTGCTCGCCACCCTCGAGGAGTTCGGCCCGCTCAGCCAGGCCGAGCTGAGCTCCCGCACCGGCATCTACCGCAGTGACCTCGTGGGCGTGATCAACGAGCTGAGCGAGCGAGGGCTGACCGAGCGCGCGCCCGACCCTGCCGACCGCCGCCGGAACGTGATCACCTTGACCGAACAGGGCAGCCGGCGGCTGGTGAAGCTCGACGAACTCCTCGCCGACGTGGAGGACAAGGTGCTGGCACCGCTGAGCCACTCCGAACGCGAACTGCTCGGCATCCTGCTCGACACGCTCGTCGAACGCCAGGACTGAGCAGGACCGAGCCGGACCGAGCCGGACTGAATCAGGACCGGACGGGGAGCAGCCCGGCCAGCTCCCGCAGATCCGTGTCCGAGGGCTCCTCCTGCAGGAACACGATGCGATAGAGCGCGTATCCGGCCCAGCTTTCGACGATGGCCGCCACGGGCAGATCCGCGGGCAGCTCACCGCGCTCGACGCCGCGCCGAAGCAGCTGTGTGCCGGGTTCGAACCGGTCGCGCAGGATGTCGCGCAACGCCATCCGGCCGTCCTCGCCGCGCTCGGCCAGCGCGCCGGCCACCACGGTCGGATCGCCGAGCAGGGTCAGCGTCCGCACCAGCCCGCGTAGGTACTCGAGGGCGTCCTCACCGACCGAGCCGGTGTCCGGCACCGGCGGCGGGGCAAGCCGGTCGGCCACCGCTTCGGTGACCACCGCCGCCTTGTTCGGCCACCAGCGGTAGACGGTCATCTTCCCGACCCCGGCCCGCGCCGCGATCGCCTCCACCGTCGCCTGGTCGTAGCCCACCTCGGCCACCAGATCCCGCGCGGCGCTCAGGATCGCTTCGTGGGCAAGGGGATCGCGACGGGGTCCGCTGCGCGGTCGCTTCGTCATCACACCTCCCGGACGGGAATAACGATACGCGACGTATCGTCTCAACAAGTGGCAGGACCCGCCAGCAGGACGAGCCCGCCGAGCGTTCCCCAGGAAGGTGGGAGTCATGGAAGACCGGTTCACCGGCAAGGTCGTGCTCATCACGGGCGGCGGTTCGGGCCTGGGCAGGGCCGCGGCGCTCGAAGTCGCCAGGGAAGGCGCCGAACTGGCGCTGGTCGACGTCAGCGAACAGGGCCTGAAGGAGACCGCGGAAGCAGTGGCGGAAGTCGCGCCCGCGGCCGAGGTTCTGACGATCGTGGCCGACGTCAGCAACGAGGAGGACGTACGGCGCTACGTCGCCGAGACGGTGGAGAAGTACGGCCGCATCGACGGCTTCTTCAACAACGCCGGTATCGAGGGCAAGCAGAACCTGACCGAGGACTTCGGCACGGCCGAGTTCGACCGCGTGGTGTCGATCAACCTGCGCGGCGTGTTCCTCGGCCTCAAGAACGTGCTCGCCGTGATGAAGCGGCAGGGCTCGGGCACCGTGGTCAACACGGCGTCCGTCGGCGGCATCCGCGGCGTGGGAAATCAGTCCGGGTACGCGGCGGCGAAGCACGGCGTCGTCGGCCTGACCCGCAACTCCGGCATCGAGTACGGGCAGTTCGGCATCTCCGTCAAGGCGATCGCGCCGGGCGCGATCATGACCCCGATGGTCGAGGCTTCACTCAAGCAGCTGGACCCCGTCAACTGGGAGGAGGCGGGCCGCCAGTTCGTCAGCGTGAACCCGATGCAGCGCTTCGGGCGCCCCGAGGAGGTCGGCAAGCTCGTCGCCTTCCTGCTCTCGGACCAGGCCGGGTTCATCAACGCCACGGTGGTCGCGATCGACGGCGGCCAGTCCGAGAAGTACTGACACCGCACCGGCCCGGGCACGCGTGCCCGGGCCATTCCGCGTCCCACGGCAGGCCGCTGGGTTGACCCGTGAAAAGTTTTCATGATTGTCTTCCGGGCATGGCCACCGTCCGCTCCGTGCTCATCGCCGTCTGCGTCGCCGTTCTTGCCGTCGTGACAACGATTCCCGCGCAAGCCGCGACACCGCCGCACAACCCGTATACCGGGCCGGACGGCACGGCCACGATGCACGGCGACACCTCGTCCTCGGACACCACTCCCCTGCCGGGGCCGGGTGCGGGGACGCTGAACTCCAAGCGGATCGCGCTCGCCTCGGCCTGCCCGACCGTGCTCGCCGGGTCCGACGGCTACCCGGTCGCGCTGTGCACGCCGATCTTCGGCCAGGTCCCCACCGTGCACCTGCTGGACCCCAGTACCGGCGACTCCCTCGCGGAACTCGCGCTCACCAAAGGAAGTCTGCTCGGCGGCGTCTACGCCTACTTGGACCAGGAGAACCGGCTCGTCGTCGTGGACGGCAGCCGGTCGCTGTTGCGGGTCGGGCACCACCGGAACGCCGACGGGGACTGGGAACTGCGCGTCGACCGGAGCCTCTCGCTCGCTTCGGCGATCCCCGAGGACGACGCGGTGACCGGGCTTTCGCCGGACTGGTCCGGCCGGGTCTGGTTCGCCACCGGCAAGGGGATCGTCGGCACCGCGGACGACGCGAGCGGCGCCGTGTCCACGGTACGGCTGCCTGCGGGAGAACAGGTCGCGAACAGCATTTCCACCGCGCCGGCGGGCACTCTCGTCACTACGACGGCGGCCACCTACCTGCTGACCGCCGGGCCGGACGGCGCTCCGCGCATCGCGTGGCGGCAGTCCTACGACCGCGGTTCCGCGCGGAAACCCGGCCAGCTCAGCTGGGGCAGCGGGTCGACGCCGACATTCTTCGGCCCGCGCGACGGCACCGACTACGTCGCGATCGTGGACAACGCCGACACGCAGGTGAAGCTGCAGGTGTACGAAACCGGGACCGGGCGCCGGATCTGCGACACCCCGGTGCTGCTCAGTGGCGGGCCCGGCAGCGAGAACTCTCCGATCGGCGTAGACAACAGCGTGTACGTCGCGAGCACGTACGGCTACCCCTATCCTGCTGTGCCGGACGGCGCGGGCCAGAGCGTTCCCGCCTCCGCAGACTTCGCCGGCGGCTTCACGCGCGTCGACGTGCGGCCGGACGGCTCGGGCTGCGATCTGGTCTGGGACAACACACTCCGCTCGGCCGCGGTGCCGAAATACTCGCTGGCGGACGGGAAACTGCACACCGTGCTGCGCGACCCGCTCATCCCGGGCACGAAGGGCACGAGCATCCTCGACCCGTACCGCTACGCCGAAATCGACCCGGCCACCGGCAATGTCGTGCGCAGCGCGACGGTCGGCGCGGGATTCCTATACGACACGCTGCAGATGGCGGGAACCGCGACACCGGGCGGCGTCTACCTCCAGGGCACGATCACCGGGATCCTGCGGATCACCGCGAACTGAGGCGCTTTTCCAGCAACGCCAACAGGTTCTCCATAGTGCCGGCTTCGCGCAGCACGACCGGGTCCGGCCTGCCGACGGTGTGGTCGTCCTCGTACAACGCACGCACGAAACGGGCGACCTTGGCAGGCGCGGGGGCGACGTCCGGGCCGCCAAGGTAGCGCAGGACGATGAGGTCCTCGCCGGAATGGGTCTCGATCGCCGCGGCCCAGCCGCGTTCCTCGTCCCACAGCAGGGCGACGTCGCGTCCCGGATAGTGGGGCAGCCTGCCCTCCAGCGCGAGGTACGCGGACACCGGGCTGTCGTGGTCCACCGTGCAGGATTCGAGCCCTACCCCGAACTCCAGCGCGACCCGGCGCAGGTACTCGGTCAGGGCGGACACGGCGGGATGCCGGCCGAGGGGGACACCGGCGGGCGCGGTCATGGTTCGCACACCTTTCCCCGTGCCGGCGGGCGTCACCCGCCGGCACGGTCGGACTCAGCGGTTCAGGATTCGATCTTCTTGCGCTCGCCGTCGCCGGTCGTGATGGCGACGCGGCGCGGTTTGGCCTGCTGGGCCACGGGAATGCGGACCGTCAGCACGCCGGCCTCGTAGTGCGCGGTGATGTGCTCGGTGTCGAGCCCGTCACCGAGGAACAGCTGCCGGGAGAACACGCCGAGCGGCCGTTCGGACACGTGCATCCGTACGTCGTCCCCGGTGGGCAGCGGGCGGCGTTCGGCCTTGACGGTCAGCACAGAGCGTTCGACGTCGAGCTCGATGGCGCCGGGATCGACACCCGGCAGATCGAAGCAGGCGACGAACTCGTCGCCCTCGCGGTAAGCGTCCATCGGCATGACCGCGGGCTTCGACCATGTTCCGGGCGCGGCGTCGAAGACCTGCTGGGCGAAGCGGTTCAGCTCGCGGAAAGGATCGGTGCGCATCAACATTCCAGCTCCTCCTTCCTCAGTGATCAGCACTGGCGTCAACACGCAGCACCGTTTTAACATGTCATCGATCCGATGACAAGTAGGTGCGTCAGCGAAAGGATGACATGGATCCGAACACCGCGCTGCGCCGCGTGCGCCGGGCCGTCGAGGAGGCGCGAAACGGCGCGGCGCAGCCGGAAACGGTGCTCGAAGCACTGACGGAACTCCGCGAGCTGAGGGACGAGCTGGCGGGCTGGGAGCCGGAGCTGATCACGGCCGCCCGGGCGCAGGGCGCAAGCTGGGCCGTGCTCGCACCCGCGCTCGGGGTGGCCAGCCGGCAGGCCGCCGAACGCCGTTATCTCCGGCTGCAGCCGTCCGAAAGTGGGGAAACCACCGGCGAGGCAAGGGTTTCCGCACGGCGGGATCAGCGGGCGGGCGACCGCGCCGTGGCCCGGTGGGCGCGGGAGAACTCGGCCACGCTCCGCCGGCTCGCTGGCCGGATCAGCGCGGACCCGGACCTGCCGGCGCACGCGGCCGACGAGCTGAACCGCGCTCTCGGTGAGAGTGACGCGGCGAATCTGGTGGGTCCGCTGGCCTCCTCGGGCGGGCAACTGCCGGAGGGGCGGCTGGCCGAGGACATCGCCGCGGTCAACGCCGAAGCCGGGCTGGTGCGGGAAACCGCCATCCGCGACCGGCACTGACTTTTCAGAGCGCGGCGAGGCCGGCCTCCGCGATTTTGACGTCGTCGCTCCAGTGCCCGCCCGAAACGCCGATGGCGCCCACCACCTGACCGTCCACGACGATCGGCAGCCCGCCGCCGAAAGCCACGAAGCGGTCGATCGCCGGACCGGCGCCCAAGCCGAGCGGAGCGTCTTCGCGCAGGACCTCGTGCCACTGCGCTGTCGGCATCCCGAATCCGGCGGCGGTGTACGCCTTGTCCTGCGCGATCTGGATCGCCTGCACCGGGGCCCCGTCCATCCTGGTCAGCGCGCTCAACTGCCCGGCAGCGTCGACGACCGCGACCACCGAGGGCTGCCCCGCCGCGGCGACGGCGGCATCGACGATCGCGCGCGCGGCGGCGCTGGTGACTGTGGTGATTTGCCGTAACGGCGTGGTCATCGCGAACTCCTCGATTATCAGTGTGCTGATAAGTATCAGTATGCATGTTGATAGACGAGCTCGCACGAGTGGGCGTCAGTAGACTGGCCGGATGGCGCACTACACGGCGCGGCTGCTCTGGTTCATCAAACGTGCGGAGCAGGCCACCCAGCAGGCGAAGGAACAGGTGCTGCGCGCGTACGGGATCACGCCGGCCCAGCTGGCCGCGCTGACGATCCTGAGCGACCACGACGGGATCACCTCCGCCGAACTGGCGCGGCAGTGCCAGGTCACGCCGCAGACGATGAACAGCACCGTCGGGCGGCTCGAAGCGCGGGGGCTCGTGGAGCGCTCCCCTCACGCGCTGCACCGCACGCTGATCGAAATCCGGCTCACCGGCGACGGTCGCGAACTGTTCGAACGCGCGGACGCGCGCCTGAAGATCCTCGACGCGGATCTCGGGCAGGACCTCTCGGCTGCCGAGCTGAAGACGCTGAAGGAACTGCTGACTCGTGTTGCCGACACGGCGCCTCGCGCGGCGGCGGCTCGCGCGGTGGCGCCCCGAGCGGGGGCGGCTCGCGCGGGGGCCGCGACGGCGGCGGCCCGACCGGCGGCGCCGAAGGGGAAATGAACCGGGCGGCGAGGTCTGTCGTGTAAAGGGTGGGTGCGCCTGCCGTTGACGGCTGCAGCGACAGACGCACCCGCTTCCCTTGAGCCGCGGTGGCTGCCTGGACTGTGTGCTGCTGCCTGGTGCTTCCCGGTGCTGTGCGATGCCTCCCGGTGCTGTGCGATGCCTCCCGGTGCCGTGCGATGCCTCTTGGAGCTGTGCGGTGCATCCCGGAGCTGCGTGGTGCATCCCGGAGCTGTGCGGTGAAGTGGGTGCAGGGGCAAAGCGGGGCAGGCGCGCGAGACCGGTTGACGCGGTTGCAATGGCTTGCCCGCAGTTCTGGGGGTGAGCGTGGCTGCGGCGGCCCGCGTGGCTACGGCGGGCAGCACCGCCGGGGCGGCCAGCGGCGATGCAGTGGCGAGCGCGGGTACCGGGGCGAGCGTGGCTGCGGCGGCACGCGTGGCTGCGGCAGGCAGCGCCACCGGGGCGGCCAGCGTCGATGCGGCGGCGAGCGCGGATACCGGGGTGAGCGCGGCTACGGCGGGCAGCACCACCGGGGCAGCCAGCGCTGGTGCGGCGGCGAGGGCGACGGTAGCGAGGGTGGGTGCGGCAGGCAGCGCGGCTGCGACGTCAGCACCACGGCGGCAGCGAGGGCGAGAGCGAGGGCGACGGCGGCGCTGTCGCCGCGGCTATCGCCAGTGGTGTGGCGAGCCGGCCGGTGGCGCGTGTCGGCCGCCGGGGGTGGAGGAAAGCGCTTTCCGAGCGTCGGTGGCGCGCTGGAGGCCTGCGGAAAGGGGGCTCGGCGGTAGTGTCCGGGCGATTCGTTCCAAGCTCCTCTCTGGGCACGCGTGTCGGCGGGGTGGGAGGTGGTCCGAAGGTGTTGGCGTCAGGTGTTGCGGCGAACGGGACCGGAACCACCTCGCGGGTTCGGGTACCGGGGCCCCGCGCGGCTAGCTTCCTGACGGGGCCGCGCTCAGGTCGACCACACAGAACAGGTTGCCGTCGGGGTCGGCTAGTACGACGAAGTCCGGCTTCGGCGGGTAGAGCTGCCAGTCCACTTCACGGGCGCCGAGTCCGAGCAGTCGCGTGATCTCCGCCTGCTGCTCCGCGGTGGTGTCGACGAACAGGTCGAGGTGCAGCCGTGGGCGCGGCTCGGCCGGGGACTCGCTGTACATCAGGGCGAGAGCCCGGCCCGAGCCGTCCGCGTGGTTCAGCGTGCGCCAGGTGTCGCTCGCCCACTCTTCGGTCGGTACGAGGTTCAGCGCCGCCGTCCAGAAGGCCTCCGCCCGCGGCACGTCAGTCACACCCAGCACCGGGAATCCCAGTCGCAGCATGGCAGGGACGTTACCCGCGCCGCACCCGCAGGGTCACGATCTCGAACGGCCGCAACTCCAGTTCGATCGGCTTTCCCGCCCAGGACCGGGTTTGCGGAGTTTCCCGTTCGAGCAGGTCGGTGGTCCAGGCCCGCGCGAAGGGTTCCGAGATCCCGACTCCCGTGCGGGCCCGGCCGCCGCGGGCCTCGTACAGGCGGATGACGAGATCGCCCGAGCGGTCCTCGGCGAGTTTGACCGCCTCCACGACGACTGCGGGCGACGACACCGCGACCAGCGGAGCCACCGGGCCGCCACCGGAAACCACGCGGGCCGGGAGGTTCAGCCGGTAGCCCGTGTCGAGCGCCTCGAGCACTGTCGGCGCCGGGCGCAGCGCGGTGCGCAGCACGTGTTCGCCTTGGTCCGCCTCGGGATCGGGGAACCGCGGGGCGCGCAGCAGCGACTGGCGGACGAGCGTCACGGTCGAGCCGTCCTCCGCCCAGCGGCGCGTGATGTCGTGTCCGTAGGTCGAGTCGTTCGCCACCGCCACGCCGAACCCGGGCTCCGCCACGTGCACCCACCGGTGCGCGGCGGTCTCGAACCGCGCCGCGTCCCACGAGGTGTTCGTGTGCGTCGGGCGCTGGATGTGCCCGAACTGGATCTCCGACGCCGCGCGGTCGGCGTGCACGGCGAGCGGGAACGCGAGCTTCAGCAGCTTTTCCTGCTCGTGCCAGTCGACCCGGGTTTCGATCTCCAGCTCGCCCGCGTCGGCGCCGAGGCGGAACGTCTGCACGAACACCGAATCCTGGAACGAGCGCCGCACGACGAGGGCGTCACCGGTGGCCCGCACCTCGTCGGCGTCCCGCAGCTCGACGATGGAGTGCCGGTAGTGCTCGTTGATGTCCCAGGCGTCCCACTGGTTCGGCAGATCGCGGCACACCTGCAGCAACGCCGCCGGGGACGCCAGCACCTCACGATCCGCCGCACGGTCTACAAAGGACACGAGCAGGCCGTCCGCGTCGAAGACCGCCCGGACGGAGGTGTTCTCCAGCACCCACCCCGAATCCGAGGCGGCCGGCGCGACCCAGGAAGGCAACGCTCCGGTGACCGCGCCGAGCGCGGGCGCGCCGGCAGCGGCGACGGGAGCCGCGTTGAACACGACCTCCGACTCCCCCGGCCCGGCGAGCGCGCGCTGCGCGTCGTCGATCAGCGGCTCGAGCGTCGCGGCGACTTCGGCGTAGTTGCGTTCGGCCTCCTGGTGCACCCAGGCGATCGAGGAACCCGGCAGGATGTCGTGGAACTGTTGCAGGAGAACGGTTTGCCACGCCTCGTCCAGCGCTTCGTACGGGTACTCGCCGAGCCCGCGCCAGGCCGCCGTCGCGTGCCACAGCTCCGCTTCGCGCAGCAGGTGCTCGCTGCGCCTGTTGCCCTGCTTCGTCTTCGCCTGCGAGGTGTACGTGCCCCGGTGCAGTTCCAGGTACATCTCGCCGGACCACGTGGCCGGTGCCGGATGCGACGCCTTGGCCCTGTCGAAGAACTCCCGCGGCGTGCCGACCTCGACCCGCGGCGAACCCTCCAGCGAGCGTGTGCGCGCCGCGGCCTCCATCATCTCGCGCGTGGGACCGCCCCCGCCGTCCCCGAAACCGAACGGCGTCAGCGAGATGTTCGAGACGCCCTTCTCCGCGTACTGCCGTTGGGCCCGGGCGAGATCCGCGCCCGAGAGATCCGAGTTGTAGGTGTCCGTGGGCGGGAAATGCGTGAAGATGCGGGTGCCGTCGATGCCCTCCCACCAGAACGTGTGGTGCGGCATCCGGTTGGTCTCGTTCCACGAGATCTTCTGCGTCAGGAACGAGTTCGCGCCCGCCGCGCGCGCGATCTGCGGCAGGGCGCCGGTGTAGCCGAAGGAGTCCGGCAGCCACACGTCGTCCGGCTCGAACCCGAACTCCCGCAGGAAGAAACCCTTGCCCTGCACGAACTGCCGGGCCAGCGCCTCACCACCGGGCAGGTTCGTGTCGGACTCGACCCACATGCCGCCCACGGGCACGAACCGGCCGTCCGCCACCCGCGCGCGGATCCGCTCGAACAGCTCCGGGTAGTGGTCCTTCATCCAGGCGTACTGCTGGGCGCTGGAGCAGGCGAACACGAAGTCCGGGTACTCGTCCATCAGCGCGAGGACGTTGGAGAAGGTGCGCGCGCATTTGCGGATGGTCTCGCGCGTGGGCCACAACCACGCCGAGTCGATGTGCGCGTGCCCCACGGCGATCACCTGATGCGCGCTCGCGTACGCGGGCGAAGCGAGCACGTCGGCGAGCGCTTTCCGCCCTGCCGCGGCGGTTTCGGCTACTCGTTCGGGATCCACGACATCGCACATCCGCTCCAGCGCGCGCAGGATCTCGGCACGGCGGGGCAGGGACGGCTCCAGCTCGGCCATCAGCCCGGTGAGCGTCCAGCAGTCCCGTAAGAGATGCCGCACGGTCAGATCGTGCTCGACGAGGTCGATCCGGCGCAGCGTGTAGATCGGCTCCGTGCCGGCCGTCGCCTTGTCGCCGAGTGGGGTGGGCAGGTAGAAGTAATGCCCGCCGACATCCGGGTTGGACGCCGCTTCCACATACAGGTCAACGGGTCCCGGCCCGACGGGCACCGCGTTGTTCAGCGGCTCCAGGCCTTTCACGATCGTGCCGTCGGGCCGGTAGACGAGCCCCTCGGCCTGGAAACCGGGCTGCCGCGCGGAAAACCCCAGATCGACGACCAGCTCCACCGCCGTGCCCTCGCCGCCCCAGCCCGCCGGGATCTCCCCCGTGACGTGGAACCACGTGGTGCCCCAGGGTTTGCTCCACGGCCTGCCCACCGCGAACGGCGTGAACTCCCGCGCCACCGCCTCGCCGAACGGCACCGGTTCGCCGGGCACCTCCCAGGCCGTGACGCCGAGCGCCACGTGGCGGCGCTCCACGGCCGGCGCGATGCGCTCACGCACGAAGCGTTCTATGCGCATCTCGATCTGGGCAGTGGTGTCGTGCATGATTCTCCTGATGCGTACGGGGCTCAGCGAACGGGCTCAGCGGACGGGGGCGCGGCGCCAGCCTTCGCAGCATTGCGCGAAACGGACCAGCTCAGCACGCAGCTCGGCGAACTTCGCCGGATGTCTGCGGGAAAGATCGTGTTCCTCGGCCGGATCCTCATGGAGGTCGTACAATCCCTCGGCTACCGCGACCTGGGATTCGAGGCTCTCACACGCGTCCAGCACGGCCTTCCAACGGCCCAAGCGGCCAGCGAGCTGGCCCTCATACTGCCAAAGTAGCAGACGTTCGGGCCCCGCCGCACCGGTTTTCAGCGACGAAAGCACCGATTCACCATCGATCGTGTGATTTTCGGGCGGTACGCCGTCGACCGCTTCGAGCACCGTGGGCACGAGATCTGCCATGTACCCCACCACTTCCGGCGTCTGTCCGGCCGGAATCGCCGCTGGCCAGGAAATCATGCTGGGCACCCGGATCCCGCCCTCGAACAGCGAACCCTTGTGCCCGCGCAAACCCCCGGCGGAACCCCCGTCGTAGGAGACCTCCTCGCCGTCGAACCAGTTACGCTCCTCGATCGACGGACCGTTGTCGGAGGAGAAGAACACGATCGTATTCTCCCGAAGTCCCAGGCGCGCAAGGGTTTCCAGGATCACGGCGATCCCGTCGTCCATCGCCTTCACCATCGCCGCCATCATCCGGCGCCCCTCGGGCAGGTACGCGAAGCGGGCCATGTACTCCTCGGGCGCGTGCAGCGGGTAGTGCGGCGCATTGAAGGGCACGTAACAGAAGAACGGGCGCTCGGCGTTGCGCTCGATGAACTCCGCGGCACGGCGGGCGATGACCGTGGTGAGGTATTCGCCGTTGTGCCAGACCTCGTCCTCGCCCTCCCACAGGTCATGGATGGGATTGTGCTCGCCCCAGTAGTAGATGTGCGAGTAGTAGTCGACGCAGCCGGCGCGGAAGCCGAAGTGTTCGTCGAAACCCCGGCGCAGCGGGTTGTAGTCCTGGTCCACGCCCAGATGCCATTTGCCGAAAATGCCCGTGGCGTAACCACGATCGCGCAACTCGCTCGCCAGCGTCGTCTGCGGTGGCAGCCCGACGGTGTGCCGCGTGCCGCCGAGAATCGCCTCCACCCCGGCGTGCGCCGGATGCCGTCCCGTAAGCAGCGAAGCACGCGAAGGCGAGCAGACCGGCGAATTCGAGTACCACTGCGGCAGCCGGGCACCCGACGCGGCGAGCCCGTCCAGCGCCGGGGTATCGAAGTCGTCGGCGCCGAAGCACCCGAGGTCACCCCAGCCGAGATCGTCGGCGTAGAGCACCACGACGTTCGGGTTCATTCCTTCACACTCCCTGCGGCCATGCCCGCGACCAGGCGCTTCTGCACGAGCGAGAACAGCACGACGGTCGGGATCGCGGAAACCGTGGCGGCGGCCATGATCATCCCCCAGTCGCTGGCGTACTCCCCGAAGAACGACGACAGTCCCACTTGGACGGTCTTGAGCTTCTCCCCCGTCATCAGCACGCTGGCGAAGAAGAACTCCTCCCAGGTCGCGATGAACGTGGTGATGACGACGGTGACGATACCGGGCACCGCGATCGGGAACACGACGCGGAACAGCACGCCCACCGTGGAGCAGCCGTCGATCCGCGCGGCTTCGTCGAGCACCGTCGGGATCGTGTTGAAATAGCCCATCATCAGGTAGATCGCCAGCGGCAGCGTCATCGCGACGTACACGATGATCAGGCCGGCGTAGGAGTCGAGCAGCCCGAGCTCGCCGAACGCCAGGTACATCGGCGTGATCAGCACGACGAACGGCAGCAGCTGCGTCGCGAGCACGACGAGGAGCACGGTTCCCTTGCCACGGAAGGAAAATCGTGAGAGCGCGTAGGCGGCGAGGCTCGCCAGTACCACTGTGCACGCGGTGCTGATCACCGATACCAGCAGGCTGTTGCCGAGGTAGCGGCCGAAGTCCGAGCCCTGGAACAGCCGCGCATACGCGTCGAACCCGAGCCCGTCGAACCACTGGCCGAACGGCAGCCGCGCGCCGAGCGCCGTGGCCGGCCGCAGCGAGGTGAACACCATCCACAGCACGGGAAAGACGATCACGAACAGGATGGCGAACGTCGGCACGATCACCAGCAGATCGCGCGCCCGGCGCTTCCGTGGCCGGTTGCGCCGTACCGTGGCGGGCGGGACGTCGTGCACCGGCGGGGCTTTCGTTTCGGTGCTCATTCAGCGTCCCTCCCGGTCGGCGGTCGCGCGCAGGTAGGCCAGCGCGAAGATCGCCATCACCGCGGTCATCACGATCCCGATCGCCGCTCCCTGGCCGAGGTCGTTGGACACGAACGCGGCCGAGTAGAGCTGCGTCGCGAGCACCTGGGTGTACGTGCCGGGTCCGCCGCCGGTGGACAGCCAGACGTAGACGAAGTTGTTGAAGGTCTGGATGACCGTCATCAGCACCACGACGATCATCACCGGCCGGAGGCTGGGCAGCGTGACGTGCCGGAAGGACTGCCAGCGGCCCGCCGAGTCCAGCGAAGCCGCCTCGTACTGCTCCTTGGGGATCGACTGCAGCCCCGCCATCAGCACCACCACCACGAACGGCAGCTCGCGCCAGACGATGATGGCCACCACCGACCACCACACCGTGGAGGTCTGCGCCAGGAACGGCACCCCGGCAGGCAGGAGGTGGGTGGCGACGAGGAACTGGTTGAGCACCCCGGTGTTCGCGTCGAAGATCCACTTCCAGCACGCGACGGCGACCACCGGCGGCACCATCCACGGCACCAGCACGAGCGTCCTGGCCGTCCCCCGCAGCCGCCACCGTTCGAGCACGGGGCTCTGCAGCAGCAGCGCGAGGCCGAGACCGAGCACCAGCCGGATCACCACGGTGACGGCCGTCAGCCAGAACACCGTGTTCAGCGCCGCGCTGCCGATCTCCGGATCGGTGAAGATCGCCTTGAAGTTGTCCCACCCGGTCCACTCCGCGTCGCCGGGTGAGTCGTAGGGCGTCAGCTTCTGGAACGCGAGCACGACGTTGTACACGCTGGGGAACACGAACAGCACGGCGATGACCAGCAACGCCGGCGTGACGAGCGCGTACCCCTGCCGGGAAGCGGAACGGGTGGCCACCGCTCAGCCCTTGAGGCCCTTGGCCAGCCCGTCGAGGAGCGCCGACGCGGCGTCCGCGGCCGACGACTGTCCGGAGTAGACGGACGAGAACTGCTGGTTCGCCAGCTGTTCGATCGAGGACACGGTCATCTCGGAGCCGATGTAGCGGCCGAAGGACTGCGAGTGCGGCAGCTGCTGCACGTAGCCCTGTTGCGACTGCGGTACCGAAAGCTGCGTCAGCGTGGTCTTGTTCGCCGGGTACTGGGTGTAGGTCTTGAACGTGTCGGCGCTCATCAGGTACTTGATGACCTGCCAGGCCTCTTCGGCGTGCTCGGTGTTGCGGTTGATGCCCAGCGCGCGGCCGCCGAGGTGCGTCGCGCCGTCGGTGAGGCCCGAGGGCATCGGCGCGGTGGTCACGGTGGTGCCCGCGGCGGTCGCCTGCTGCTCCAGCTTGGTGAAGGTGGACGGCGGTTCGTAGGTCATCGCGCAGGAGCCGTTCGCGAGCCCGTTGACGATCGACGGGTCGCTGTAGTCCTGCACCGCCTGGTTCGCCTTGGACACCGCGCCGGAGGAGAACAGATCGGTGAAGAACTGGATCGCGCTGGTGAGCTGTTCCTTCGTGGCGCCGGCCGACCAGTTGCCCGCCGCGTCCTTCTTCACCAGCGTGGCGCCGTGCGACCAGAGGTAGTAGTTGATCGCGAACCAGCCGGCGCTCGTGGCGGAACCCGAAGCGGGGAAACAGAAACCGGCCGTCTTACCACCGCTGGAGGAGCTGATCTGCTTGGCGTCGGCGGCGAGCTCCTCCCACGTGGCCGGCGGTTTCGCGATGCCGGCGGCGGTAAGCGCTTTCTGGTTGTACACCAGCGCCATCGTGTCGGCCGTCCACGGCATCGCCCACGTCTTGCCGTCGATCTTGGTCAGGTCGGTGGCGAGCAGGCCGTCGGTGCCGCCGGGCAGCGGATCGTTCTTTTCGAGGTCGTCCAGCGGCTGGAGGATCTTGGGCGTGGCCAGGAAGGACACGTCGGTGTAGGCGATCTGGTCGATGTCCGGCCCGGAACCGGAGTTCGCCTCGCGGGCGAACTGCTGCGCGTTGTTGGGGCTGAGCGTCTGCAGTTCGACCTGGATGTTGGGATGCGCGGCGTTCCAGGCGTCGAGCGCCGTCTTGAGCCCGGTGACCTCGCTCTCCGGGTCGAACTGGCGGAACGTCAGGTGGACGACGCCGCCCGAGCCGGAGTCCGAACTCGAACAGGCGGCGAGTGGAGCGATGAGGCTGACCGCCAGCGCGGCGACGGCGGCCGGTTTCGCGAATTTCATGCGGCTTCTCCTTCGAAGGCAACTCAGCCCCAACGGCCCGAGACGCTAACACAATCAAATTGATTTACAAGCCCGCCGACCATCCCTTAGGATCACTTGCGTCGTCGCGAACCTGCGGGTAGAGCCGCTGATCGCCAGTAACCGATGGGGGTTTTCGAGGATGGAGCGGCGGGGGTCGAACCTGCCACGCGTTGGCGACTACAACCAGTTGCTCGTGCTCGATCTCGTGCGCAGCAGCGAGCACATCAGCCGGGTCGAGCTCTCCCAGCGCACCGGGCTGTCCGGGCAGACGGTGTCCAACATCGTGCGCCGGCTCGTCGACGCCGGGCTGATCGAGGAGGCGGGCCGGGCAGCCGCCGACACGGGCGCCAGGCGGACGATGTTCCGGGTGGTGCCGCAGGGGCAGTATTCGGTGGGGCTGCACATAGATCCCGCCCGGATGACGCTGGTGCTGCTGAACCTCGCGGGCGAAGTGGAGGACAGGGCGTCCATCGCCACGCCGTTCACCGACGGGCCCGAGGACGTGCTCGAAGCGATCGTCGGCGCGGTCACGGAACTGGTGCGCAGCCGGAAGATCCCGCTGCACCGCATTTCCGGGCTGGGGGTGTCCACGCCGGGGCCGATCATGGCCGATTCCGTGGTGGGGCCGCCGAACCTGCGTGGCTGGGGCGTGGTGCGGCTGCGCGACGAACTCGAGAACCGCACCGGATTGCCTGTGGTGCTGGAGAAGGACACGATCGCGGCGGCCACCGGGGAGCTGTGGGCAGGCGGCGGTTCGCTGGCGAACTTCGCGTTCATCTACCTGGGCACCGGGATCGGCGCGGGCATCGTGCTGGGCGGTGAGGTGATGCGCGGGGCGAGCGACAACCTCGGCGAGATCGGGCACCTGAGCGGTGATCCGGACGGGCCACGGTGTTACTGCGGCGGGCGCGGGTGCATCGCGATCACCTGCGCGCCGGTGCATCTGGTCTCCGCGGCGGTCGAGGCCGGGATCCTGCCGCGGGTGAACGTGGAAGACCACCTGGCCGTCGAAAAGTCACTCGGCCGCCTGTGCGCGTTGGCGGGCGAAGGTGACGAGAGGGCGCAGGCCATCGTCGACAAGTCGGCGCGCGGGATCGCCCGTGCGGCGGGGAAACTCGCGAACGTCCTCGACCTGGACACCGTGGTGCTGGGCGGGCCGAACTGGTCTGCGTTGTCCCCCAGCTACCTCCGGGTGGCGCCACCGATCACCGCTTCGCTGCTGACGGTCCGCGACGTGCACACGGTCGACGTTCGCGGCACCGCGCTCGGCGAGGACGGCGGGGCGATCGGCGCGGCGTCGCTGGTGATGTCCACGATGGCGTCGGCGAGGTCGGAGCACCTGCTGCTGTCGCCGCGCCGGATGCAGTGACCTTTCAGCGGATCACCGCGACGGGGCAGGAGCTGGTGCGCGCCAACGCCTGAGCCGTCGACGCGCCCCCGCGGACGCCGACGACGACCAGTTGCGCGTCCTTCGCGGCTTTGGCGATTTCCTTGGCGTGCTTGCCTTTCACGGCAATCGGGCGCACCTCGACGTCCGGGTACTTTGTCGTCCATTGGTCGAGCCGCGGCGGCAGCTGCTCGCCGGACGCCCGTACGGCGAGCAACGGGACCCGGCGTTGGCTCGCCGCCTCGAAGGCGAAGCCGATCGCCGGATCCGACTCCGCTTCGCCGGACACGCCCACCGCGACGGGCGCGCCGTCCGGCGCCTCCCCGCGGACGATGGCGACCGGCCCCTGCCCGCGCGCGATGAGCGCCCGCGCGACGGAGCCCAGCACGAAGCCGCCCACGCCACCTAGCCCACGCGAGCCGACCACCACGAGCTGCGCGGTGGTCGTCGCCGCGATCAACCCGTTCAGCACGACGCCCTCGCGCTGAACCACGTGCACGACGAGACCCGGGTCGAGCTCGCGCACCGCTTGTTCGGCGTCGGCGAGCCACTCGGCGCCTTGCTCGCGGAGGGCATCCGGGTAGCTGCGGGGCAGTTTCACCGGAACGTACGGGGCGGGGTCGGGCACGAACGTGGTGTGCAGCAACGTCAACTCGGCGCCGCGGTACCGGGCCTCGCGCGCGGCCCAGCACGCGGCCTCCACGGCGGACCGGGACCCATCGATCCCGGCGACGATCCCTCTGACCGGCTCTGTCATGTCCCTCAGCGTGACACGAGATCGCCGGTACGGCAGGGCCGTTGGTCCCCGATCACCTCATCGACCGTTGGGCCAGGGCAGCACGGTCAGCTCCGGCCACCGCGCGCGGTCTTGGCTTCGTGCACCGCGCCTGTACGCGATTCGGCCGCACGACGAGGTTGAATACGTCGGGCACGGCAGGCTTGCCGGCTCGGTGCGGACGCCGAGGCAGCACGTGGTGGCGACGAAGGAGTCGATCGCCGCTTCAGTCGAGCCGCCGCCTCGGCGCGGACATCGCCGTGAGCTACCGCGAACAGGACTTCGCCGCCGACTGCGTGAGTGGGCCGGTCGCGCGGACGTGACACTCGACAACATGGGAGCGTCCTATTTGGACCGGAGCCTCGACGCGCCGGACGCCGTCAGCCCCCGTACGGGCGCGTGATGATCTCCAGCCGGTGGCCGTTGGGGTCGTTCCAGTAGACCCCGCGGCCACCGTCGTTGTGGTTGACACGCCCCGGTTCGTGCCCGTGCGGGTCCGCCCAGTACTCCAGGCCGCGGTCGGTGATGCGGCCGAAGATCCGGTCGAACTCCTCCTCCCCCACCAGGAACGCGTAGTGCTGGGGGTGCACCGGGCCGCCGGACTCGATGACGTCGAGCGAGACGTCGTTGTCCGCTTGCAGCACGAGGAACGGGCCGTAGGGCACCGGCTCCGGCAGGCCCAGGATGTCCGCGAAGAACGCGGCGGTCTGCTCTCGGTCGGCCGCTTCGACGATGGTGTGGTTCAGCTTCACCGACATGACGACTCCCTCCAGCTGGATGTCCCCGTCCATCGTGCGCCCGCGCGGCGGCGAAGGCCAAGCGGACCGACTAGGCACACGGCCCGCGCTAGGCCTTTCGCGCCTCCGTGTGCAGCACCTCGTCGAGCGCCTTGAGCGCGTCGGCGGCGGAGGAGATCGCGGCGATCTGCGCGGGCTCGAGCCGGGCCATCGCCGCGCGGATGGTGCCGGACCAGACCTCGTCGATCAGCTCATCGTCGGCCAGTGACTTCTCGGTGGGCACGAGCCGCGTGACCCGCCCGTCCTCCGGGCTGCCCTCCCGCGCGATCAGACCCCGCCCGGTCAGCGCGCGCACCGCCGCGCTGGTGTTGCTCTGCTTCATCCCCAGCCGCCCGGCCAGCTCGCCGACCGTGATCCCCGGTGTGTCCAGAACCTGTTTCAGCGCCGCGAGTTCGGTGTTCGGCAACGGTTCGAGCCCGGCCGTCTCGGGCACCAGCCGGTGGATCGTCCACGACAGCCCGCGGAGCACGCCGGCGAGCTCACGATGTTCCTCCGTCGGACGCTTCGTGGTCATGCCCCGATCGTACTCCATATGATAATATATCTATCTACCCATACACATCCTGTCGCTGTTCCCTGCCCCCGGAAAGAACCCGATGCCTGACCCCACTCCCCGCCCGCTCGGCGGCGTACTGATCGCGCTGCTGGCCCTGCTCACCGCCGTCGCCCCGCTCGCGACGGACATGTACCTGCCCGCCTTCCCCGAGATGGCGGCCGACCTCGGCACGAGCGCCACCGGCGTGCAGCTCACGCTGACGGCGTTCCTCGTCGGGCTCGGCCTCGGACAGCTGTTCATCGGCCCGCTCGCCGACGCCGTCGGCCGCCGGAAGCCGCTGCTCATCGGCTCCTTCGTGTGCCTGCTCGCCAGCGTCGCCTGCGCGCTGGCGCCGAACGTGGAAACGCTGGGCGTGGCGCGCTTCGTGCAGGGCCTCGGCGGCGCGGCCGGGGTGGTGCTGGCGAG
Organism: Amycolatopsis acidicola; assembly: GCF_007713735.2. Classification (GTDB taxonomy): domain Bacteria; phylum Actinomycetota; class Actinomycetes; order Mycobacteriales; family Pseudonocardiaceae; genus Amycolatopsis_E; species Amycolatopsis_E acidicola. Next base: position 34,330 of record NZ_VMNW02000058.1, on the reverse strand, counting down.
GGCGATCATCGCCGACACCACGAAGGGCCCGCGCGCCGCGAAGCTGCTCGGCGTCACGATCATCATCGCCATCGTCGCGCCGGTGGTCGCGCCGCTGACCGGGGGCGCGGTGATCACCAGCGTCGGCTGGCGCGCGGTGTTCTGGGTGCTGACCGGGCTGACCGCGCTGATGTTCCTCGGGGCAGCAGCCTTCGTGAAGGAGACACTGCCCGCGGAGTCCCGGGGCGGGGGCGGCTTCCGGGCTACCGTTTCCGGTGCCCGCGAGGCGCTGTCGAACCGCAATTACGTCGGCTACCTGCTCACGTTCTGTTTCGCCTTCGCCGCCCTGTTCGCCTACATCTCGGCTTCACCGTTCGTGATGCAGAAGGTGATCGGGCTGTCGGCGGGCACGTACTCACTGTTGTTCGGGCTCAACGCGCTGGCGATCGTGATCACCAGCAGCGTCGCGGCCTCCTTGGCCGGCAAGGTTTCCTACCGCGCGATGATCGGCGGGGGCCTCGCGGTGGGCGTCGTCTCGGCCGTTGTCCTGCTGACGCTGGTGCATTCCGGCGTGCCCACCGTGCCGACGCTGGTGCTGTTCGCCGTTTTCCAGGGCTCGCTGGGCTTCGTGTTCTCCAACGCCACCGCGCTCGCGCTGGAGGAGACCGGGAAGAACGCCGGCACCGGTTCAGCCTTCCTCGGCTGCCTGCAGTTCATGCTCGCCGCGGTGGCCTCGCCGCTGGTGGGCCTCGAGGGTGAAGAGACCGCCACGCCGATGGGGCTGGTCCTGATCATCTCGATCGCGCTCGCCGCGCTGGCCTTCCTCACGCTCACCCGGAAGGCCCGCGAAACCGTCGTAGCGCAGGAGTATTCCGACGTCAACGCCTAGACCACGCTCGTCGAGCCGGTTCAGCGGCCCGCGGCGGTGACCGGTTCCGCCGGACGGCCCGGGCTCGGACGGTCGTTGCGCACCCCCAGCAGCACAACGGCACCGAGCAGCGGGCCGACGGCGAGCAGCGCGAACGCGGCGTAGAACGAGCCGGTCGCGTGGAACACCGGGCCGACGGCCGCGGGCACCAGGACGCTGCCGAGCTGCCACACCGCGTTCACCGCGCCCGCGGCGGAACCGGCCAGCCGGTCCCCCGACAGCTTCGGGATCATCGCCGCGGTGAGCGGGCTGTAGGCGTACGCGGCGATGCCCAGAACCGGTGCCACCACGAGGAAAGCGGTGTAGCTGTGCAGCGCCCCGAACACCAGCAGCGTGGCGGTGAACAGCAGCAGGATCGCGATGATCGGCAGCCGCATGCCGAGCCCGAGCCGGTCGGTGATCCAGCCCATCAGCGGTTTCACCGCGACCGCGGTGGCGGAGAAGATCACCACCACGATCCCGGCGTCGACCGGGGAGATGTGGCTGCCCTTGATCATCAGCGTGTTGGACCACGTGACGAACCCGTAGGTGCCCCAGAGCCCGCCGAAGCCCGCGATGCCCAGCAGCAGCAGATCCTTGTTGCGTGCCAGCGGCCGCACGTCCGGCAGCGCGCGCTTCCCTTGCCGCGCCTGGACATTCCCGTTGCGCACGAAGATCGCGCAGAGCACGGCGAGCACCATCGTCGTGACGCCGAAGGTGTGGTACGCGGCGCCCCAGCCGGCGTGCACGATCAGCGTGGGCACGACGGCGTTGGCGATCACCGTGCCCAGCGAGGTGGCCGTCATGAAGATGCCGCTGGCCATCCCGATCTCGTGCGGCGGATGCCACGTGGTGATCAGCTTCATCCCGGCCGCGAACTCGACACCGGCGAACAGGCCGACCAGCCCCTGCACCACCAGGCCGAGCGGGATCGACGTGGTGGAGCCGAAAACGGTCATCAGCGCGCCGGCCGCGAGCATGCTCGTGCCCAGCACCACGCGGCTGCCGAGCCAGTCCGTCAGCAGGCCGCCCGCCGCGTTCGAGACGACGTAGCCGACGTAGTAGCAGGTGGCGAAGATGCCGAGCGCGGCGAGCGGCACTCCCCACGAGTCGCTGACCGCCGACGAGGCCGGTCCCCAGGTGGAGCGGTCCGTCGAGGTCATCGTGAAGCTCGCCCAGCACAGGGCGAGCACGACCCAGCGATAGCGGGAACTCGTCATTGAGAACTCCTTGGTGGTCAGACGATCGCTGCCTGGCGCCGGAGCCCGGCCCGGATTGCCGCTACGTCGTGCGTTTCGTGTTCTGCATACCGGGCGGCCGCGACGCCCGCCGCGTGGCCCGTGGCGAATGCGGTCCCCATCACGCGCACCGACGCGTAGGCCTGCGGATCGGCGCTCGTGAGCCTGCCGACGCCCCACGCGTTCGGGGTGTCCGCGGAGGCGATGGTGCCGTAAGGCACGTCGTACCAGCCCTTTCCGGCCAGTTCGGTGTACTTGGTGACGCCGGGACCCGCGTGGTCCTCGATCGGCCAGCCGCAGCGGGCGATCGAAGTCTCTGGCCGCTTGCGCGCGGTCAGCACGTCCTCGGCGGTGAGCGTCTCGTGCCCGACCAGGTGCCTGCTCTCGCGGATGCCCAGCTGCGGGCCGGTCTCGATGAGGTAGGCGCCGGCCCAGCCGGGCAGATGCTTGCGCAGCGCGTCGAGATACATCCACGCCTGGCGCCGCGCGCTCGCCTCGTCGCGGCTGAAGGCGGGCGCGTCGAACACGTCGACCTGTTCGTCCACCAGCAACGCCATGACTTCACGGGTCAGGGGCAGGTGCACGGCGATGCCGTAGTCGCGCGCCAGCTCGATCCCGGTGCTCTTCCCGTACGCGGCGACGGCGGCGCGAAGCCCTTCGCGGGACAGGTCCGCGTCCTCGGTGACGCCGCCGAAGCGGCAGACCAGCGTGCTCGTCTGCCGTTGGTCCACCGGCTCCACGCGCACGCCCGCGCCTCCGGCGGCGAGCAACGCCCCGTCGCCGCTGGCGTCGATGAACGCGTCAGCCTGGACGTACTCGCGGCCGCCGCGATGGTGCAGCTCGATCTCGGTGATCCGGTCGCCTTCGCGCCGCGCGCCGATGAGCGTGGTGTGCAGCCAGACGTCCACGCCCGCCGCCTCGGTGACCCGGTCACAGGCCGTCTTGGTCGCTTCGGTGTCGAGCAGGACGATCCGGTTTCCCGTCCACCCCATGGTCTTCTCCTCGTAGGCGCCGAGGTCGCGCAGCCGCCGGAGCACCTCCTCGCCGACCCCGGCGACGACCCGCTCGCCGTGCTGGTCGAAGAACCCGCAGAACGTCAGCACAGAGCTGATCGTGGCCGCGCCACCGAGGAACGGGTACTGCTCCACCTGCAGCACCCTGGCACCTGACCAGGCCGCGCCCACCGCGGCGCCGATCCCGCCCGCGCCGCCACCGACGACCACGACGTCGTACTTCTCGACCATGGACCTCCCTTTCCGTGTCCGCCCAGTAGAAGGCGTGGCCCGGGGGCGGCGCCAATATCAATCGGGCAGCCGGGGCATACCCTGAAGGTATGGAGCTCCGGCAGCTGCGCTACTTCGTGGCCATCTTCGAACACCGCTCGGTGTCCCGCGCGGCCGAGCACCTGCGCATTTCCCAGCCCGCGCTGACCCGCCAGCTCCACCAGCTGGAGCGGCAGCTGGGCACCGTGCTGTTCGAACGCGTGACCACCGGGGTGGTGCCCACGCCTGGCGCGCTCGCCCTGCACGAGCACGCCACCGCGGTGCTGCGGCTCGCCGACGCCAGCCGCGAGGTCGTCCGTTCCGCCGGTCCTGCCAGGGAGATCGTGCGGACGGGCCTGCCGCCGGGGATGTCCACGTCGTGGCTCGACGCGAAGCTTCGGGCGCTGAAGGACAAGGTGCCGTCGGCGGCGATCGCGTTCACCGACGCCAGCAGCATCGAGCAGCTGCGGATGCTCCGCGCCGGGCACCTCGACCTCGCGCTCGTGCACCAGCGGCCGCCGGACCAGGTCGCCGGGCGGCTGCTCTACGACCAGCCGTTCGGCTTGGCCATGCGCCCGGGGCATCCACTCGCGGGACGGACGCGGTTCGGCGTGGCCGATCTCGACGAGCTGCGGGTGCTGGCGCACAGCCGCGACCAGGTGACCACGGAACACGACCAGATCAGCGCCGCGGCGCGGGCGCTGGGGCTGCACCCGGACTGGGTTTTCGCCTGGTTCACCGAAAACGCGCTCGCCTGCGCGACGGCGAGCGAGGCCGACGCGGTGCTGCTCACCGAGCCGAGCGCCAAGCGCCTGCTGCCCGAGTGGCCCTGGGCGCCGCTGACCGACCCCGGCTTCGCCCTGCCGACCTGGCTGGCGCGCCAGGCGCAGGTCCGGACCGTGGTGACGCAGGTGGCGGAGGTGCTGGCGGCCTAGCCTTTCGCTTGCCGCGTAAGGGATTCCACGTGGTCGAGGATCGCGTCGAGCGCCGTTTCGAGCGGTTTCACCTTGCGCTGCACCTGCGTCAGCAGCAGCCCGCCCTGCAGCGCGGCGAGCACGGCCAGCGCCAGGTCGTCGGGATCAGCACGCAGCTCGCCACAGTCACGCATCCGGCGCAGGCCGTCCTCGATCGAGCCCTGCCCTTTGACGAACGACGAGGCGACGGCCAGCCGGGCTTCGGGGTTGTTCTCCGCGACCTCGCTGCCGAGTGAGCCGATCGGGCAGCCGCCCCGGCACTGCTGCAGCTTCTGGTACTCGACCAGCGTGTCCCGCCAGCAGCGCCTGTTCGCCCGCGGAGTAGTGGTAGATCTGCGATCCGCTGACGCCCGCCGCGAGCCGCACCTCCTCCAGGTGGCCTCGGTGACGCCCTGCTCGTACATGAGCCGGGCGGCGGCCGCCACGATGCGCTCCCCCGTCCGCTGCCCCTTGCGCGTCAGCTGCTTGGCCGTCATGCCGCCACAACCCACTGCGCAGGGAGGCAGCACGATGGACCTGGCAGGCAAGACCGTCCTGATCACCGGCTCGACCAGCGGAATCGGCCGCGAGACGGCCGAACTGATGGCGGCCGCGGGCGCACAAGTGATCATCACCGGCCGCAGCACCGAACGCGGCGCGACAACGGTCAAAACCATCACCGAAGCCGGCGGCACCGCCCGCTTCCTCGCCGCCGACCTGACCGATCTCGACGATCTGCGCCGGCTCGCGGCGGCAGCGGGACCGGTGGACATCCTGATCAACAACGCCGGGGTGGCGCCCGGCGGGCCCACGCTCGACCAGGACGCGGCGAGCTTCGACGCGGCGCTCGCGGCGAACATCCGCGCACCGTACTTCCTCACCGCGGCACTGGTCCCGGGGATGCTCGAGCGAGGATCCGGCAGCATCGTCAACGTCAGCACGATGGCCGCGAGCGTGGGCATGCCCGGGCTTTCGCTCTACAGCGCCACAAAAGCCGCGCTGGAGTCGCTGACCCGCACGTGGGCGGCGGAGTTCAGCCCGGCCGGGGTGCGGGTGAACACCGTCTCGCCCGGCCCCACCCGCACCGAGATGACCAGCGTGCTCATGGACGAGGAGACGGTCCGGCAGATCGCCGCCTCCACCCTGCTGGGCAGGCTCGCCCGGCCGCGGGAGATCGCCGAGGTGATCGCCTTCGTCGCGTCCGACAACGCCGGGTTCATGACCGGCGCGACGGTAGCCGCGGACGCGGGCCGCACCGCCATCTGAAGCCCGCCCTGGCCGCCTCCGTCCACAAAGGACCTGGCACCACTTGCCGGAAATCTCCCGCACTGGGCAAGTTTTGTCCTATGCTTCTCTACCCGGAACGGTGCGAGGACAGGAGGCGGCCCGGGTGCGGTCCCCGGAGGGCGAGCAGCAACCACTCGCGCTGGAACAGGCGGCTTGGGACGCCACGGCGCACGGTCAGGCCGTCGCGTTCTACGACCGGCTGCTGACCGCCAACGCCCGGGTTTTCCTGGAGGACAAGCAGTTCGACCGGCGACAGGCGCTGGCGGACTGGGCGCCCGCGCTGGCCTTCCGGGAGTACCGGCTCTCCGGGGAGACCGTCGTCCCGGTGACCGGCGACCTCGCCCACCTCACCTACCAGGCGACCGTGACCGGTGACCAGGGCGACTGCCGGGTGCACTGCTCGAGCCTCTACGTCCGGCGGGACGGGCGATGGCTCCTGACGCTGCACCAGCGCCGCCCGCTGCGCGCGCCCGGGCCGGACAGCTAGAGCCAGAGCGGGTCGCCCTGTTCGACCGCCGGCTCGCCACCCGCCTCGGTGAACGCGGTGAGCGCGCGCACCAGCCCGCGCCGGGTGGTGTCCGGCATCCGGCTCACGATGCGGGCGATCTCGCGGCGCCGCCGCTGCGTCACCTCGCGCACGACGGCCGAACCGCTGTCCGTCAGCGACACGACCAGCTCCCGCCGGGACGCCGGGTTCGCCTCCCGGCTGACCAGCTCCGCCGCGACCAGCCGGTCGACCATGCGGGTGGCCGTGGACGGGTTCACCGCCAGCGCTTCGGCCACCGCCGTCAGCTTCACCGGCCCGCGATGGCCGAGGACGACGAGCAGCCGGAACTGCGGGATGGTGATCGACTCGTCGACGGCCGCGATCGACTTCGCGGACACCGCGACGAGGAGCCGGGACGCGGTGAGCACCGCGTCGGTCACGGCGTCGACGTCGGTCGGGGCCGGCGCGTCGGCGGAACGGCGGGTGGGCATAGCACAGTTTTACCTCACACTCCGCACCTGTGGCCTGGACAAGTATTGCATACTGCAAACATGTCGGTGAGTGTGGACGGTGACGGACGACGGATGAAAGTCCCGGCGCGGCAGCCGGCGGGGGTGTGGCTCCGGGAGAGCTCCACGGGCCTCGCCGTGCTGGCGGTGGCCATCGGCGCGGGCGCGGGCCTGGGGGCGGTGGTGTTCCGGTGGCTGATCACGACGTTCACCCACCTGTTCTCCGGCCACGCCGACTACTCCGCGGCGGGCGGCGAGGCGCATCCGTGGCTTCCCGCGCTCGGGCCGTGGTTCCTGCTCATCGCGCCTGTCCTGGCCGGCCTGATCTACGGCCCGCTCGTGTACCGCTTCGCCCCGGAGGCCCGCGGGCACGGGGTGCCCGAGGTGATGTACGCGGTGGCCGAGAAGGGCGGGCGGATCCCGGCGCAGGTCACCGTCGTCAAGGCGCTGGCCTCGGCGCTCACCATCGGCTCCGGCGGCTCGGTCGGCCGGGAAGGGCCGATCGTCCAAATCGGATCCGCGCTCGGCTCCACCTTCGGCCGCTGGTTCCGGCTGCCCGAGGGCAGGCTCCGGATCCTGGTCGCCTGCGGCGCCGCGGGCGGGATCGCCGCCACGTTCAACGCGCCGATGGCCGGGCCGTTCTTCGCGATGGAACTGATCCTGCGGAACTTCGCGGTCGAGTCGTTCGGCGCCGTCGTGCTCTCCAGCGTCACCGCGAGCGTGGTCGGCCGGGCGGTGTTCGGGGACGTCGCGTTCCTCGACCTGCCGCCCTTCACCCTGCGCAACCCGGTGGAGTACCTGCTGTTCATCGTGCTCGGCGTGGTCGTCGGCGCGTGCGGGGTGCTGTTCACCAAGGTGCTGTACTGGATCGAGGACGCCTGCGACCGCATCTGGCGCGGGCCGGAATGGCTGCGGCCCGCGGTCGGCGGGATCGTGCTCGGCGCGCTGCTGCTGGTGCTGCCGGAGATGTACGGGGTCGGCTATCCGGTGCTGCAGAACGCCGTGGAGGGCAAGTACGTCTTCGGGTTCCTGCTCCTGCTGCTTGCCGGCAAGATCATCGCGACGAGCCTGACGATCGGCATCGGCGGCTCCGGCGGGGTGTTCGCGCCGTCGCTGTTCATCGGGGCGATGGGCGGCACGGCGTTCGGGATCGCCGTGCACGCCTGGCTGCCGGGGATGACCGCCTCGCCCGGGGTCTACGGCCTGATCGGGATGGGCGCGGCCTTCGCGGGCGCCGCGCGGGCGCCGATCACCGCGGTGATCATCCTGTTCGAGCTCACCGGGCAGTACACGATCATCCTGCCGCTGATGACCGCGATCGTGGTCGCCACGCTCACCGGCAAGGCCCTGCTGAAACAGGACACCATCTACACGCTCAAACTGCGCCGCCGCGGGGTGGACATCGACAAACGGCCGGAGACTCGCCGCCTGGCCGCGACCACCGTCGCGCAGGTGCTGGAACCGTTGCCGGAGGCCCTGCGCGAGGACACCGAACTACGTCCCGCCGCCCGCGCACTCGCGTTGTCGGGGCACGGAATGCTGCCTGTCATGGGCGAGGACGGGGAATACCACGGCTGCGTGACGGCGCGCGCCGTCGCGGAAGCACTCGGTGACGACCGCGAGGAAACCGTCGGTGCCCTGGCCGAGCTGCCGCCGTTGGTGACGGGCGAGTCCTCGCTCACCGACGCGCTCGACGCCCTCACCCAGGCCTCCGGCACCGGATTGCCGGTGCGGGACAAGGAAGCGGGCGCGCTCACCGGGTGGATCAGCCATCAGGGGATCCTCGCCGCGCTGCACCCGGCGCGGTGACCGGGGGCACTTCGATGTCCGGTCCACAAAGGACGCAAGGGCGCACCGCACACAGCAATAGTTGTCTAGTGCAATACTGGGGACGATGACTCCCCTGACGTGGCAGAGCCTGGGCACGGCCTGGGCGATGCCTGTCCCGGCTGCGGTGGTGCTGTTCCTGTTTGCTGTCGGCTACCTGTGGGCGGCGCGACGGAAAGGGAACTGGCCCGCCCGCCGGACAGCGTGGTTCCTCGCCGGTCTCGCGGTCACGGCGATCGCCGTCGGTGGCAGCGTGAACTACTACGCGCACGCCCTCTACGCGATGCACATGGTGCAGCACCTGCTGCTGATCATGGTCGCGCCGACGCTGCTGGTGCTCGGCCGCCCGCTGGACCTCTGCGGCTGCCAGGGCCGGTTCGCACGCGTGGTGACGCATCCCGCGCTGGCGTTCGGCTTCTACACCGTGGTCGTGGTCGGCACGCATCTCACGCCGTTCCAGCAGTACGCGCACCTGCGAGCGGTGCACGGGCTCGAAGAAGTGCTGTACGTGGTCAGCGGCTATCTGCTGGTCCTCGCCGTGCTGGGTGAGGACACGCCGCGCCGGCCCCTGGCGCACCTGACGAGACTCGTGTTGCTGCTGCCCGGAATGGCGGTGGACACGATCGTCGGGGTGAGCCTCCTGATGACGACGCGCGCTGCCGAACCCGCGATGGCGCGCGCGTGGGGCCCGGATCCGCTGACGGACCTGCACTGGGGCGGCGCGATCATGTGGGTCGGCGGCGATCTGCTGATGGCCGCGCTCGCGATCGTCGTGATCACGCGCTGGGTCCGCGCCCCGGGCGGGAACGACCTGGGGCCGTGGCTGGAAGCCGCCCGCAGGTCCGCGATCGGTTCGGACGGCGAAGCGGACGTGGACGACGACGAAGAGGCGTTGCGCGCCTACAACGCGATGCTTTCCCGCTTGCACGAACACGATCGGCGATAGTCCACACCGTCCGTGCAAAGCGGACAGTCGAGCGGCTAAGGTGCATTCCAGGCTTGGCGAAAGGAAATCAGCGTGACCCAGCTCGCCCAGAGCGCACCGGAAACCGCGGAACCGGCACGGGAGAAACGGCGGAGACGCCCCGCGCCCGCGTTCTGGGTCGCGTTGCTCGCGCTGGCGCTGGGCTGGGGGTTCGTCGCGGGTTCGCTGATCTGGAACGGCGGGCACCTGTTCGCGCCGCTGGACGACGTCTACATCCACCTGCAGTACGGCCGCCAGCTCGGCCTGGGTGAGTTCTTCCGGTTCAACACCGGTGACGAGATCAGCGCCGGGGCCAGCAGCGTGCTGTACTCGTTCCTGCTCGGCGGGGTGTACGCGATCGGCGTGCACGGGATCTTCTTCCAGTACTTCGCGATCGGGTTCGGCATCGCGTGCTTCGCCGCGAGCGCGGCGCTCACCACACTGCTCGGCACGCGGCTGATCAGCCGGACGGCGGGCACGTGGGCTGGGGTGCTCGTCGCGGTCAGCGGGCCGTTGCTGTGGGGCTCGGCCAGCGGCATGGAAGTCGGGCTGGTGATGGTGCTGGTCACCGGCCTGCTGCTGTGCCTGGTGGCCGAACAGCCCGCGGCGCGGTTCCGGTTCTTCCCGGTCGTCGCCGCGTTGCTCGCGCTGGCCCGTACCGAGGGGCTCATCTTCGCGGCGGCGCTCACCTGCGCCGCATTGTGGACACTGTGGACACACCGCGCGCTGTCCGGGATCCCCGCGATGCTGCGGCGCGCGCTCTGGTGCCTGCTGCCGTTCGCGGCCGGCGCCGCGCAGCTGCTGTTCTACAAGCTCGCCACCGGAACCACGTCGGCGAACGGCGTGCAGTCGAAGTCCTTCCTCTACGACAAGCCGGTCTTCTATCCCGGCGAGTTCCTCGACCGGACCACGGCCACCTTGCGCACCATCCTCGGCCATTTCCTCGGCCTGGGCGATCAGGACTACGCGTTTCCCGGCGCGCTGCTGTTCTTCTGCGTGGGCGCGTGTTTCCTGCTGCTCGAACGCGGGCGGCGGCTGCCGGTGGCCGCGACGGTGCTCGGCCTGGCCGCCGCCGTCGTCTCACTGTCCACACTGGACACCGCGATTTTCCACGAGCTGCGCTACTTCCACCCGTTCCTGCCGGTGTTCGTCGTATTCACGGTCGCCGGTTTCCACGGCCTCACGAGGGTGATCGCGCGCGAGCGGACGCGCCGTTTCGTGCTGCACGCCGCGCTCGCCGTGGTACTCGGGTTTTCCTTGGTGGCGCTGCCGATGTGGGGCGTGCGGTTCGCCCGCGCGGGAGCGGGCATCGGCTCCACCGACGTGTCCTACGCGGCGTGGATCGAAACCCACCTGCCGAAGGGCTCGACGGTCGCGGTCAAGGACGTGGGCGCGGTCGCGTACCTCGGCGGGCACGACGTGGTGGACCTGCTCGGCCTGGGCACCAACGGGTTCGCCAAGGCCGCCAACAACGGGATCGGCTCGCTCTACGAACAGCTGCGGCACCTGCCCGCGGCCGAGCGTCCCGGCTACTTCGCGACGTACGATTCCGGGCCGGGGCCGGGAATGGCGCCGCTGCGGGACACCGGGGTGCTCGAGCAGCCGGGCCTCGCCACCTTCGCCGTGCAGACCCCGGCCGATCTCCGCGGCATAGTTTCGGTGCCGTTCAAGGAGTTCACCATCGCCCGCGCGGACTGGAGCCTGGTGGCGAACGCGGACATCCCGCCCGTGCCCGGGGATCCGCGCGACTACGTGAACGTGGCGTACCTCGGCTCCGAGCAGGCGCACGGCTACGAATACCTGGCCGCGCAGGACGGGATGCAGCCGTGGAGCGTGGTCGCCCGCGTGGACGACGTGGTCAGCGGCGGGCGGACGATCATCGGCGGCGAGGCGTTCACCGTCGACGGCCTCACCCCCGGGCAGGACGCGGTGCTCACAGCCAGGGCGAACGTCCGCGGCGGGGCGCTGCAGGTGCTCGTCGACGGTGCGCCGGCCGGCACCTGGCGCCGCGCGCCGGGCCCCGCCCCGTGGCAGCACTACAGCGTCACCATCCCGGGCAACGCGATCGGCTCGTCGAGCGTGCGGATCGAGCTGCGGGACCCGACGCCGGGGCTGAGCCCGTTCCCCGACTACACGTCCTACGGCTACTGGATCACCCAGTGACCCGCGAGCCAGGTCCGTCCACTGTGGACGAGGAGGACATCGTATGCAGCTCCTGCCCCTTCGTCTCGGGCAGGAAGAGCAGCACGATCAGCGCGGCCAGCACGTAGAACGCGGCCGTTCCGGTGAGCGCCATGCCGACGCCGAACCGGGTGGAGAGCAGGCCGACGACGGCGGGCGCGATCGCGCTCGTCGCGCGGCCGGTGTTGTAGATGAAGCCCTGCGCGAAGGCGCGGATCTCGGTGGGGAACAGTTCCGCCAGCGTGGGGCCGAAACCGGAGTAGAACCCGGTGCCGAACAACGCCATCACCGCGCCGAAAACGAGCATCAGCGTCTCGTTGCCGATCAAAGTGAACACCGGCACGCACAGCGCCGCGGCGACGAAGTACAGGACGAAAGCCCAGCGCCGCCCCAGTTTGTCGGCGACGTAGCCGAACGAGATGAACCCCGCCGCGGCGCCCACCTGCATCACGATGATCCACGTGGTCGAGGAGAGAATGCCCATCCCGCGCCCGCCCTCGGCGGCCGGTGAGGCGAGGTAGTTGGGGATCCAGGTGAACAGGCCCCAGTAGCCGAACATCGCGGCCGCGGTGAAGGCGAGGCAGACCACGACCGCCTTGGGGTTGACCGAAAACAGCCGCTTGATCGACTGCCCGGCGCTCAGCCGCGTCTTCGCGTTGAGCCAGACCTCGGACTCCTGCGTCGCGCGGCGGATCCACAACGCGGCGAACGCGGGCAGCACGCCGACGAAGAACGCCCAGCGCCAGCCGAGCGACGGGACGACCAGCAGCGTGATCACCGCGGCCAGCGCGTAGCCCACGGCGAACGCGCTCTGCACCCACGCGACGACCTTGCCGCGATGCTTGGCGGGCCAGGTTTCGGTGACCAGCGCGGTGCCCGCGCCCCATTCCCCGCCGACGCCGAGCCCGACGACGATGCGCGCCAGCATGAGCGTGCCGATCCCGCCGGCGAACCCGCACAACAGCGTGCCGACGGCGTAGCAGAGCACGCTGGCGACCATCGATTTCGTCCGGCCGATCCGGTCGGCGAGGAACCCGAACACCAGCCCGCCGAACGCGGACGCGACGAGGGTGAACGACGCGATCAGTCCCGTGGTCCCCCGGTCGGTGCCGAAATCGGTGACGATGTGGCCGATGACCATCGAAAAGATCATCAGGTCCATGATGTCGAGCATCCAGCCGAGGTAGGCGGCCGAAAACGCGCGCCACTGGTTCCTCGTGGCGCCGCGGTACCAGCGGGTGCCGTCACGCATGGGGCTTCTCCTTCGAAGCTTCGTCTCGTTCAGCAAGACAACTGTACTGGTGAATCGAACACGGAGACGGTAACACGGGCCCTCCGTGTGGTACTAGTAGTCGAGACAGTCGTAATGCTGAGCGAGACAGTTGGAGGTCGGCATGGCCGGCAGGAAGTTCTTCCTCTTCGAGGACACCATCCCCGCGCACGCCCGCCCGGTGTACCTGCCCACGGGCGACCGGAGCCTGTACGTGCGCTCCGGTTCGGTCGACGTCGTGTCCGCCACGGCGAGCCGTTTCCTTTGGGAGGGCTCGGCTTTCACCGCGCGCGAGGAGGTCACGCTGGTCGCCGAGGACCAGGACGTGGTGCTGTGGCGGTGGGAACTGGCCGACGACGCGAATGCCGTATCGGACGATTTCGCGTTCCGCTCGGCGCCGGAAACCACCAGCACCCTGAAGATCGCGGCGGACCTGGACCTCGACGACCGGTACACCTGGCTGATGCGCCTGGACACGGTCACGTTCCCGCCTGGCGGCGAGGCGTTCACGCACCTGCACCAGGGCCCGGGTGTCCGGATCACGCGCGACGGCGAGATCACCATCGAGACCGAGGGCACGAGCCGCACCTACGGGCCCGGCAGCGCTTGGGCCGAGAAGGGCGTGCTGCCGGTGTACGCGAGCACGACCGACGCGTCGCCGACGACGTTCGTGCGGTGTTTCCTGTTGCCCGCGCAGAACAAGGGCGCCAGCTCACTGCGTATCGTCACCCCGGAGGACCGCGGGCGGGTCAACACGCAGAAGTACCGGGTGCTCGCGGAACGGATCATGCGCCCGGCATGATCGGGCAGGTGGAAGGGAGCACGCGCATGGCAACGGCCGCGGAGTCCGGGGAGGCCGCGTCCCCTTCCCTGCTGGCGCTGCACCTGCTGGAGACACTGCTGACGCGCGACGGTTCGTGGGGTGTCACCGAACTGGCCGAGGCGCTCGGGCTGCCCAAGGCCCGGGTGCACCGGCACCTGTCGAACCTCAAGCAGGCCGGCTACCTCTCGCAGGACAACGAGGCGCGCCGGTACCAGGCGGGCTGGCGGCTGGTGCTGCTCGGCCAGCGGATCGGCGCGCACAGCAGGCTCGTCACCCTCGCGCGGCCGGTGATGACGAGGCTGCGCGACGACATCGGGCAGACCATCGTGCTCTCGCAACTGACCGACCAGGGCGTGACCGTGACCGAGGTACTGCAGGGCGGTTCGCCGATCGACGTGATCCTGCACGTGGGCACCCAGTTCGGTTACAACAGCACGGCGCAGGGCAAGGTCGCGCTGGCGTTCGCGTCGGACGAGCAGCGCGCGGTGTGGTCGGAGCACGCGCAGGAACAGCGGACGCCGGAGACGGTCACGGACGAGAAAGTCCTTTGGCGGCAAGTGAAAGAGGTCCGCGAACAGGGCTGGGCGGCCGCGCCGGAGGAGACGTATCGCGGGGTGAACGCGCTGTCCGCGCCGGTGCTGGGGCACGACGGGAAGATCGCCTGCACGCTGGCGATCATCTCGTCGATCCACTACCTGCCCGATCCGCCGCCACCGTCCATGGTGGACGCTCTCGTGGAGGCCGCCGCGGAGCTGTCCGGGGCACTGGGCTTCGAGCGCTGACCCGTGGGGGGCGGCTCGTCGAATCCGCGCGCGCGAACATTTCGGTACAAGCCGTCGGGCAGTGGATCCGGGGCGACCGGCACGGCTCGTGACGCCCTAGCGACGGCCTTTCACCGCAACCCCGCCCACGCGGCGCCCCGCGCGGCTTGGCGGCCGAGGGCGATCGCGGCCGTGCGGACGGCGGGGCCGAGCGAAGCGGTGTCCACTTCGCCGAGCCGGGTGCTGATCGACAGCCCGGCGATGGGCGTGCCCGCGCGGGGCGTCACGGGAGCGGCCACGCACACCACGCCGGGGCCGGATTCCTCGTTCTCGTAAGCGATTCCGGTCGCGCGGATCTCCGCGAGCTGCTCGCGCAAACGCTTTCCGTCGGTGATGGTGCCCGGGCCGAGGCGCGGCAGGCCCGCGTCGATCACGCGCTCGACGACAGCGGCCGGGGCGTGTGCCAGCAACGCTTTCCCGACTCCCGTGGCGTGGGCGGGCATCCGGCCGCCGACGCGTGAACCCAGTGGTGGCGCGCTGCGGCTGCGGAGTTTGATCACGTACACGACCTCCGTTCCGTCGAGCACGGCGAGGTGCACGGTCTGCCGCGTCGCGCTGCGCAGGTCCGACATGTTCGCCATCGCCAGCCGGCGAAGCTGATGTGGCCGCGCCGCCTGTTCGCCGAGTTCGAAGAAACGCAGCCCGATCCGCACCTCCCGGCCCGCCTGCTCCAGGAACCGGTGCTCCACGAGCTCGCGCACGATGCGGGAAACGGTCGACGTCGCCAGCCCGCTGCGGCGCGCGATCTCGCGCACGCCGAGCCCGTCGTCCTCGGGCCCGAAGGCCTCGAACACCCGCGAAACCCGGCCGATCATGGACTCGCGAGTGTCCCGCTCACTGGCACACATACTAGGAGAGTGCAGGTCAGCGGCGCACGATGTCAAACCATGAGCCCACAGCTTTCCCCCGGTGACCGGGCCGGGGCCGCCCGCCTGCTGGCGAAGGCCGCCGAGTCCGGCACCCCGATCCCTCCGCTCACGCGGACCTTCCCCGGCCTGAGCGTCGAGGACGCCTACGACGTGCAGCTGCGCCAGGTCGCGGAGTGGACCGCGGCGGGCCGTGTCGTGAAGGGGCACAAGGTCGGCCTGACGTCCGCCGCGATCCAGCGCCAGCTGGGCGTCGACTCGCCGGACTACGGCCATCTGTTCGCCGACATGTTCCACACCGGCCCGGTCCCGGCGGGCAGCTACCTCAGCCCGCGGGTCGAGCCCGAGATCGGGTTCGTCCTGCGCAAACCGCTGACCGGGCCGGGCGTCACCGTCGCCGAGGCACTCGACGCGGTCGGCTATGCCTTGGCAGCACTGGAAATCATCGACTCCCGCATCGAGGACTGGAAGATCACGCTGCCGGACACGATCGCCGACAACGCCTCCTCCGGCGGGGTCGTGCTCGGCTCCACCCCGCTCCCCCTCGACCGCATCGACCTTCGCACGACGGGCGTCGTGCTCTACCGCAACGGCCGGATCGTGCAGACCGGAGCGGGCGCGGCCGTGCTCGGCTCGCCGGTGAACGCCCTGGCCTGGCTGGCGAACACGGTGGGGCCACTGGGAATCACGCTCGAAGCGGGCTCGGTCGTGCTGCCCGGCGCGCTGACCGCCGCCGTGGACGCCGCGGCCGGGGACACCGTGACCGCCACCTTCGCCCATCTCGGCAACGTCACCGCGACGTTCGCCGGTTCCCCCGAGGAGAACTGATGCCCCGACCCACCGCCGCCATCGTCGGCCCCGGCAACATCGGCACCGACCTGCTCATGAAACTCCAGCGGCGCGATGTCCTCGATGTCCGCTACATGGTCGGCGTCGATCCGGCGTCCGATGGGCTGGCCCGTGCGCGCCAGCTCGGCGTCGAGGCGAGTGCCGAAGGCGTGGACTGGCTGTTGTCCCGTCCGGAGCTGCCCGACTTCGTTTTCGAGGCCACCGCGGCGAAACCGCATCTGGCGAACGCCCCGCGCTACGCCGAAGCCGGGATCCGCGCCATCGACCTGACCCCGGCGGCCGTCGGCCCGTTCGTGTGTCCCGCGGTGAACCTCGGCGAGCACCGCGACGCGCCGAACATCAACATGATCACCTGCGGCGGGCAGGCCACGATTCCCGTCGTGCACGCGGTTTCCCGGGTCACCGAGGTGCCCTACGCCGAGATCGTCGCCTCGATCTCCTCGCGCTCGGCGGGCCCCGGCACGCGCGCGAACATCGACGAGTTCACCGAAACCACCGCGCACGCCATCGAGGCCGTCGGCGGCGCGGCGAAGGGCAAGGCAATCATCATCCTGAACCCGGTGGAACCGCCGATGATCATGCGGGACACGGTGTTCTGCGCGATCCCGCCGGACGCCGACCGCGACGCGATCACCGAGTCCATCCACCGCACCGTCGCCGAGGTCCAGACCTATGTGCCCGGCTACCGGCTCAAGTCCGAACCGCAGTTCGACGACGCCCGCGAGCTGTGGCACGGGCAGGCCAGGGTGGCCGTTTTCCTTGAGGTGGAAGGGAATGGCGACTACCTGCCGCCGTGGGCCGGCAACCTCGACATCATGACCGCCGCCGCCGTCCGCGCGGGCGAGCTGCTGGCCGCACCGAAGGAGGCGATCTCGCGATGACCGGGGTCCGCATCACCGACACGACCCTGCGCGACGGCAGTCATGCCGTGCGCCACCAGTTCACCGTCGAGCAGGTCCGCGCCGTGTCCGGCGCTTTGGACCGGGCCGGCGTCGAGGTGATCGAGGTGACCCACGGCGACGGGCTCGCCGGGTCCACGTTCAACTACGGCTTCTCGAAGGTGCGGGACATCGAACTGGTCGCCGCGGCGGTGGACGAGGTGCGGCAGGCGAAGATCGCCGTGCTGATGCTGCCCGGCCTCGGCACGGTGGCCGACCTGCGCGAAGCGGCGGCCGCGGGCGCACGGGTGGCCCGCATCGCCACGCACTGCACGGAAGCCGACGTGAGCGCCCAGCACTTCGGCGCGGCACGGGAACTCGGCCTGGAAACGGTCGGCTTCCTCATGCTCTCGCACATGAATTCCCCTGAAGGACTGGCGAAACAGGCGCGGATCATGGCCGACGCCGGATGCCAGTGCGTGTACGTGGTGGACTCGGCGGGCGCGCTGCTGCCGGACGGGGTGACCGAGCGGGTCGGCGCGCTGGTGGCCGAACTCGGGAGCGACGCGCAGGTCGGTTTCCACGGCCACCAGAACCTTTCGCTCGGCGTCGCGAACTCGATCGCGGCGCAGCAGGCGGGCGCGCGGCAGATCGACGGGACGCTGCGCGCGCTCGGCGCCGGGGCGGGCAACTCCCCCACCGAAATCCTCGTGCCAGCCTTCGACGCGCTCGGCGTGCGGACCGGCGTCGACATCGAGCTGATCCTCGCCGCCGCGGAGGAGGTGCTGGCGCCGATCGTGCCGCGGCTGCCGGTCGCCGACCGGGCCGCGATCGTGCAGGGCCGTTACGGTGTGTACAACTCGTTCCTGCTGCACGCGGAGACCGCCGCGGAACGGTACGGGGTGCCCGCGTACCGGATCCTGAAGCGGGTCGGCGAACTGCGGTACGTCGGCGGGCAGGAGGACATGATCATCGACGTGGCGATCGCGTTGCGGGACGCCGCCGGGAAGGAGCCGGTCGCATGACGAACTGGGACATCGACACCGCCGCCGAGGTACTGCTGGCGGCGGAAGCCGAACGGCGCGACCGCGGCCCGATCACCGACGAATGGCCGGAGCTGGACCTGGAGACGGCGTACCGGGTGCAGAAGCGGCTGATCGAGAAGAAGGTCGCGGCCGGGGAGCACGTCATCGGCGTGAAGCTCGGGCTCACGTCGCGCGCGAA
The DNA here is from genome assembly GCF_007713735.2 of Amycolatopsis acidicola. GTDB lineage: Bacteria > Actinomycetota > Actinomycetes > Mycobacteriales > Pseudonocardiaceae > Amycolatopsis_E > Amycolatopsis_E acidicola. Next base: position 16,005 of record NZ_VMNW02000058.1, on the reverse strand, counting down.
GCAGGAGCGGATGGGCATCGACTCGCCGCTCACGGCGGTGCTGACCGACGGCTACGCGCTGGCCGCCGACGAGCCGATCCCGCTGGACAAGCTGATCCATCCCCGGGTGGAGCCGGAGATCGTCTTCGTGATGGGGAAACGCCTCGCGGGCCCCGGGATCACGGCGGCGACGGCCTTGGACGCGGTCGAGAGCGTGCACGCGGGACTCGAGGTGATCGACTCGCGGTACATCGACTTCAAGTTCACGCTGCCGGACGTGGTCGCGGACAACGCTTCCTCGTCGCGGTTCGTGGTAGCCGGGAAAGCGCTTTCGCCGAGGGATCTGGATCTGGCGCTGGAAGCGTGCGTGCTGTCGGTGAACGGGACGGTGGTCGACACCGCGACGGGCGCCGCGGTGCAAGGCCACCCGGCCGAGGCCCTCGCGCTGGCGGCCAACGCACTCGCGTCCCGCGGCGAAGCGATCGAGGCCGGGCAGATCGTGCTGACCGGCGGGCTCACGGACGCCGTGTTCGCGCACGCCGGCGACCAGATCACGGCCGAGTTCAGCAATCTGGGGTCGGTGGTCGTGACGGCGGCTTGAGGTCTTGGGGTTGCGTGGGTTGCGTTGGGGGAGCAACGGACGCGCGTGGCCGCGCTTTGTGCACCCCACCACCGCCCCGATCTGTGAGTGTTCGCGATCTTGCCACTGCGTCAAGGCGGGAAAGATGCCTTGACCCAGCGTCAAGATCGCAAGAGCAGGCTGGGGATCGGGGCGGTGGAGGGGTGTGGTCGGTGGGTGTTCCCGGCTTTCGTTGCCGGGCGGCGGTGCGGTGCGTGGGGGTGGCTCGCTTCGCATCGCCGGGTGGTGCCGGGCGGCGGTTTTCGCCGGGGTTATTGGGTCTGCTTGGCGGCTTTTTCCTCGAGGGTGACGTCGCCGTTGGCCCAGTGGGTGCCGGGGACCTCGTTCACGATGACGCGCACCGATTCCTTCGGCGCGGCCAGGGAATCCACCGCCGCCTCGGTCAGCGCGGTGATCATCGCGCGGATCCTGGCCGCGTCACGGCCCTCGCGCATGGTGACCTGGATCAGGGGCATGACTCCTCCTCGTCTCGTAATACGAGATACAATGTCGTATTACGAACCACGGTAACAGAGGGGACGCCGACCAATGACCACGGCGGGATCGCGGATCGCGGTGATCGGCAAGGCGGCGCAGGTGCTCGACGCGCTGCTCGCCTCTCCACGCGGGGCCACGCCGACAGAGCTCGCGGCGAGTCTGGACCTCAACCGCAGCACGGCATTCCGGCTGCTCGTCTCGCTGGAGCACGCGGGCCTGGTGGACCAGGACCCGGCGACATCCCGGTACCGGCTGGGGTTGCGGCTGCTCGTGCTCGGCGACGCGGTGCGGGACAGGCTCGACATCGTGCGGGTGGCGGAGCCGGTGGTGCGCGAATTGCGTGACGAGGTGCGGCAGACGGTGTACCTGGCGCTCCGCGACGGGTGGGGCGCGGTGTGCGTGCACCGGTTGCCGGGTCCGGACGTCGACGTGCTGGCGTGGCGCACCGGGCAGTGGCTCCCGTTCCACCAGGGCGCCGGGCCGCGCGCCCTGCTCGCCGCGTTGCCGGACGAGGAACTCGAAACGTACCTCGCGCTGGACGAGGAACGCCCGACCCGGCACGGCGCCCTCACCACGGCCGACATCCGTGCGCTGGTGCGCGAAACGCGGGAACGCGGCTGGTCGCTGAACCCCGAGGATCTCACCGACGGCGTTTCGTCACTGGGCTTCGCGGTGCGGCGATCGGTATGCGCGATCTCGGTGGCCGGGCTTTCCCAGGCGTACCAAGGCAAGCGGCTCGACGATTTGGCATCCGCGGTGGAGCGCGCGGCCACCCGGCTCGGCGCGCTGCTCGCCGGGCACTGACGCCGGTAACGCCGGCACGAGGAGGAAAAACCATGCCGTTCGCCCCTGGGCTGCAGCTTCGCCATCCGGACGAGGCCGATCACCGGACCGTCGTCGCCGCGATCGGGCGCTGGTGGTCGACCCCGAACGCGGCCGAGCTCGGGCTGCTCCTGCCCCGCCTGTTCTTCCAGCATTTCACCGGCACCAGCTGGGTCCTGACCGACGAGGACGGGACGATCCGGGCGTTCCTGATCGGCTTCCGGTCCGCCGACGACCCCCGCCGCGCGTACATCCACTTCGTCGGCGTGGATCCCGCGCTCCGCCGCACGGGGACAGCCCGCGCCCTCTACGAGCACTTCTTCGCCACCATGCGCGAAGCGGGCTGCACCGAGGTGCACGCCATCACCGGCCCGGCCAACACCACGTCGCAGGCTTTCCACCGCGCACTGGGGTTCTCCCTGCACGGCGACACGACGATCGACGGCGTGCGCGCGTACGCGGACTACGACGGGCCCGGGCAGCCGCGCGTCGCGTTCTCGCTGACACTCTGACTGTCCACTGTGTCCGGTCGCGCTACACGCCCGGCTGACCCCACGCCCCCGCGACGTACTCCTCGAACGTCCGCGCCGGGCGGCCCAGCGCGCGGGCGACGTCGCCGGAAGGCTCCGGCCCGTGGCCGTCGCGGATGTCGGTGAACAGCCCGGTCAGCAGCCGCGCGACGGCGGGCGGCGCGCCGTTCTCGACCTGTTGTCGCACAAAGGCTTCGGGGTCCACGTCGACATGCCGGACCGTGCGCCCGGAAGCCGCGCCGATGAGCGCCACCGCCTCACCGACGCTGAGCGCCCGGGGCCCCGTGAGGTGATAAGTCCGACCGTGGTGCCCGTCCGCGGTCAGCGCCGCGGCGGCGACGTCGGCGATGTCGTCCGCGTCGACGAACGGCGTGCGGCCGTCCCCCGTGGGCAAAGCCAGCTCCCCGGCCAGGATTCCGGGACGCCAGAAGCTTTCGCTGAAGTTCTGCGCGAACCAGTCCGGCCGCAGGATGGTCCACTCCACGCCGCTGCCACGCACGGCCTCCTCCGCGGCGAACAACGGATGATCGGCCTCGCCCGCGCGCGGCGCCGAAAGGAGCACGAAGCGGCGCGCGCCCGCGGCGACGGCTTCGGCGGCGAAGCGGGGGATGCGGCTGGGGTCTCCCATCGCCGCGTGGAGATCGGGCTCGACGAGGTACACCGCGGTGACGCCGTCCAGCGCCGGTTTCCAGGTCCGCGGGTCGCCGAGATCGAGCCGGACGCCGCCGGACCGGGAGGCCGCACGGGCGGACGGCAGGCGACGGGCGATGCGGCGGCCGGTCTTGCCGGTGCCGCCGAGAATCAGAATGTTCAGCACCAGCACAGAAAACCCTGCCGGAACGGGACAGTACATGGGCGAGCGTCGTGGAAGGCTTTGCGTTCGTCTAGCGTGGGCCGCGTGGACGTGCTGAGCGATCTGCTGCACCGGGCGCAAGCCGGCAACACCGTCGCCCGGCAGCTGGTGCACCGGCCGCCGTGGTCACTGGCCTTCGCCGACCCTCCGTCGTTGTGCGTCGTCGCTCCGCTCGACGGGCGCGCGTCGGTCCGGCTCGACGAACGGGGCGAGGCGCCGGCCTGCCTTGCCGCGGGCGACATCGCGCTGATCAGCCGCGCCGGGGCACACACCGTCGCCGACAGTCCGGACACGCCACCACAAATGGTGATCAAGGGCGCGAAGAAGAAGATCCTGTCGGGAAACGGGCACCGGAACCTCGCGCCCCGCACCTACGGCGACGGCCTGCCCGGCGCGACAACGCTGCTGCGAGGCGGCTTCGACCTTCGCGGCGGCGCCGGTGAGCGCGTGCTGGACATGCTGCCGCCGCTCGCCGTGATCCCCGCCGGGCCGCGCACGAAACCGGCGCTCGATCTGCTCGCCGACGAGATGGCCCGCGACGAACCGGGCCAGGACGCCGTGCTGCGCAGGCTGCTGGATTTCCTGCTGGTCCTGGCTTTGCGGGCATGGTGCGCCCGCCCGGAGTCGGTCGTGCCGGCGTGGTACCGGGCGCTGTCCGACCCCGCGATCGGCGAGACGCTGCGCCTGCTGCACGAGGATCCGGCGCGCCGGTGGACGGTGGCCGACCTGGCCGCCGAGGCGGGGATGTCCCGCGCCGCGTACGCCGCCCGCTTCGTCGACCTCGTCGGCAAACCGCCGCTGGGCTATCTGACCGAATGGCGTATGACGCTGGCCGCGGACCTGTTGCGGGACACCGAGGACACCATCGCGGCGGTCGCGCGGAAAGCCGGTTACGCGGATGCTTTCGCGTTCAGCGTGGCGTTCAAACGTGCCCACGGGGTGAGTCCGTCGCACTGGCGGCGGAGCACGACGGGCACAACCCCCGGTAGACGACCTCGGCCGCGTCGATGACGAAACCGTGGCTTTCGGCCGGGGTCGGGCAGGGCCCGGCCGGACGGACCAGGTCCACGATCGCGCCGCACGACCGGCAGGTCACGTGGTGGCGCACACCGGCCCTGGCTTCGAAGTCCGGAGTCGTGGGCACCGTCGCAGTCTCCCGCATATTCTGGAATCAATCAAGAATCAGTTTCGCCGTGTCGGCGAAGGGCAGGTTACCGGACGGAGAACCCGTCTCGAGGTGAGGTCGCCGCTCCATTGTGGACCTGTGCCAGCATGAGGTCATGACGACCTTGACCAGCTCCCCCGCCGCGGACGTCCTGGAGCGGCTGTTCGCCGACGCGCAACGCACCGGTGCGGCCTTCCGCGCCAGGATGGCCGAGACGGGACCGGCCCGCACGTCCCGGGAGTTCTTCGCCGAGGCCAAGGACGCGCATCTGGCGATCCGCCGCCCGACGGCGAACCTGCTGTACCTGCTCGCCCGCACCCGCCGCGCGCGCACGATCGCCGAGTTCGGCACGTCGTTCGGCGTGTCCACGTTGTGCCTGGCCGCGGCAGTGCGGGACAACGGCGGCGGCCGGGTCATCGGCACCGAGTACGAGCCGGCGAAGGCCGCGGCCGCCCGCGCGACGATGGCCGAGGCCGGGCTCGGCGACCTGGTGGAGGTCCGCGACGGCGACGCGCTGGAGAGCCTGGCGCGCGACCTCGACGACCCGGTCGACCTCGTTTTCCTCGACGGCGCCAAGGAGATGTACCTCGACGTGCTGCGCCTGCTCGAACCGCGACTGGCACCGGAGGCGATCGTGGTCGCCGACAACGCGAGCCAGAGCGCGGACTTCCTCGCGCACGTACGCGACGGCGGCGACTACATCGCCACGGACGTCGGCAACGACGTGGAGGTCGCCCTGCGCGTCAGCCCTTGAGAAGTTTCGCGACGGCTTCGGGCTGGTCCTCGGTGACGTAGGTGCAGGAATCCGCGACGGTGTGCAGTTCGGCGCCCAGCTCACGGGCGTAGCGGGTGGCGTGACCTAGCGGGAAGACGTGGTCTTCGGCGGCCCAGACCATCCGCACCGGTTTGGTGAACCGCTGAGCCAGCACGCCCGCGGCTTCCCGGGTGTAGCGGGCGGAAACGGCGCCGATCGCCTTACGTCCGTCGAACCTGATGTCCGCGCGCTCGATCACCGGGCGCACATAGCTTTCCATCGCCTCGGCATCGATCGGGTACTTCGCGAGCCAGCCATAGGTGTTGCGCCAGCGCCAAGTTCGCGGGAACCGCAACACCTGGTAAAGCGCGCGATAGGTCAGCGGGTTCGACGCCGTCGCCTTCAGCAGCCCGAACCCGCCCGGGCTGGGCGGCCAGGTGTCCTCCGGGGTTTCGCACGAGCTGAGCACGAGCCCGCCGACGCGCTCGGGATGGTTCGCCGCGACGAGCTGGCTGTACGCACCGCCGGAGTCGTTGCCGAACAAGGTCACGTCGTGCAGATCCAGTTCTGCCAGCAGATCCGCGATCATGCGCGCGATGCCGGGCGGGGACAAGTCGGCGTCACGGCGCATCGGCACGAGGTGCGCGCCCAGCGGCAGGTCGGGCGTAATGCAGCGGAACCGCTCCGCCAGCAACGGCACGACCTTGCGCCACAGGTTCGCGTTCACCAGATAGCCGTGCGCGAACACCAGCACCGGACCGCTGCCGCGCTCGTGGAACCCGAGCGTGCCCGAGGGCAGCCGGGTTTCGTGCCGCTCGCCGAGCCGCGGATCTCGCCAGCCGGACATCGGGACCTCCAGTTCTTGCAACCATTACAAGAAGTATGCCGGGTACGGTAGCCTCTGCCCGAGCCTTTTGCAACGATTACAGGAACTGCCCATGGACCCCCGCAAACAGCGCACGATCGACGCGCTGCTGCACGCCGCCGAGGAGATCTTCGCTTCGCGCGGCGTGGACGAGGTCACCGTCGAAGAGATCGCCGGCCGGGCGGGCGTGGCGGTCGGCTCGATCTACAACCACTTCGGCTCCAAGGCGGGGTTGCACGCGGCCGTGGTGGAAAACGCGCTCGGTGCCGACCGCGATCACATGGACCGGGCCTACACCGCCGATCGCACGCCCGCCGTGCAGCTCTACGCGGCCGCCGAGGAGTACCTGGAGTTCTATCTGAAGTACCCGGAGTACTTCCGGATGCTGGCGTTCCCGAACTCCCCCGGCCAGTACGCCGCGGGCCAGGACCTGGCCGAACGGCTCGCGCGCTCGGTCGATCAGCAGAACGGCCGACTGGTGCGGGCGCTGCGTGCAGGCATCGCGTCGGGCGAACTGCGGAAGGTCGACCCCGAGCAGGTGGCCACCGTGCTGTGGGCGTCGTGGAACGGGGTGATCAGCCTCGGCTGGCGCCAGGATTCCTTGCGCCGCACCGAATCCGAGCTCCGGGCCCTGCTCCGCACCGCGACCGGCGTGGTGGCCGACGGCCTGCTCGCCCGTGGCCGCCGCGTCAGGGGGTGAGCACGACCTTCTCGCAGTCGTCCTCCTTGTCGCGGAAGAGGTCGAACCCGCGGGGCGCTTCGGCGAATCCGCCGTAGACACCGATCACGCCAGCACCGCTTCGCGCAGCGCGTGCGGCCGGTCGGTCTCGGCAGGAGTTTTCGCACACCGACGTGAGCCCGCGGACGGCGCCGCCGGTCTCGACGACCTCCCCCATGAACTCGTGGCCGAGCACGTCGCCCCGGGAGCGACGACGAGCGCGGCCCGGGTTCACAGCTCCGGCAGCCGCTGTGCCATCCCGAGCAGCGGCGCGAACGGGTCTCCCTTGTCCCGCAAGCGATCCGCCACGGTGTGGATGGTCCAGCCGTCCGGGCGCAGGTCCGGGTCGTCGAGCTCGTCCCAGTCCAGCGGCACCGACACGGGCGCTCCCGGATGCGGGCGCACGCTGTACGGCGCGACGAGAGTCTTGTTGAGCACGTTCTGCGTGTAGTCCAGGCGCGCCAAGCCTTTGCGCTTGGTCTTGGCCCACTCCCAGCTCACCAGCTCCGGCACCGTCCTGCCGATGGTGCGCGAGACGGTTTCGGCCCAGGCGCGGGTTTCCTCGTAGGTGTAGCGCGGTTCGATCGGCACCCACACCTGGATGCCGCGCTGCCCGGTGACCTTCGGCCTGCCGGTGAGATCCAGGTGTTCCAGCGCCGTGCGGTGCAGCCGGGCGAGCAGGAGCAGGTCCTCCAGCGCGGTTTCCGGGCCGGGGTCGATGTCGAACAGCACCCACGTCGGGTGCTCCACGTCCGACGCCTTCGACGTCCACGCGTGCAGCTCCAGCGCCCCGTAGTTGGCGAGCCAGGCCAGCGCCGCCGGGCTGTCGGGCACGAGGTAGTACTGCGTCTCGCCCTCGCCCGCGGCCCGGTAATGCCACTGCCGCAACCACTTCGGCGCGTGCGTGGGCACTCCTTTCTGCCAGAACCCGGCTTTCCCGATGCCGTCGGGAAAACGGTGGGTGTTGAGCGGACGGCCTTCCAGGTAGGGCAGCATCACCGGGGCGACCGTGGCGTAGTAGGCGATCAGCTCCCGTTTCGTGATCGCCGGATTTTCCCCGTTCCCGGGGAAGAGCACCTTGTCCAGATTCGTCAGCGCGAGCTTGTGCCCGCCGAACTGCCAGGTTCCCTTGGCGCCCAGGGAATCGAGCGCGTCCAGCTCCTTCGGCGACGGACCCGCGTGCCTGGTGCGGACCTCGGCTTCGGCGGCGGGGCGGTCGCCGTGCCATTCCGCGTCCGGGTTCGCGGCGACTTCTTCGTTGGTGCGGCCGCTTTTCACCGACTTCGGGTAGTCCTCCGGGTCCCAGCCCTTTTGCGCGTGTTCGTCGTGCTTGTGCAGCAACAGCCATTGCTTGCCCTCGTCGTCGCCGCGCCCCTTGCGGACGAGCACGAACCGGCCGGTGAGCTTCTCCCCGAACAGGTCGAAGTGCAGGTTCCCGTTTTCGATCGCCTTCGCCGGATCGTCCGTCTCGACCGGCGTCCAGGTGCCCGTGTCCCACACGATCACGTCGCCGCCGCCGTACTCCCCGGCCGGGATCACGCCCTCGAACGCGGCGTACTCGCGCGGGTGGTCCTCGACGTGCACGGCCATCCGCCGCACGTCCGGGTCGAGCGTCGGGCCCTTGGGCACGGCCCAGCTGACCAGCACCCCGTCCAGTTCCAGGCGCAGGTCGTAGTGCTGGCGGCGGGCGCGATGGCGCTGGACCACGAACAGGTCCCCGGTGCCCGGTCCGCCACCGTCGCCCGCGGGTTCGCCGGTCTTGGTGAAATCCCGTTTCGCCTGGTACTCGTCCAGGCGGCGCCGACCTGCCACGGACCGCTCCCTTCCGTCCTGCCCGCATCAGTGTCCCCGAAACAGGCGCGGACTACACAGGGAAACGACGCCGTTCGCCCGAGCTGGCAGCGGACGCCTCTAGCATCACGCCATGACAGTCGACCTGTTCGCCGGGATCCCGGTCCGCGATCTCGCCGCCGCACGCGCCTGGTACGAGCGGCTGTTCGGCGCGCCGCCCTCGTTCCTGCCCAACGACAAGGAAGCGGTGTGGGAGCTGGCGGAGCACCGGTATCTGTACATCGAACTGCTGCCAGGGCACGCCGGGCACGCGATGCACACCCTCTTCGTGGACGACTTCGACGCCCGGACGGCCACGATCGCCGCGCGGGGCATCGAGCCCGCGAAGGTGGAGGAATACGAAAACGGCGTGCGGAAGGCCGTTTTCGTGGATCCGGACGGGAACGAGATCGGCTTCGGCGGCGGTCCCGCCGGACAGCCGGGCGCGAGCTGAAACCCCGCGCCCGGCGCCCGCTCCTAGCGGGCCAGCCCGGCCTCGATCGCCTCGATGATGCGCGGGCGCAGTTCCTCCGGCGCGATGATCGAGTCCACCGCGCCGACCTCGACCGCGCGCCGGATGCTGTGCACGCCATCGAACTCGGCGGCCACTTCGCCCAGTTTCTCGGCCCGCACCGACGACCGCACTTCCTCCAGCTGCGTGGCCAGCGCCGCGCGCTCCGCGCCCTCGGCCGCGCCGAGGCGCGCGGTGAGCTCCTCGACCCGAGAGTCCTTGGCTGTGCGGGCGTTGACCTCCGCCGCGAACACCACCGCGGCCGCGGGCGCGCCGCCGAGCACCGACGCGAACGAACCATCGACGGCGAGCACCGTCATGTTCGGGTTCAGCTTCTTCGAGAACACCACGAACGCGCCACCGTGGTACCGCGAGATCACGCAGAACACGATGGGGCCCTTGAAGTTCACGATCGCCCTGCCGATCTCGGCGCCGTACTCCAGCTGCAGCTTCCGCATCGACTCCGGCGAGCCGTCGAACCCGGACAGGTTCGCCAGCACCACCAGCGGCCGGTTCCCGCTCGCCGCGTTGATCGCGCGCGCCGCCTTCTTCGACGAGCGCGGGAACAGGGTGCCGGCGGTGTAGGTGTCCGGGCCGTCGGTGGGCGGGAAACCGCGGCGCGGCACGGAAAGCGACTCGATCCCGAGCAGGCACACCGGGTAGCCGCCGAGGTGCACGTCCTGCACCACGGCCGTCTCGGCGTCGGCCATGCCCGCCCAGCGCTCCAGGATCCCGTGGTCCTGGTCGGCCAGCGCCCGCATCACCGTCCGGATGTCGAACGGCTTCTTGCGGTCCGGGTTGGTCTCGCGGGAGAAGATCTCGCCGACGGTGGTGAAGTCCGTGCCCACCACCGCATGCGGGTACGACGACACGTCGCGGTCCACCGGGTCGCTCGTCGCGGCACGCCGCGGCCCGCGCTCCCCCGGCACGACATACGTGTGGTCGTAGTGGGACATCAGCACGTTGCGGGCCGCGCCGAGGTCCGGCGCCCAGTACTGCGCCTGCCCGTTCGGGCCCATCACGCGGTCGTAGCCGCCGATGCCGAAGTTGTCCTCCGCCGACACGCCGCCGGAGAAGTCCAGCGACTGCTTGCCGGTCAGCACCATCGCCGAATCCGGGGTCATCACCAGGATTCCCTTGGTGTGCATGAGCATCGTGGCCTCGGCGTTCCAGTACGGCTGGGCGCCGACGTTGATGCCGGCGACGACGATGTTGATCTCCCCGCCGCCCTGGGTGAACTCGACGATCCGCTTGAGCGCCGCGGCGATCCAGTCCATGTTCTCCACGCCGGAGTCCATGGCGATCTTCGCGCCCGCCGACAACGCGAGCCATTCCACCGGAACGCCCTTGCTCTCGGCGAGATCCAGCGCCGCGATGATGCGCGCGCACTCCGGCTCGGCCAGCGCGCCCAGCGCCCGCGTCGGGTCGCCGAGCAGCGCGACCCGGGTGACGCCTTCGGGATAACGCTCGGTCGGCGTGGTCACCACACCGGCCACGATGGACGCCTTGTTGAGCCCCTTCGGCCTCTCCACCGGGACCAGCGCGCCCTTGTCGTCGAGGTCGTATTCGGTGAACGTGCCGTCCGCGCCGGCGAGCATCCCGGTCAGCTCGTACGGGTACACGGTCGCGCGGCGTCGGGCGCGCGCCACTTTCTGTCCGTAGTCGTCCAGCGGCTGGATCAGCTCCGTCGGCGGGTCGGTCAGCTCCACCCGCACCCCGGAGCCGACGTCGTAGGAGATCCGCACGGCGAGGTCACGCAGCTCGCCCGTCTCCCTGTCGCGCCTGCGGCCGAGGAAGGTCACCTCGTCCAGCCCCGCGCCCGCCGTCGTCGGCACCACGCGCTGGGCGACCGCGTTCAGCTCTTCGAGCGTCAGCTCGGTCGGCGGCCAGACGTAGATGAAGATCCTGTTGGTGTCCAAGCGTTTCTTCGCCGGACGCTGCGCCTGCACCTTGCGGATCGCGTCGAGGCAGGCGTCCAGCGCGCCCTCCACCGCGGGCAGCGCGACCATGCGGCCCTCGGAGTCGCGCAGCGGGGTGAGGTCACGCACCTGCGCCATCGCGACGAGCCGCTCGTCGGCCGGGTTTTTCGGGGCCACGCACCGGAAGAGGTACACGTCCTCGTCGGCGGAGGGCAGCCGGGTGCGGTCGAAGGCGGCGAGGCGTTCGAGGTTGAGCCTGCGCGCGATCATCGGGTGCAGGCCGCGGATCAGCTCGTCCTCGGCGAAGCCGTTTTCCGTGCGGCGGAAGGTGAAGTGGTGGTGCATCGCCGCGCCGCTGCGCCCGGCGACGGTGGTGGTCACCCGCTTCACCTGCTCCGGCAACGGAACCGACGCGAGCACCTCACCGAGCCGCGCGGCCACCGCGCCGGCGTCCTCGGGCTGGTCGGGCCACGTCAGGTACAGGTCGGCGGCGACGTTCGATCCGGTGGCCGCTTCGGCGACCGCGCGCACCGCGTCCGGCAGGTCTGGGAAGTCGGCCGCCGTCGCGGCGAGCTGGAAGCGCTCGCCGTCGATCTCGAAGCCCGCGGTGAAGAACGTGCGGCCGCCGATCTCGGAGCAGCGCGCGCCCTCGGAACCGCGGTTCGCGTAGTAGCGGCGGGACAGCACTTCCAGCAGTGGACCGAGGTCGACGCCCGGCCGCCCGATCCGCTGGCCGGCCAGGCGCACCAACGGTTCCGGGCTCGCCACCATCGCGGCGATCCGCTCCGCGCGGTCGGCGGCGTCCGGATGCCGGTCGAGGTAGCGCAGGTGCCCGCGCACCTTGGTGTAGACCTCCGCGCGGTTGCGCCGCAGCATCGGCTGCGCGAACCAGCGGAACACCACGCTGCGGGCGAGGTCCGACACCACCGGGAACCGCAGCTGGGTGGCGAGGATCAGGTGTTCCAGCGCGTGCCCGGCCACCTCGCGCAAACCGTTGGCGGGCGGCGGTTCCGAGAGCCAGCGCTGCAGCAGCGTCGTCGCCACCGTCGCGTCGGAGGAGGCCCGCTGCTGCGCGAGGAAGATCCGGAAGACCGCCTCCTCCAGCTCGGGCGTGCGATCCAGGCTGTCGATGCCGTAGTGCGAAAGCACTTTGGCGAGCCTGCTCTGGAACGTCTCGGACAGCCCGGCGCGCTCCACGTCGAGGCTCTGCAGGTACGTGTGGAAGAACTCGCGCGGGCTGTGCACCCGGGTGTCGGCCTTGGTCTCCTCGCCCGCGGGCCTGTTCCGGGTGAGCTCGGACAGATCCGCGAACACCCGCAGCAGCCCGACTTCCGCCTCGATCGGGCGGCGGGGCAGCTCGGCGCGGGCGGCGAGGTAGTTCCGCAGGGTGCGGCCTTCCTCGGCCGGGTCCACGTCGAAGCCGAGCAGCATGCCGCGCAGGTCTTCGAGCCCGCGCGTGGCACGGTCTTCGGGCGAGACACCGGCGGGCTCGGGCGGCAGCTCGAGATCCACGCCGTTGTCCTGGCCTGCGTCCTCCGCGGCCGCGTCGCCCACCGGCTCCAGCCGCAGCAGCGGCGCGCCGGTGCCGACCTGGCTGCCGACGGAGACGGCGCTTTCCTTGAGCCGCGCGCGGAACGGGGCTCGCAGCACGGTCTCCATCTTCATGCTTTCCAGTACCAGCACGGGCGCCCCGGCCTCAACCTCGTCGCCCACCGACAGCGGCGTGGCGACGACGAGCGCGGGCGCGGGCGAACGCACGACGCCGCCCTCGTCGCGGCTGACGCGGTGGGTCACGCCGTCGACCTCGATGAGGTGGATCGGGCCGTGCGTGTCGGAGACCAGCCTGTGCCGCCGGCCGTTCACCACGAACACGCCGGTGTGCTCGTCGTAGCGTTCGAGGTCGACGTCGACCGGGTGGACCTCGTCCCCGCCCGCGACGCCGACGCGGAAGCGCGACCGGCCGGTGCGCGCGACCGTGACCCGGTAGCCCGCGCCACGCAGCTTCAGCTCGATCGCGCGGCCGACCTCGTGCTGCACCTGCGGGCGGCCGCCGTGCGCGGTGGACAGCAGGCGCTGGCGTTCGACTTCTTCCTCGTCCTCGTACGCCTCGATCGCGGCCGCGGCGAGCGCGACGCCGGAGTGCTTGGTCGAGACGAGCCTGCCCTCGGCGCGCACGCGGTCGATCCAGCCGGTGTCGGCGGCGCCGCTGATCACCTCGGGCTGGTCGAGCAGGTCGAGGATGAAGCTCTTGTTGGTGGTGCCGCCTTCGATGATCACGATGGTCTGCAGCATCGCGCGGCGCAGCCTCGCCAGCGCCTCGTCGCGGGTGCGGCCGTAGGCGATGATCTTGGCGATCATCGAATCGAAGTCGGCGGGAATGGTGTCGCCCTCGCTGACCCCGGTGTCGACCCGGATGCCCGGGCCCGCGGGCAGGTCGAGCAGCTCGATGTGGCCGGGGGCGGGGGCGAAGTCGCGATCGGGGTCCTCGGCGTTGAGGCGGGCCTCGATGGCGTGCCCGACCTCGGCGGGCGGCTCGCCTTCGAGCTTGCCGCCGGACGCGACGTGCAGCTGCGCCTTGACGAGGTCCATGTCGGTGGTGGCCTCGGTGATCGGGTGCTCCACCTGCAGCCGGGTGTTGACCTCGAGGAACGCGAACAGCCGCTCGCCGGGGTGGTAAAGGAATTCGACCGTGCAGGCGCCGCGGTAGCCGACCGCGACGGCGAGGCGTTCGGCGGAGGCCTTGAGCTCGCGCACCTGGTCCGGCTCCAGCACCGGGGACGAGGATTCTTCGATGACCTTCTGGTTGCGGCGCTGGACGGAGCAGTCGCGCACGCCCAGCGCCCATGCGGTGCCCTGACCGTCGGCGATGACCTGCACCTCGACGTGCCGCGCGCCGGTGACGAGGCGCTCCAGGAACACGACGCCGCTGCCGAACGCGCGCTCGGCTTCGAGGCTGGTGCGCTCGTAGGCGTCGGCGAGCTCTTCATCGGTGCGGACCACGCGGATCCCGCGGCCGCCGCCGCCCGCGGTGGCCTTGAGCATCAGCGGGTAGCCGATCTCGGCGGCCTTGAGCTTCGCCTCGTCGAGGCCGGTGACCGGGCCGCGGCTCCACGGGGCGACCGGAACGCCGACCTCCTCGGCGATCAGCTTCGCGCCGATCTTGTCACCGAGGCGGCGCATCGCGTCGGGGCTCGGGCCGACGAAGGTGATGCCGAGCTTCTCGCACAGCTCCGCGAACGCCGGGTCCTCGGCGACGAATCCCCAGCCGACCCACGCCGCGTCCGCCTTCGTGTCCAGCAGCGCGCGCTCCAGCACGCCCATGTCCAGGTACGGGCGCGCGGACGCGGGGCCGAGGCAGTAGCTCTCGTCCGCTTCGCGCACGAAGGTGGCTCCGGCGTCGGCGTCGGTGTAGAGGGCGACTGTCTCGATCCGCGGGCCGCCCTCCGCGTTGAGCTCTCCGACGGCGTGGATGAGCCGCATCGCGGCTTCTCCCCGGTTGACTATGGCGACCCGATGAAACACTGACCGATCCTCACAAAATCCGACGGCACACACCGGGCGGCTCCCCCTGTGCCGAAGCGCCGCCCACCTCGGTCCAGCCTTTCGCATACCAGTGAGTAATGCTTCGTCGGGCACGCCACGTCCTGAGGCCCTTCGTTTGTGGGGTTCCACCAAAAACCGGGCCACAGGGTGGCACGGGTCACGCCGGGTGGGTCCGGGTTCGGCGGTGAGGAGTTACCGGTGCTCGACGGTCGCCAGGTGCGGATTACTGTCGGCGCGCATTGACCACCGTTCGCACACAGGAGAGAGTCCGGCTCCACGGCGCGCCCGGCAAGAGGCCATCGGCATCAATCGTCCACCGTGGACTATCCGTCTTCGGCTCGTAGTCGCGCGACGAGCTTTTCCATGATGGCCACCTGATCCCGCAACGCCTTGCGCCCCTGCTTGGTCAGCCGCAACCAGGTGCGCGGGCGGCGGTCCTCGAAGGTCTTGCGGGCTTCGACCAGCCCGGCGTCCTCGAGGACGCGGAGGTGCCGGCTGAGGTTCCCGTCCGTCAGGCCCAGCTGCTCCCGCAGCACCGGGAACGCGCACTCGGTCGTCTCGCTCAGCACCGCGAGGATGCCGAGGCGGACTCGCTGGTGCGTCGTCTCGTCCAGTTCGAGGGCGGGATGCTGCTCCGGCGTCACGGCTTCCTCCACAAACTCACCAGCGCGACCACGAGCAGCGGCAGCGCGGCCAGGATCAGCACGGGCCCGGGGCGATCCACCCCCAGCAACGTCACCTGCCCGCCGGGGATCCTGCCCATGCCACTGACGCACGGCCAGCCCGTGACCAGCCCGGCCCAGACCCCGCCGAACACCAGGCCCGGGCTGCGCTCGACGAATCCCAGCGCGATCGTCGCGATGGCCACCACGATCAACGGGCTGAGCAGGCCCTGCCACCCGCCGAAGGGATCGTGCGGCGTGACGGCCTTGGTCGGTATCGACGCGATGACCGCCAGCAGGGCCAGCACCACGAGGGTCACCCCGGCGAACCACGGCCACGCGACCTTCACCCCCACTCGCCGCCCGCGCCACCGGTACCAGGCCGCGCTGGCCAGCACGACGAGCGGCAGGCCGAGGAACCAGAACAGGTACGCGCCGACGTCGCTGCGCACCGCGGACGGCAGGCCCGCCCAGTACGGATGGCTCCACCATTCGCCGGCCGGTTCTTCGAAGGGATAGCGGTACAGCAGCGCCCCGGCCAGCACGAGTGCCGCCAGCAGGAGCGCGGGCAGCCACACCCCGCCGTGCGCCAGGCGGCGGCCGCGCTCCTTGACCTGCTTGATCTCGGCCAGCGTCTCTTCCGCGTGTTCCATCATGCTCTCCCCGACAATGGACTTTGCAATAGAGAGTACATGCGGATGCAGAGCGGGGCGAATCGGAATGTCGGGGCGGTGGGG
>NZ_VMNW02000057.1 GCF_007713735.2 Amycolatopsis acidicola | reverse complement strand
CTCCCCCACCCACGCACGAGTTGGCCCCTCCCGCGCACGAGTTGGCCGCTCGCGCACGCATGTTGGCCCCTCCCGCGCACGAGTTGGCCGCTCGCACCCGGACCGCAAGGAAGGCCGCTCCCGGCAAGGGGAGCGGCCTTCTCGCTTACGGCCTGCGGAGCCTCGGGCACAGGCCACCGGTTTCGGCCAACACACTCACGCGGGCGGCCAACACGCCAACGCGGGCCGCCAACACACCAACGCGGGCCGCCAACACACTCACGTGGGCGGCCAACACGTCGGCG
Source organism: Amycolatopsis acidicola (assembly GCF_007713735.2). Lineage (GTDB taxonomy): Bacteria > Actinomycetota > Actinomycetes > Mycobacteriales > Pseudonocardiaceae > Amycolatopsis_E > Amycolatopsis_E acidicola. Next base: position 55,440 of record NZ_VMNW02000057.1, on the reverse strand, counting down.
GGGGCGGCAAATACGGCTGGGAGGGCGTCAGCCGACCGGTTCCGGCGCGGGCAGTTTGTCCATCGCGTAGCGCACGAGGCGGATGAGCGCGAGTTTGCTCGACTCCCGCTCGCGCGCGTCGAAGAACATCACCGGGATCCCGGGCGCGATCGCCAGCGCGCGCCGGATTTCGCCCTCTTCGTACTCGTCCGCGTCGTCGAACCGGTTCACCGCCACGATGAACGGGATCTTGCGGCGCTCGAAGAAGTCGATCGCCGCGAAGCTGGTGTCCAGCCGTCGCGTGTCGACGAGCACCACGGTGCCGATGGCGCCGCGCGCCAGTTCGTCCCACATGAACCAGAACCGGTCCTGGCCCGGGGTGCCGAACAGGTACAGCACGGTGTGCGGGGAGATGGTGATGCGCCCGAAGTCCAGCGCCACGGTGGTGGTCTTCTTGGCCTCCACGCCCGTCACGTCGTCGACGCCGTCGCTGGCCTGGGTCATCACCTCCTCCGTGGACAGCGGCACGATTTCGCTGACCGAGGCGACCATGGTGGTCTTCCCGGCGCCGAACCCGCCCGCGACAACGATTTTGACCGGAGTGGGGACGATCGCCCCGCTGCCGTCAGAGCTTGGTGAGACCATTGAGCACCGCCTGGAGTAATGCGCGATCCGGGGCCTGCGCCGGCTGCGGGGAACGGACGATCACGTCGCCGCGCTCGATGAGGTCGCCGCAGAGCACCTTCACCACCGCCAGCGGAACCTTGACGTAGGCGGCGATTTCGGCGACCGACAGCGGGCGCTGGCACAGTTCGAGGATGGTGAGGTGTTCCGGGGCGAGCCCGACCGGGTCCTGGCCGCCGGCGATCGCCATCACCTGGCTGGCCACGTCCAGCGTCGCGTCGCCGACCGGGATCCGGCCGCGGGTGATGGCGTAGGGCCGCACCAGCGGCCCGGCCGCTTCGTCATACCACCCCTCGTCCGCCATCAGTTGTGCTCCGCGGCGAACCTCGCGGTTTCGCGCGGAGCCGAGGTCATGTAGTCACCGACCCGCTTCACCAGCCGGTTCATCTCGTAGGCGATCATCTCGACGTCGACGTTCTCCTCGGCGAGGATCGCCAGGCACGCGCCGGCGCCGGCGGCGGAGACGAACAGGTAGCCGCCCGCCATCTCGATCAGCGTCTGCAACACCGGCCCGCGGGCGAAGTGCCTGCTGGCGCCCTTGGCGAGGCTCTGCAGGCTGGAGGAGATCGCCGACAGCTGGTCGGAGTCGTCCTTGGACAGTCCACCGGACTTGCCCATCAGCAGTCCGTCCGCGGAGAGCACGACGGCGTGCTGGGCGCCCACGACGCGGTCGACCATGTCATCGAGCAGCCAGTTCAGGTCTGCCATGGAACTTGGGTTCTCGTTCATCGATGAGTCCGACTTCCCTCTCACTCAGTGGTTGCCCGGCTGCTCGGCCGGCTCGTCGGCGGCGCGTCCCCGCTGGGTTCCCTTGTGGAACTTGGAGATCGTGCTCAGCGTCCGGCCGGCGTACTCGGTGTAGTCCGTCGCCTCGGTTTCCGGGTCCTCCCGGAGCTGGGAGACGAGGTTCTGCTGCGGTTCGCGCTGCGGCAGCGGGGCCCGCCTGGCGTTCTTGGGCTTTGCCTCGGCCGCGGGCACCGGTTCCGGGGGCGGGATCGGGCCGGGCACCCGGCGGGGCAGTTCCCCCTGCGCGGGCTGTTCGGGTTCGGGCTCGGGGTCGCGGGTCATGATCGTCCTCCTGACGGGGGACGGTACCGGGGCCTGCTCCGTGGTTTCCAGCTCCCGGTGCCTGCCCGCGCCCGCCGGCTCGGGTTCCTCGACCTGGGCGGCGGTCCCGCGGAACTCCGAGTCGGCGTTGTCCGCGACCTGGCCGTCCGTGGAGATCAACTCGGTCGGGACGAGGATCGTGGCGCGGGTTCCGCCGTAGCGCGAAGAGTCGAACATCACGCGCACGCCGAGCCTTCCGGCCAGCCGCGCGACCACGAACAGGCCCAGGCTCGCGTCGGCCTTGAGCGCCATCGCGTCGAACTCGGGCGGCTCGGACATCATCCGGTTGGCCCACTCGCGGGTCTCGTCCTTCATGCCGAGCCCTTGGTCGGCGACGTCCACGACGACCCCGCGCGCGACGAGCGTGCTCGTCATGTGCACCTGGGAACCGGGCGGGGAGAACGTGGTGGCGTTGTCGACCAGCTCGGCGATCAGGTGGATGGTGTCGGCGACCGCGGACCCGATGATCGCGACCTGCGGCACGTTCTCCACCTCGACGCGGGAGAAGTGCTCGGTCTCCGACACCGCGGCGCGCAGCACGTCCATCAGCCACACCGGTTTGCGCCAGCGGCGGCCCGGCTGCTTGCCGCCGAGAATGATCAGGTTCTCCGTGGTGCGGCGGGCGCGGGTGGCGAGGTGGTCGAGCTGGAAGAGCCCCTTCAGCTGCGCGGGGTTCTCCTCCTGGCTCTCCATCCGGTCCAGGATCTGCAGCTGCCGGTGCACGAGGCCCTGGTTGCGGTGCGCGATGCCGAGGAACACGTTGTTCACACCGCTGCGGGCCTTGGCCTCACTGGCCGCCGCGGAGACGGCGGTCAGCTGCGCCATGTTGAACGCCTCGGCCACCTGCCCGATCTCGTCCTTGCCGTGGTCCAGCCGCGGCAGCTCGGCGCCGACGTCGACCGGCTGGCCCTCCTTGAGCCTGCCGACGATGTTCGGCAGCCGGGTGCGGGCCAGCTCCAGCGAGTCGTTGCGCAGCCGCTCGAGGCGGGTCAGCAGGGTGCGGTCGACGAGGGTGCGCGACACGCGGACGGCGACGTAGATCGACGCGACCGCGGCGAGCAGCGCGACCACACTGCCGAGGATCGCGTTGCGCAGGTTGGCGTTCCCGTCGTCGAGCGCCTGGCTGGACGCGCGGTCGGCCTGGTCGATGGTGAGCCCGACGAGCTGGTCGGCGATCTGGTCGGTCAGCGAGCGCCAGTCGGTCTCGGTGACGGTGAGCCCGTTCGAGCCGGTGCGGAACGTGCCGGGGCCGTGCGTGATCAGCGCGTCCTCGGCGGCGGAGAGCCGCTGCCACGCGTCGCTGGCGAGCAGGTCCTGATAGCGCTTTCCGACCTCGGAGTTCATGAACGGCGCGAGCTTGGCCAGCGCGGCGCGGTAGGAGCCGACCAGCTGCGAGAACTGCAGATGGTCGGGCACCGAGAAGGTGCCGGCGGCGAAGGCGCTGGTGCCCAGCGACGCGGCGCGCGACATCGAGTCCGACGCGCGGAAGATCTCGACCGCGCCGATGCCGCCCTGGGTCGCGGTCACGTCGGGCACCATCCGGGCCTGGGCGTCGAACAGCCCGGCCGCGGTGTCGATCAGGGTGTTGTAGAAGTCGTTGACCTGGGTCTTGCTGACCGTGCGCAGGGCGATCTGGGTGCGCACCGCGGGCAGCTGGTCGAGCCGGGACTCCAGGTCGCTCACGCGCTGCGCGATCTCGTCCGGGACCAGGTCCTTGATCGAGGACATGGCGCTGCGCAGGCTGACCAGCTCGCGGTCGATGTCCTGCTGCTGCTTCTGCAGATCGGTCAGCCCGCCGCCGGGGCGGTCGAGGTAGATCAGGCTCAGCTGCCGTTCCTGCTGCACCGCGCCGAGCGCGGTGACGGCCGGGATGGACACGTCCTGCACGCTGGAGGCCACCGTGCGCACGTAGACGCCGTTGACCACGAAGTACGCGGACAGGGCCACCCACATCACGATCAGCGTGATACTCGGGACCAGCACGGTCCCGGTCAGCCGCTTTCTGATCGACTTGTGGTGGCCTTCGCCAGACTTCTCTTGTTTCTTCACGACGCTCCACGTGATCGGGGAAAACGCTTCCAGCGGGCCGACGCGGTGTACTCAATCACCTGTGTCAAGCGGACGATCGGGTGCCCTTTCGGTGGCCCCGGTCTTCAGCCCGACCGCGACATGATGGCGTACCCGCTTCGCGGCCCGGATCGCGGCCCCACCCTGGCGCGCGCGACCGCGGATCGGCCCGGCGAAACGCGGAAAGCGCTTCCAGCCCGGCCCATGTGGACGGTTCGTGAATGCCTTGAAGATTTCGACGGGCGATTTCCGCCACGCCGGGACACGCCGAAGTCCCACGTCAGCGGAATGCCGCTCTGAACACCGTATATCCGGCCCTTTTTCGCGGGCCGGGGAAAAGGGCGCGCTTACCGGGCGGGACACAATAATCAAGACGGCGACGAATCCGGAGCGCGCTCCCACGGGCTGGACGCCGGACGTACCGAGTCCCCCGAAAGGGTGATGATCATCACGTTCGGCCGGAGTAGCGTGCCGCGGCTAAGCGCCGGAGAGGTCGCCCGCGGTGAGCCGGATGCTGAACCCGCCTCCGAGGCCGGGCCCGAAGGTCACGTGGTCGCACAGCTGGTACGCCATCCACAACCCGAGCCCGCCGAGCGGAGCCTTGGGCGCGGGCAGCAGCCCGGCGGCGAGCTCGGCCGGGCCGTCGCCGCGGTCGGTCACGGTCACGACGAGGCGGCCGGCCCCGCGCCACATCCGCACGGACACCGGTGGCCGCCCGTGTTCGATCGCGTTGGTGACGACCTCGCTCACGGCGACCTGGAAATCGGCAAGCCCCGATCCGGAAAGGACCTCGCCGTGGTTCTCCGCCAGCGCCCGCCGGACCGCCATCACCGAAGGATCGTGGAGTTCGAACACCGGTGGCCCGTACTGCAGGGAATCGGGCTCCGGGGCACGCCGCTCGCGCAACACCGCCTCCGGCGCGAAGCTCGCGCTGGCCCGGTACTCGCCGGACCCCGCCGCGAGCAGAGAATGCGTGCGCGCCACGTCGTCGAGCACCGGCCGCGGAGTGGTTCTCGTGTCGTACGCGCACACTGCCCACAGGGGAAACTCGCCGTACGCCTCACCGACGACGGCCTCGTAGCGGGCCCACCAATCCCAGGCGCGAGGGGCGAACGGGATCTCCCCGCAGACCCGGATCCGGCGCGCGCCCGCCGCGACGTGCTCGGCCAGCAACTGGCGGTACATCTTGATCACCGTGGCCGGCCGGGCGTAAACACCGCCCCCGTCCAGGAAAGCGACCGCCGCGCCCGGCGGAAGTGCTTCGCGCACCACGGCCGAAGCGTGCTCGCCGAGCGAAACCAGGGTGGGCTCACCGGCCTCGGATCCGGCCAGGAGGAAGGGAACGAGGACGTTCACCAGTTCCTCGTCCGAGCCGTAGCACATCGCTTCGTGGCGGAACCCGGCGTGGTTCGCCGCTGCGCCCGTTCCCATCTCGCTCCCGACGATAGCTCCTGGCCGCGGCCCGCTCTCGCCGTGGTGACCGGCCGCACTCCGGCCGCACCTGTGGACCGTTCCGGTGAACCACGCGGGCAGGCGTAACACCCGGCCGCGGCGGCGCGAGTTCCTGGCTGTCCGGCGGGGATCGGAGGAGCGATGACGCTGTCCTGGGGCCAGACGTTGCTGGTGGTGCTGATCGTGGCGGCCGCGGTGCTGGGCGCCGGGCTGATCGTGATCCTGGCGCGCGCGACGGGTCCCGGCGCCGACGGCGGCAGCGTGGTGCGCAGCTGGATCGCGATCAGCCTCGTGCTCGGGCTCGTGATGTTCACGGCCTTCACCTTCGCCGTGAACGACACGAGCCTGCGCAGCGCCTTGATCGGTGGCCTCACCGCGAGCGTCGGCTCGGCGATCGCCTACTACTTTTCCGCCAAATCCTCGGACCAGGCACGGCAGGACCTGCTGAACGCCACGATCGGCACCGAAGCGGTCCCGGACCTGACGGGCCTCGACGAGAGCCAGGCCGCGACCGCGCTGGGCAAGACCTCGCTCAAACTGGAAGTCGACCCGGCCACGCCCCCGGACGGGCGGCGGGTCGCGCAGCAGAACCCGCCCCCCGGAACCCAGAGTCCGAAAGGGACCTCCGTCGTGGTGCGCTTCGGCCCGTGAGCGGGTCGATCCACAAAGGACGCTGTTTCGACTGACGGAACACTGGTATCGTCTTTTTCGTGGAACGGAGTCTCAGCCTGCGCGTGCTGACCCTCAACGTGTGGAACACCGAGGGCCCCGCCTTCCGGCAGCCGCTGCTGCCCGGCGCGATAGCCGCGCTGCGGCCGGATCTGGTGTCCCTGCAGGAAGTCGGCCGTGAACAGCTGGCGCGGGTGCTGGCGGGCACCGATCTTTTCGCCGTGCACCAGACAGATCTGCTCGCTCCCCACGATCTGACCCGCCAGGCGGGCACGGCCCTCGCGTCGCGGTGGAAACCGTCCGCTGTGGAGGCCGTCGAGCTGCCCGAAGGCGACTCGGTGGAATGCGCGATCGCGGCCACGATCAAGCTGCCCGTCGGCGGGGATCTGCTCTTCCTCGCGGTGAAACCCACGTGGCGGCTGGACAGCGAGGCCGCCCGGCTCGCGCAGGCGCGCGCGATCGCCGACTTCGACGCCAAGCTGCGCGGCCCCGTGCCGAGCGTGATCGCCGGGGATTTCGACGCGACGCCGGACGCCGACAGCATGCGCTTCCTCGCCGGCCGCGCCGTGTCCGAGTGCACCAGCGTGCACTACCACGACAGCTGGACGATCGGCGGCGACGGCGGCGAGGGCCACACCTGGACCACCGAAAACCCGCTGGCGGCGCCGGTCGTCGACGCGCTCGTGGGCCAGTCGCCGCACGCCCGCCGGATCGACTACGTGCTGGTCGGCTCGCGGCACAACCACCCCGAGGTGGCCGCCCACGTCCGCCGCTGCGAGGTGGTACTGACCGATCCCCCGCTCAGCGACCACTACGGCGTACTGGCCGAGATCGAGATCCGGCCCCTGTCCTGACCGCGAACTTCGACTCCTTTCACAGATCCAAAACCAGCCGCGGTGAGAGCGCACGGGAAACACAGGGATAGCACCGGCCGGGCGGCGCGCCGATGTCGTCGCGGTGTTCGGGTTCGCCTTCGACGACGGAGATTTCGCAGCTGCCGCACACGCCTTCCCGGCAGCCGGAAGGAATGCGGCAACCCGCGTGGTTCAGCGCGTCCAGCAAGGATGTGCCGGCCGGGACTTCGACCGTCCGTCCACTGCGGGCACAGACGGCTTCGAACGGTTCGTCCGGCCCGAAAGTCCTTGGCACGGGGCGGAATCGCTCGGCGTGGAAGCGCCCGGCGGGGAACGCCGCCTCGGCCGCGTCGAGCATCGGGGCCGGGCCGCAGCAGTAGACGTGCGCCCGCGGGCCGAGTTCCCTTGCCAACGCGCCGAAATCGGGCCTGCCGTTCGCTCCGGTCACGAAGAGGCGCACCAGATCGCCATACGTGGCAAGGAGTTCGTCCGCGAACGGCATGGCCGCGCGCGACCTGCCCACATACACGAGGGTCGCCTTGGCGCCCGCTTCCACCACCGAACGCAGCATCGGGCGAAGGGGCGTGATGCCGATCCCGCCCGCGACGAACAGGTACTCCGGCGCTAGCGCCAGCGGGAAGTGGTTGCGGGGCAAGGAAACTTCGAGGGGACGACCGGCACGCAAGAACAGGTGCACGTACTCCGAGCCACCCCGGCTGAGCCGCTCGTGCCGCACCGCGACCTGGTAGCGCTCGCGATCGGCCGGGTCACCGCACAGGGAGTACTGGCGCACCAGCCAGTTCGGCAGCGCGAGATCGATGTGCGCCCCCGGCTGCCACGGCGCGAGCGGCCCGTCCGCGCCGCGCAGAGCCACCGAAACCACGTCGTCGGCGATCGGCTCGATCCGGTCGATGACCGTGTGCTGCATGGAAAACCCCCGTCAGTACAGCTCGCGGTAACCGGCTTCGAGAGCCTGCTCGAGCACGGCGGGATCGATGTCCGAGCCGAGCTGCGTGGCCACCAGCTCGCCGATCGAAGGCATCTCGTCCGCCAGCGCCTGGCTCGCCGGATCCCACAACCGCGAGCGGAGCAGCGCGCGTCCACAGTGGAAGTACACCTCGGCCACCTCGACCACGATGGCCAGCACCGGTTCCCGCGCCTCGGCCTGCATCCGGGCGAGCACCCCGGGTTCGTCGGTCGGATAGGCGCGGCCGTTGACCCGCAGGGTTTCCCGCATCCCCGGCACCAGGAACAGCAGGCCCGCCTTGGGGTTCTCGGCGAGGTTGCCGAACGAGTCGGCGATCCTGTTGCCCGGCCGGTCCGGGATCGCGAGCGTGTGCTCGTCGAGCACCTTCACGAAGCCCGGGTAGTCGCCGCGGGGCGAGCAGTCCAGGTTTCCCGCCGCGTCCGCCGTCGCGAGCGTGAGGAACGGCGAGTGGGCGATGAACCGGCGCGCGGACTCGTCGACGCGGTCCTTCTTCTTGTCCTTCAGTATCGTCTCCGGCTCGCCCAGCCTGGCCCTGACCTCGGCAGGCGCGACGGGCCGCGGCCGGACGCGGGCGTGCGTCATGGCGGCTCCCTTCCCTTCGGATCCTCGTCGATTCCCGCGACATCGCAGGTCATGGCACAATTATGAGCAATTGTTCAGTTCGCGCGCTACTCGCTTTTGGCGACGCGGAAAGGAGGGAGCGGCCCCGTGGACGAGCGCAGGCTTCAGCCTCGTAAACAGCCACGCCAGGTGCGCGCGGAGCTCACCCGGCAACGGATCCTCGACGCGGCTGCTCACGTTTTCACCGAGCACGGCTACGCCGCGGTCACCACGAACCGCATCGCCGAACGGGCCCGGATCTCGATCGGCTCGCTGTACCAGTACTTCCCGAACAAGGACGCGATCCTGCTCGAACTGCTCACCCGCCACCTCGCCGAAGGCCGCACGGCGCTCGAGGACCTGCGGGACCGCGAGCTGCCGCGGTCGCTCGAAGACCTCCTCCGCCTCTTCGTCCGCGCCTCGATCGAAAACCACCGCGACGACCCGGAACTGCTGCGGCTGATGATGGAACGGGCGCCCGGCCCCACCGCGCTCGTCGACCAGATCACCTCCTACCAGCAGGCGGAGGTGGACTACTTCCGTGCCCTGTTCGAAAACCACCCCGAAGTCCGGGTCGCCGACGTCGAAACCGCGACCCGGCTGGTGATCGCGCTGATGCATTTCGTCGTGCACCCGCTGATCGCCTCGCCGCGGCCCGCCGACCCCGTGCGGCTGGAGAACGAGATCGTCGCGATGCTGACCCGCTACCTCACCGGGCGGCACTGAGGATCAGGCCCGGATCCCGCGCAGCACATTGCGCACCAGCGAGGTCGCGAACTTCTCCGTGATCGGCAGGTTCGGCAGCAGCAGCCGGTGGTAGCAGGCGCCCCACAACTGGTCCACCACCACCTCGAAGTCCACGCCGGCGGCCAGTTCCCCGCGCTCCCTGGCGCGTTCCATCGCGGCCACCGCCAGTTGCCGCCGTGGCCCGGAATAGTGCTCCAGCAACGCGGCGGCGAGGTCCTCGTCCGTCTGCGCCTGGCCGATCAGCTCCGCGATCACCCGCCCGGCCCGCGTCCGGGTGAGCAGCCGGGCGAACGCGCGGATCTGGGTGAGCAGATCGCGTTCGATGTCGCCGGTATCGGGGAAGGCCAGCGTGGACTCGACGGCGTGGAAGTACCCGTCCAGCGCCAGCGCGCCCTTCGACGCCCACCACTTGTAGATGGTGGTCTTGCTCGCGCCGGCCTCGGCCGCGACCCGCTCGATGGTGAACGCGCCCATGCCCTCGTCCAGCAGCAGCTTGCCGGCGGCGTCCAGGATCTCGCCCCGCACCTGCGCCGCGGGCCGGCGGCCCCGTCCTCGTTTCTCCACCGGCCCAGCCTGACATATGGACGACCCGTTCACAAAGTGCTTAAATGAACGCAGCGTCCACAAGAAGGAGGAAGTCATGTCCGGCAAGAGAAGCGCGCTGGTCCTGGGCGGCTCCGGCGGCATCGGCCGCGCGGTCGCCGAGCGGCTCGCCGCCGACGGGATGGCCGTCGCCGTGCACTACGCGGGCAACAAGAGCAGGGCCGACGAGGTCGTCACCGCGATCGAGCAGGCGGGCGGGCACGCCATCGCGGTCGGCGGGGACGTCGCCGAGGAGAGCGACATGTCCGCGGCGTTCGACGCGGCCGAGGCGGCCTTCGGCGGCGTCGACGTCGTGGTCAACACCGCCGGGATCATGCTACTCGGCCCCGTCGCCGAATTCTCGCTCGACGACCTCGACCGGATGCACCGCGTCAACATCCGAGGCACGTTCGTGGTGGCACAGCAGGCGGCCCGCCGCATCCGCGACGGGGGCGCGATCGTCAACTTCTCCACCTCGGTCACCCGGCTCGCCTTCCCGGAGTACGCCGGGTACGCGGCCAGCAAGGGCGCGGTCGAGGCGATGACTTTGGTGCTGGCGCGGGAAATGCGCGGGCGCGACGTCACGGTCAACGCGGTGGCGCCGGGGCCGACGGCCACCCCGTTGTTCCTCGACGGGAAGGACCAGGCCGTGATCGACCGGCTCGCCGCGCAGCCGCCGCTCGAACGCCTCGGCAGCCCCGAGGACATCGCCGAAGCTGTGGCCTTCCTCGCCGGCCCCGGCCGCTGGGTCAACGGCCAGGTGCTTTTCGCCAACGGCGGGATCGCCTGATCGGGCTGGTTTGACGCGGCCGCCACCGGGCAACCCTTGACTTGACTGACTCCAGATCAGGAGGGAGGGTGGCCCGGGATGGCTTTCCCGTCGATCGACCCCGGCGGCGCGGCGCTCGCGGCGCTGCGGCGGGCCGGTCTGCGGGTCACCGGGCCACGGCGCGCGGTGCTCGCCTGGCTGGCGGGCCATCCCCATTCCACAGTGGACAGCATCGGCGCCGGAGTACGCCCGTACCTGGGTTCGGTGTCCACCCAGGGGCTCTACGACGTGCTCGCGGTCTGCACGAAGGCGGGCCTGCTCAGGAAAATCGAGTTGCCCGGTCACCCGGCCCGGTTCGAACGCCGTGCCGGGGACAACCACCACCACCTCGTGTGCCGCCGGTGCGGCCGGACCGAGGACGTCGACTGCCTCAGCGGCGCCCGGCCCTGCCTGACACCCGGCGACACCCACGGGTTCCGGCTCGAGGAGGCCGAGGTGGTGTTCTGGGGCCGTTGCCCCGGCTGCGCGGAAAACCACCACGAGGAGGGACCATGACCCAGACCGAACCACGGCCGACCACGGATGACGCCGGGATCCCGGTCGAGAGCGACGAGCATTCGCTCACCGTCGGCTCCGACGGCCCGATCCTGCTGCAGGATCACTACCTCATCGAGCAGATGGCCCAGTTCAACCGCGAGCGGGTGCCCGAGCGGCAGCCGCACGCCAAGGGCGGCGGGGCCTTCGGCCGGTTCCGGGTGACGAACGACGTGAGCGCGTACACCAGGGCGGCGGTGTTCCAGCCCGGCGTGGAAACCGAGCTGGTGGCCCGGTTTTCGTCCGTGGCCGGCGAGCGGGGCAGCCCCGACACCTGGCGCGACCCGCGCGGGTTCGCGGTGAAGTTCTACACCACCGAGGGCAACTACGACATGGTCGGCAACAACACCCCGGTGTTCTTCGTGCGCGACCCGATGAAGTTCCAGCACTTCATCCGCTCGCAGAAACGCCGTGCCGACAACAACCTGCGCGACCACGACATGCAGTGGGACTTCTGGACGCTCTCGCCGGAGTCGGCGCACCAGGTGACCTGGCTGATGGGCGACCGCGGTATCCCGCGGACCTGGCGCCACATGAACGGCTACAGCTCGCACACCTACATGTGGGTCAACGCCGAGGGCGCGAAGTTCTGGGTCAAGTACCACTTCAAGACCGACCAGGGCATCGAGTTCTTCACCCAGGACGAGGCCGACCAGATGGCGGCGAAGGACACCGACTACCACACGCGTGATCTGTTCGAGGCGATCGAGCGCGGCGAGTACCCGAGCTGGACGCTGCACGTGCAGATCATGCCGTTCGAGGACGCCAAGACCTACCGGTTCAACCCGTTCGACCTGACGAAGGTGTGGCCGCACGGCGACTACCCGCTGATCGAGGTCGGGAAGATGACGCTGGACCGCAACCCGGCCGACTACCACGCGGAGATCGAGCAGGCCGCGTTCGAGCCGAGCAACCTGGTGCCGGGAATCGGGCCGAGCCCGGACAAGATGCTGCTGGGCAGGCTGTTCTCCTATCCGGACGCGCACCGCTACCGGATCGGCGCGAACTACAAGCAGCTGCCCGTCAACCGCCCGAAGTCGCCCGTGCACAGCTACTCGAAGGACGGGCACATGCGGTACGAGAACGTGTCGGACCCGGTCTACGCGCCGAACTCCAAGGGCGGCCCGGCGGCGGACACCCAGCGGTACGGCACGCCCGCGGGCTGGGAGGCCGACGGCGAGATGGTCCGCACCGCGTACGCCCTGCGCGAGCAGGACGACGACTGGGGCCAGGCGGGCACGATGGTCCGCGAAGTCCTCGACGACGCCGCGCGTGAGCGGCTGGTGGGCAACGTCGTCGGGCATCTGCTGAACCGGGTGACGGAACCGGTGCTGCAGCGTGCTTTCGAGTACTGGCGCACTGTGGACAAAGACCTCGGCGACCGCATCGAAGCCGGGGTGCGGAAGGGGCAGCAGGGCTGATTTCCCGGCCGCGCGAAGGCCCGCCCGCGAGGCGGGCCTTCGCTGTGTCCACAATGGACCCGGGTGCGGCGGGGGAGATCCGCGCCGGGCGAATGAAATACTGGCGGGTATGCACCCGGAAACCGCGTCCTGGTTCGGCCGCAACACGTGGCAGCGGCCCGCTTGGACGATCGACGAGCTCACCGCCGCGAAGGACGGGCGCGTGGTCAGCGTCGTACTGCCCGCGCTGAACGAGGAGGCCACCGTCGGCGGCGTCGTCGCGTCGGTGGTCCCGCTGCTCGGTTCGCTGGTCGACGAGCTGGTCGTGATGGACTCCGCCTCCACCGACCGCACCGCCGCGGTCGCGGCCGCCGCCGGCGCGCGCGTGGTGCACCGCGACGACGTCCTGCCCGATTTGCCGCCGCAGCCAGGGAAAGGCGAGGTCCTGTGGCGGTCCCTCGGCGCGACGTCCGGGGACGTGATCGTGTTCGTGGACTCGGACCTGGTGGAGCCGGATCCCGGGTTCGTGCCCGGCCTGCTCGGGCCACTGCTGCTGGACCGGAAAGTCAACCTGGTCAAGGGGTTCTACCGGCGGCCGCTGCGGATGGAGGGCGCGCAGACCGAAACCGGGGGCGGCCGGGTCACCGAACTGCTGGCCCGGCCCGTGCTCGCCGCGTTGTGGCCGGAGCTGTCCGGGATCATCCAGCCGCTCGGCGGCGAGTACGCGGCCACCCGCTCGTTCCTCGAGTCCGTGCCGTTCGCGCCCGGCTACGGGGTGGAGATCGGGCTGCTGGTGGACGCTTTCCGGCGGTTCGGGCTGGCCGGGCTGGCGCAGGTGAACCTCGGCGTCCGCAAGCACCGCAACCGTTCGCTGCTGGAGCTCGGGGTGATGGCCAGGGAGATCCTCGGCTGCGTGCTGCGCCGCCACGACGTGGGCGGCCAGGAGGACACGATCACCCAGTTCGCCCAGGTCATGGGCGAGTGGATGCCGCGGACCGCGCACGTGCAGACCGTGGAGCGACCGCCGTTCGCCGAGGCGAAGGCCGGGCTCATTCCGCCGCGGCCCTGATCACCCCGTCCAGCACCTCGCGCGAACGCAGCAGGTCGGCGACCATGCGATCGATCCGGTCTCGCTCCGCGCGCAGGTCGCGCACCAGCTGCCCGTCGGCCTTCTCGGACGGGCCGCCGTCGGCGTCACGCAGGCACGGCAGCAGCTGCTTGATCTTGGCGCTGGACACCCCGGCCGCGAACAGTTCCTGGATCCGGATCACCCGGTCCACCGCGCTATCCGGGTACCGGCGCTGCCCGCCTTCGGTCCGCTCCGCGGTGAGGATGCCCTGCTGCTCGTAGTAGCGCAACGAGCGTTCGCTCACCCCGGTCCGCCTGGCCAGCTCGCCGATCCGCACCGTCCCACCTCCGGGCTTGAACCTGACACCGGTGTTAAGTCTTACCTTGTCGGAGTGAGGGGGCGAAACCGTGCGTTGGGGCTTGAGACAGCAACGGACGCGCGTGGCCGCGCTGTGTGCACCCCACCACCGCCCCGATCTGTGAGTGTTCGCGATCTTGTCACTGCGTCAAGGCGGGAAAGATGCCTTGACCCAGCGGCAAGATCGCAAGAGCGGGCTGGGGATCGGGGCGGTGGAGGGGTGTGGTCGGTGGGGTGGCTCGCTTCGCGTTGCCGGGTTCCGGTGTGTCCCGTGGGGAACTGAACCCGCGCCGGTATCTAGGCCTCAGGCACCCGGAGCGCCACGAAGTCCGGCCGCATCCGCAATCGGAACCCGAGCGACTCGTACAACCGGATCGCGCCGGTGTTCGAGGCCGCGGCGTGCAGGAAGGGCCTGTCGCCCCGGGCCCGGATACGGGCGACGACCGCCAGCACCAGACGCGTGCCGAGCCCCTGGCCGCGGAACTCCGCGTCGGTGCACACGGCGCTGATCTCGGTCCAGCCCGGCGGGTGCATCCGCTCCCCCGCCATCGCCACGAGCCTGCCCTCCCGGCGAATCCCGAGGTACGTGCCCATCTCGACGGTGCGCTTCAGGAACGGGCCCGGCCGCGTGCGCGCGACCAGCTCGAGCATTTCGGGCACATCCGCTCCGGTGAGCACGACGGCTTCCGGGTCCTCGGCCCCCTCCACCCCGTCGTCCACCAGCTGGACGCCGGGCGTGATGTCCAGCACCGTCCAATCCTCCGGTACGCCGGACGGCGCGGCGATGACCACCGTGCCACCCGGACCGACGAGGCCGGCCACATCCGCCCAGGCCTCCGGGCCGGGCTCGCTCGGCACGCCCAGGAACGGGCTCATGTCCACCGGGTACCGCAGCACCTGCCCGTGCCGCTCGGCGAAACCGGCGTGCGGGCCGGTCAGCGAGCTCCACGACGGGTTGTCCAGCACCTCGAACGCGCCCATGCGGCAGATCCTTCCTCCGAAAGCCAACGCACCAGCCAACCTACGCGCGGGCCCCGGTAATTCCCCGGTCCATTGAGGACAGTCACACGGACCGTGTGCGGTACGCGCTCGCCGTAGTACTGTCGGCAACGGTCTGGTGGCAGACGGGAGGCGTGGTGACCGATCCGACCCCGCCGGGGCGGCCGCCCCAGGACGTCGACCTGGAACGGGCCAGCGCGGCCCGGATGTACGACTACTTCCTCGGCGGCGAAACGAACTGGGCGATCGACAGGGCGGCGGCCGAACGGGCGATCGAGCTGCTCCCCTGGGTACGCGACATGGCGAAAGCCAACCGCGCCTTCCTGCGCCGCGCGGTGCGCTACTGCCTCGCCGAGGGAATAGCGCAGTTCGTCGACATCGGCTCCGGGATCCCCACCGTGGGCAACGTGCACGAGGTCGCGGGCGAGCTGAACCCGCGCTCCAAGGTCGTGTACGTCGACAACGAGCCGGTCGCCATCGCGCACGGCCAGGTCCAGCTGGAGCAGACCGGCGAACCGGGCAGGCACGGCATGGTCCAGGCCGACCTGCGCGACCCGGACCAACTGTGGCAGCGGGTGCTCGACACCGGAATCCTCGACCCGGCACGGCCGACCGCGCTGCTCGTCGTCGCCGTCCTGCACTTCATCCCGGACGAGGAGTGGCCGCAGGCCGCGCTCGCCGACTACCGGCAGCGGCTCGCGCCGGGCTCGGCGCTCGTGCTCTCCCACGGCACGCTGGACGCGGTGACGCCCGCCCAGCAGGAGCAACTGGACGCGTACACGCGGCATTACGCGAAGACGCAGAACCCGCTGGTTTGGCGCAGCCGCACGGAGTTCGCCGAGTTCCTTGGCGACTACCCGCTCGTCGAGCCGGGCATCACATGGGTCCCGGACTGGCGCCCGGACCCCACGATCGCCCCCGAACTGCGCACGGACCTGACCGACCCGTCCCAGTCGATGGTCTACGCCGCGGTGGGCCGCAAACCCTAAGCAGGCGGCGTCAGATCGGCGACCACGGCCGCATGATCTGAGGGCCACACCTCACCGACCGGTCCGTCGCCCGCGCGCCACGGTGAGCAGCCCCATCCTGGCCCCGCGAAGACGTAGTCGATCCGCGCGCCCGGTGAATTGTCCGGGACGTACGGGTTGCGCGGATCCCACGTCACCGCGGGCGTGCCCGGCGCGGCGAACTCCCACGCGTCGAGCAGGACCAGGCCGGGCGCGGCGGGCTCGGTCCGGTAGCCGCCGAGGAGCCGGATCTCGTCCGAATCGGGCCAGGCGTTGAAATCCCCGGTCAGCACGGGCGGGTACGCGCCCCGCCACGTGCGCTCGGCGACGAACGCCGCCAGCGTCCGCACCTGTTCGCGACGGACGGCGGAAGCGTGCGCGGCCGAGGTGAGGTGGGTGGTGAAGAACGGCAGCGGGCGGCCCGGCGTGTCGAGCCGCGCGTAGACCGCCAGCCGGCCGGCGTGGCGTGGGCTGGGCAGGGCCTTCGTCGCGCGGTCGCTGATCGGCCACCGGCTGAGCACCGCGTTGCCGCTGTCGGCGTCGTGCTCGCCGGTGCGCTCGGGCCAGTACCGCGGATGCCGCGTGTGCTCCCACATCCAGTGCAGCCCGAGCTCGCCGGCGAGCCAGCCCGCCAGGTTTTCCCCGTCCGCGGCCCACACCTCCTGCAGGCCGACGACGTCCGGCCGCAGCTCGGCGAGGACGGACAGGATGGCCCGGCGGCGCTGCTGCCAGGGACCGAACCGCCACCACAGGTTCCAGGTCACGACCCGCACGAAACCGAAGTATGCCGGAGTGATCTCGAAGCGGGCAAAGCCTGGCACCGGGCGCACGGGTGGTGCAGGATTCACCCCATGGTGGCGATCGAGGTGATTCTGGGTGACATCACCCGGCTCGACGTGGACGCACTGGTCAATGCCGCGAACGAGTCCCTGCAGGGCGGGGGCGGGGTCGACGGCGCCATCCACCGGGCAGCGGGCCCCAGACTCGCCAAGGCCGGCGCGGCACTGGGCCCCTGCCGGCCGGGTGAGGCCATCGCGACCCCGGGCTTCGATCTCGACCCGCCGGTGCGGCACATCATCCACACGGTCGGCCCGGTGTGGGAGGGCGGCGGCAGCGGCGAGGCCGAGGTGCTGGCCGCGTGCTACCGGAACGCGCTCGAAACGGCGGGCGAACTGGCGGCCGGAACGGTCGCCTTCCCCGCGATCGCGACCGGCGTCTACGGCTACCCGGCCGGCGAAGCGGCCCGGATAGCCGTCCGCACGCTGCGCGAAACGCCGACCGAGGTCGAGAAGATCTTCCTGATCGCCTACGACGAAGAGTCGCACGAGGTGCTGCGGGCCGCGCTGGCCGAAGAGTGAATCCGGATTTCAGGACGCCCGCGCCTCCCTTAGGGTTTCTCCCCGATACCCGATTCCCGGCGCCTTCACTACGCTCGCTGCTACGCCTTTTCTTTTCACGAAAACGGGGAGATCCGGATGAAGGCGATCGTGCAGGAGGCCTACGGGCCACCGGAACAACTGCGGCTGACCGAAGTGCCGGAACCGGAACCGGCGGCGAACGAAGTGCTCGTCGCGGTGCGCGCGGCGGCGGTGAACGCGGCCGACTGGCACATCATGCGGGGCGACCCGAAACTGGCGCGGCTGGCGAGCCCGGCGTATTTCGGCCGCAGCGGGCCGAAACGCAAGATCCGCGGCCGGGATTTCGCGGGGGAAGTGATGGCCGTCGGCGAAGAGGTCACGCGGTTCCGGCCGGGCGACGACGTGTATGGCGATCTCGGATTCACCGACGGGGCGTTCGCCGAATTCGCGTGCGCGCCGGCGGGACTGGTGGAACGCAAACCGGCGAATCTGAGTTACGAGCAGGCGGCGGCGATGCCGCTCGCGGCGGGCACGGCGCTGGTCGGGTTGCGCGACGCGGTACGGGTGCGGCCCGGGCAGCGGCTGCTGATCAACGGGGCGTCCGGTGGCGTGGGCACTTTCGCCGTGCAGCTGGGAAAAAAGTACGGCGCCGAGGTGACGGCGGTGTGCCGCACACGGAACGTCGAGCTGATGACGTCGCTCGGCGCGGACCACGTCGTCGACTACACCGCGCAGGATTTCACCCGCGCCGGGCAGCGCTACGACGCGGTGTTCGACTTGGTGGGCAACCATTCCCTGACGGCGCTGCGCCGCGCGCTCGTCCCGGACGGCACCGTGGTCCTCTCCGGCGGCGGGGTGTCCGACGGCGGCAGTCTCGTCGGCCCGATGGGCTTGATTCTCAAGGCCCAGTTCTTCGGCCGGTTCGTCCGGCAGCGGGTGGTCATCCTGAGCACGGAGCCGAGCCTCGAAGTGCTGGCCGACCTGCGTGAGCTGGCCGAGGCGGGTGACCTCGCCCCGGTGATCGACCGGACCTATCCGCTGGAGGAGGTGCCGGCGGCGATCCGGTACCTGGAGACCGAGCACGCGCGGGCGAAGGTGGTCGTCAAGATCTGAGGCACACTGGAGCCATGAGCGACGAGCCGGACTACACCGAAGACGGGGTCCCCAGCTTCGACTACGTGCGCGACCGGATCGAGAACCGGATCGCCACCGCCGCCGGGGCGGGTGAGCTGCCCACCGAAGCGGCCGAGACGGCGGCGCTCGACGAGAAATTGGCCGAACGCGACAAGATCGCGAAGGACAAGCTGGCCGAGATCCGCCGCTCCCTGCACAAGGAGGAGTAGCTCAGCGCCTCCCGCCGGTGCGCTCGCCAAGCAACCGCCCGAGACCCAGCCCCCACAAAGAGAAATAGCTCAACCCAACGCCACCCGCACCGCCACCGGGCGCACCCCGCACGGCGTGGCCAACACCGCGCCATCCAACGGACCCCGAACGGCGAGACCACGCGCCGCGCCCCATGACCACAAGATGCGAGCCGCGAAGGACAAGCCACCGCTCCCTACACAACGACACACACCACCCGCACCCCCACCGCGCGCACCCCGCACGGCGTGGCCAACACCGCACCATCCAACGGACCCCGAACGGCGAGACCACGCGCCGCGCCCCATGACCACAAGATGCGAGCCGCGAAGGACAAGCCGCCGGTCCCTACACAAGGACAGACACCACCCGCACAGGCACCGGGCGCACCCCGCACGGCGTGGCCAACACCGCACCATCCAACGGACCCAGAGTGGCGAGGCCGTGCGCCGCGCTCGTCACCACAAGGTGCGAGCCGGTCAGGCAGACGCTCGTCGGCTGCGTGGCGGGCACGGGCAGCACGCGGTCGACGGTGCCGTCCGGCGCGAAGCGGACAACCTGCCCGCCGCCCCAGATCGCCGACCACACAAAGCCTTCCGCGTCCACGGTCATCCCGTCGGGGCTCCCTTCGCGCACCCTCGCGAACACCGCGCGCTGACCTGGCTCGCCGGTGGCCGGGTCGATCGCGAAGCGGTGGATCACCTTGCGCGCGCTGTCGGCCAGGTACATCGTCGTGCCCGCGGCGTCGAAGGCCGGGCCGTTGGGCACGGTGATGTCCCGCACCGCGGCGGTCACCGTCCCGTCCGGATCGACGCGGTAGAGCACACCCGCGCCCGCGGTGTTGTCGTAGGCCATCGAGCCTGCCCAGAACCGGCCCGCGGGGTCGGCGGCGCCGTCGTTCATCCGCATGCCCGCGGCGGCCGGCCGGGCGAGCCAGCGCACCGGGTCGCCGAGCACCGCGACGCCCCTACCCGCCGCGGCGATCCAGCCGCCGTCCACCAGCGGCGCGACGGCGCCGAGCGGTTCGTCCAGCTGTACCAGGACTTCCGGCCCCGCGACCGGCTCGGGCGGTAGCGAAAGCAGCCTGCCGGTGAGGATGTCGGTCATCACCAGCCTGCCGCCGACGTGCCGCAGCCCTTCCCCGAGGCCGAACCGCTCCCCCGGCCACGGCGTCCAGTCGCGCCTCACCATTCCGCGAACGAACCGTCTTCGTGCCGCCACACGGGGTTCCGCCAGCGGTGCCCGGTCCGGTCGGCCTCGCGCACCGCGTCCTCGTCGATGCTCACGCCGAGCCCGGGCGCTTCCCACCGCCGGATCGCGCCGCCGTGGAAGGCGAACGGCTCCCGGTCGAGGACGTAGTCCAGCAGGTCGGCCTCGACGTTGTAGTGGATGCCGAGACTTTGTTCCTGGATCAGGAAGTTCGGCGTCGCGAAGGCGACCTGCAGGCTCGCCGCCAGCGCGAGTGGCCCGAGTGGACAGTGCGGCGCGAGCAGCGCGTCGAAGGTCTCGGCGAGCGACGCGATCCGGCGCACCTCGGAAATCCCGCCCGCGTGCGACAGATCCGGTTGCGCCACCGCGATTCCCGCCTGCAGCACCGGCAGGAATTCCGTGCGCGAGTACAGCCTTTCCCCGCACGCCACCGGAATCCGCGTGGACGAGACCACGTCACCGAGGCGGTGCGAGTACTCCGGCAGCACCGGTTCTTCGACGAACAGCGGGTGGAACGGCTCCAGCTCGGGCACCACCCGCCGCGCCGCCGCCACCCCGAAGCGGCCGTGGAAATCCACGGCCACGTCCCGGGTTTCGCCGAGTACCTCGCGCACGGCGGCCACCCGCCCGGCCACTTCGCCGATTTCGGCCGGGTTCGGCATCCTCCCCATGCGGCCGGACGCGTTCATCTTCACCGCGGTGAGCCCGGCTTCCACCTGAGCCGCGGCCGCCTCCGCCACCTGGCTCGGCTCGTCCCCGCCGATCCAGCCGTAGACGCGGACCTCGTCCCGCACCGCGCCGCCGAGCAGCTGGTGCACGGGCACGCCGAGCGATTTGCCGAGAATGTCCCACAACGCCTGGTCGAGCCCCGCCACCGCGCTGGAAAGCACCGGGCCGCCGCGGTAGAAGGCCGCCTTCGTCATGAGCTGCCAGAGGTCCTCGACCCGGCGCGGGTCCTGGCCGACGAGCAGGTCCGCCAGCTCGTCCACGGCCGCGCGCACGGTTTCCGCCCGGCCCTCGACCACCGGCTCGCCCCAGCCGACGAGGCCCTCGTCGGTGGCCACGCGGCAGAACAGCCAGCGCGGCGGCACCAGGAACGTTTCCACGGAAATGATCTTCAAGCTTTCCCTCCGGTGGCATCCATCGCGTCCTCGGCGGACTTGTGCAGCAAGGAAGTCACGGCTTCGGCGGCCTTCGCGGGATCGCCGGCGCGCACCGCTTCGACGACGGCCCGGTGGCTCGGCTCCGGATCGTCCGCCGTCGTCTCGTGGACCAGCTCGTCGCGCAACCGCAGCGCGGGTTCGATGAAAACGTCCATCCTGGCCAGCATTTCGTTGTGCGTGGCCCGTAAAAGCGCGCGGTGCCACCGCAAATCGGCCGCCACGGCGTCCACCGCCATCTCCGCGAGCGCGGCTTCCAATTCGGCGAGGTCGGCTTCGTCGCGCCGCAGCGCGGCCATCGAAGCGGCCGCCGGTTCGATCACCGCACGCACCTCGGCGAGATCGCGCAGCACCGCCGCGGTGTCCCCGGCCTCACTGCGCCACCGGATCACGTCGCTGTCGAGCAGGTTCCAGTGCGCGCGCTCGCGCACGTACGTCCCGCGCTTCTGCTTGGCCGCGACCAATCCCTTGGCCGCCAGCACTTTCAGCGCCTCCCGCAACGCTGTCATGCTCACGTCGAGCTCGCGGCCCAGCGCGCCGAGGTCGATCACTTCGCCTTCGCTGATCGTCCCGGCCACGATCCGCGCGCCGAGCGTCGCGACCGTCTGGCCGTGCAAGCCACGACCGCTGTAGGCGCTCACGATGACCTCTTGTAGACGCTCCAGCCACCGTCGACGGTCAACGCCGCCCCGGTGACGAACGAGGCGTCCTCGCCGGCCAGGAACGCGATCGCCGCGGCCACTTCTTCCGGCCTGCCAAGCCTTTTCACCGCTGTCTCGGCCGCGCTGCGCTCCCGGTCCTCGTCGCTGACCTCGTCCCACGCCGCCGTCAGCACCGGGCCGGGCAGCACCGAGTTCACCCGCAGCACCGTGCCGTACTCGACGGCCAGCTGCCGGGCCAACCCGGTGAGCGCCGCTTTGCTCGCCGCGTACGCAGGCCGCCCGGGCAACCCGACGAGCGCGTGCACCGACGACGTGAGCACCACCGAGCCACGGCCTTCGCGGGACAGATCCGATAGACAGGCCCGGAATCCGAGGAAGGTGCCGGTGAGGTTCACCGACAACTGCCGCTCCCACGACTCGACGCTCGTCTCGTGCGCGGGCCGGACGTCGACGGTGTAGGCGTTGCTGACGAGCACGTCCACCGGCCCGAGTTCCGCCCGGCATCGCCGCACGGCCTTGGCCCAATCGGTTTCCGAGCTCACGTCGCACCGCACCGCTATGGCCTGGCCGCCGCGCTCGCCGATGCGCGCCGCGACCTCGGACGCGCGCTCGCTGACATCGAGCACCGCGACCGCCGCGCCGTCCGCGGCGAGCCGCATCGCCGTCGCCTCGCCGATCCCTTGCGCCGCACCGGTGACGACCGCGATCTTCCCTCGCACGCCGACAGTCTCGCCTTCGCGGGGCGGGCTGGTCAAGATTAATTATTAATTAATGAGCTAGAACGAGAACCAGGCCACCACCGGCGTCGTCGGATGATCACTGTCGCCGGGCCCCGTGGTCAGCACGATCTGCCGCACCCCGCTCAGCGCGATGGTGAGCGAACCGGCGAGCGGGCCGAGCGGCCGGGCGATCCCGTTCACGACGCTCCACGCCTGATACGGCGCCGGGCTCGTACTGGGGCCGGGCACGAGCAACCCCCGGCCCTGCGACACGGAGATCACCAGGTTCGCCACCGGCTCCCCGCCGCCGGAGACCGCGTGCAGGTCCTCAGCGCTGAGCAACGTGGTCAGCGGGTCGGCGGCGTGCTGGACGTGGCGCTCGGGCGTGCCGAGCGCGGACAGCATCAGCGCCGCGCCGATCACCAGCGCGCCACCCACCCGCCACGTCCGCATCACGACCTCCTGGCCCCATCCGATCACGACTTGCCCGCCGCGGCCACCCGCCCGGACCGGTCCGGGTTAGCCTGGCGGGGGCGGACGAGAGGGAGAGCCGATGCGACCGGACCGGCCGGAGGACGAAAAGGCGGAATACCGCCGGTTCGTCCGCGCCCACCATCCGGACGTGGGCGGCGATCCGGAGGTCTTCGCGGAGGGGATCCGCCGGTTCCAGGCCGCGCGCGACCGCCCCGCCGCGCCCATCGTGTTCGTCCGCCGCCGGCGCGGGCTGCCCGGCCTGATCGACTCGCTCCGCGCCCGCCATCGCCGCCGGCACCGCCCACCCCGCGTGCGATGATCGGTGCCCGGCGTGACTTCCGCCGGCGAGAGGTGTCGGTATTTCCATGATGGGCAGGCGACTCCGGCGTGCCGGTGCGATCCCCGCGCGCTGGGCGTGGTTCCGGCGGGCGGCGGTCACGCTGGCCCGATACCGGGAACGCGACGGCGACCATTACGCGGCCGCGGTCACGTTCTTCACGCTGCTGTCGCTGGTGCCGCTGCTGATGATCGTGGTCTCGGTCGCCGGGTTCGTGCTGGCCGGGGACGAGCTGCTGGTCGCTGAGCTGGACAAGATGCTCGCGCAGGCGCTGCCTTCGCTGGTGAGCGACCAGGTCGGCGGGATCCTGCGCATGGTGATCGAGGAACGCGGCAGGCTCGGCGTGGTCGCGCTGGTCGTGTCGTTGTATTCGGGGTGGAGCTGGATCTCGAACCTGCGTGACGCGGTGACGGCGCTGCTCGGCGAGCCCCGCCCGCCGAAACCCTTGCTGCGCACCGTTTTCGCGGACGTGGTGACGCTGGTCGGGATCGGGGTGGCGCTCGCCGTGTCGTTCACGCTGGCCGCGCTGACCGGGTTCGCGGGCGGCTGGCTGCTCGACCGCACCGGGTTGTCCGGCACGTTCTGGGCGCATCTGGTGCTGGTCGCCGGGTCGCTGCTGCTGGGCCTGACCACGAACTGGCTCGTGATCGCCTGGTGCCTGGCGAAGCTGCCGCGCAACCGGCGTCCCGTCACTTCCGGCCTGCGCGCGGCCGCCGTCGCCGCGGTCGGGCTGGCCGCGTTGCAGCAGGCGGGCGGGCTGTATGTGCTGTTACTCGGGCGGTCCCCGGCGGTCACGATTCTCGGCGCGATCGTCGGTTTGCTGTTGCTGGTCTATCTGATCGTGCGGTGGCTGCTGCTCGTCACGGTGTGGACGACCACGGGGTCCTCCGGCGACGACACGGCTTCGGGTCTCGGGCAGGCCGGGGCGACGCTGGCGGTGGGCGCGTCGGCGGGGCTGGCGATCCGGACGCTTTCCGGGCACTGAGACCAAGACGCGCCGCGCCCGGCTCCGAATAGCGGGTATGAGCCGAACGAAACGGGCGTTGTGCGGGGTGCTGGCGCTGGTGGCCGCGCTCGCCGCCGGGCATCTCGTGGCGGCGTTCATCAGCGTCAACGCGTCGCCGTACCTGGCGGTGGGCAACGGCGCGATCGACCTGACCCCGGTGTGGCTCAAGGAGTTCGCCGTCCGTTCGTTCGGCACGCACGACAAGCTGGTGCTGCTCTCGGGCATGGCCGCGGTGCTCGTGGTGGCCGCCGCCGTGGCCGGGCTGGTGTCCCGCCACTCCCCCTGGCCCGGCACGCTCGTGATCGGCGTGTTCGGCCTCGTCGGCCTGTTCGCTGTGTACGAACGCCCGGACTTGGACGCGATCGCCCTCCTCGCGCCATGGGCGAGTCTCGTTGTCGGTGTCGTCGTTTTCCCGGCGGTCTATCGTGCTTCGGGGATCAGGAAAGACGCCTCGCGACGGTCCATTTTGGTCGGCGTGCTCGCCGGGTCGGCGCTGGCGGCTGTCGGTGGGCAGTTGCTGGGCTCGGCGAAGAACGCCGCCGCGTCGCGTGCCGCGGTGGGCCGCCTCGTGCCCGCGCGGACAGCGCCGGCAATCCCGGCCGACGCGGATTTCGCGAACCTCGGCACCCCGCCGTTTTTGACGCCCAACACCGGGTTCTACCGCGTGGACACCGCGCTGACGGTGCCGCAGGTGCGCACCGAGGACTGGAGTCTGCGCGTCCACGGCATGGTCGGGCGCGAGCGTCGTTACCGGTACGCCGACATCCGGAACCGGCCGCTGGTCGAGCGCACGATCACGATGACGTGCGTGTCCAACGAGGTCGGCGGGCCGTACGTCTCGACCGCGAACTTCGTCGGCGTCGATCTCGCGGACCTGCTCGAGGAAGCGGGTGTCCAGCCGGGTGCCGAACAACTGTTCTCGTCCAGTGTGGACGGTTGGACCTCGGGAACGCCGGTGTCCGCCGCGCTCGACCGTGGGCGTGGCGCGATGCTCGCGCTGGGCATGAACGGCGAGCCGTTGCCGCTGGAGCACGGTTTTCCGGCGCGGCTGGTGATCCCCGGCCTCTACGGGTACGTTTCCGCGACGAAGTGGGTGACGGATCTCGAAGTCACCACCTGGCAGGCGAAACGTGCTTACTGGCTCAGGCGGGGCTGGGGTGAGCAGGCGCCGATCAAGACCGGATCCCGCATCGACACCCCCAAGGGTTTCGCGAACGTCCCGGCCGGAAAGGTCCGGGCGGCGGGCATCGCGTGGGCACAGCACACGGGGATCGGCAAGGTGGAAGTGCGCGTGGACAACGGCCCCTGGCAGGAGGCGACACTGTCGCGTCAGGTCACTGTGGACACTTGGCGGATGTGGTGGTGCGAGTTGATCGTGCCGCCCGGCTCGCACCAGATCTCCTGCCGCGCCACAGACCTTTCCGGCTACACCCAGACCGGGGACCGTGCCGGGACCGTGCCCGACGGAGCCACCGGCTGGCACACGGTCACGTTCACCGCGAAATAGACCAATCCGGCTGGTGTTCTGCGCCGAATCCCCTTCGACAGCAAGGCAGATCGTTCGTCCGAAGTGGAGTAATCATGGTGAAGACCGTCCGCGTGGCCGGTATCGCGTTCACCGCCGCG
This sequence comes from Amycolatopsis acidicola, assembly GCF_007713735.2. Taxonomy (GTDB): domain Bacteria; phylum Actinomycetota; class Actinomycetes; order Mycobacteriales; family Pseudonocardiaceae; genus Amycolatopsis_E; species Amycolatopsis_E acidicola. The sequence goes on along the minus strand of NZ_VMNW02000057.1, from coordinate 29,603 downwards.
GCCGCTTTGTCGCTGGCGGCGTGCAGTAGCGGGGAAAGCAGTTCGCCGGCGGCGGGTTCCTCGTCGATGGCACCGCCGAGTTCGATGTCGAGCCCCGCGATGAGCAGTGGCGTCACGACCGATGCCGACGTGTTCGGCCCCGCCTGTTCCCAGCTGCCGCAAGGGAATTCGCCCGGTTCGCTCGACTCGATGGGCCCGGAGCCGGTCGCCTCGGCCGCGAGCACCAATCCGCTGCTGACCAAGCTGGTCGCCGCCGTGAAGGCCACCAACCTGGTCGACACGCTCAACAGCCAGCAGGCCATCACGGTGTTCGCCCCGGCCGATTCGGCGTTCGACAAACTGGGCGACGCGAAGTTCAGCGAGCTGGCGAAGAACCCGTCGGAGCTGGCGCCGATCCTGCAGTACCACGTGCTGGCGCAGCGTTACGACGCCAAGGGCCTGCAGGCCGCGGGCAGCGTGCGGACGCTGAACACCGACGGTGGCCCGGTGAAGATCGAAGGCACCGGCGACAGCATGACCGTCAACGGCGCCAAGGTCCTGTGCGGCAACATCCCGACCAAGAACGCCACGGTGTTCGTGATCGACACCGTGCTGACGCCCGGCACCAACCAGTAACCGCCGGCTGAGCCCGGCGCGCCTCGTGGCGCGCCGGGCTCGTCCACTTTTTCTTGCGTAACCGCGATAATCGGTCACTCGCTGTGAGACCATGGCCCACACGCGTGCGCAGGGGAGGGTTCGTGGGCCAGGACGGGTGGACTACGGCGAACCGGTTCGACGGCACCGCCTCCGGTCCGGTCGTGCAAGCGGGTTCGATCGGCGAGGTGCACTTCCACGGAAGCGGCGAGCGGGCCGGGGACGGCGTGTTTTCGTTGCTGCGGGCCCAAGTCCAGGCGGCGAAGGAGCTGCCGTACCGGCTGCCGGGCGCGCGCCGTCCCTCGCTGGCCACGGTCCATGTGCGGCAAGGGCTGGGCAACGCGACCGAGGAGGCACCGCCCGAGCAGGCGTCGGCGAGCCCGGTGCTGGACGCCGACGGCCGGGTGGTGACCATGCCCGCTCCGGCCGTGGCGCGGCCGACCGTCCGCCCGCCGTCGCGGACCGTCCGGTCGGCGCTGGATGGCGACGATCACCTGCTCATCACCGGGGGTCCCGGTCAGGGCAAGTCCACGTTGTCGCTGCGGCTGGCGGCCGACATCGCGGACTGGTGGGCCACGGGGAAGACCAAGGAGCCTTTGCTCGACGAGCCCGTGCTGCCGGTGCGGGTCACCGCGAAAGTGCTGGCCGCGCACCTACAGCTGTCGTTCCCGGAAGCGCTGGCGAACAGCGTGCGCGAAGAATACGGCGCGCTGCTGCGGTCGCCGGTGGACGCGCGCCCGCTGGCCGGGCGCGTCGACGGCTTTCGCTGGCTGCTCTTGGTCGACGCGCTCGACGAGGTGGCCGCGGGCGAAGACCGCGACAAGCTCGCCTCGGTGCTCGCGGCCTGCGCCGCGGAGGATTCGCCATACCGCCTTGTCGTCACCACCCGGCCGATCGAGGGCGTCACTTTGGCGCCGCTGCAACGCATCGGCGCGACCCGGTACGAGCTGCAGCCCTTCGACGACGACGCACTGACCCGGTTCGCCGGCAACTGGTTCGCCGAGGACGGCCCCGGCCAGGCAGACCGGTTCCTGCGGCAGATCCGGGACGCGCACCTCACCGAGCTGGCGCGGGTTCCGCTGCTGGCGACGATCGCCGCGATCGTGTTCACCCAGCACGACGACCGCCCGTTGCCGGACAACCAGTACGAGCTGTACGAGACCTACCTGGAGATGCTGCGCCGCGCCCGGCCGCAAGGCGCGGAGGCATTCGAACGCGAGCACACGGGCCTGCTCGAACACCTCGGCCGTACCAGGTTGGAGACGGACGAGTCGCTGCTGGCGGCGGCGCGTTCTTACCTCGGCCGCGCCCCGGCTTCGGACGAAAACCTGCTGACCTACCTGTCTTCGGTCGGCCCGTTGATCATCCGTGGTGGTGACCTGAGTTTCCTACACCACAGTTTCGCCGAACACCTTGCCGCCACGGAGAAAGCCCGCACGCTGCCGCCCCGGTCCGACCGGTCCGAGCACGAGTTCGCGCGCCTGCTCCACGCCGCCAAGCCGGACGAGTCCGGCACACACGCCCGCGCGGTGTTGCTGCACTACACGCGGCTGCGGCCCGAGGAAGCCGACAGGCTGATCGAGTCACTGCACAAGGGCGAAATGGAGGATCACCTGCTGGCGGCGCGGTTGCTGGCCCGGCACGTGCCCGCCAGTGCCGAAGTCGTGGACGCGTTTCTGCGCACCGTCCGGGGCTGGGCGTTGACCACTCAGTATTCCGCTGGCGAGATCCTCGCCCAGACGAGTCGCGCCGCGCACCATCCTGGACTCGTCCCCTGGCTCTACGGCTTGCTTCGCGACGATGCGGTGCCGTGGTGCTCGAAGATCGAAGCGGCTGCCGCACTCGCGACCCGCCTGTGCCGGGGTGATTGCGAGGAGGCGGTGGCGGTGCTGCGCGCGGGCGTCGATACCGGCGACGCGCCCATCATGTCCCGGCTGGACGCCGCGGCCGCGCTCGCCGAGTGCGATGACGACTCCCGCGCGGCCGTCGAGCGCAGCCTCCGCTCGGTGCTCGGCACGCCTCCGACAAGCGGCTCGGTAGCCAGGACCGCGGCCACGATCCTGGCCACTTTCGAAGGCGCGGCACGGGAAACGGCCGTCGATGCGCTGAAGAACCTCGCATCGGACGAGTATCGCGACAATCGCGACCGGGTCGAAGCGGCGACCGGGCTGATCGAGATCGGCACGGAGTTCTTCGAGTTCAGCGCCGAGGTCTTCCGCGCAGTATTGCGTGACCGTGCCCACAACATCTTCGGCCGCCGCGAGGCGGCGCTCGGGCTGGCCTCGCTCGGCGGGGAGGAACGAGCGGAAGCGGCCGCGGCGCTCACCGAGATCGCCGGAAGGATCAGGACCGATCCGTTCGAGCGAATCCAGGCAGCGCTGGCCTTGGCCGAGCTGGGACCGGAGCATCGCGCCAAGGCCGGCGAGCTCGCGCTGGCCATCAGCCACGAGCCCGGCATGGACGGATCGGACCGGTGGAGGTGCGCGGAGGCGCTGGCGCGGCTGGGCACCCGGTACCGGGCCGAAGCAGTGGCCATCCTGCGCGAGCTGACTGCCACCCCGGAAACGCATATCAACTCGCTGGTGTGGGCCGCCGACACGCTTGCCGAGCTGGGGCCCGAATTCGCCGGCGAGGCGGCCGGATGGCTGCATCGGCTGCAGGACAACCCTTTCCTGGTCCAGTACGACCGGGGCAACGCCCTCGGGGCGCTCGTGACGCTCGGCGAGCCATACCGGGCAGCCGCGCTGAAGCGGCTGCGGGCCGATCTGGCAGACCCGGGAACGGACCCGATGACCAGGACCTACGCGGCGACGCAGCTCGTCTCGGCCGGGCCCGGGTTCCATTCCGAAGCGGCTGATGTACTGCTGCGGCTGGCCATGACGCAGAGCCAGCCCGAGGTGGTCGCGCGCGCGTGGTTCGAGCTGGTGAAGCTCCGTCCGGAACACCGTGACGAGGCCGCCGCCAGCATGGTCGATCTCCTCCGTTCGCCGGATCTGACGGCCTTCACGATGAGCCTCGGCCACTCCGTGCTCAGCACAGTCGGCACGGCACCCGAAACGATCGCGGCGATGCAGGCAGAGTTCTTCCGTGACGCGCGGCTTCCCATCGCGGAACGCTTACAGGTGGCGCGCGAACTGATCGACCACGATCCCGCGTTCCTGCCCGAGGTGCTGTCCACGGCTTCCACCTGCCTCCCGACCGGGCCCGGCGGACGGTTCGACCTGGCGCAGGCGTTGCGGACGTTCAGGATGACGGGCCTGGGAGTGCGCCGGGAACTGGGCCCGCTCCTGCGCGAGATCATCCTTTCGCCGGGCGCTCCACCTGCCTGGATCTGGCATGCGGTCCAGACCCTCGACCGGTTCGGAATTCCCCTCGGGCCGGAGGAAGAACAAGCTCTCTTCGCCGTGATCATCGACGAAACGGCCGGGCGGTCCGTGCGTGACGAGGCCGCCGCGTTCCTTGCCGGAATAAACCCCGAAATGGCCTCCGAGCTGGCCAGCCGGGTGCTGACACCAGGCGACGACATCCTCGGGTCCCGATGGGCGCCGGTGGTCTTCGCCCTTTCCCGGCAAGGCGTTGACGTCCTGCCCGGCCTCGAGGCGCTCTTCGAAGACCCGGACGCGCCCGCGTCGCTCGCGCGAGGCGCGGGTGCCGTGCTGGCCCGGCTTTCCCCGACGGCGAAACCCGCGGTGGTCGCCGGGCTCCGGCGGCTGGCGGGCGACCGGCACCTTCCCTTCCGCAAGCTCAGCGAAATCCTGACCGAGCTGGCCATCGCGGCTCCGGAATCGCGGGCCGAGGCCGAGGAGCGGAACCGGGCCGTCTTCCTGGATGAAACCAGCGAGGTCCTCGACCGGCTCCAGGCCGCGTTCGAGCTGATCCGCCTGGATCCGGCGAACGCGCCGGCCGTGCGCCGGATGGCGCGCGCGGTGGCCACGAGCCGGTCCGCCCTGGGTTTCGAACGACGGCTCGCGGTCAGCTACCTGAACCTCCTGACGTCGGTGGCGTCCGCCGAGATCACCGGGCTGATCATGGCGGGCGCCGGCGATCCCGGCACTGACCTGAGTGACTGGCGCGAAGAGATCCGGTGGCTTCCCGAACCGGAACGCTCCCGGTTCGGCCGGACCCTGCTCGCGGACCGCTGCGTACCTATCGAGGACCGGATACCCAAGGCAGGCCGCTGGGGGCACAATCCACTCCAGGCGGAGACCGAGGCCGCGATCCGGGAGGTGCTGGACGCGCCCGAAAGTCCCCCGGGCGAGCGGATCGCGGCCGCGGCTGCGCTGGCGGGCCTGGCACCGCGGTATCTGGCCGAGGCAGCGGAGCTGCTGGACCAACTCGCGCGTGAAACCCGCTCGGGCAAAGCGAAAGCCACGCTCGTCTCGCTCGGGCGGGAACACCTTCAGCGGGTCAAGGCGGAGAACACCGCCCTGATCCTCGACTCGCGGCGGCCCTTCCGGGAACGATGCCAGGCGGCAGTGTGGTTCGCCGCGATCGACTCGCCACCGTCGCCGGAAGTAGCTGCCTTCATGCTGCGCGCGGCCGAGCGGATTCCGGTGAACGACCGGATCACGGTGTTGTACGCGCTCAGAAACCAAGACGGGCTCAGCGGGATCCGGGCCCTGCGCGACACCCCGCAAGCCGCGTCGGCGTTGCGGTGGCAGGCGGCGATCAAGCTCCGCGACCGCGCGATCGCGGACCGGGCGGCGGCGTTCTCCGTTCTTGACGCGATCACCGCCGACCGGGCCACGCGTCCGGCTTTGCGCTGGCGCGTAGCGAAATCCCTCGGTTCGCTGGGCTCGCCGGGGAGGGCCAAGGCGATCGCCGTGCTGACGGAGATGATGAACGACGCGGCTCTGGCCACCACGATCAGGGCCGACGCGGCACGCGTCCTGGCCGAAATGGCCCCTGCTTCCCGGGCACAGGCGCGGAAAGTGTTCCGCGGACTGGTGTCGGCAAGCGAGCCGGTGCCGCGCTGCGAGGTGCTGCGCTTGTTCGGTGCCATCGACCCTGCCGAGGCGGACGACCTGCTGCTGGAAATGGCGCACCAGAAGGGATTACCTCCCTTGGCGCGCCTGCGATGCGCCGAGACGCTGGCACAGTTGCGCCGCGACCGCCGGGAGCTCGCCGCGATGATCGCACGGGAAGTCGCTCACGACACCACCGTCGCGCGGCACATCCGGCGACGGGCGGCGACGGTTCTCGCGCTGTTGAGCGACCTTTGCCGCGAAGAGGCCAGGGCTTTGCTCGCCGACCTGTAGCAGGCTCAACCGCCCCGCAGCGCGCGCGTCAGTGAAGCGGCCGGGTCTGCTTCGCCGCGGGCGCCGCGTTTCCAGGTATCCGGGCTCCCCACTGCGGGCGGCGGTGGGGCCGCGTGTTCCCAGTCCAGGATCACGGTGCGGCGGGCGATGAGCCAGCGACCCGAACGGCGTTCGAAGACGTCGAAGTAGCGCAGACCCTGGAACACGGCCTCGCCGTCCAGCGGGTTTTTCCGGTACAGACAGTAGGTTTCCACCTCGGCACGATCACCCTCCAGGACGATCGCCGGGACGCCGAGGAAGTGGTAAGTGCCGGCGAGCGTCGCGCCGTAGCGCTCGAAGAACTCGAACAACTCGTCCACCGGGCCGGAAAACCGGCCGTGGTCGTCGGTGGCGTCCGGGTGGTAGCAGGTGCGGGCCAGCGGCCGGTCCCCGCGGTCGATGGCGTGCGCGTAGCGGGACAGTACGTCCGTGATCTCGGCGCGGGCGAGCAGATCGTCGATCGCGGTCATGCGATTGACAATGACGCACGTGTCATGTTTGAGTCAAGTGCTCCGGTTCTTCGCTCCACAGTGGACACCTTCGGCAGAGAGGTCGTGGTCGTGCCAGGGGAAAACGGCAGGGTCGCCGTCGTGACGGGTGCGGCATCCGGTATCGGAGCGGCGGTCGCGGAACAGCTTTCGGCCGAGGGCGCGCACGTGGCGCTGCTCGACCGGGACAGCGCCGGGCTGGCCGCGACCCGCGCGCGGTGCGGGCCGGGCGAAGTGCTCGAAATACCTTGCGACGTGCGGGAAAACGCGGAAGTCGAAGCGGCGTTCGAACGGGTCGCCTCGTGGCGGGGACGCCTCGACGTGGTGGTCAACGCCGCCGGGGTGCTCGCCCGCGCCGGGATCGAGGACACCGCCTGGGACACCTGGAATTCCGTGCTGGACATCAACCTCACGGGCACGTTCCGCGTGGTGCGCGCGGCGTTGCCCCGGCTGACCGCCACCGAAGGCGCGAAACGCATCGTCAACCTCGGCTCCGGCGCGGCCGACCGCGGCTACGCGTACCCGGCCTACACCGCGTCGAAAGGCGGCGTCGTGGCGCTGACCCGGCAACTCGCCGCGGAACTCGCGCCGCGCGGGGTCACCGTCAACGTCGTCAACCCGGGCTTCGTGCGCACCGCGATCAACGACGACGCCTGGTCCGACGACGCGGCCAGGGCGCGCTGGGAGAGCACGATCCCGCTCGGCCGGATGGGCAGGCCCGAGGAAGTCGCCGCGGTGGTGTGCTTCCTGGCCTCCCCCGCCGCGAGTTACGTGACCGGCCAGGTCTTCCGCGTGGACGGCGGCCGTTCAGCGATCTCGGCGAAGCCGTCATGACCGGCCGCGTCGAAGGCAAGGTCTGCGTGGTCACGGGCGCCGCCGCCGGGCTCGGCGCGTCGATCCGCGCGCTCTTGGCCGAGCATGGCGGCCTGGTGACCGGGCTGGACGTCACGCCGGGTCCGGGGCTGTGGCGAGTGGACATCCGGGACGAAACCGCTGTGGCGCAAGCGATGCGGCGGGTCGTGGCCGAGCACGGCCGGATCGACGTGCTCGTCAACAATGCCGGCATCCCCGGCCCGCGCAAACCCGCGCACGAGGTGAGCGCGGAGGAGTTCGACGCGGTGTTCGCGGTGAACGTGCGGGGCACGTGGCTGTGCACGAAGTACGCCATCCCGCACATGGGCGAAGGCGGCAGCGTGGTCAACATGTCGTCGATGTACGGCCTGGTGGGGAACGCGATGCTGCCCGTGTACCACGCGAGCAAGGGCGCGGTCCGCCTGATGACGAAGGCCGACGCGGCCACGTACGCGGCACGCGGGATCCGGGTGAACTCGGTGCATCCGGGCTCGATCGAGACGGGCTCGGCGAAGTCGGTGCGGCAGGACACCGGAGACGCCGCCCGCGACTACAACGCCCGCACGCTCGCCGCCATCCCGCTCGGCAAACGCGGCGAGCCCGCCGACATCGCTTACGGCGTCCTGTATCTCGCCTCGGACGAGGCGAAGTACATGACCGGCGCGGAACTGGTGATCGACGGCGGCTTCACCGCGCTGTGACCGGCCGCGCCCAGAGGAGTGTTTCAAGTGTGGTTTGCGTGGCGGTGCGGGGTGGGGGCCTTCCCTAGAGGAGGCCGTCGCGGCGCATGGTGTTTTCCAGTTCCGCCAGGTAGAACCGCGTGATGCGCTCGGCCGCGCGGGCGGACGCGGCGGACCGTTCGAGGTGGCGCAGCAGGTCCTTCTCCTCGTTCTTCGTCAGCTGCCCGAGGTCGACGGCGTCCGCCAGCACCATCGCGTCGGTGGCCTCGACGCTTTCCCGGAGCAGCTCGCCGAGCCCGGAGAAGCGGGTCAGCAACTCCTGCACCCGCCTGCGCTGCTCGTGGTATCTGTCCGGCACCTCGGCCACGTCGCTCCTTCCGTCCGCGGTGCCCGACATTACTGGCGCCCGGACGGCCCGGTCGAACGACTCCACCCATCAGTGCACTCACGAAGCGCTGATCAGCGGCAACGTGACCGACGACGGATGCGCCGCCGTGTGCTGGACCTGATAGCCGCCCCCGAGCAGGCTCAGCAGCTGCGGCGGAGTCGGCAGCAGATGCGGGAAGTCGTTGGTGTTCACCGTGACCCGTACCCGGTGCCCGGCCGCGATGGTGGCGTACGTCGGGAAAACCTCCACGTCGTATTTCGTCACCGCGCCGGGAACCACCGGTTTTTCCGCTTCCGCCGTGTAGGGGTGGTAGGGCAGCACGGTCTTCCCGTCGACGGTCCACGAGCGCGACGAGTCCACCGCGCGCGCCGAGCCCAGCAGCGCGCCTTCGGTGAGCGGCTTCGAAGTGCCGTCCGGGGCGACGTCCTCGACGTTGACCACCCACTCCGTCTGCGTCGTGGTCGCGGAGGCGTACAAGGTCGCCGAAATCGGGCCGGCCAGGGTTGTCGCTCCGGACATCGGTTCCGTCGTGTAAGTGAGCGCCGTCGGCCCGGTCTGCGCGGCGCGATCGTCGTCAAGGCACGGCACCGGGCTGGGCAGGTTCGCGGTCAGCAGCGAGACCGCGCCCATGATCCACTGATCGGCCGACCGGTCGCAGATCGACGAGCTGACCGGCGCCCACGACACCTGGTCCGCGCCGGCAAGCGGCGCCGTCGTGGTCAGCGTGCCGTCGTTGCGGGACGGCGCTGTCCCGCTTCGCTCACCGGAGAAGTAGTACGTCGTCGGCTTCGCGCCGGTCAGCGGGTACGTCGTGGTCTGCGCGTAGTGCCCGGTGCCGATGTCGTAGTAGTGCAACGGGGTCCGCGTCTCGCCCATACCGGTGTCGGCGCCCTTGAGCCAGGTGTCGAACCACTTCAGCTGCAGCTCCTCCAGCGCCGAGGCGTTGACCGCGAGCTGGAGGTGCGTGTAGTCGCCGTCGAGCAGCTGGTACCGGCCGGTGACCGGCTGGCCCGCCGACATCGGCGCTGTCGTCGGCTTTCCGGCCCAGGCGTTCTGCAGTGCCGCGTAGTTCAACGGCTCGCCGCGCTGGAAGATGTCGTGCTCCCCGCCCACGAGGTAGGCCGGGATGCCGTTCGCCACCACGTTCCGCAGCACGTTCTGCGGCGCGCGGTCGTGCCAGTACTGGTTGTCGTACGAGTTCGGCCCGCCGAGATACGCCTGCGCGAGGAACAGCAGATTGTTGCTGACCGTGCTTTGCAGGTGCTGCGCCAGAACCTGCGCGGACGAGAGCAGGTCCGCCGGGTTCCGCAGGAACGCGACCGCCGGGTTGAGCAGGTTCACCAGCGGCAGCAGCGCCCCGAGGTACGCGAGGTCGAACTCCGCGTCCGGGATGCCGCCCATGAACGCGGTGTCGCGGTAGGTGTCGTTGGCCGCGATGAGCGGGAAGATCGCCTTCAGCGGCGAGTTCTTCCCCACCGCGGCGGCCGTGAACAGCTGGTTGATCCCGAGGTAGGAAGCCCCGTGCAGGCCGACGGTGCCATTGGCGTGCGGCAGTCCGGCGGCCCAGTTCACCATCGCGACCGCGTCCTGGGTCTGCTGCGTGTCGAACAGGTCGAAACTGCCCGCCGAGTTCCCGGTGCCGCGCACGTCGACCGAGACGTCGATGTAGCCGTGCGAGACGAAGTACGGGTCCACCCCGACAGCCGAGGACCCGAGCTGGCCCGCGAGCTGGTTCCCGTACGGCGTTTGCGTCAGCAGCACCGGGAACGGGCCGGCCGCGGGCTGCCCGGTCGCCTTGTCCAGCGGAGTGTCGACCGTCGCGCGCAGCACGGTGCCGTCGGCCATCGTGACCGGCACGTTCTCCTGCTTCGACTCGCCGTACTCCGCGGGACCCGGCGTCCAGGAATGCCCCGGCGCCGCGCTGGCGTCGATGGCCTCCTGGACCGGATCCGGCGGCGTGACGGCGACGGCCGCGGGGCCGGTGAGCACACCGGCGGCGAGCACGGCCACGAGCGCGAGAGCGGACCTCATCGTTGAGCCTCCACAGTGGACGGTGATCAGAAGACGGTACCGACGTCGTTGGCGACGATGTCGTCCAGCGCCCGCTCGGCGACGGCCGCGATCGTCATGGACGGGTTGCACGCGGCCGTGTTGCCCGGCATCAGCGCGCCGTCGAGCACATACAGCCCGCGATGTCCTTGCACGCGCCCTTCGAGGTCGCACACGAGGTCCATCGACGCGCCGCCGAGCGGATGCCACGTGCTGGGCGCGATCGTCGTGGTGTCGAGCCGGACCGACGCCGCTCCGCCGATGTCGCTGACGCGCTGCTCGATCCGGCTCGCCAGCGGGCCGTCCGGATTGCCCGACCAGTGCAGGACAGCGTCGTCCTTGGCCGCGTCGTACACGAAATGGCCGCGCCCCTGGCTGACGCCGTAGCCGACGAGCATCGTGGTGTGCAGGTCCGGCAGCGGCGGGAGCGAAGCCTGGATGACGGTGTTGGCCCGCTCCGGGTCGTCCCATTCCAGGCTGCCGTAGACGACCGGACCTCCTTGCGGGGCCCCGAAATCGTCGGCGAAGTTCGTCCAGGTGTAGATCTGGTCGCCGTTGGAGCCCCAGTTCGTGCCGAGCCCGTCGGGCAGGTCCGGGATCGAGCCGGTGGCGGCCGCGCGCATCAGCAGCCGCGTGGTGCCCGCCGTGCCCGCGCCCATCACCAGCGCGTTGGCGAGGAAGATCTTCTTCTCCACCACCGTGCCGTCGGTGGTGATGCGGTCGGCCTCGATCCGCCAGCGCCCGTCCTTGGCCAGCGCGACGCCGGTGACGTTGTGCAGGGTCGCGATCTCGCAGTTGCCGGTGGCCTCCGCGGCGGCGAGGTAGGTGACGTCGACGGAATGCTTGCCGCCGTTGTTGACGCCGAGGCTGCAGTCGCCGTTGGTGTAGGACGCTTTCATCTCGCCCTTGAGCTCGCGCAGCGCGTAGTCCCAGTCGATCGGCATCGGGATCTTTTGCAGTGGGTAGCCCGCCTGCTTCGTGTTGCGGGCGAACACGCGGGACGCCTTGTACGTCGGGCTGTCGATCAGCTCGTCGGGCGCGGTCTCGACCTGCAGCATCCCGGCGACGCGCGGGTAGTAGACCTGGTCCATCCGGTCGTAGTCCAGTTGCTCGGGCAGGTTCGCGTTGAACACGTCCCGCGCCGGCTGGAGCGTCATACCCTGGTAGATCAGGGATCCGCCGCCGACCCCGGCCGCGACCATCATGTCCATCCCGTTGCCCGCGACGCGTTCCAGCAGGCCGGTGTAGCGCGGGAACGGGAACGAGACGAGGTTGAACAGGTTCGGTTCCGAGCCCAGCCAGAAGATGCGCTTGTCGGGCGACGTCGGATGCGGGAACGTCTCGGCGTTCGGGCCGCTCGGCCAGCGGATCCCGCGCTCCAGCACCAGGACCGGCACGCCGGCTTGCGCGAGCCGCAGCGCGGAGACCCCGCCGCCGAAGCCGGACCCGACGATGACGACCCGGCGTTCCTCGGTCGTCACCGGGACACGGCTCGCCGCGCCCGCCGTGGCGGGCAGCAGGGACAGGCCGGTGGCGGCCGCGGCCCCCTTGAGGACGGTACGCCGGTGCACGACTGACATGAAGCGGTCCTTCCTTGGCGGAACTTGCCGGACGAGCCGGAGTTTAAGGAGCGGAACCGAGACAAGGAACGATTTGCGGATCTCACTACTCGCCAGTAGCATTCGGCCGGTGCGGACTCAGGGAAGACGTCGGCGTTGAGCCCCCACCGCACCGACGCGCGTCTCAACCGGGAGAAGATCCTGCGAGTGGCCGAGGAGGCTTACGCGCAGGGTTCCGAAATCGTGCCGCTGGCGGAAATCGCGCGGCGCGCCCGGCTCGGCCGCGCCACCGTGTACCGGCATTTCCCGGATCAGCGTTCCCTCGGCCTCGCCGTCGCCGCTCAGCAGCTGAAACTGTTGCGCCGCACCGTGCACCACGCCGGGGGCGGCTCGTTCCGTGAGCTGCTGGGCGCCGTGCTGGCCACCCAGATCGCGCGGCGGCCGCTGGTGCGCTTCTTCCGTGAGCTGCCCGTGCGCTACCAGCGGCAGTACTCGGACTCGCTGGTCACGCTGCTCACCCCGGAGTTCCTGCAGGCGCAGTCCCGGGGCGAGCTGCGCGCCGACGTGCAGCCCAGCGACCTGCTGGTGGTGTTCGAGATGGTGGAGGCGGCGGTCGCGAGCGCCCACCACGAGGACGCCACGCAGCGGATCGTGGCCGTGATCCTGGACGGGTTCTTTCCCTGTTCGCGGTGAGCGCGCTACGTCAGCACCACTCCGCCGTCCACCTGAAGCACGTGCCCTGTCACGAAAGCCGCCTGCCGCGAGGCCAGGTAGACGGCCGCGGCGGCGATCTCGGCCGGAAGCGCCGTCTGCCGCGGCAAAGCAGTGGTGCGGCGGAACCGGGCACGCTCGTCGACCCGGCTCTTCGACGCCTGGGTGAACATGCCGGTGTCGGGGTGGAACCGGGACCCCGCACTGGTTTCCGCCGCCAGGTCCTCCGGCACGGTGCCATACGGCGCGATGGCGTTCACGGTGATCCCCGCGTCCCCGACCTCCAGCGCGAGCACCCGGGTGAAAGAGTGCACCGCACCCTTCGCCGCCGAATACACCGCCAGATACGGGTCCCCGATCAGCGCCGACACTGAGCCGATGTTCACGATCCGCCCGCGCCCGGCCGCCCGCATCCGCGGCAGCACCCGGTGCGTGCAGTTCAGCGTGCTCATCAGGTTGACGTCGAGATCGGCCCGCCACTGGGCGGGGTCCGATTCCTCGAACGGGGTGACGGCCGTGTTCCCGCCGACGTTGTTCACGAGCACGTCGACCGTGCCGAACCGCGCCAACACGTCGTCGAACAACGCCGCGACCTGTTCCCCGGAAGTGACATCCGCGGCGCGCCACAGCACATCCGCCGCGCCGCGCTCCCGCGCCAGTGACGCGACGCGCTGCCCCGCCTGCTCGTCCCGGCCGACGAGCACGACCTTCGCGCCTTCTTCGGCGAAGGCGAGGGCGGTGGCGCGGCCGATGTTCGCCGTCGCGCCGGTGACCACCACGACCTGTCCCGCGAGTCCGGTATCCATTGTGGACTACCAGGCGACCGGGAGCTCGTACACGCCGTACACGGAACCGTCGTGCTTGAACGGGATGTCCTCCAGCGGCGCGGCCAGCCGGAGCGCCGGGATCCGCCGGTAGAGCGTGCTGTAGACGATGTCCAGTTCGAGCCGGGCCAGCGGTTGCCCGAGGCATTGGTGCACCCCGAAACCGAACGCGATGTGACGGCGGGCGTCACGCGTCAGGTCCAGCTCGTCCGGGTTCTCGAACACGTCGGGGTCGCGGTTGCCGACGTCGTTGGCGAGGATGATGCCCTCGCCCGCGCGGATGGTCACCCCGGAGATCTCGAGGTCCTCGAGCGCGACCCGGCGGCGGCCGTTGTGCGTGATGTTCAGGTACCGCAACAGTTCCTCGACCGCCGACGACACCAGGCCCGGGCCGTCCGCGTCGCGGAGCCTGGCCAGCTGCGCCGGGTTTTCCAGCAGCGCCAGCGTGCCCAGCGCGATCATGTTCGCCGTGGTCTCGTGCCCGGCGATCAGCAGCAGCACGCCCATCTGCGCGGCCTCGGACCGCGTCAGCTCGCCCGCGCGCACCCGCCCGGCGAGCCCGGACAGCAGATCGTCCGCCGGCCGTTCGAGCTTCTCCCCCACCAGGCCGTCGAGGTACCCGGCGAGGTTGCCGTGCGCGGCCATCCGGTCTTCGGCCGTGGTGTGCCGGTTGATGATCGCCTTGCTGTTGTCCTGGAAGAAATCGTGGTCGGAGTAGGGCACCCCGAGCAGTTCGCAGATCACCAGCGACGGCACCGGCAGCGCGAACGCCTCGACGAGGTCCACCGGGTTCGGCCCGGCCAGCAGCTCGTCGATCAGGTCGTCGACGATCCGCTGCACCGCCGGGCGCATCTTCGCGATGCGCTTGACGCTGAACGACCCGGTGACCATGCGGCGCAGCCGGGCGTGCTCCGGGTCGTCCATGAGGATGAAGCTGATCGCGGACCGCTGTCCGGTGCTCGGCACGGACAGCGGGTAGCCGGGGCGCAGGGCGTCCGAGCTGACCTTCGGGCTGCGCAGCAGGGCGCGCTGGTCCTCGTAGTGCGTGACGAGCCAGGGGGTGCTGCCGTCCCACACCTTCACGCGCGTCGGGGCCTGCGTGGCCAGCGTCGCGCGGGCCGCGGGCGGCGGATCGAACGGGCGGTCTTTCGCCCTGGGCATGGGAAATTCGGGTACCTCGGTCGTCGTGGCCTCGGTACTGGTCATGCGGTTCGCTCCCTCAGCTGAAGAAATCGGTGATGTCGGCTCGGCGGAGGCGGGACTGTTTCGGCATCTTCCAGCCGAGGACACCGGTGTCCCGGCCGCCGGAGCGGTAGCGCACCACGAAGCGGCCCTCGGCGGGGTCGCCGTCGGTCACGGTGGGTTCGGCGCCCGGCGGGATCAGCCCGTGCACCTGGATCTTCACGTCGAACTGGTCGGACCAGAAGTAGGGCACCGGGGTGTAGGCCCGGTCCGCGCCGAGGATGTTGTCCGCCACCGCGAGCGCCTGTTCCGTCGCGTTGGTGCGGTTTTCCAGCCGCAGCGTGCGTTCCAGCGGTTCGTGGTACCAGCGGGCGAGGTCGCCGACGGCATAGATCCCCGGCGCCGCCCGGCAACGCGAATCGCACACCACGCCGTTGTCGAGGGTGAGCCGGCTGCTGGTAAGCCAATCCGTTACCGGCGCGGCCCCGATGGCGACCACGACCAGATCCGCGGGCAGCACGTCCCCGTCCGCCAGCTCGACCCCGGTGACCCGGCCCGCGTCGTCGCCGCGCAGCGCTGTCACGCCGGTGCCCAGCCGGAGCCGGACCCCGTTGCGCTCGTGCAGTTCCGCGAGATGCCCGCCGACGAACTCGCCGACCTGGCCCGCCATCGGCGCCCGCAGCGGGCCGGTGAGCGTCACGTCCAGGCCCAGTTGCCGTGCGGTGGCCCCGATTTCCGCGCCGAGTACGCCTTCGCCGACGACCACGAGCCGGGTGGCCGCGAGCATTTCCTTACGCAGCGCCAGAGAATCGTCGAGGGTGCGCAGGGTGTGCACGCCGGTGAGCTCCGGCTGCCCCGGCAGCATCCGCGGCACCACGCCCGTCGCGAGCACGATCGTCCCCGCGGTGTGCCGGGCGCCGGAGGCGGTGGTGACCGTGCGGGCGTCCACGTCGAGCGCCGTCGCCTCGTCGCCGAGCAGGAACTCGGCGTTCAGTCCGGAAAGGACCTCCGAGGGCCGCAGCCGGGCGCGTTCGGGCTCCCAGCTGCCCGCCAGGATCTGCTTGGACAGCGGCGGCCGGTCGTACGGCAGATGCGCCTCGGCGCCCAGCACCTTCACCGCGCCCTCGAACCCCTTGCGCCGCAAGGCTTCCACAGTGGACAGACCGGCCGCGGACGCGCCGACCACCAGGACGTCCTCACTCAACGGGCACTCCCCCTTCGGTTGTTCAGGACACCGGCGTGACCGGCGCGAGCCACAGCCCGGTCAGCGCGTCGATCAGGCCGGTGGCGGCGCCGTGCCAGTCGGCGCGCGGCGTGGGTTCCCCCTTGGCCAGCGCCCGTTCCCGCTCGGCGATCACGTGCATCATCAGTTCGCGCGCCATTTCCCCGCGTTCGGCGCGCACCGGCGTCGGCAGCGCGGGCAGGCAGCGGTTCAGCTCCTCGACGGCGCGCACCAGCGAGCCGGAGGTCAGCGACTCCTCCACCATGATCTCGCGCAGCGCGGGGTCGGTCATGACCTGCGCGCTGAACCGCCCGAACCACGTGGGGCTGCCCAGTTCGTCCAGATGCCGGGTGGTCGGGCGGACCAGGCAGGCCACCCAGTCACGCACGTGCGGCGAGCCCGCGGTCTCCTCCACCAGCCGGTCACGCAGCTCATCGGTGCGCACCGCGTGCTTGCGGATGATGGCGCGGACGAGATCGGGTTTGGCGCCGAAGTGGTAGTTCACGGCCGCGTTGTTGCCCTGGCCCGCGGCTTCGCTGATGTGCCTGTTGGACACCGCGTGCACGCCGTGCTCGGCGAACAGCCGTTCGGCGGTGGCGAGGATGCTCTCCCTGGTCGCGTTCGCGCGGTCCGCGCGAGGTGTTTTCGCGGTCATGCCCGCCATCTCACCACCCTGACCTCGCACGTTTTTCCCGGGCTCGGCCCCGGGTCGGTGACCAGTTAACCGCTTCCGCTAAGCTAAGTCAAGCGATTGATTTAATATGCGGTAGTTGGTTGACTACCGGCAGACTTGATCACAGCGCGAGGAGCATCGATGACCGAGAGCGAGCAGCTGATCGACTTCCCGATCCAGTCGGAAGTCACCCTGGAGCCACCGGCGGAGTGGGCGCGGCTGCGGCGGCAGTCCCCGGTCACCGGTGTGCGGATGGCGAGCGGGGACGTGGCCTCGCTGGTGACGCGGTACGAGGACGTCAAGAAGGTGCTGTCCGACCCGCGGTTCAACCGCCCGACGCACAACAAGAAGGCCGCGCGCGTCTCGGACAACGAGTCGGGTGGCGTGTTCAACAGCGAGATGTCCGCGACGCTGCCGCAGACCGGCGAAGGTCACCTGCGCTGGCGGCGCACGCTCAACAAGTGGTTCACCGCCAAGCGGATGGCGAAGATGCGCCCCGGGATGGAGGCGATGGCCGGGCGGCTCGTGGACGACATGGTCAAGGGCGGCCACCCGGCCGATCTCAAGGCGGCACTGGCTTTCCCGCTGCCCGTGTGGGTCATCTGCGACATGCTCGGCGTGCCGGACGCCGACCGCGACCGCTTCGCGCACTGGTCCGACGTGATGCTCACGATGACCCGCAACAGCGACGACGAGGTCGGGCTCGCGCAGGCGGAGTTCCGGGAGTACATGGCGGGCCACATCGCCGAAAAGCGCGCGCGGCCCGGTGACGACCTGCTCAGCGAGCTGATCACCGGCGGCGACGAGATGTGGACCGACGGGATGCTCGTGGCCACCGGGCAGGCGCTGCTGATCGCCGGGCACGAGACCACCGCGAACATGATCGGCAAGATGGTCGCGATGCTGCTCGCCGACCGGACGCGATGGGAGCGGCTGCTCGAAAACCCGGCCCTGGTGCGCACCGCGGTCGAGGAGGCGCTTCGCTTCGACGCCAACGCCGGGCTGGGGATGCTGCGCTTCATCGAGGAGGACATCGAGCTCTCCGGCACCGTCGTGCCGACCGGGACGACGGTCGTGTGCAGCATGGCCGCGGCGAACCGGGACGAGGAGGCCTTCGAGGGCGCGGCGGAGATGGACCTCGGCCGCACGCCCAACCCGCACCTGTCCTTCGGCGCCGGGATCCACTCCTGCCTCGGCCAGGCGCTGGCCCGCACCGAGCTGCAGGTGGCGCTGGAAGTGCTGCTGCGCAAGCTGCCGACGCTCGAACTCGCCGTCCCCGCCGAGGACCTGCGCCGGCTCGAAGGACTCATCGTCGGCGGGCTGCAGCAGGTCCCGGTCCGCTGGTGAAACCCCTATCCGACAAGGAGAAAACCATGAAGGTGAGCGTCGACACCGACAAGTGCTGCGGCGCGGGCACGTGCGTGCTCGTCGCGCCGGACGTGTTCGACCAGGGCGAGGACGACGGCATCGTCATCCTGCTCGAAGAGACTCCCGGCGAGGAGCTGCACGCCGCCACGCGCGAGGCGGCCAGCGTCTGCCCGGCAGGCGCGATCACCGTCGCCGAATAGGTGTTCTTTCCCGGGGCGGCAACGAAGCCGCCCCGGGAAAGGGCTTTCCCCCCGGCCACCCGCCACACATCTTGGCCGCCCCCGAACGCGAGTTGGCCACCCACGCGCACGAGTTGGTCACCCCGGTACGCGCGTTGGCCGCCCCGGTACGCGAGTTGGCATTTCCCGGCGCACACGCGAGTTGGCCTTTCCCGCGCGCGAGTTGGCCACCCCCGAACGCGAGTTGGCCACCCGCGCACGCATGTTGGCCGCCGACACCAACCCTCGATCCGCCGGGGATCCGAGGACCAACGCGAGCCGCAAACACGCCCGAGGGAGCGGCAAACACGCCAACGCCGGGAGCCAACTCACCAACGCGAGCGGCCAACTCACCGACGCCGGGAGCCAACTCACCAACGCGAGCGGCCAACTCACCAACGCCGGGAGCCAACTCACCAACCCGAGCGGCCAACTCACCGACGCCCAACGGCCAGCTCACACCGACAGCAGCCGCGCCAGGTTGCCGCCCATGATCTTCGCCTTGTCGTCCTCGGTGAGTGCGACGCTCTTGAGCGTGTCGAGGAACGTCAGCGGGTCCGACAGGCCCTCGGGGTGCGGATAGTCCGAGCCGAACAGCACCCGGTCCACGCCGAGCACGTCCACGACGTGGCTCATGTCGTCCTCGAAGAACGGGCTGACGTGGATCCGGTTGCGGACCTCCTCGGCCGGGTCGGACGGGAACGCGTTCGGCGCCTTCTTGTAGATGTCGGAAAGCGTTTCCAGCAACGGCGTGAGCCAGCTGGACCCGTTCTCGATCACCGCGACCTTCAGTTCCGGGAACCGGTAGAGCGCGCCGTGGCAGACCCACGACGCCACCGCGTCCTGGACCGGACGCCACTCCCCCACCATCCGGAACGTGTTGACCTCGAACGGCAGATGCTCGGTCTGGTTGCCCTCCCACTCGCTCTGGTAACGCGCGTACCCGCTGTCCGAGGAGTGCATGGCGACCAGCACCCCGTTGTCCTGCACCACTTTCCAGAACGGGTCGAACTCGGGCAGCGCGAACGAGCGCATCCCGCCGTAGCCGGGCACCGGGGCCGGGCGCACCAGGATCGCCCTGGCGCCGCGCTCCAGGCACCACTCCAGCTCCTTGATCGCCTCCTCGACGATCGGGAGGCTGATCACCGGCACGGTGAAGATCCGGTCCTTGAAGGCGAACCCCCACACCTCGTGCAGCCACTGGTTGAGCGCGTGCACCACGGCGTGGATCAGCTGGGGGTCGTCCCGCATCCGCTCCTCGACGAGGCTCGCGAGCGTCGGGAACATCAGCGTGCGCTCCACGCCCAGCTCGTCCATCAGCTCCAGCCGCGGGCCGGGCTCGCGGAAGGCGGGCACGGACTTCATCGGCTTGCCGAAGATCTCCCGGCGGCTCTTGCCTTCGGGGTTCCCGTTCTTGAAGTACTCCTCCATCGCGCCCGGCCGCGCGACCACCTCGAACGTCGGGTTCGGGATGTAGTCGCTGATCTGGCCGCGGATGGCGATCTTGGTGCGCCCGTCCACCTGCACGTACTGGATCGCCTTCCGGTACTTCTCCGGCAGGTACCTCGTGAGCGAGTCCTCCGTCTCGTACAGGTGGTTGTCCGCGTCGAACAGCCGGTACGGCACCTCGCGTGAGGGCATGGGTTTTTCTCCTTCGCTGTGTGTGCTTGCCTCAGGCGACCGCGCCCGACTCCTTGAGCGCGGCGATCCGGTCCCAGCCCAGCCCGAGCTCGAGCAGGACTTCTTCGGTCTGCGCGGCGAACTCCGGCGCGGGCCCGAGTACCGGCGCGGTCACGTCGAACTGCACCGGGTTGGCGACCAGCTCCAGTTCACCGGCCTTGACGAGGTATTCGTTGGCCCGCACCTGCCCGTCGTCGCGCAGCTGCAAGGTGTTCTGCACCGGGGCCCACGGGCCGGACAGGGTGGCGAACCGCTCCGACCACTCCGCGAGCGTCCTGGTCGCGAACACCTCGTTGAGGATCTCCACGGCCGCCTGGGTGTTTTCCGCGATCTTCTCGGTGGTGGCGAATCGCGGGTCCTCGGCCAGTTCGGGGCGGTCGATGTGCCGGCACACGTCCGGCCAGAACTTCGCCGGCTGCAGCATCACGAGGTTGACGTGGTGCCCGTCGGCGGTGCGGTAGAGCCCGGACAGCGGGTTCGTCGGCGCGCCGTGGGTGTCCAGCGGCGGCGCCTCCCAAGGCTGCCCGAGGTGCAGCGAGACCGCGATCGCGTGCCCCATCGCCCACATCCCGCTGCCCAGCAGCGAAACGTCCACAACGGACGGTTCACCGGTGCGTTCCCGTTTGAACAGCGCGGCCGTGATCCCGCCGGCGAGGTTGGTGCCGGAGATCGTGTCGCCGTAGGCGGGCGCGGGCGGGTTGATCAGTCTGTCCAGATCGGACGGTGTGATGCTGGCGGCGGTGGCGCCGCGGCACCAGAAGGCGGTCATGTCGAACCCGCCCTTGTCGGCCTCCGCGCCGCGCGGGCCGAGCCCGCTGCCGCGCGCGTAGATCACCTTCGGGTTGACCGCGCGCACGTCGTCCACGTCGATGCCGAGCTTTTTCCGTGCCCCGGGAAGGAAGTTGGTGAGGAACACGTCGGCCCGCTCCGCCAGTTCGAACAGCACCTCGCGGCCTCCGGGGTTGGCGAGGTCCAGCCCGATGCTGCGCTTGCCGCGGTTCGCGTGCTCGATGTTCGGGTTCGGGTCGCCCTCGATCACGTACTTCCCGGTCCGCCGCAGCCCGCGCTGCGGGTCGCCCGTGACCGCGTGCTCGACCTTGACCACGTCGGCGCCCCAGTCGGCCAGCACCGCGCCGGCCGACGGGACGAACCCGTACATCGCCACTTCCAGGACGCGCACCCCGTCCAGCGGCCCGCTCATTTGACCACCACCGCCATCGTCTTGCGCTCCATGAACTCCTCCAGCCCCGGCACGCCCATCTCGCGGCCGATTCCCGACTGCTTGTACCCGCCGAACGGGGAGTCCGGGGCGAAGTAGTTGCCACCGTTGATGCTCAGCGTCCCGGTGCGGATGCGGCGCGCCACGGCGATCGCCCGTTCGTCGCTCGCGCTCTGCACGGCACCGGAGAGGCCGTAGATCGAGTTGTTGGCGATGCGCACCGCGTCGTCCTCGTCCTCGTACGGGATCACCGCGAGCACCGGCCCGAAGACCTCCTCCTGCGCGATCTCGCTGTCCGGATCGACGTTCGCCAGCAGCGTCGGCGAGTAGAAGAAGCCGGGGCCGCTGCTTTCGCCGCCTGCCACGAGCTTCGCGCCCGCGTCGACCGCGCGGCGCACCAGACCGTCCACTTTGGCCTGTTGCTTCGCGCTGATCAGCGGGCCCATGTAGTTGTCCGGGCTGGCCGGATCGCCGACCGTGATGTGCGGGAACACGGCCGCGACCATCGCCACGATCTCGTCGTGCTTTTCGCGCGGCACCAGCAACCGCGACGTGATGCCGCAGCCCTGCCCGGCGTGCGAGCACACGGTGAAGGCGGCGAACTGGGCACAGGTGGCGAAATCGGCGTCGTCGAGCAGCACCATCGCGGACTTTCCGCCCAGTTCCAGGAAAACCCGCTTCACGGTGCCGCTCGCCGCGGCCATGATCTTGCGGCCGGTGGCGGTGGAGCCGGTGAAGGTGACGACGTCGACGTCCGGATGCGTGGTGAGCAGCTCGCCCACTTCGCTGCCGGACGAACTCAGCACGTTGACCACTCCGGGCGGGATGTCGGTGTACCGGGCGATCAGCTCGCCGAGCGCGAGGGTGACCAGCGGGGTGTCGGGCGCTCCCTTGAGCACGACGGTGCAGCCCGCCGCCAGCGAGGGCGCGAGTTTCGCGAGCGCGAGCTGGTTCGGGTAGTTGTAGGCGATGATGGCGCCGACGACGCCCGCGGCTTCCAGCTCCACCCAGCGGCGGTGCTTCTGGCCGCGCACCTCACTCTCGCCCAGCTCCTCGGTCAGCGGGTGCCCGGCGAGCAGGTCGGCGTAGTAGCGGACCAGTCCGATCGGCTCTTCCAGCTGCGCGCCGTAGGTGAGCACGCGCGGCGCGCCGACGTCGGCGATGGTCAGCTCGCGCAGCTCTTCCTTGTGCTCGACGAGCGCGTCGTGGAACTGACGCAGGCAGCGCACCCGGAAGTCCTTGTCGGTGGCCCAATCCGTGGTGTCGAAGGCACGCCGCGCCGCGGCGATCGCCGCCTCCGCCTCGGCCGCCGTCGCGTCGGGCGCCTCGGCGAACACCTCACCCGTGGCGGGGTTGACGGAGCCGAACGTGCTGCTCGTTCCGACCAGCCGCCCGTCGATCAGCAGCCGGCTGACCCCGGTCACCGGCGGCGTCTCGTCCTGCGCGCGCATCCCGCCTCCTCGCGGTGCTGGAAACAAGGTTCTCGCAAATCGGAAATCTTACTGTCGGCGATACGCACTCTAGCAGCCCCAGCCCGCCGAGATACAGCCCGAACTGGCAGGTCTTTTGTCCGCAGGCCGATGAGAGTATGGTTCTCGCATTTGGAAGGATGATTCTTCCCAGCGCCGCGGAGAAGGGAACGGAACATGGGACGTGTCGATGGCAAGGTCGCGTTCGTCACGGGCGCGGCGCGCGGGCAGGGACGCAGCCACGCGGTGCGGCTGGCCGAGGAGGGCGCCGACATCATCGCGGTCGACATCTGCCACGACCTCGAGTCCCTGAAGTACTCGCTGGCCTCCCCCGAGGACCTCAAGGAGACCGTGCGGCTGGTCGAGGCCACCGGCAGCCGGATCATCGCCGAACAGGCCGACGTGCGCGAGCCCGCGCAGCTGAAATCCGCGCTGGAGCGCGGGATTTCGGAGCTGGGCAAGCTCGACATCGTGGTGGCGCAGGCCGGCATCATCGGCCAGAAGGCCGAACCGGAACAGCAGGTGCAGGCGTGGACCGACGTGATGGGCACGAACTTCGTCGGCGTGCTCAACGCGGTGCACACCGCGCTGCCGCACCTCGGCGAGGACGCCTCGATCGTCGTCACCGGGTCCACCGCGGCGATGATGATCACCCGGCCGATGCAGCAGACCGGCACCGATCTCGGCGGCGTCGCCTACATGGTGGCGAAACAGCTGCTCTCGCAGTTCATCCACGAGCTGGCCACGCATCTCGCGCCACGCCGGATCCGGGCCAACGTCGTCCACCCGACCAACGTGAACACCCCGATGCTGCACGCCGACCCGATGATCCGGTCGTTCCGTCCCGATCTCGCCGAACCGAAGTGGGAAGACGCCGTCCAGGCGTTCCCGGTGCAGCAGGCGATGCCGGTGCCCTACGTCGAGCCTGTTGACATCTCCAACGCGGTGCTGTTCCTTGCTTCGGATGAGGCGCGTTACGTCACCGGCGTGCAGCTCCGGGTGGACGCCGGCGGCTACCTCAAGTGGTACGACTACCACGCCTGAATCCCGGATCCCACCACGAAACCGCGACGGGAGAGCAGAAAAGTGAAGGTGCAGGTCGACCAGGCGCGCTGTCAGGGACACACGCTGTGCGCGATGATCGCCCCGAAGGTGTTCGAGCTCGACGACGTGGACGGCCACTCCTCGCCGGTGAGCGAGGACGTGCCGGCCGATCAGGAGGAAAAGGTCCGCGAGGCCGTGCAGTC
Organism: Amycolatopsis acidicola; assembly: GCF_007713735.2. Classification (GTDB taxonomy): domain Bacteria; phylum Actinomycetota; class Actinomycetes; order Mycobacteriales; family Pseudonocardiaceae; genus Amycolatopsis_E; species Amycolatopsis_E acidicola. The sequence continues at coordinate 5,844 of NZ_VMNW02000057.1, read as the reverse complement.
CTGCCCGGAACAGGCCATTTCGATCTCCTGAGACGAACCTTCGTGGAGAGGATTTTCCCGTGAGCGTGGACGACGCCGTGGGCCGGACGGCCGACGAGGACCGCAAGAAGAACCGGTATCCGTTCGACCGGCACCGGCCCGAGTACCGGAGCCGGTTCGAGGAGATCACGAAGGAGATGCACGGCCGCTGCCCGATCGCGTGGTCGGACACCTACGGCGGGCACTGGGTGGCCGCCGGCGCGCGTGAGGTGTTCGACCTGGCCCGTTCGGCCGACGTGCTCTCCAACGACCACGACGTGAACAACGAACGGCGCGGCTACCAGGGCATTTCGATCCCGTCGCAGCAAAGCCAGGTGCAGGGCGGATTCCTGGAGATGGATCCGCCGAAGCAGCGCCACTACCGGCAGGCGCTCAACCCGTACCTCTCGCCGGCCGCGGTGAACCGGTGGCTGCCGTTCGTCGACGAGGTCACGCGCGCCTGCCTCGACGAAAAGATCGAGTCCGGGCGGATCGACTTCGTGGACGATCTGGCGAACATCGTGCCCGCGGTGTTCACCCTGGCCATGCTGGGCATCCCGCTGGACCGCTGGACGGTGTACTGCGAGCCGACGCACGCGTCGGTGTACACGCCACCGGACACCCCGGAAATGGCGCGGGTGCGGGAACAGCAGCTGGAACTGTTCCAGGATCTCGCCGGGCGGCTGGCCGAGATCCGCGAGAACCCGCGCCCCGGCCTGATCGACGCGTTGCTCAAGGTCGAGTTCGACGACGGCAAACCCGGCGACCTCGAGCTGCTCGGGGTGCTCGCGCTGATCATCGGCGGCGGGTTCGACACCACCACCGCGCTCACCGCGCACTCGCTGGAATGGCTCAGCGAACACCCGGACGAGCGCGCGCGGCTGTCGCGAGAGCGGGAGACGCTGCTCGACTCCGCCACCGAGGAGTTCCTGCGCTTCTACACGCCCGCGCCCGGCGACGCGCGGACTTTCTCGCAGGACTGCGAAATCCTGGGCACGCGGTTCAAGGAGGGCGAGCGGCTCTGGCTGTCCTGGGCGATGGCGAACCGGGATCCGGCGCTGTTCCCCGAACCGGACCGGATCGACCTGGAGCGCAAGGGAAACCGGCACCACAGCTTCGGGCTCGGCATCCACCGGTGCATCGGCTCGAACGTCGCGCGCACCGTGTTCAAGCGGATGCTGACCCAGGTGCTGGACCGGATGCCGGACTACGTCTGCGATCCCGGGGGCACCGTGCACTACGAGACGATCGGGGTGATCCAGGGCATGCGGAAGCTGCCCGCCACGTTCACCCCCGGCGAGCCGCTCGGCGCCGGACTGGACGAAACGCTCGCCAAGCTGCAGACCGTGGTGGACGAGCAACGGCTCGCCGAGCCCATCACCCGGCGGAAACAACAGGCGAAGATCGACCGTTAGGGAGGCTGTTCGTGGGTAGGCCGTTGCCCCTGGTGACACTGGACAACGAGTTCTTCTGGCGTTCCGGGGAGGACGGCCGCCTGCGGATACTCGAATGCCGGTCCTGCTCGTCGCTGATCCACCCGCCTCAGCCGGTGTGCCGGTACTGCCGGGGCATCGAGCTGGGGCCGCGCGAGGTGTCCGGGTTCGCGACGCTGGTCGGGTTCACCGTGAACCACCGGTTCAGCCTGCCCGGCATGCCCGCGCCGTACGTCGTGGCGCAGGTGGCGCTGGAAGAGGATCCGCGGGTACGGCTCACCACCAACACGGTGGAGTGCGAGCCGGAAGACCTCGTCCTCGGCATGCGGATGGAGGTCGTGTTCGAGCGGCACGAGGACGTGTGGCTGCCGCTTTTCCGGCCGGTCCCGGAACAACCGGAGCCGGCCGGACTGCCGGAGGAGGAGATCCCGGCCCCGGAGGTCGCCCGGCAGGTGCGGCCGATGCGCACTACCCGGAAATACGAGGACGAGGTCGCGCTCACCGGCATCGGGATGTCGGAGATCGGGCGCCGGCAGATGGTCTCGCCGCTCTCGCTGACCGTGCGGGCCTGCGAGCGTGCGGTCGCCGACGCCGGACTGTCCTTTTCGGACATCGACGGGCTGTCCACGTGGCCCGGCGCCGGGATGCTGTCCGGGATGAGCGAGGGCGGCGTGACCGCGCTGGAATCGGCGCTGGGGCTGAAACCCGTGTGGTACAACGGCGGCGGCGAGACGTTCGGGCCCGGCGGCTCGCTGATCGCGGCCATGCTGGCGGTCGCGGGCGGGCTGGCGCGGCACGTGCTGTGTTTCCGGACGGTGTGGGAATCCACGTACGGCGAACTGCTCAAGGCAGGCCGGATCGAGCCGCCTTCGGGCCGCACCACGAGCTGGGTCGCGCCGTTCGGGGCCACTTCGGCGGCGCACACGCTGGCCCAGAACGCGGGGCGGCATTTCCACCGCTACGGCACCACGCGGGAGACGCTGGGCTGGATCGCGCTGAACCAGCGCGCCAACGCCGCGCTGAACCCGACGGCGATCTACCGCGAGCCGATGACCATGGACGACTACCTCGGCGCCCGGATGATCACCACGCCGTTCGGGCTCTACGACTGCGATGTACCGTGCGACGCCGCGGTCGCCGTGATCGTCTCGGCGAAGGACGCGGCGGCCGATCTCGCGAAGCCGCCGGTGCACGTGGAGGCGGCGGGCACGCAGATCGTCGAACGGCTCGATTGGGACCAGAGCACGCTTTACCACGAGCCGCAGGTGCTCGGGCAGGCCGCGCACCTGTGGTCGCGCACCTCGCTCCGGCCCGGCGACGTCGAGCTGGCGATGCTCTACGACGGGTTCACCTTCAACTGCCTGTCCTGGCTGGAAGGGCTGGGGTTCTGCGGGATCGGTGAGGCGAGGGATTTCCTCGACGGCGGCAAGAACATCGCGCGCGACGGCCTGTTGCCGCTCAACACCCACGGCGGCCAGCTTTCGCACGGGCGCACGCACGGGATGGGCCTGGTGCACGAAGCCGTCACGCAGCTGCGCGGCGAGGGCGGGGAGCGTCAGGTTCCCGGCGCGGGGGTCGCCGTGGTCACCAGCGGCGGGCTGACACCGAGTGGCGTGCTGTTGCTGCGGTCGGCCTCATGACGGTCACCGCCGACGTCGACGGGGTGCCGATTTCCGCGCTGGTAAGGGAAGTCCCGGATCCGCGCGCGGTCGTCGTCGCCCTGCACGGCGGCGCGGCGAGCGCGGCCTACTTCCACTACCCCGGGTGCGAGAAACTGTCCCTTGTGGACTTCTTCGCGACGCGCGGGTTCACCGTTGTCGCGCTGGACCGGCCGGGTTATGGGGCGTCGTCTCTCGCGGGGAACGACCTGGGGGACGCCGGAAAGCGCGTCGAGCTCGCTTATGCGGCCGTGGACCGGCTGGTGTCGAAGCGCGGCGCGGGGTTGTTCCTGCTGGCGCATTCCGCGGGTTCGGAGCTGGCCGTCCGGATGGCGTCGTCCCCTGTGGACGATCTGCTCGGGGTCGAGCTGGCGGGCACCGGGCGCCGGTTCCAGCCCGAGGCCGCGGAGGTCGTTTTCGCGCGGCAGAACGGGTCCGGGCCCATCGGGTTGCAGAAACTGTTGTGGGAACCCAGGGAGCTCTATCCACCGGAGGCGCTCGGCGGTGCCCGGTTCGTCGCGCGTGCGCCCGCGTACGAGTCCGAGCTGCTGGCGCGCTGGGCTCCTCGCGAGTTCGCGCTGGAAGCGCCGCGGGTGCGGGTGCCCGTGCAGTACACGCTCGGCGAGTACGACCGGATCTGGCGCAACGACAGCGAATCCATGGCCGAGGTCGCAAGCCTGTTCACCGGCTCGCCTCGTGTCGTGGTCAACCGGCAGCCGGGCGGCGGGCACAACCTGAGCCTGGGCCTGACCGCGCCGGACTACCACGCCCGTGTTCTGTCCTTTGTGGAACGATGTCTGAGGTGAGGCGATGACCGCGTCCGTACTCGCGCTGCTGCTGGTCCGGCTGGCTGTCGGCGGCACGATGATCCTGCACGGCTGGAACCATTGGCTGGGCGGGGGAAAGATCGAAGGCACCGCGCGGTGGTTCGCCGGGCTGGGGCTGCGGAACGGGAAACTGCAGGCCTGGCTGAGCGTGGTCACCGAGATCGGGGCGGGTGCGCTGCTGATCCTCGGCCTGTTCACTTCGCTCGCGTGCGCCGCGATCATCTCGGTGATGCTCGTGGCGGGGCTGCTCGCTCACCGGCGCAACGGTTTCTTCGTGTTCAAAGACGGTTACGAGTATGTGCTCGTGCTCGCCGTGGTCTGTCTCGGGCTGGCGGTCAGCGGGCCGGGCGCCTGGTCGGTGGACCACGCGGCGGGTATCGAGATGACCGGCTGGCTCGGCGGCGGGATCGCGCTGGGCCTCGCCGTGGTCGCGACGGCCGGCCTGCTCGCCACGTTCTGGCGGCCCGCACCCGTTACGGTGGGAGGAACTTCATGAGTCCGCGCGTGGGTTTCATCGGCCTCGGCAGCCAAGGCGGCCCGATGGCGCGCCGCATCGTCGAAGGCGGTTATCCGACCACGCTGTGGGCGCGGCGCCCGGCTTCGCTCGAGCCGTACGCCGACACGTCCGCGAAGGTGGCCTCCTCCCCCGCCGAGCTGGCGGCGATGTGCGATCTCGTGTGCGTGTGCGTGGTGAACGACGCTGATGTGGAAGAGGTTGTCACGGCGGTACTGTCGGGCCTCGCGCGCGGCGGGGTGATCGCCGTGCACAGCACGGTGCACCCGGACACGTGCCGCCGCCTGGCCGGTGTCGCGGCGGAGCGGGGCGTGACGCTGATCGACGCGCCCGTGAGCGGTGGCGGGATGGCCGCCGAAGCAGGGCGGTTGCTGGTGATGGCCGGTGGGCCCGAGGAGGCGGTGGAGCGATGCCGTCCGGTCTTCGAGACGTACGGGAACCCGGTGGTGCGCCTCGGTGATGTCGGTGCGGGGCAGGTGACGAAGCTGCTGAACAACGTCCTGTTCACGGCGAACCTCGCGACCTCGATGAGCACACTCGGCCTCGGGGAAGCGCTGGGCGTCGACCCGCAGCGTCTCGGCGAAGTGATCACCCACGGCACGGCGAACAGCTTCGCACTGGGCCGTGTCGTCGATGGGGGCGGTTCCCTGGAGCGGCTGGCCGCACACGCAGCGGGGTTGCTGCGCAAGGATGTGGGCTTGGTGGCGGAGCTGGCCGGTGATGCCGCGGAAGACTCGACGGTAGTCACCTCGGCCGATGCGGCCCTGAGGATGATGCACCAGCCGAGGTGATTCGTTTCTCTTGCGCTGCGGCAGCAACGGCCGCGCACGGGGCGCGCTTTGTGCACCCCTCCGCCACCCCGATCCGGGAGTGTTCGCGATCTCGGCACCGAGATCGCAAAGGACGGCAGGGATCGGAGCGGCGGAGGGGTGTGGCCATCGGGCGTTGTCGGCTCTCGTTGCCAGGTCACCGCGATGCCTGTCTCGGCGAACGGAACCGCCACCCGGCGACGCGACGCGAGCCTCCCGACGGCCACGCCCCTCCGCCGCCTCGATCCTCAGCCATCCTTTGTGGAGGCGGGGATTCGTCAAGGTAGTCTTTCCCGCCTTGACAAATCCCCGCCTCCACAAACACTTGCGGATCGGGGCGGCGGAGGGGCACCCAGCGCGCTCTGCGCGCGTCCGTTGCTCTCCCAACCCTCGCGAGAACCGAGTCGAGCCAACCCACGCGCGGGAGCGGCCAACACGCCAACGGCAGCAGCCAACTCGCTCGCGGGAGCAGCCAACACGCCAACGGGAGCGGCCAACCCACGCGCGGGAGCGGCAAACTCGGGCCCAGCCGCACCGCCACCCACCAACCCGCCGCACGGCCGCCAAGTCCCCACGCCCCCAAGC
>NZ_VMNW02000056.1 GCF_007713735.2 Amycolatopsis acidicola | reverse complement strand
CCACCCCACAAGCAAGGGATGTTTGCTACCGGCCCGCCGTAGCAAACATCCCTTGCTGTCTCGTGGCGGCACGGTGAGGGATTACGGTGGACATTGATGGCTGAGCAAGCACGAGGGGCCGCGTCCCCAGCACGGTACGGCTTCACCGATGACCGGGCCGAAGCACAATTACGTGCCGCGGGTTGGTGGACCGACACGGGCCCAGCCCCGGAGTGCCTCGACGTGTTGTCAGCGCTGTCCCGCTCGGCCGACCCTGACCTGGCGCTTCGCGAGCTCGAACGAATCCGCGAATCGGACCCCGAAGGCTGGACGAGTCTGGCAGCTGCCCTGCGCGACGATCCCAACCTGAGAGGACGCCTGATCAGCGTCCTCGGCACGTCCAGCGCGCTCGCGGACTTCCTCGTCGGTTCCCCGGGAGAGTGGAAAAGACTCGCCCACGACAAGTGCACGGACACCGATTGCTACGCCGACGAACTACTGACTGCTGTCCGGACCGAGCCAGGTTCCGAGGCCACGCTGACCGGCACGCCCGCCGAGCAGGCTCTACGGGCCGGTTACCGAGGTCTCCTCCTCGAGATCGCAGCGGCTGACCTCGGCCACACCGTAGAGCAGCGACTCGATCGACCGCCCTACACCGAGGTGACTGGACAGCTCACGGCCCTCGCGGAAGCCGCGCTGATCGCGGGCCTCGCCGTCGCGCGCACAGAGCACAAGGCGCACGAAGCCGAGGACGCCCGCCTGGCCGTCATCGCGATGGGCAAATGTGGTGGGCGGGAACTGAACTACGTCAGCGACGTCGACGTGATCTTCGTGGGTGAGGGCGATCTGCAGCTCGTGACGCGGCTGGCGAGCGCGATGATGCGAGTCGTCGGCAATTCGTGCTTCGAGGTTGACGCGGCACTGCGGCCGGAGGGCAAGGCCGGCGCACTTGTCCGCACTCTGGACGGGCATACCGCCTACTACAAGAAGTGGGCACGCACGTGGGAATACCAGGCGTTGTTGAAAGCTCGTCCGGTCGCGGGGGACAAGGAGCTCGGACGGCAGTACGTCGAGATGGTCGACTCGATGGTGTGGGCCGCCGCGGAACGCGAGAATTTCGTCGCCGACGTGCAACAAATGCGGCGGCGCGTGGAAAAACACGTCCCGTCGGAGCTCGCGGAGCGCGAGTTGAAACTCGGTCGCGGCGGCTTGCGCGACGTCGAGTTCGCCGTGCAGTTGCTGCAACTCGTCCACGGCAGGGCTGACCCCGAACTTCGGTCACCGTCCACTATGGATGCCCTCGATGCGCTCGGCGCCGGTGGTTACGTCGGTCGCGCGGATGCCGCGGAACTCGAGGTTTCCTACGAATTCCTGCGCACTGTGGAGCATCGTCTGCAGCTCAGGCGGCTACGGCGCACGCACCTCTTCCCGGACGCATCGGAAACCGCCGAACTTCGCGTGCTGGCGAGGGCGATCGGCATCAAGCCGGAACGCGGCCGGAGCGCGGGCGATGTCCTGCTGGCCGAGTTCCGACGGCACGGCCAACGCATCCGACGCCTGCACGAGAAGCTTTTCTACCGGCCGCTGCTGCAATCCGTCGCGAGTGTCCCCATGGAAGCCCTGCGGCTCACGACAAAGCAGGCCGCGCGCCGACTCGCCGCACTCGGTTACGCGGCGCCGGACGGCGCGCTGCAGCACATCCGAGCACTCACGTCCGGTGTCTCGCGGCGCGCGTCGATCCAGCATGCGCTGCTGCCGGTGATCCTGGATCTGCTCGCCGACACCCCGGACCCGGACGGCGGCCTCCTCGCATACCGCAAAGTCTCCGAAGCGCTAGCAGAGACACCTTGGTACCTCCGCGTCCTCCGGGATGAGGGTGCGGTGGTCGAACGGCTGGCGTTCATGCTCGGCACGTCGAAGCTCGTACCGGACCTGCTTGTCCGGGCGCCCGAAGTGCTGCAACTCCTGGGCGATCCGACACGGCTTGCAGGGCGTGACCCGGCAGAGGTCGCGAAATCGCTGCGCGCCACCGTCCGACGCCAGCCGGGGCTCAACGCTGCAGTGGCCGCCGCCCGATCACTGCGTCGCCACGAACTCCTTCGTGTTGCCTCGGCCGACCTACTCGGACTCATGGATGTTCGCCGCGTGTGCGAGGCCCTGTCGAGCATCTGGGTCGCGGTGCTGCAAGGAGCACTTGCTGCGGCACTCCGGAAAAAGAACGCCGAGACGGGCGACTCGCCGCTGGCGAAGATCGCGGTTATCGGGATGGGGCGACTCGGGGGAGCCGAACTCGGGTACGGGTCCGATGCGGACGTCCTGTTCGTCTGTGAGGCGAACGAAGGTGTGCCGGACAGTGACGGCATCCGGTTCGCATCCTCGGTGGCAGAGACGGTCAGCCAGGCGCTCGGGCAGCCCAGCGCCGATCCGCCCCTGCACGTCGACTCCGACCTCCGACCTGAAGGGCGCGGGGGACCTTTGGTGCGGACCCTCGAGTCGTATCGGGCCTACTACGCACGGTGGAGCGAACTCTGGGAAGCTCAGGCGCTGCTCCGCGCACGCTTCATCGCCGGTGACGATGAGCTAGGCGCACGATTCATTGCGATGATCGACGAAATCCGTTACCCCGATGGCGGTCTGGACGCCGCGCAGGTGCGCGAGGTGCGGCGGATGAAAGCCCGGGTACAGGCGGAGCGCATCCCCAGGGGCACTGACCACACCCTGAACACGAAGCTCGGCCGCGGCGGCCTCGCCGACGTCGAATGGACCGTGCAGTTGGAGCAATTACGCCATGCTCGTGAACTGCCCGCGCTGCGGACCACCTCGACTCCCGACGCCTTGTCGGCACTGACTGAGGCCGGCTTGATGGACGCCGCCGACGCCGACTCGCTGAGCGAGGCATGGTTACTCGCGACCCGGGTGCGGAACGCGGTGATGCTGGTGCGCGGCAAGGCGGTCGACCAGGTGCCAGGCAGCGGGCGTGACCTGGCCGCGGTGGCGAGAGTCCTCGGCCAAGCCGAAGACGACGATCCGGGCGAGTTCCTCGACTTCTACCGCAAAGTCACTCGTCGTGCGCACACAGTGGTCGAGCGGGTGTTCTTCGAGGACTGACGAGTCTCACAGATCAGCCTGCAGAACGCGTTTTACAGTGGTTGGGTGACTGCGCGCGAACCCTACAGCGTCGAGATCAAGGTGCGGCTGTACGAGCTGGACCCTCTTGGCCACCTCAACCACGCCGTGTACCACTCCTACGGGGAGGTCGCGCGAATCGAGCTGATGGAGGCGGCTGCGGGGGAGCAAAACCGCCTTCGTGACGAGAACGTCGCGCCTGTGCTGCTCGCGTCGCAGATCAGCTACCGGCGCGAACTGCGACAGGGTGACGTCGTGAACGTGACCTGCGACTTCAAGTTCGGTACGGGCAAGACCTTCGAGGCCGCGCAGACCATCGTGAAAACCGACGGGACGCTGTCGGCCGAAATCACCTGCACCCTCGGCATCATGGACCTTGAGCGCCGCAAGCTCGTCGAGAACCCCCGAGGGCGGCTGGAGCAGGCCGGTTACGACCTCGCCATGCTCTCTACCGCCGAATAGCGAGAGGTTCACAGGCTGACGCGGGAGCCGACCAGCCCCAGGCCCGCGCTCCATCGGAGCAAACGTTCAATGGTGGACACCCCCCGGGACGGCGTATAAGGCTCCCGACGGGCGGTAAAACTGGAACAGGGCGCTGACCAGCGTTTTCCGCCGGTCAGCGCCCTGCGCTGAGGGTGCCGACTTACACGTCGTAGTACAGCGCGAACTCGTACGGGTGCGGACGCAGCCGCAGCGGGTCGATCTCCGTCTCCCGCTTCAGCGAGATCCAGGTCTCGATCAGGTCGGGAGTAAAGACGCCTCCCTCGGTGAGGAAGTCGTGGTCGGACTCCAGGTTGTCGAGCACGGAGCCGAGGTCGGCCGGAACCTGCTTGACGTCCTTGGCCTCCTCCGGCGGAAGCTCGTAGAGGTCCTTGTCGATCGGGTCGGCCGGCTCGATCTTGTTCTTGATGCCGTCCAGGCCCGCCATCATCATGGCCGCGAACGCCAGGTACGGGTTACCGGACGAGTCGGGGCAGCGGAACTCGATGCGCTTCGCCTTCGCGTTGGTGCCCGTGATCGGGATACGCACGCAAGCCGAGCGGTTGCGCTGCGAGTACACCAGGCTGACCGGCGCTTCGTAGCCCGGCACCAGACGGTGGTAAGAGTTCACCGTCGGGTTGGTGAAGGCCAGCAAGCTCGGCGCGTGGGCCAGGATGCCGCCGATGTAGTGACGCGCCATGTCCGACAGGCCGGCGTAACCGGACTCGTCGTAGAACAGCGGCTGGCCGTCCTTCCACAGCGACTGGTGGCAGTGCATCCCGGAACCGTTGTCACCGAAGAGCGGCTTCGGCATGAAGGTCGCGGTCTTGCCAGCGTTCCATGCGGTGTTCTTCACGATGTACTTGAACAGCTGCAGGTCGTCCGCAGCGTGCAGCAGCGTGTTGAACTTGTAGTTGATCTCGGCCTGGCCTGCGGTGCCCACCTCGTGGTGCGCCCGCTCCAGCGTGAAGCCGGAGTTGATCAGCTTCTGGCTGATTTCGTCACGCAGGTCGGCGAAGTGGTCGACCGGCGGAACGGGGAAGTAGCCACCCTTGTACTTGGTCTTGTAGCCGCGGTTGCCGCCCTCTTCGTCGCGGCCCGTGTTCCACCAGCCCTCGACCGAGTCGATCTCGTGGAAGGAGCCGTTCTCGGAGGAGTCGAAGCGGACCGAGTCGAACACGTAGAACTCGGCCTCGGGGCCGAAGAACACCGTGTCGGCGACACCGGACTCGGCGATGTACTGCTCCGCCTTGCGCGCGATGTTGCGCGGGTCGCGGCTGTAAGCCTCGCGGGTGAACGGATCGTGCACGAAGAAGTTCAGCGAAAGCGTCTTCTCCTTGCGGAACGGGTCGATCCGCGCGGTCTCCGCGTCGGGCAGCAGGAGCATGTCCGACTCGTGGATGGACTGGAAACCACGGACCGAGGACCCGTCGAAGGCGAGGCCTTCCTCGAAGGCGTCGTTGTCGAACGCCTTGGCGGGGACGGTGAAGTGCTGCATGACGCCCGGCAGGTCGCAGAACCTGACATCGACAAACTGCACGTTCTCATCCGTGATGAGACGTTGGATATCGTCTGGAGTAGTGGACACCCTCTGTAACTCCTTCGCCGCTGTTGCCGGGGGCAGTACTCTCTTCGGCTAACGCTAAGAGCGTGGTGTTGCCCGACCGTCACCCGTATGTTTCACGGATGTTAACGGGTTCTGTGATCTGCGCCGGACGACCAGGCCAGGGTATGTTTTCACCACGGCATACCCTGGAGGGGTGGCGAGATGGACTGGCGAGTGGCTGTCAGGCTCCACTACCGGCCTGAACACCGGTAGCGAAGAGCCCCCGCGGTGGCGTGGCGAACGGCTCGGCCTGCCCGAGAGCGGGGTGGGTTCGGTAGCCCGGGGCGGTTCTCGTCTGCTCGCTTTGGTGGCAGACCTCGTCCTCGCCTCGCTGATCACCTCCTTGTTCTTCCGGCCGAATTTCCAGGATCCGGCCGTCATGCAAACGTTCAACCTGTGGTCCATCGTGGTGTGGGCCGTACTGACCGTCATCCCGGTGGCGCTCTTCGGGTTCACTCCCGGGATGGCGGCGACCGGGATACGGGTCGGCAGACTCGACGGCGCTTCGACGCCTGGGTTGTGGCGGGCGATCGTTCGCGGAGCTTTGACGTTCTTGATCATTCCCGCAGCTGTCCGCAATCTCGACGGCCGTAGCTGGCTCGACCGGCTGACCGGCACTGTGGTCGTGCGGATGCGTTGACGCCGGCCCCAACAGGCGTGGCGGCTGGTGGCGGCCGAGTTCTGACGCGCCCGAACGCGTATTGAAGCGCCTTGAGCGCTTCCTGGGGTTGGCGCGGAGGTCGGATAGCCGCGTTCGCACGATCAGCTCATCAGTTCCGGTCCGTGGCTCCGGAACAGGCTGAGCGGGGCCGAGCTCGCAGGTATCGATATGCCACGCGACGCGGTGCGCGGTCCAATAGGCCTGGAGCGTTATCCCGCGTGCGTCCCTGACGTGGTGTCGCCACTCCGGCTCCGGGATCTTGCCCAGCCGCAGGGCTTGCTTCGCCCACTTGGCCATCGTGCCGATCAGGCTCTGCCTGAGTTCGCGCAGAACACGACGGACCAAAGCTGAGCCGATGGTGCTGCCTCGCTTGACCTCCCGTCGTATCTCTTGCGTGGTGCACAAGCCGCGGCTGACGGCGTCCACGATCATCGCGCGCACTTCGGCCAGTTGATCCATCCGGCGCGCGGCGTCGAACAATGCCCTGCTCAGCGGCACTACGGGCAGGCCATCGATCTCGGTCGGTTCGGGCGCGTGAATGGTTCGTTCGACGACCGCGAATCCCCAGGAACCGACGCCCCTGCGGTGCGGGATCAGCACGTGCACCTGCCTGTCTTCTGGCAGTGCTTCGACGCCGTGCAGCCTTGCGGCCGTAATGCCCGTCAGCATTGCGCCACGTCCGGCGTGAACCAGTGCTGAGCGAGCCAGCTGGTGTCGGGTGAGCGGACCGTTGTTCAGCACGATGACGCCGGGGATGGGGCGCTGCCACGGCTGTCCTGGGCGGCAGCGCGCCGAGATGGTCGAATGCGACATTCCGCGCGCGACGAGCGTCGCCCTGGGGGCGACGCCGCCTGGGAATTTGTCGATCAGCGCCGTGTCGTCCGGCGCGCACGTGGGTGGCACACGGTCATCATGCAACTACCCACCGACAGTTTTGGTCGTTGTCCCTCGAGCGCCGACCCCGAAGAAGGAGCAAGGGATGTTTGCTGCGGCCTGGTGGGTAGCAAACATCCCTTGTTGTGAGGATCGGGAGGGTCAGCGGCGGCGGATGGTTCGCTGAACGTTCCGCATCTTGGCGCCCTGCGGGATTGGGCCCTTCGGCATTGCGGCGCCCCGGTTGCCGAGCGCGGCGAGCTTCGCTTCGAGCGCGTCGACCTGCGGCGCCTTCAGGTTGCGCGGCAGCTTCATCAGGTATGGCTGCAGTCGGCGCAACGAGACCTGGTCCTCGTCATTGCCGACAATGACCTCGTAGATCGGCGTATCGCCGACCAGGCGCGCGACCCGCTTCTTCTCCTGCGAGACCAGGTTCTTCACCCGGTGCGGCGCACCCTCGCCGACCAGGATCACCCCTGGCCCGCCGAGCACGCGATGCACCGCGTCGAGCTGAGTCGTCGCGGCCACCGTCTGGGTCACCCGCCAGTTGCCACGCATGTTGTCCAGCGCCCAGCCCGCGGCGCCCGGCTGGCCGTCCGCTTTCGAATACACCGTCTTCTGCACCCGGCGGCCGAAGATGATCACGGCGGCCAGGATCCCCAGGACGATCCCGAGCGGCAGCAGGATCCACTGCGCGTTGAAGAAGAACCCGACACCGAACACCACGCCCGCGACGACGATGACCGATCCGAGCATCCACGGAATGAGCGCCTTGTCCTCGCGGCGCTGCACCTTGAACGCTTCGAAGATCTGCCCGCGCCGAGCCTTGCTCGCCGCGCGCTTCTCCTTCTTCGCCTGCTTGGCAGCTTCTTTGTCCTGCTTTCCCGCCATATCACCCAGGATACGGCCGAGTGGCCTTCGTCGAATCTGTCGGCCCCCTCTGCGAGGATGCGACGGTGGTTGACGCACCTCCGACGACGAACCGGCCTGGACTGTTGGACGGGCTCGACCCGGAACAGCGCGCCGCCGCTGCCGCCCCGCGTGGACCGGTGTGCGTGCTGGCGGGCGCGGGCACGGGCAAGACCAGAACCATCACGCATCGCATCGCCCACCTCGTTCGGTCAGGGCATGTTTCCTCTGGTCAGATTCTTGCGGTGACCTTCACGGCGCGCGCGGCGGGTGAGCTTCGTACGCGGTTGCGTGCGCTCGGCGTCGAGGGGGCGCAGGCGTTGACCTTCCACGCCGCGGCCCGCCGCCAGCTGCGGTACTTCTGGCCGCGTGTGATCGGTGACCGGATGTGGGACTTGGTCGAGGGCAAGCTCCGGCTGGTCGGGCAGGCCGCGCACCGGGTCGGCCTCGGCACCGAGGGGGAATTCCTCCGGGACCTCGCGAGTGAGATCGAATGGGCGAAGGCGTCGCTGATCAGCCCGGACGACTATCCGGCTGCCGCGGTCCGTGCCCAGCGCGACACGCCGACGTCGCTGAAGCAGATGGCCGAGGTCTACCAGGCCTATGAAACGGCCAAGAACTCGGCGCAGGTGCTCGACTTCGACGACCTCCTGCTGCAGACCACGGCCATCCTGGAAGAACACGGTGAGGTGGCGCGTGAGTTCCGTGAACGGTATCGATGCTTCGTCGTCGACGAGTACCAGGACGTCACGCCGCTGCAGCAAAGGCTCCTTGATGCCTGGCTCGGTGGGCGGGACGACCTGACTGTCGTGGGTGACGCGAATCAGACCATTTACTCGTTCGGCGGAGCGTCGCCTCGGCCGCTGCTGGAGTTCACGCGCAGGTACCCGGAGGCGACGGTGGTCCGGCTCGAACGGGACTATCGTTCGACGCCCCAGGTCGTGGACCTGGCGAATCGGGTTATCGGGGCCGCGCGCAACCGTCCGGCCGGCTCCAGGTTGCAGCTGATCGGCCAGCGACCGGCGGGACCGGAACCCCGGTTCGGGGAGTTCGATGACGAGCAGAGCGAGGCCGCGGCTGTCGCGGCGCGAGTCCGCTACCTCCTCGACGCCGGTGTATCGGCGAGCGAGATCGCGATCCTGTACCGGGTCAACGCCCAGTCCGAGGCTTACGAGCAGGCGCTCGCGGAGGTCGGCGTCCCATATCTGGTCCGCGGTGGCGAACGGTTCTTCGATCGTCGTGAGGTGCGGCAGGCGATGGTCGCCCTGCGTACGGCTGCGGCTGATCCACCGCCGACCGAACTCGTGACCGCGGTCCGATCCGTCTTGGCCCGTGTCGGCCTGACGGACCAGCCCCCGCCTGGTGGCGGTGCCGCCAAAGAACGCTGGGATGCTCTGCTGTCACTGGTCGAGGTCGCGGAAGAATTGGCGGCTTCCCTCGATGGAGCAAACCTTCCTCGCTACGTCGCCGAGTTGGAGCAGCGGGCGGCGGCTCAGCATCCGCCGACGGTGGAGGGGGTGACGTTGGCTTCGCTGCACGCGGCGAAGGGCTTGGAGTGGGACGCGGTGTTCCTCGTCGGCCTGGCCGAAGGCACTATGCCGATCCTGCACGCCGATGGCGACGACAATGCGATCGAGGAAGAACGCAGGCTGTTCTACGTCGGTGTCACCCGCGCCCGCGAACACCTGTGGTTGTCGTGGTCGCTGTCACGGCACCCCGGCGGCCGTCGCAACCGCAGGCGGAGCCGTTTCCTCTACGGACTGTTGCCGGAGCACCACCCGGCAGCCCGCCCCACACGCGCACAGGCGGCCAAAGGCGGCCCCAAACCGCGCTGCCGGGTGTGCGAGGGACCTTTGCTCGAGACGATGGAGATCAAACTCGGGCGGTGCGGGCGGTGTCCGTCTAATTTGGACGAGCAGTTGTTCGCCAGGCTGAAGGACTGGCGCACGAACCGTGCCAGGGAACTGAAGGTGCCGGCTTTCGTGGTCTTCACCGACGCGACCTTGCTGGCGATCGCCGAGCAGCAGCCTGCCGACCGGGGTGCGCTCGTGGCGATTTCGGGAATCGGACCGAGCAAGGTCGAGCGCTTCGGTGACGAGGTACTCGCGGTGATCAACACCTGACACGGTTGACCGCGTCGCGGAGGCGATTCGTGCGGCGGAACCGCTGCTCAGCGGAGATCTTCGTCGATTCGAAGAGTCTTGCGGAAAATGAGTTGCCCTCGTCCGGGCGCGCACAATAGCCTGCAGGGGCTGGGTGAGGACCACCCGGAAAGCTACCGCCCGTCGCCGAGAGGCGAAGAGCGTCGGACAGAGAGGAGGTGCCCGGGACAATGAGGATTTTGAACATGATCGGCAACCCTGGCACCACGCTGTCCTGCGCCGCCCCGGCGGGCATTGCCGCGCACCAGGGCACCGGTATGCGCCGCGTTGTCGAATCCCGAGAGCTGTCCGCTGCGCGCTTCATCCGCCTTCACCGCACCGTCGGGTGGACCAGCGTGCTCGGTGACGACGCCGCCCCGGTGATCGCTGATGTTCCGACGGCCAACCAGCCGAAGTCGTACGTTCCGCACCCTCCGACAGAGCGAAGCCCCTGACACCCAAGCAGGGAAAAGGCTCACGAAGGCCGCGGAACCGTACATCGGATCCGCGGCCTTCGTGTTTGTGCAGTACCCCGCAAAACAGGAAAGAACCTTTACTACACAAAGGAGAACGGGAATGTCATCGGCAATCGCCTTCGCGTCAGAGGGGGCGTTACCCGACGAGTTCGCCGGCCCGAACGCAGGGGTCGGAGATCTGCTCGACGCCATGACCTCGCCTGACCTGGACCTGCCCTGCCGGTCCGGGGACGCCGACCTCTGGTTCGCGGAAGCTCCCGCGGATCTGGAGCGGGCCAAGCGCTTCTGCGCCGACTGCCCGATCCGGGAGGCCTGCCTCGCCGGTGCGCTCGCCCGGCGTGAGCCCTGGGGTGTCTGGGGTGGCGAGATCTTCGAGCGCGGTGTCGTGGTCGCCCGGAAGCGGCCCAGGGGACGCCCGCGTAAGCACCCAGTCGTTCAGCGACCCGTTGTGGAACAGCCTCTCGAGAGCCGGACCTCGGACGAGCAGCGGAGCGCTGCCGCATGAGCGCCACGACTCTCACCCACGAAAAGCATGCCGCGGTGCACGCCCGACCGAGCGTCGTGCCCGTGACGACCAAGGAGATCACCGAAATGTTGATGTACGAAGAACTGGCCAGAGCCCGAATACAGGAGCTGCGCGAGGATGTGCACGCGCAGCAGACCCGGAGTCACGCTCGCGCGGCCCGCCGCTGGGACCGGATGTCCCGGTGGGCCGCACAACGGGCACGTCGCCACCGCGGCTGACCTGCGGGGGAGATATCTGGGGTGCAAGGGATGTTTGCTACGGCCACGTCGTAGCAAACATCCCTTGCTGATGTTTCGGGTGTTGCGTGGGCGTGTTCCATGGGGGTGTGGCTGGGCATACGCATGATCACGTGGACTGGGCGGCGCGGATTCCCGATCTGCGCAGGGCGGACGAGTTGGCCGCGAATGTGTTCGCGGACATCGCGACCCGGTTGACCGCGGGCCTGCCCGGCGGCGCGACCGTCGTCGATGTGGGTGCGGGAACCGGCGGGATGAGTGCTGCCCTCGCTGCGACTCTCGGGCGTCGAGGCGGGGGATGTTTGCTACTGGTCGACGCGGTGCCGGAGTTGTTGGCGGAAGCCGCCCGGACGGCAACAGCGGTCGGCGCTGATGGGGTCAAGATCGAAACCGTCGAGGCGAACCTCGCCGCGGGCAACCTGAGCGAACTCGTGCCACCTGCCCAGCTGATCTGGGCCGCATCGGTGATGCATCATCTTCCGGACCAGCAAGGTGGCATTGCTAGCGTCGCGGGGGCGTTGAGTGGTGGGGGTGTGCTCGCGGTCGCGGAGGGTGGGCTGGAGACGCAGACGTTGCCGTGGGACCTGGGAGTCGGCAGGCCCGGTTTGGAGCATCGGCTGCTGGCCGCCCGTGACGAGTGGTTCGGCGAAATGCGGGCGGGCATTGAAGGAACGATTGCTATGCCCTACGGCTGGACGACGGCGCTGCGGCGTGCCGGGCTGACGGACGTCGGGTCGTTCAGTCACCTGCTGGACCATCCCGCGCCGACGACGGACATCGTTCGTGAGTTCGTGCTCCAACGGATCGCGCACCTCGCCGAAGATGCGCGGGAGCGGCTCACCGAAGAGGACCGCGGGACCGTTGAACGTTTGCTCCAACCGGGGGCGGGGGAGTATTTGGGGGATCGCGACGACCTGTACGTGCTGGGGACCAAGACGGTCCATTTCGGACGGAAGTCGTGACCGAAAAAACCGTTGCGTGTTCCCGGTGCGGCGCGCCCAGGGCTGCCGAGGGCGACCCTGCGGTGGCGTTGGCGTGGGTGTCCGAAAAGGAGGATGGAGTCGTGCGCTGGCTCTGTCCATCGTGTGCACGCGGGCACGTCCGTGACATCGAAGGAAAACTGCCCGCCGAGTTTTGGTAGGCGATCAGACCGTCGCCGGCACCATCCCGAGCGCTCGGACGCGCGGACGGCGACGCCTGGCCGCATTGGCGAACGCGCTCGTCAACTCCCGGACAGTCGCCTTGGCGTTGTCGCGCAACTGATCCGGCGGGGTCTGGACCAGTACGACACCGGCAGCCGACAACGCCAGGTGGTTCATCTTCGGCACCCGGCTCGACGCACCGCCAGCGCCGAACTGCCAGCCCAGCGCCACTTCATCCCACCAAGCGTCGACAGTGCCGATGGGACGGCCCATGCTGTCGCACACCGTCACGTTCCACACCGGCGGCGGCAACGGCGCGAAGTCCAGCAGCTCGCGCGCCAGGCCCTGCAGGTACGTGTCGCCCATCGAGCCGAGGTTCCGCAGCATCTCGCGAACCGCGGCGGTGCCCCGCTGATTGCCCGCGTCGAGTTCCTCACGCAGGTCGTCGGATGTGCAAAGGCCGTAGTAGACCGGTAACGACAGCAGCCGGCGCAGCCGGTCGGGATCCATTTCCCTGCGGGCCAGGTCGATCGTCGCCCTGGCCGGTGGCGCGAACGCGAGCCCCTCATCGACCATCGGCTCCGGGATGCGGGAAGTGCGCTCCAGGTTGACGAAATCCAGCGACGGGACCCGCCGCTGCACCGGCACCAGCACCTGGACCTGCCGCGACGGCACGACTCGGATGTTGTGTGCTCGCAGGGCGTCCAGCCCGCTCACCACAGCTCCCGCGCCGGCGTAGAGCGCGGCCGCGCGCAGCATTTGACGCCGGTTCGGCTCGCCGTCACCGAGCAGGAGCACGCCCGGCAGCAACCGCCGCCACGGCCCACCCGGACGGCACCTGGCGGCGACGGCGCGTGGGCTCATCCCGCTCCGGCGCAGCCGGGTGGTCGTGGTGACGCCGTCCGGGGCGGCCGGGCTGAGCGCGGTGAACTCGACGGAAGTCGGTCGGGGCATGCCTCCAGCGTGCCGCCGAGAACGAGATCAGGGAACCCGATCCCGGAAATTGTGGATAACTCCCGGACGCGACTGGCGGTTTCAGGTGCGAAAACTTGTTTCTGTGGATAACTTCTTAACTCGAATGGCTCAATCGTCGAATCCGGGTTGCCAGCGCG
The DNA here is from genome assembly GCF_007713735.2 of Amycolatopsis acidicola. Lineage (GTDB taxonomy): Bacteria > Actinomycetota > Actinomycetes > Mycobacteriales > Pseudonocardiaceae > Amycolatopsis_E > Amycolatopsis_E acidicola. Next base: position 43,075 of record NZ_VMNW02000056.1, on the reverse strand, counting down.
CCACAATCTCCCGTACTGGTATCTCCGCGTCGAGCTGGCACAGAATGCCGGTCGTACCCGCCGTGACCCGGTGAATCATCAGGTATTCCGGCGGCAGATTGAGCGACCGGCCCACCCGAAAGTCCTGGCCGCGGGAATCGCCGACGCGCATCGCTTGCCGTTGCATCCACCTTCTCGTGAAATGGAAACGCTCGCTCGCCAATGGTTCGGTGAACGGCGCGAGATAGGCCAATACGTCTTCCGCCCGAAGGTCACTGTCCGGACGGACGAATCCCGATTCCCGCAGTAGGTCCATCAGTTCCGCGGAACGCCCGTCCAGCGCCAGCCGCGTCATCTGCCCGAGATTCCGCGGGATCCCGTCGGGCAGCTGGGCGACCGCGCCGAAGTCGATCACGCCGAACCTGCCGTCGTCGAGCAGCAGGAAGTTGCCGGGGTGCGGGTCGGAATGGAGCAAACCCACCCTGGCCGGCGAGGAGTAGTGGAACTCGGCGAGCCGGGCGCCGGCGTCGTTGCGGGTGGCCGCGTCCCCGCCGGAGATGATCTTGGCGAGCGGTGTCCCCGTCATCCACTCCGTCACGAGTGCCTTGGGCGCGCTGGCGACGACTCGGGGGATCTTTACTCTCGGGTCGTTCGCGAAGGCCTTGGCGAAGGCACGCTGGCTGTCGGCCTCGCCGCGGTAGTCGAGCTCCTCGTCCATCCGCGCCGCCAGCTCGGCGAGCAGCGGTTTCACCTCCGTGCCCGGGATAAGGGCCTGGAAGAGCCGGCTGAACCGCTGCAGCTGCCGAAGGTCGCTGCGCAACGCCTCGTCCGCGCCCGGGTACTGCACCTTGACCGCGACCTCGCGGCCGTCGTGCCACACCGCGCGGTGCACCTGCCCGATGCTGGCGGCAGCGGTCGGCTCGTCGTCGAACTCGCGGAACCTTTCCCGCCACGAGCGGCCGAACTGCTCGGCGAGCACCCGATGCGTCTGGCGGACGGACATCGGCGGCGCCGCGGCTTGCAGCCTCGTCAGTGCGTCGCGGTAGGGCGCGGCCATCTCGTCGGGGACGGCTGCTTCGAACACGCTCAAGGTCTGGCCGAACTTCATCGCGCCACCCTTGAGCGTGCCCAGCACCTCGAAAAGCTGTTCGGCCGCCTTCGCCGAGAGCGCCGCGTTGACCTCCTTCGCGCTTTGCCCGGTCAGTTTCCGGCCCCAGCCGCCGACGGCCCGGCCGGCGATCCCCAGTGGCAGGCTCGCCAACTTGGCCGTCCGCGCGGCTGTGCGGCGGGGAATGCCCTGGCTGTCCTCGTCGTCGCGGTCGCGAAAGTCTGTCACCCCATGGATTGTGCCCTGCTGATGATCCTCCGCGCAGCCACCGGGCGACGTAGATCCCTACGATCTGCGCGGTTGCGCCCCGCAGCCACAGGCCGGATTCGGCGGCCACGGGCGGTGCTCGACCGTCCCTTCGAAGGTGTCGATCTCGATCGTCGTGTTCCAGGCGGGCGGCGGCTTCTCGCCCGGGCTCAGCGCGCGCAGGATCTGCCCCACGGCCATCGCCGCCGTGGCCTGCACACTGCACAAATCGGCCTGCTGGCTGCGGCCGGCGAGCTGGCCCGCCACCGTCGGCCACCGCGAGTCCATCGATTTGCGGTGCAGGTCGTTGCATCGCAGTATAGGACAGTTAGAGATGCTATTGTCAACGTGTGGCAGAAATTCCCCGTGTACTTGGCGCTGTACGCCTGTCTCGTGTGTCCGATTCGACTACCTCGCCGGCTCGTCAGCGTGAGGTGGTGGAGCAGTGGTCGAGATTTCAGCAAGGTGAACTTGTTCACGTAGCTGAAGACTTGGATGTGTCGGGCGCGGTGTCGCCGTTCGAACGTGAGGGCTTGGGCCCGTGGTTGAACGACCCAGCGAAGATGGCGCGGTGGGACGTCCTCGTTGCGTGGAAGCTGGACCGAATCTCGCGTTCTGCGCTGGATACGCTGATGCTCCTGCAGTGGGCGGAGGAGCATGGCAAGCGGATAGTTGCCGTTGCGGATTCGCTCGATTCTCAGAGTCAGATGGGACGTGTCTGGATCCAGCTTGCTGCGATCTTTGCGGAGGTCGAACGGACGAACACTAAGGAGCGCGTTCTTGCGGCGCGGGCTCACCTTCGTCTGACCGGAAAACATGCCGGCGGTCGTCCGCCGTATGGCTACCGCTCAGTGGCGGACGGTACTGGGAACCGTGTGCTTGAGATCGACGAGGAGCAATCGTTGATTCTGCGGGGCATTGTCGAGGATGTGCTGGACGGGAACAGCCTGGGAAGCATCGTGTCAAGCCTCAACGGCTATGGCGTCCCTTCACCTCGCTCGGGAGAGGCGCTCAAGCGAGGGCGGAAGGAGTGGACCGTGAACGGGCTACGGGACCTGCTCCGGGCCCAATCGCTGCGAGGTTGGTCGACATACCGTGGCAATCCCGTGTTAGGTCCGGACGGTGCACCCGTCAAACGGGGGCCAGAACTGCTAGACGCCGCCACGTTCCAGGCGTTGCAGGAGGAGTTGGACAGACGAAAAGCTGAGCTTCCCGAACGTCGGGCGACGCGATCGCCTAGAGCCAGCCTGCTACTAAACGTCGCGTTCTGTGAGTGCGGAGGTCGGCTGGTGGCGGGAGTTACAGGACACGGTGGTCGGCGATACGCCTGTATCGAGTCTCGCGCGGTGAAGCCGGATCGCTGTCGGATTGTGCAGACCGTGAACGCTGGCCCACTCGAGGACTACGCGAGACGCGAGTTTCTCGCCGTCATGGGGTCACAGCCGGTTGTCGAGGTCATCCTGACTCCCGGTGTCGACTACTCGGCCGAGATTCGCGAAGCCCGGTCGTCGCTAGAACGTCTTGACGAGGCGTTCACCGCGGGGGCGTACGAGGGCGACGTGGACACGTTCACGACACTGCGACGTGGTATCCGAAGCCGTATAGACCGGTTGGAGGCTGAGCCTGCGCGTCCACCTACCACCGAGGTGCGAGAGACGGGGCGAACCTTTGCTGAGTTGTGGGCCGTAGGCAGCACGGCAGATCGGCGAGACCTGATGCTGCGTGCCGGTTTCCGGGTCGAAGTGGGCCCTGCGCGAGGCCGCGGCCGGTACGCGCGAATCGAGGAACGGTTCACCCCCGTGTGGGGGCCACCTGAGCAGGAGACCTTTGACGATTACATAGAGTCATAGGGTGCGTACTACTGCCGCCCGACGCAAAAAGCCCCTCCCCAGGCACTCAGCCGAGGGAGGGGCTTTGATCTTCAAGCGTCAGACGCGCGCGAGCTTGTCACTGACCAAGCGGTTCAGGCTCACACCCTGCTCTGCGGCAGCCAATGCGAGCTCTCGGTGCAGCGACTCAGGTACCCGTACGTTGAACCGTCCTGAGTAGTGCCGCTCGGCGATGGGCTCGGGGATTGGCTCACCGTTGGCCCGCAGGTCCTCAATCACATCAGCAACAAGGGCGTCAAGACCTTCGAGAGCCTGTATTTGGGTGTCAGCCAGCCACGACAGCGACGGGAACTCCGCACACGTAGCGACAAATTCTCCGTCGTCTGCAGACCACGTGACTCGGTAGGTGTAGTGCTCTACGTTCACTTCTCCACCTCCAGCTTGTCGACGGCCCGCAGTACCTGGCGCACCTGGTACTCCTTGGCCTTACCGTTCTTGCCTTCTTGGATGTTCACCCGAGGGTCGCCCTGCCACGGCATGCGGAACACGGCGTGGGAGGTGCCCTCCTGGCGCGGCTCGCCGAAGAAGTGGACGCATACCTTGCGTAGGTCCGCGTATCGGACGTTCTGCGGAGAGTCCCGCATCCCCTCCAAAGCCCTCTTCACGTTCGCCACTACCTCATGGTACCACTATTGACACCACTGAGCCAGTGAGGCGGAGTGAGCGAGAGGCAACTACTCGTCTTCGTCCGGAGCCAGGCCCGGGGCGGACAATTCGTTGCGTGGGGCAACGTAAGTGCCGACGGCGGCGAGGATAAGAGCGATCGCTGAAGCGAGCGTCCCGTCCAGGTGCACACCAAACCCTTCCAAGATCGCCGTGACCCCAACACCGGTTGCACCACCTAGGGCACTGCCGAGGAGCTTGCGAACGGGGGCGATGTTCATGTCAACCCACCCACGCAACGGCTGAGTTGCTCTTCGTCGAGTATCTCAGCGATACGTAGATCGTGCCGTCCGGGATCTTGGTTGCGTAACGCCCGCCGGGCTTGTCTGAGTTGAATGTCCAGGTTTTGCCGTTCTTGCCGTGGAACCCGGCGGCATCAAGGGAGCCGTCGTTGAAACCCCCGGGCTTGAAGTCAGACGAACCATCCTGTTTGGTCTCGCCGACGTAGTCAATCTGATGCACGTCCACAGTGTCGCCATATGCGCAAGCGATGTAGAAGTAAGGAGGCAGCCCCGACGCTGGGATCGGCATGTGCATGTCCTCGCCAGGAGGCAGCAGCATTTGAAGTTCCTCTCGAGTTGTGCGAGCGGTGGAAGGCGACGCCACAGCCACAACTGGACTGATCGCCTTGTAGAGGTAGTTGATGTCGCAGGTAATTCCGCTGACGCTGGTGTTGCCGTTGTTCCACTGATAAAGGTGGACGTGAGACTGAACATCAGCTTGGCGGCCTGCCTGCCAGAAATACGACGCATGTCCGATCGCGGCATTCACGGCGTCCTTGAATCCGTAAGCGCCGACGCGCCCGATACCAAGCACCGAAGCCGCGCCGTCCAAATAGGATCGCCACAGCGACACGTTTACGGTAGTTCGGTCGTTAGCGAAGAAGATCGGGCCGCTATAACCTAGGGCGTTCGCGCCAGACAAAGCACGCTTCGCGTACGCAACCCCCTGATTGTAGCCGCCGTCCGCATCGCTGGTTCCAACCTCCATCACAAGAACCACCGCAAGCCCAGCACCAACAAGCGAAGCGTACTCAGCGTTGTTGGTGTGCTTGGTCCGCCAGTTCTCCGGATCGTCAATGTACCGGACGACTCCCGTGAACCCGGCGGCTCTCAATGCGGTCCCGGTAAGTTTTCCGGCCGAATAGTCGGCCCACTTGTCCACTAGCAGGCACCTCCAAGGATGCTTTGTGTACAAGTCACGGTGCTCGTTTCCGTGCTTGTCGAAGTCTGGGTTTCGGTCGATGGCTGCTGCGTGACCGTGACTGTCTCCGTTGACGGGGCAGCCGTTTCGGTCTGCGTTACGGTCTTCGAATCGGTTACCGTTGAAGGGCTGGCGCTGGATACCGGCCCGGCTACCTCAAGAACAGACGTCACCGGAAGTGGTAGCGGCACCGTCTCTGTCACGGTGGCCGCCGGTACTTGGGAAATCACGGTCGTTGAACCGCCGGGGACTGTCACTACTGTCGTCGCCGGCGATACCGTATCTTTCGCGTCCGACGCCTTGGCTTTCGCTTGCTGGCATTCGTAGCTGGAGGTGTTGCCGGACTGGACGCACGCGCTCGCCTGGTCGCTGAGCTGCTGGAGTTGGACAGCCTGCTCGCCGTTTTGATTCCTGGTCGACTGAAACGCGCCGAATGTGATCAGCATGTTCGTGACAACCATCGCGATGAGAAGAGCGACCCCGAACCGAAAACGCCTATCTCTCGCGTCCCTCGCGTGGCTCGTCGAGGTCTCGGATTTCCTGTATGGTCCTAAGCTCGTCATAGTCATCTTCGTATTCGTCGTCCTCCTCCCGGCGATGCCGTCGCCTGCGCCGCCTTTCCGGCTCGGGCGGGTATTCCGGGAGATCCGGCAGTCCAATTCGTCGCGTGGCCAATTTCTCGGCCAGCCGCGCGTACCACCTCAGGACATCGATTCGCCATTCACGGAGGTGGTTCAGCTCGACGGCGTCTTCCTGGTCATAAAGTCGCTGCTTCCGGCTACGGCCGTTGAGCGCAACAATCACGGTCGCAATCAAGCCGCCGACCGCGGTCACGACGGACCCCAGAGCGGTCAGGTCCATGATCAAACCCCCAGTCGCGCATAGGTCCGTTGGGCAACCAGATGCACACCGGCGATTGTCAGGAACACGGCGGCGCTCAGGAACGAGCCCGGCGGGTGCGTTGTTGCCGCCGAGAATGCCGAGCAGACACCGTAGGTTGAGGTAGCGATCGCGCCGAAGCCGTGTCCCCAGGTAGCGGCACGAATTCGTAGCAACGAAAACCACAGCGCGGCGGCAGTCACTCCAAAGAGGACGGCCCACAGCGGGACCGACTCGGCGAGCTTTTGAGTGAGCAGCGGCCGGTCAATCTGCGATGAGCCGTGGAGCGGCAGAATCCAGATGATCGCGTATACAGTGTGGGCAAGCGCCAGGGTTTTCGTGATTAGGCGGGTAAAGGTCTTCGCCATGTGCCGCCTTTCTGGCTTACGTGGTCGATTCTGGCGTTTCGACGGAGTAGATAACCCCGGCGTTAGAGACTGCCTGCACGCCGGAGAGTGGCTCATCGTCAGATACAGCGGGCGCGTAGCCGGCACCCGTGCAGCCAGATAGCCATTGCCCAACACCTGCTGAGTAGTCTAAAGAGAAAGGGGCCAACGGATGTAGGTTGACCCGTCCGTCGGATGCCGTAGCCGTGACTGCAGGATTGTGGTTGTTTACCCAGTCTGCGAGCTCTTTTAGGTTGTCTTCGGACACGAGGATCCGCCAATAGAAAGTAGGTGCTGGGATCGCGTATAAAATGTCGAGCATCACGAAATCCTTTTTGCGGAGACGAAGGTTCTCTTCAGGCTATTGCTCAAGGTGATGCCAACGGGGGTTGCACTGCCGAGATAGACTGAGAATGTCGCCCCGGCCGCAAAAGCCACAGGGCCGGATGAAATATTGTCCGATACCTCAATGGTGCCGCTCTGGTACTGAACGCGGTAACCCTGAGACTGCGCGTATACGGCTGTCAAGTCGGGTTTAGCTATGAAGAAGTTCGTATTTCCGCCGGTTCCCGAGGTCTCAGCCATCGTGCCGTGGTACTGACCTGTTATTTCGTATGTACCCGCGTTCACAACCGTCCATGTGGTGCCGCTAACGGTGATGTCACTCATCACCGTTCCGTCCGCAATCCAGCTCGTAATCGCTTGAGTGCCGGTGTTGTGAGTGTTTGTTGAAGTGGAGTACCAGCGGCCCGTTTTGTTCAGTGCTCGACCGCTCTCTACCGCAGTCACTCGTGTGCCGAGTGCGTTGTTTCCGACCGTGGCATCCTGTGTGATTGTGATCCGGCTGTCGTTGCCTTGCGCCGCTGTGCCGGCCGCGGTGCCGTAGGACACCGCCAACGTACGGTTGGCTGAGAGATCGCCGCCCCCAGTCAGCCCGGTGCCAGGCGTGATCGTGCGACTGGTCGGTACTTTGGCGTTGTCGCGGGTGTTCAAGTCGTTGATCGCATCGACGTGTGCGTTCCACATGCTGTCGACAACCAGGGTGCCGTCGGACAGCGACGGAACCGGGTAGCTTGCGGTCACAAGGAATCCTTTAGTTGAGTACGGTCGTAACGCCGAGTTCGGATGCGCCGGTGACACCGAGCGTCCACTTGGAAGGCGAACGGACGATTCGGGCGTCGAGCGTGTCTTCCCCGTTAGAGCCGGAGACGGAGCGGCCCATGATCTGGCAGATAAGTGGACCGCTGTAGTACTCGCCCGGCTGGACGGAGATCACGTCCGTTACGCGTAGACGCGGATCGTTCGGGATCTTCAGACCGGTGATGGTCGGCGCCGGGGTAACCGTGTCCGCTAACAACGCCTGAACGATGGCTTGTGCAGTCGCCTTTGTCTGGCGCCATTCATAGGGCTCAATCGTGAGCTGGCGGGTGCCACTCTCCGCAACGCTGGCCGAGTTGCTTAGCGTGTAGGTGCCCGTCTTGGTGTCACCGATCCGCTTGCCCTTGATTTTGAAAGATGTCGTGGGCACCTTGGCCGTAGCGCTGGTAGTTCCGAAGTCCTGAATGTTGACTTTCGCGCCGTAATAGCACGCCGAGCTGTTGACCAGGCAGTACGTGGCGACTTGAAGACCCCGTTGGTCTGCGGTTGGAACGACCCACGCATTCATGAAGTTGTTATCTGTAAGGTCGGCTGGGGTGTGGTTCGGATCGTAGTAGTCTTTACCCTGGTCGGTTGCAACCACGCCAGTGACCCGGGACAGGTTCGACTGCTGATAATTCGACCCTTCGCCGCTGCCTTCGGCGTCTTGCCAGCCACTGATCCCGGCAACAAAGGTGATCACGCTGACTACATCGGTCAGTGGATACACCGTAGGAAATACGTGAGTTAGTCCGTCGCCAGGTGTGTAAAAGTCGTACGGCGAATCGTTCGTCCACACATCGTCGAGATTTTGGTAACGATCCTCGTAGCTGATCGTTATGCTATTTCGCATCTGATCAAGAGAAGGGTTTGTCACCAGATCCAGCACGTTGTCCACTGTGTAACTCGCCTGCGGTTGGAGTGACGAGTTGTTGAGAATCACGTAGTGTGGTTCGTAGTCGACCTGCGCAAACTCATTGATTCTGAGAGTGCCGAACTCCGCCGTTACGACCCTCTGAAGGATCTCCCACCCAGTCATGTTCGCGGTGTCTGGGATGAAGGACATCTCCGACAGGCACCACTGGAAGTTTGCCCACGGCTTGCCGTCCGGACCTGTTGGTTGAACGCCTTGGTTCGTACGGTAGACAGCTGAGGAATCGCCCCAGTAGATCTGGTAGTGCTGAGCGGGGTCGTACTGGAGGACGAAACCCGGGTTCGAGTAGTCGTCAGGGGTGCGTGTGTTCAGCGTCGGGTGAGCTGACGCCATGTAGGTGAAGCCGGCGGTGGCGTTCGCTCCGTACGTCGGCGAGCCCTGAGCGACGCCGTCCACAGTGAGAACACATTGGACCGAGCTAGACGTGAACCGAAGATTCACGTCGTAGTAGTGCCAACCCGAAGTCTGGTTCTTCCAACCCCACTGCCCGAGCGTTGAACCTGTGTTCGTCAGCACCTTGACGAAAACCTGACCATTGGCCAGCACCTGAACCATGATGCTGAACGTCGAGCCCGACGCCATCCCGCCCGAGTTCAACCCGAGGACCATGATCTGACCGGAGTCGGCCCAGGCGTAGCCTGTCGGAAGACCGACGTTCGTCGTAGACCCGTTGCCGAGGGACCACAGCGAAAATCCGATGTTTCGAGCCGCGTCGGTAGATCCGTTGCGGGGAACCGTGGCCCATCCGCGAGTGCGGTCGGTCTTGAACCAGTTCTGGTGCGGGTGGCGAGTCTGCGTGGCAGACGGGGTAGGTGTGCCGCTCACCCGCGTCAGTGCCGGGCCGTACTTGGTCGACTCCTTCGACATGAGGTCGATCGAGTCAGATGTGAGCTGATGGCGATCGATCGTCGCGGTTACCTCGTGGTATTTTTCGCCGATCGAAGGCAATAGTGAACCCATGCCGGACAACGAGAGAATGCAGTCCTCCCGTTCGGCAGGGCCGATCGGGGTACCAGCCTGGCGGAGGACCTCCCCTACGATCCACGAGGAGTTGATCGGGCGGGCCGGATTGCCGTTGTTCGCGCCAACCCCGGCGACCACAGACGCATCAGCGTATTTGTCGCATGCCCAAAGCGGAAGCGTCACAAGGCGGCTGTTCCACGGTACGTTGTTGTTGCACGTGACAGAGACATCGCCAGAGCTGTGGGCGATCTGTAGGTCGGTAACCCAGCCGGTGAACTGTCGAACATCGATAGGACCAAGACTCGTCTGAACTCGTATGTCGTACTTCACCAAGACCCCGTTGAGGTCTCGGTTGAAAAACGGGCCGTTGATGTTGAACCGCGAAAGGACCTGCTCCATTGGAGCTTCATCGGAGTATCGCTGCCCCGAAAGGACCAGCTTCAGCTCGGACGACGAATATCCTTGAATCGCGTTGATGTCTTCGGGCTGGTCGGTCGCTAACGCCGCGTCCTCAAGGTTGATATCATTCTCGCTGAGCACCGATGACAGGTCCGAGTACTGGTTGGCGAACTGCCCATCGTTATCCCAGTCAAAGTAGACGTGGTGGGACAGTTCACGTTCGCTCGCGGCGAGTGCTTCGGACAGCGCAGCGTCCTTCGCCGGGTCACCCGTCGTGAACACAAAGCCTCCGTCAAAGTTCTTGTATCGATAGGGAAACGTTCGCCAGGGGATAAAGCGGGGAGCTGGACTTGAAATCGGTGATATCGATTTCTGGAGCCCCATAGCCGGGCTGCCACAGCGTTGGCACGCTGCCCTCCTCCATTTGGGACAGTCCGATGACCACCTGGAGGGAGCTAGAGGACCCGGTCCAACGCGGGACGACCCCCGCAACCGACCCGTCGGTCGGAACGGTGTACGTGATCGCGTACTGCGTCCACGCGGTGCCAGTGATAGAAGCAGTGGCCGTGCCCGCCGTTATCGTTCCGTCCGCGGCGACTTTGTCGAGGGTCAGCGTCACTGTTCCGCTCGCGGAGGTTGCCCTGCATGCCAGCACCCAGTACGTGACTGTCTCGCCCGGACGAACTGGGTCTACGCGGGACGCGCGAGCCTTTCCGGTAGAAAGCAGCGCCCCGTTCGGGTACATCGTCGGAGATGCTCCTGTCCCGACGTTCCAACAGACGCAACGCCCGAGCGAGTACGAGATAGGCCGGAAGTCCTGGGTGTACGTCACCTTCGGGAGTCCAGCCAGCGCGGCGGAGGGGAAGGAGGCGGAGCGGGAGTCCACTACCAGCCCGCCGCCGGCTGAAACCGCCCAGGCGTCAGCAGCTCCGTTGAACGTCGTTGTCACCCGAGGGGCGGCGACCGACGGCTTGAGGCGGTTTTTCAGGAGGGGGTCGATCAGGCGTGGCTGCCCTTCGATCAGTCCTTCGTAGATGGCTTCAAGGAAGCCGACATCATCGGCCGACAAATAAGCCTGCTCGAGCGACCAAGCATTCCTCGTACCACGACGGTTGGTCGTGGTTCTGCCGTTGAGGGACGTAGAGGAAGACCCCGCACGAACCGGGGTCCTGTCCACGTTGCCTTCTGGAACAGACATAGGCATAAGCTGGCCGAGAGGCCCGATCCAGAAATAGTCGTCGAACTTCACGGCTACCGCCTCACTAGGTTGTCTCGGCCCGCTTTGCGGATCAACTTGTATTGGCCCTGAGGGTCTTGCTGGAATGTCCAACTCGACAGCGCAGCGGCCACACGGTCCTCAATAGACGAACTGGCTTCGACGGTCGGCGCATACAGCGCTTCCTTGCCGTCTGTCGGGTCGCCCTTCCAACCCGCGGCCAAGAGCTGATTCCACGTGGCGTCGGACACCGTGCCGTAGTCGACGCTGAAGCGCCCTGAGTCGGCCGTAGCGACCACAGACGAAGCGACAGACTGAACCTTCCGGACCATCGCGGCAGCGGCCTGCACAGCCGCGTCGGCGGTGCTATCAATACCGTTAGCGAAACCCGGCGGGAGCCACTTACCGATGTCGTACATCATCTTCGACGGCGAGTGAACGCCGGCGACAGATCGCACGATCGATCCGACCTGAGATGCCATGCTCGAGGCGGCAGCCACGGCAGACCCGATGTTCGACCAGATGCCGTTAGCGAGGCCCTGAGCGATCGCAGAGCCGACCGGCCGGAGGTCTACGTACGCGGCGCCTCGGACTCCGTTGGATACTCCTGCCATCGCGCCTACGGCGCTCGCTCCGGCGCCAGAGATCCCGGCGGCGAATGCACCTACGCCGGACCAGCCCTGGCCTGCGACAAAGCCCATCGCAGATCCGACCGAGCTTGTGATAGCGCCCATCCCGACCGCGACGGAGCCGACCGCAGAACCGATGTTCGAATTGATCGCACCGAGCCAAGAGGCCAAGCCGCTGCTCGTGGCCGCCGGAATGGCGGTTCCGAACGCGTTAGCGACAGAGCCGACCATAGAACCGACCCCGCCGGAAACCGCGGCGGTAGCATCTCCGATATTGCCAGAGACGAATCCCGCGACGTCTCGCCAACTCGTGCTGGCGATCGAACCAACCTGGCTGAATCCGCTCGAGATCGAGCTTACGATTCCGCCTACGCTGCCGGACACAGCCAACGAAGCCGCACCGATTCCGCTGGAAATCGCGGCCCGCGCTTGAAACATCGTGTTAGAGACAGTCGCGCCGATATTGGCGAAGCCAACGTCTGTGACCGACCCAATGTCGTTGAGTCCTGTCCGCCAGATGTTGTTGGCGTCGCCCCAAGCGGAGTCGAGGACTCCGCCGGCCTTGAAGTTGTTTCCTAGCGCTTCGTCGATCGCTTGGTGAAGCTCGTCGTCTGTAGGGATTCCGAGTACGCCGTGAAGGAACTCGGATCGAGCGTCCGGCGACCCTTCGATAATGTTCGGCAGAAGGTCGCCGAAGGCTTTTCCGATCCACGGAAAAATGCCGTTGTCTCCGACACCGTCACCGCCGAAGAAACCTTGCCAAGCGGCTTCCCACAGAGAATTGATCTTACCACCGGACATCTCCGAGAACCACGAGCTAGTTAGCTCGTTGACGATGTCTAGGCCAATCGCCGCCCAACTGATGCCACGTATAGCGCTGGCGGCGCTCGAGCCGAACGAGGTACCGGACTTAGCGCCGGCCTTGCCGACCGAGCCGGGGAGGGCACCCAACGCTTTGGTCGCTAGCTTGCTGGCGCTGGAGATTAGCTTGATCGCCGCCGCAACGGCGAGCAGGTCGGCGACCAGGTCCGCGGCCCATTTATGGTCGCTAAGAAACTGGAAAAAATCCTTGACGATCGGGCCGACCGTGTTGATCGCGTTTACTAGCTTCGTTCCGAGCTGTGTGACAATCTCGCGGATTGCTGGCCCCGCAGCTTCGAGGATCGGCGCAAGCTGCTGGAGAGCGGCATTGAGGACGTTCCGAACGACGTCCGAGACGGTCTTGAGTGTGTCCGCCAGCTCGTGAAGAGCAGACTGTCCCTCGGCCGTGTGAAGGAACTTGTCCAGTTCGAGCGCAGCACCGCCGAAGATGCCGCCGATGCCGATTCCCGCGTCGTTGAGCGCGCCGACTATCTGTCGGACAATATCTACAACGGCCGACCCCACCGTCCACAAGTTCCTCAGGGACGTTAGCGCCCCGTTGATCCAGTCTTTGATCTGCTGAATCCCCCGGGCGGACTCCGTCCAGGTCAGGAATTTCTGGGAGACGTCACCCACGCCCGAGGTGAGGTTGCGAAGAACGGGCCCGCCGATAGCGCCTATGTTGATGAGGCCCTGCACGACAGGACCGATAGCGGCGCCCAGGTTTCGGACTACGCCAACCGAAGCGTCGATCAATGCGTTCGTGTTGCGTATTGACGACTTCTGGTCCCACAACTTCGTTGCGTTGATGGCCGATTCGCTGATGGCTTTCGCCATTCCGACGAAACCGTTGGTGGTTTGTGGGATGAGATCGTGAAGGTTCCGGACCGCAGGTGCTAGGCTCTTTTCGAAGGTCGAAGAAACCTTCGTCTCGAGCGTCGAAATGACTGAGTTCAGCGGCTTGGCCGCTGTCTTGATACCGTCGAGGCCGAGCTTGATCGTGAGGAGCGCGGCAGCTCCCGCACCGGCAGCGGCGGGGAGCAGGGCTAGAAGACCGGCGGTCTGGAGGAGGGTCGGCGCGGTGGCCGAGACGGCATCAATTGCAGATACAACACCCGCGATGCCAAGAGCGGCCCGGCCTCCGCTCGCGGACACTTGCAGAAGGCGACTCGAGATTCCTTCGAGCGCTTCCCATGCTTTGCCCTTGTCGACATCGACGTTCTGGTTGACTTTCTTGCCGGACTGGGCCTTTCGCCAAGCCTCCATCTCCGCGGTGGCCTTGCCCGTGTCAAGGTCGACGTTGACGTTGACAGTTAGGTTCGTGTCGATCTCTTTTAGTTTCGCCTCGAGCTCTTTCCGGAAACCGGTGAGATCCGGGGTTACTTTGATCGAGGCACGCCCGTATTCGGGCATCTGTTACTCCCTCGCGGCACGTGCCTCCCTGGCGGCCTGTAGCATTCGGGCAAACTGGGAGGTCTTCGATTCCGCCGCACCGTCATCGAACGGAGTAGGTATCGGCGTAGGGGCGGTGAGTTTTTTCTTCGAGTTCTCTTGCTGTTTGGCGTATGTCAGCCACGCCAGGTAGGTGGTTAGACGCGCGGCCAGCAACCTATCCGTTGTCCAGCCGCGGAAGTCGGTCTCGGCACGACCGAACTTCTTGGCCAGTCGGGCGGCGTTGAACGAGGAGTCTTCGGGAAGCCGAGCGATTCTGCTCAACATACGTTCCGGCGATATGGCCCCGCCGAAGAAATCAGCGACGAAGTCGACACCGTGGTAGTACGAAAGGTCTCTGTCTAGCGGGTCGCCGTAGTCATCGACGAGATCGATTACGGCTTTTGGCGGCGCCAACCTGGGTGTCCTCCTGATAGAGGTTCACCGCCATCGTCAAATCCAGAAGGCTGTAATCAGCAAAGTAAGCCTCGGCAGCGTCACTATTGTCCGCGACGATGCGCAGGAACGCTCTGAGGTTCTCTTCAAGCGCGTCAGCGTCCGTTTCGCCCTCGTGACCCTTGTCTGCGCGGGTGGAGATCTCGTCGACGCGAGTCAAGATGTCTCGGACAGCGTCCTGATCGGCCTTGTCGCACAACTGGAGAGCTCGAAGCTCGAACGGGGTTTCCCAATCGTCGATTGCGACACTGCGAAAGCGCTTTGTCTTCTCGGATTCGATGCGTTCGCGGAATGACATACGTTTCTCCTCAGTAAAATTGAGTGGGTGTTGGAGATCCGAACCGACAGCGGGCTACACCCACTGCGCGCCGCTGCCGGCTCGGAAGTTGTTGTTTAGGCGCCGGACTCGAGCGGGAAGAGGTCCTCCGAAATCCACTGGTAGCGGTCCTCGATGGTGGTGGAGTCCAGCAACGTCAGCGAAAGCGGGAAAACGAGCCCGTCGTCACTGGCGACCGAGATCGAGTCGCCGCGGGTGACCGAAACGCGCGGGGCGTAGAAGCCGAGCCGAACATCGCCGTCGTGGATCACGATAAGAACTGCCTTCTCGACGGCCTTCCCGACCTCGCTACCCTTGACGCTGAACACGCCGGCAACATCGCCGCCATCGGCTCCGGTGTATAGCTGCAGGGCGTCGCGGTTGACCTCGGACACATTGATGGTCAGGGTTTCGGTCAGGGGGTCCTGAATCGTGCGGATGGCATGGTTGCCCCACGAACCCAGCACTGTGAGGTCCCCACCGTCACTTCCCCATTCGGGGAGGTTGTCGCCGCCGTTCTCGCCCGAGCCGGAGTAAAACGCTTCCGCCCAAGGGGTCGTTGGCGCGGACAAGGCGACGTTGGTGGGAGTCGGGGCCGGGGTGTCGACCGGGGCAAGATAGACGTGGCCAGTGGCGGCAACCACATAGCCTTCGGGATTGGGCATGTCGCTCCTAGGCATGACAAAGCGCCCGGGGAAACCACACCGGGCTAGAGTGAAGGGGGAGGGAGAATTAGGCGGCGGAGGAAGCCCGCAGCCCCAGTGAATACGAGGCGTAGTATCTGAACACGCCTGCCGGCAGGCCGTCCACTTGCTGCAGGGTCGGACGTTGATCGACGACGAAATAGCTCAGGTGGCCGGCGGTGGGCACTACAATTTGTTCCTGCCACGCAGTGTGGAGGGCCATCTGAGCGGCCTGGGCGTTGGCCAAAGTCTCGGAACGGGAGACGTTGCCGTAAGTGACGATCTCAATCGTGGGGGTGTCGAGCCGGCCCGGGTATACGCTGCTCCCCCCGCCGTCGTTGATCCACACGTACGAGGCGGACGAAACTGCGCGTGCGCCGTCAATGAGCGTTTCTACAATGGACCCAGGGAGAGCAGCGCGAACCACGGTGACGGCAAATAGCTGCGGGTCGAGAGCGGGGGACGTCAAAGCGCGTCCTTCAAGATGTGAAGGCCCTCGACCCACTCACCGTTCTTAGTGTGGTGACCGAACTCGACGCTCGTGGACGACGGACCGACGAGATTGACGTAATGGTCGACTTTTCCCTTGGTCTGCGTGATGCGATGAACTCCGGTCTTGTGGTGCTTTTCCAAATTAGCTCGCGCCTTCCCGAGAATTTCGTAAGCGATGTCGCCTAATGCGGCTTCGACCTCGGAATCTCGGGCAGCCCAGCGGTTGAGGGTCTTCTCGGCTCGAAGGCTCACTTTCACGTGCCCGCCCCTTCCTTGAGCTTGATGGTGACGTGAGCAACGTGCGACCCGACGGAGTGGACCAAAGGCTGCCCGTCCACGATGAACTCTCGAGACCCCCACACTGCTCTGGCGCCGTTGAGAGCGGCTTCGGTGTTAGCGTCGCCAGGGAGGGATCTGCCGATGGCCGTAAACCCTGTGTTCGTCGCATCGCCGTTTAGGACGACTGGTGTGGAACTTGTCGGCGAGACATAGCATGCAAAAGGTACGGCGGTTGTGCCGGGTGCCCAACGCTCATTTCCGTCGCCATCCGCCGACCGCACTCGGGGGTACAACTCGAGGACATGCGGAGGAGAATCTAAAAGCGCCATCAGTACCGCCGGA
The DNA here is from genome assembly GCF_007713735.2 of Amycolatopsis acidicola. Lineage (GTDB taxonomy): Bacteria > Actinomycetota > Actinomycetes > Mycobacteriales > Pseudonocardiaceae > Amycolatopsis_E > Amycolatopsis_E acidicola. Next base: position 26,584 of record NZ_VMNW02000056.1, on the reverse strand, counting down.
GATCGTCATCGCAGGACGGGAACCACGGCGGCACCTTGTAGCCCAACATGAAGGCGCCGCGATTCGAGCCGAGCAGCTTCCATTCGTCGTCGGTGATGACGACGAAACCGGAAGCAGCAGCTCGAATGAAAGAGATGCTGTAGTCCCCGACGGTTTCGCTGGCTACGCCGTCGGAATTCCGCAGGACTCGGAGAAGAGCAGCGCACTCAACGCGGACTACTCGGGCTTTGAAATTCTCGTCAACATCGCTTTTTGTCAGCAGGTCAGGGATTCGAGAAACCAGCTCGGACTCTACGTCGTCCAGGTAGGCTTCAGCCTGCGCCTGTTCCGGTTCTGTCAGCGGCCTTCCGAGTCGTGCGGCTACGTCCGCTGCTGCTGCGACCGCCACGCTGCTTCACCTCCTCGGTGTCACGAAAGCCCTGGCTTCGAAGGGAATCCGCCATGTGGTCGGGGACCTCCACGCGAGAACCACTGGGGGCAGTAAGTTTTGTCATGGGCCCTCCGGGGAAGTACCCCGGCAGATTGCTCCGCCGGGGTCACGGCCGATATCAGGCGGTGGCGTTGGTCAGCTTCACGAAGTCGGCGGTGTCCGCGATCACGTAACCGACCTCCATCTCTGCGACAACGATGACGAGGTTGTCCTGAACGGCGCTCAGGACCGAGCCGTCCGACTGGACCAAGGTGCCCTCAGTCGAGAAGGTAACGCTAAGCGCGGTGAGAACGCCCCAGTGGATCCGCGCGAAATCGCCCAGGTATCCCAGGTTCGTGGTCGCCCCCTTGAGCCCCTTGGCCTGGTAGGCCGGGCGACCAAGGATGCGGCCGGCACGAACGACGGGATTGCCGTCAGTCAGCGGGGTGTCGACAAACAGCGGACGGCCGTTGAGATCGACAGCCGCGTTCAGGATTGGTTCCGCGGTGTTGTCGAAAATGGCGCCAGTGAAATCACGGTCATCATCGACGAGAAGCTTCAGCCCCGCGTTGATGTCGGCGTACGTGCCGCCGTTGGCCTGGGTCGCGGTGCCCAGCTCCACTGCCTTCGTGGTCTGGTCGACGTAGTCGGCGCCGGAAACCCCGCCGTGCAAAACGTAGTTATCGAGTCCACGGGCGAACGCACCGCCGATCTTCGGGGACAGGGACTCGATGACGCCCCCCGGGTTGGCACGCGCGGTCTCCGCCGACACCGGAACAGTCAGCGCGAGCTTGCGGACCTGCATCGTCTTGTTGGTGACGTCAGGGTCCCAAATCGGCTTGCGAGCGGCTTCGCCGACGAACGCTGCCTCGGGCTCGTCAAGGAAGACCGGCACGTTCGTGCCGCCCAAGCCAAGAACTTCCTGAGTGCCCAGCGCCATGATGACGCTGTTCTGACGGGCCGTCGACAGAATCGGGGAAGCCTGCGCCTGGTTGAGCACAAACTTGGACGTGGTAAGAGCCACGATGGGTACCTTTCAGAATGGTTTGGGTCAGCCCAGCGCGTTCTTCAGCGCTTCGGTGAGGGCGTCCCCGTCGTTGAGCGGGACGTGCCCCTGTCCCTGCGAGGGATCAATGGGGCGGCGGGGCTGACCTGCAGAACCCGAGAACATGTCCACAAGGGACTTCGCGTCGGCGGCCCACTCCTCGGCCGTCGCGCCTTGCACGCGAGAGGCCAAAGTGAGCGCGCGGTGGGCGGGGATGGTCGTGTCCTGGATCGCTCCGAGGACAGCGGACAACTTTCCGTACTTCGAATCGGAGTCCGCGACGGACGTGAGCGACTGCTCGTACTTCTCCGACAGCTCGTCGAACTTCGACGCCTTTTCGGTCGCGATGCCAAGCTGATCCCGAAGCGCGTTTCGTTCGGTGCGGTATTTGGCCGCGTCGTCGCGGGCTCGGGTGATCTCGCCCTGCCAGAACTCGGGGAGTTCGGTGACGGATTGGGGATTGCCGGCCGGGGGCTGTTCGGTCATATTACTTCTCCTGCCTGAGGATCGGTGAGTTTCGCGATACGATTTTTCAGGACCGCAAGCTGTTTCGCCTTGTAGTCCTTGGCTGACTCGCTTTTTGGCTGAAGGTTCTCGAGCGTCTTGAGCTGTGCTCGTGCTGCCTTGAGGTCGGCCGCACGCTTTTTGACCGCGGCGGAATTCGGGTCTTTCGCGGACTTCTCACTGGCTTCGTTCGTGTCCGCGCGGGCGGTTCCGTTGCGTTTATTGACGATGCGACGAAATTTCTTGAAATCCCCTCCGGAACTTTTCCAAAGGGCCTCTGCATCGAGGAACTTGTCACGTCCGGGCCAGGTATACTTCTCGCTCCGGAAGACAAGAGCTGGCACGCAAGTGCAACCGCCGTGGTAGTGATTTTGCTCGCCAGCAGTTTCCGCTGTGGTGTAGACCGGACCGCGGCTGATCAGCATCGTGCAAAAAACACACGTTGGTGGTTCAGGATCGATCCGGGCCCAGCCAAGAACGTCCTCGTCGGCGAGGCTGAAAGCGACAGTCTGGTTCCGATACGCATTCCGAGAGTGTTGGTCCGCGACTCGAATCGCACGCGCAATGTCGTTCTCGTCGAGCGGCGTCTCTGTGGAAAGGACGCGCTCCAGTCCTTTCTGGAGATCGTCCGCGGTGTACTCCCGGACTGGGGGCGCTGCAATCGGGCTTTCGGACGGCAAGGCGGCCTTCTTCGCCTCCCGATAAGACAGCGTGGCCAATTGTTGCTGAGCTGCACGGGATTGCTGGACGTCCGGGAGCAGGGCTTTCGCCAGGGTCGTGATCAAACTGGACGTAAGCTGCGTACCGATCAAGGGCCACAAGGTTGGGGTCAACGCTGCTGCTAGCGCCGCGGTCAGCTTGAGCTGAGCGACGTAAACCTCAGCCGGGGTCATTCGCGGACAGCGTTCAGCAGCTGCTGTAGCGCCGAGTCTTCGGTGGCTTCGACCACAGCGTCAGCTTCGACAGTGGACATGCCCAGGATGTTCTTCAAAATCCAGTTTCGAGTTACCAGGGGCGTGCCGTCCGGCATCTTTGCGCCGGCCAGTTTGGTCGCAGCGTCGGCCTGAGCTGCGAGGTTCAACGTGGAGGGCGACCGGAACCGAGTCTCGACTGCCCAGTCTTCGTTCAGCACCAGCTTGGCGGCGATCGTGTAGACCTTGGACCAAGGCGTAGCAAACGAAGCACCGATACGCGTAGCTCGACGGTCCATTCTGGAGTCATCCGCGCGGATCGAGTCTGCTGACGCGGGGTTGGATTCGGACGCGATGCCGAAATGCCGGCTCGGGATTCCGGTAAGACCTGCAACCTGCTTGAGATAGAACATCGCCGTGCTCGTGAATTGGGACAGCTGGGCGGCGGTGAACTCCTTGACCTGAGCGTCTTTGTTCTGCAGCGCGAGAATCCGCCCCAGGTATAGGTCGATCTCGGTGATGACGTTTCCGTCTTCGTCCTTGAAGTCTTCCTCGGTAACGCCGGTTAGAACGCGGCCCGGGAGCGCGGCCAGTTCTTGCGCGCCAGCCAGGCTGGTGAACGAGCGGCAGATGGCGTCAACCAGGCCGAGGATGTCCTCGAACTCGCTGCGGCCCCACGGACGGTCAATCCGGGCCCGATTGACGACCGGCACGACTGGCACGATGCCGAGACCGTGATCGACAGGCTCAATGGAGCTGTCGACGTCCCACGTGCCGTTGGAGGTGCGGCCGTAGTACTCGGTCCCGTTCGGGAGGTACAGCGACGCTCGCTGATCGTCATCATCGCCATATCTACGAACGACCGAGATCAGTTCGCCAGTGGCGGGGTCCCGGCGGCCAAACAGACTGCCGGCAGATTCGACGGTGAGGAGTGGGGTGTTGTCGATCGTCGGGTGCGCGCCGATGACGACCCACCCGCGCCCGACGGCAAGGGCCTCCGTGTGGACGAGGCTCTCCTTCTCGAGCATCGCGTTTAGGGTCCGCCACCGCTGGATGGTTTGCGTGGCGTCGTCGTCACCTGTCGCAACGATTTCGCTGATCTCGAGTCGTTCTTCGTAGATCGACGTGACGAGTCGACACAACGCGAGTGCGAAGGCGAGCGCGTGGAGACGAGGAGGGATATTTATCCCTAGTTGCGTTGCGACGAGCTCAGCGTCGTAGTATTTGTTGAGTTTGCAAATCCGGCCATGCGTGGCGTCAAGCCCGGTCAGGAGCCGGTTCAGTTCCGATGGCGCCGCCAACTGGGGCTCCTAACGAAGTCGTACGCGGCCCCGGCGAACTGGGGCGGCGGTGGTGGATTCGGCCGCCAACGCGGCCATCAAGGCCAGCAGCAGAGCGGCGTAGGCGTCTACTTTCTTGGGGCTGTGCTTCGTTTCTTTGCCGAAGCTAACGCCGTGGCGATTTGGGCGGCGATGCGCATTGAGCGCGTGACGACGCAGCGTGCTGTTGCCGTCATGGCGCAATTCGCCGGATTCCACGAGGGCCACCAGGGTCTCGTGCGCTGCGGTGAATCGCTTTTGGCTGCCACGCATGTCCGCTGCAATGGCGTTATTCATGTCAAACCGAGCCCGGACGCGATCGCCGTACTCCCGTTCCCACGCCAACACATGGCCCTGAATTGGGTTTACGTCGCTGAAGAACGCGGCTACGTCGTAAAGGCCGAATGCTGTCCCGATCGCTCGTTCAAAGACGCCGATGTTCACTGTCCAATCAGGAGGCGCGGACGGCGGGCGCTCGACAACCTCGAGAAGGAACGCGGCCTTGTCGTGGAGACGCACAGCCACCAGGGCGGAGGAGTCATCCGACAGCGATACGTCGAGACCGAGAGCGATGGTGTCGCCGGCCTCGAGCCGCAATGCTTCATCTTTGGTCGCGTCCCAGGTGAGGGAGTCGTAGACGGCGGTGTCCTGAGCGGCGGGGATGTTTAGGGAGAAGCGGAGCGTGCTTTCGATCGTGGTCCGCGCTGCGAGCGCGAGCTGCAGCCGGCGCTCGGTGTCGATCCAGACAACGGCATCGCCGCATGCCTCAACAATCCCGCGGCGAAGGGAATCCTGGTCTGAGGGATCCGTGTCCGCCGGCGCGGAGAGCGAGTCGTAGTTCAGCCCGGTGTCCGTCATCCGTCCTTCCTGGACAGCGCGGTAGTCGTCGTGAAGGAGTTCGAGGGCGGAGCCCTGGCCTACGGCGTAGGCGTTCGAGGTGACGACCAAGCGTGTGTGTCGGAGCTTGGCCGCGCCACGCTCGACGGCGGACCACATGGCGGGGCCGCCCGTGCTGGGCGTCCACAGCCCGATCTCTGTGGCAGAAAAGAAAGTTCCTCGAGCGCCTTCGATACGTCCAGGCTGCGAGGTGACGCTCTCAAGTCGCCCGCCGGCTGCGGTGTAGGTGATCTGCCGGCCAAGGTCGAGGCCGTAAAAATCGATGGCATCCTGGGAGACCAGCGACCGGAAGTAGTTGCTGGTGAACGAGGTGGCATCGAGCGACGTAGACGCGACGATCACCCAGGGCTCTCGTACGGAGGTCGGGAGGACCTCGCCGTCCACGAACGACGGGCGAGCGTTTCCGCACAGCTCAAACAGGCAGAAAATCGCAGAGATCAGGTCTTTTCCGGTGCCCTTGACGCGGCACACGGCCGTGACGGGAAAGGCGAAGTCCTGGCGTTCGGTGTCAACAGCAGAAGCCCAGAGGATCTGACGAAGCTGTTCGTCGGTGAGCCGGAGCGGTTCGCCATGAAGTACGAGCCATTTTTCAGCCCATGCAATGCATTCCCAGCCGATCGTCTCGTCGAGACCCAGGTCAGCGGGAAGAAGCCAGCGAGACTCGCCGTCTTCACCTCGGACGCGGACCCAAACAAATCCCTCCGAGTTCCGGACCCGCTCCGCGCCTTCCGGCAGTGGGTACCGAACGGTCATCAGGCCCCCTTGGCCAGGCGGTCCCGACGATCGGCCACCACGAGCGGAGTGGGTGCGGTGACTTCGCGGCGATCGATCTCGATGGACAGCCGGCGGCGCGCGCCCTCGCTTGTGAGAAGCGAGTCCATCGCGGAGAAGATCGGCGACAACGCGTTTGCCACCGGCCCGCCGGGACGGTTGAGCTGCTCGGTGAGAATGTGCGCGATAACGCGGGCTTGCGCTACGTCGGTTTGCTGCAGGTAGCAGGCGATCGACGGGACCTGCAGGGACAGGTACCAGTCACGGGCCAACGGGTGCCAGCTTGGATCCGGCTCAGGCCATGCGATGTCTGTCGGCTCGGATCGGCTTACACCTCCTTGCTCACGCGAACTCTGGGCACCGTGGCCGCGCAGCTGGTCGGCGCGTTTTGGCCTGGGGCCGCGGGTGCCCATGGTCACCTCCTGGGTGAAGTCGCGCGGAGTAAAGATCAACTACCGTGAGTTGAAAACCTCGGCAGGGTGTGAGCGGGTATGACCCCCGGACAGAGGAGCAGGTCAGCGGGGGTGTAGCCCCTGCCCCTGTTTTCTCAGGTCAGAGGCTTGCCATGTGTCGCATGTGGACACCGGCTAGGGGAGATCGACAGAAGATCAACTCAATTGGCCGGGGTGTTGTCGTCGCGACCGTCGAGCTTGAGCTTGGATCCGGGCGCTGACTTGACCAGCCTGGGTGGCCGTCCGGCGATCGTGATGCGCCGAACAAAGAGCTCGAAGTTTCGTGTGGTCGTCGCGATCGCCGAAGTGGTCGGCGTCCGTTGCTCGCGCGGCGCAGCGCTCACCGTGTTCGCGCCAGGTACAGCGGTAGCTGGCGTTCGCCAGACAGTCGGCACGGAGTTGAGGCCAGTTCGGCGGGAGCGGAGACAACCGACGGCTAGTCACCCGTCCCCCTTGCCGTGGTGCGCGTAGAACGCAGCCCGCCCGACTGGGGTCGCCAGCATTAGGTTGGTCGCGAGTCCCGGCGCTTCGTGGGCGGGGACCCCAGCGCGGATCAGGGCATTCCGGAGGGAGGTCCACGGGGTCGGCAGGGCGGCGAATTCAGGAATGCGTTTGATCCAGTAGGCCCACAACGTCGACCCAGGCCCGTATGGCAGCTGGCTAATAGCCATCGTCGTCCTCTTCGTCCTGCAGCGCGGCTGCCGCTTCGCCGCCATGTCGCCGGATCTCCTCAAGCGCTTCGACGAACCGACCATGCACGAGGCTCAGTGCCTCGCCGAAACTCGGCGCGGACGCGCGGGCGAGCACCTGGCCGTCTTCCGGGTCGATGAGGGCAAGCGAGTAGCCGAGCCGGTCGCCGTGAATGGCAACGGACAGCGCCGGCGGAAGCTCGGTGAATTCCGCGAGATCGGCGAGGAGCGCGTCTATTACGCCGTCGGTGGATTCGATCTCAGGCATCATGGCCGGTTCCTTCCGCGGCGAACTGGGGGATGAGTAAGCCCGCCTTCATCGGTGCTGGTGAAGGCGGGCTTCAAGCAGGGGTTACGGGACCAATGTGGCAGGGAGGTCTTCCAGAGCCCCGACCACCACGTGCTCGTAGTCGTCGGACCAACGAAGCCAGTCCTCGCCACACACCGGCAACCGGATCATCTTCAGGTGCGTACGGCTGTGCTGATTTCGCAAAAGCGGCTCGGTGGCGAGTTGCTCGTGGGTCAAGACGAAAACGTGCCAGCCAAGATCCGCGTCCAGCGCCGCGAGCAAGTACCGCGAGATCGGTTCGGCTAGGCGGATCTGGTTGAAGATCGCCGTTCCGCTCGCAGCAGCAGAAGCCTTGATCTCGAAAGCTCGGCCGGCGTCGTTCGTGGCGTCGCCGCGGTGTGCGGACGCCGGCTCAAGGAACAGGTCGAAAGCCTCGGCTATTCGCCACTCGACGCGGCGGCCGAAACTGGCGGGGCTGATGAGTCCGTACCTTGCGCCGAAGGCGAGATCGCGCGAGTCTAGCTCGCGATCGCGGATGATGTTGAAAGCGTCGCCGTAGGCATGGCGAGCGGCCAGGTACTCCGCATGAATAGCAGGGTCGATCACTTGGTTGAAAACTTCCGCTACGCGCAGTTATTTGCGCAGGCGCACGCTCAGGATTTGAGCCGAGAGCCGGAGAACGCCGATGAAGCTCGGCGTGGGCTGCTGGATGTCCCAGCGGCTTTTTGTGCCCTGGTCCGACTTGCAGCGGACCGCGTGGCTGAATCCACGGCAGGGCGAATTGCGGAGGCCCCGATCAAGAGCCCGTCGCCGACGTAAAAGCGCTCGCTCGGCGTGCTGTTTTGCAGGATGATCGGAAAGCGCCCCCTATAAATAGTCGTGTCGGCATACATGCGACTAGGAGAAACGGGGGATTTTAGGGAGCGGTCACCGTATTCGTTACATGGATGTTATGATCTGTGCCCGTTCCCTTCGCGCGACGATTTCAACCGAGCCCGATCAATCGCGGGCGGCGCTTCCGCCCACAGATCTACAAGTCGGCTGCGAGTCGTGCGCCAGAGCGAAACGACGGCGCTGCGGGCGTTACGACGCTGGGCCGCGGTCGCAGTCGGGTGACCAAGTCGCTCCATCAGCTCATCCGAGGGACGGCCGGCGGGCATCGGGCAGCCATCCATGACCGCGGCGACGAGCTCGGCTTGCTTCGGAGACAGCTCGGCGACGATGGAGACGGCTGCGGCTTCACCGCAGAGAGGGATGGCTGCGGCGATGGGGGCCCATTCGGTGTCGGCGTCCTCGAGCAAGGGAAGGGTTGGGCCGCCTCCCGGTTTCTGAGGCTGGATGACCGCGATCCCGGTGAGCTCTGTGGCGATGCGATCCAGATCTCGATTCGAGCCGACGCGCAGGGGTAGATCGTTCAAAGAGTGTTCTCCGGGCATGAAGAGTGCCCCGGGCATGGGCATAGCACGGGGTCTTGGGTGTTTGGACATGCGAGATGAGTCTGCGCGTACTATCTGTTCCGGGCTGGATATTTCAAAAGGCGAATCCGATTCTCGTGTGAGTCGGGGGGCGGAGGGAAGGCGCGTGCATGCGGGAAGGATCAAGGCAGGCTACGTATCGAATGGTGTGCCAATCGCAACGCCGACACTGATCTTTTCCGCGAATGACGAGGCTGTGGTCACGACTTTGTCTGAAGAATTCGGAGGTTGTGTAGATAGGTGCGGCCTGACTGGTGAACACAGGGTCATAACGGATACGTCCGAAGTTGTCCTTCAGCTGGAAAATCCGGACTCTGTTGAAGCTCGCATGATCATTCTGCAGCGGGCAGGCAGGCCACACAAGCCGGATATCTCAATTCGAGGTCGTATCGATGGTTTTGAATCGCTGGGAGTCTTCCTCTATAAGACCACAGGTTGGAGTTTAGTTCCCGAAATGCAGAACATTCAGGAAGAGTTGGCCACTCTTCGTGCTAAGGGCGCCCAACTGTCAATCAGGCTTTCGTTGGGTGAGGTGCTTCTCCCCACGGCGAAGTACCTCAGGCCGTTTGTGGAAGTACTCCCGCAGTAACTCGATCGGCCTGTAACGCTGCTGCCTCAAGATCCGACCTTTCTGCTGATCAAAACGCACGAAGATTGGAGCCGGGGGTCGTGATCAGTTTGGTGGGCGGAACGACGGGTATCAACGTCGAGGCGGACGGATCGGTCAGCTACGATGCTGTCGAGAAGGCGCTAACGGACCAGGGGTTTACACGCTACAAGATCGATCGCACGGAACGCGGTTCGACGACAGCGCTCCGCGTGATCATCTTCCTACCTATCGAAGCCATTGCGGATGGCGTGATACCGAAGGTGGATGCGCCGGATACACTCCGCAGACTTGCGGCTGCGCTGGAGCAGCTAGTCGACGGCCCCTAGAATCGGACCCATCCGATCGGAACATGGAGGACCCGTGGCCCGCATGCTTGGTAAGCTGCGCAACGACCGCGTCGGCGCCCAGCGTGCTGCCGTCGAGGGCTACGCGCGTTCCCGCGGGCACACCGTCGTCGGGTGGACCGAAGACACAGACCTGGCGCCGTGGCTCGACGACGAGAATGCAGGGACGTGGGACGCGGTCTTGGCGATCGACCTGGCCAGGTACGGTCGCGCAGTCCGGACCGTGGAGGTGCTGTCCGAGCGGCTGCAGGCGCAGGGTAAGAGCATGCTGACCGTGGAACAGGGGCTGATTAGCCTGGCCGAGTTGCGACCCGCGGAGGGCGTTGCGGAGATCGGGCACCGAGCATCGACAGGCCGCAGCGTAGAACGCCTACGGCGCGCTCTCGACGCCCGGGATCCGCGGGCGATCCGTGCCCAGCTCGAGGAACTCGGCGAGGTCGGCGAAAGTTACGCCGAGTTCCTCGAGCAAGAGTGCTAGACCGGTGTGATTTGGTGTAGTTATGTACTTCCTCCCCTAACCATGTAGAAGAGTAGGGGTGGTCCGCGTAAGCTTTGATTTGCACCAGGGCATGTCGGTATGTCGCCAAGCTCAAACACTCTTTCTATCTCTTTTCTCCCATGAGAGAGAGTTTGAATGAGGGGGTAAAACGACAACCTTGCTGGTCACGGGCATGTCAAAACGACACAACGGGATTGGCCAGCTTGAGCCGCCTAGCATCGGACCCAAGCGGATGCCGTAATTCGTGCCGAAACTATGTCGTTTCTGCAGGAGCCCAGCGGATTCAAGTCCGAACGCGGAAACTTGAACGACGACCCCAAGGATTCAAGTCACCCGGCCGCGAGCGAAGGCACCATCGAACAAGCTGCGCGGGTGATGCTGGAGGACGGCTTTGCGCACGGTGGGCTCGGAGAGTCCCGTTCGTTCAGCCAAGAGCGAGGCCCCATGGTTGCGGCTTCGAGAGCCACGTAGCGTGTGTTCGGCTCGGCGCGGAGTTTGCCCGTGCTGTACAGCCACGCGAGATGGCGATGTCGTTGCCATGCGTGTCGAGTTCGGTACTGCCTGTGTCCTTTTCGACCTGATTTTGTGGTGAGTAGGTCAATGGATCGGAAGGCTGTGACCTGGGGTTTTGATCTACTACCGCTGGGCCTGCCCGCGCATGTACGCGGTACTGACCAGCTCGGGATCGATGTTCACGCCGCGGAGCCACTCGACGTGCTTTCGCTGCGTCATCTCCGTATCGATGATGAACACGCGTTGACGCTCGGGGACGTCGAAGTGGTCGAGGAACGGCTTGCCGTGTGACAGCGAGTAGACAAGGCTTGACATTGTCGTCGTCTTGCCTGCCTTGGCTGGTGCTGTGAACAGGGCCTTGGACCCTTGTCCGAGCAACCCGACGACCGTGTATTCCTCATCGTCGTATTCCGCGTTGAAGGCGGTAACCATGTTGATAGCTATGTCTCCCTCCTCGGCGGCCTCCTCGGCAAGCTGTACCTGTACGCGGCCGTCGATCTCTTGGGCTAGTTTCCGAGCGCGCCTGATGCCAATCTCGCGTCCGACCAGGGTTCGCAGGTGGGCAGGCACGTAGGCCAGTTCCGCGGCGGTGTAGAGATCCTCGGGGCTCGGCTCTGCGTCGTCTTCGGTGTTCACCACTTTCTGGTTTTCAGAGTGGTGAACTGCCTGCTCAGCAACGCTTTGACCTGCGATTTCGAGCACACCGTTACCCATCCCATTTGTAAAATGGGTAACGCTGTGGTTATCAGGGAGATCTTCCGCGTTGGTGAGCTCTGCGAGGAACTCGGCGTAGTCAGCAGCATCGCTGTCGTTGGTTTCGCCTAGGCCGAGCTCGCGGTAGGCCGCCTTGGTGTCGCCCGCGTGGTTTCGCCAAGCCACGTAGTTGAACTTGCTGATGCTCTTCCGCCCGGTCTCCCGGACGTAGTCCTGAAGGAAGCCCGGCGGGTTGTCGCTCCACAGATGCAAGAACCCCGGGAATTCCTCGTCATCCCCGAACTTCAAACAGCCGGCCTCGTCGGGAGTAAGTCCGAGCTCGCGAAACGCTTCTCTCGTGTCGCCGGCGTATCGAGTGGCCTCACGGCTGCGGCGCAAGCGTCAAGGCTACGCCCGCAAGTTGTAGTAGAACGGCTAGTGCAAGGGCGGCTCGAGTGGTGATGCTCATTGTTGACCCCCGTGGTGAAGGGACGGCTGGGGTGCGGGGCCGCAGGAACGAGTTTCGCTCTTACCTATATAAGGGTTGTGCCGTAACCGAACGAGCTGGGAAACCTGATTTGTAGTGACGAGTATCACTTTCCAACTATGCACCGCCGACTGAAGCACGCAAAAAGCCCCCGACCCGTGAGGCGCGCTGCCAACATCGACGCCCAGGGCCGGGGGCTCCTCTTACGCCGGTCGGCACAACACCCGCGAGGACCGGGTGAAACCGGCGCAGCTTCGGTTACAGCGGCGTGATCTTCGTGTCCTTGCCGAACAGTTCGTTCGTCGCCTCCTGGGCGGCCTCGGGCGTGGTGGCGTAGGACGTGGTCGAACCGTCCGGGTTCGCCTGCCGGATCAAGCCCGAGTCCGAGACGGTGAGCGACGTGTCCTGGCCGGACTCGGTGGCCGAGGAGGCCGAGCTGGGGGCGCTCGGGCGGGGGCTGGTGTAAAAGCGCGGACGTGCGCTCATGATCGTTTCCCTCCGGTGCGGGATGGTGAAGCTTTCACATGGGTGCGGAGCAGATCGCGCAGAAGCGCGGGTTGAGCTGGCCGCGCTTGCACTCGTGATCCTTCGTGGCGCGGGTCGCCCTGGCCGCGATGCCGTCGTGGATCAGTTCGGCCGCCATCTCCGGCACCGTGGCGTGGTGCCGTTCGGCCATCGCGACGACGGTCAGGAGCGTCGCCTGGTCGACCGAGATGAGCCCCTGCTCCAAGTACTTGTCCAGATCCATGTCCGACACGGGCGCCCACCTCCAATGATCTTTCCGAACATGGCAAACGTGGTAAACGTAGCGACATAATGCAGCAAATGTGGTGAACGTAGCAAGCGGGTGGAACGTAGCAAGGTGCCCGTGATCTGCTGTGACGCGTGGTTCAAGATCGACTAGTCGGCACCGGCGAAGCCGCCAAGGCGTTGTCCGTCGACCGGAGCACCTTGGACCGCTGGGCCCGCGAAGGGCTGGTCACCCCGGCAGGCAAGACCGCAGGCGGTCACAACCGCTGGGACGTCGAGGACCTCAAGCGCCAAGTCCGCGAGCTGCACCGGGACGGTTGATCCGGGGGAAGAGGTCGCTCACCGGCTCGGGCTCCTCCTCAGCCCCCTGTTCCGCCAACAGCTTTTTCGCCAGCTCCGGCCCCTTCACGGTCACGTAGGTTCCCTTGGACGGGAAGGTCTGTAGGAGGCCCGCGTCCGCCAGGTTCTTGACCGCTTGCCGGGCGGTCCCAATCGCGACGCCGTACTCCACGCACACGCGGCGTTCCGATGGTAACGGCGTGCGCGGGCGAAGATCGCCTTCGGCGATGCGCACGGTGATGTCGTGGGCCAGCTGCTCGTGCACGTACCCCGGGATGTCCCGGTTGAGGGCCTTGCTGCGGTCGATCACGTCGTACTCCTCGTTCGTGGGCCACCACCAGGGCACTGCAGGACCATCGTCAAGCGGGTGGCAGTGACCATCCGCGCTGACGAACCAGTTCATGTCGTGGTCCTCCTTTCCGCGTCCCGGCGCTTCGACTAGCGTCGTCTCGCTACCCTGGCAACACAGGGAGTGATCGGGGAAGACGTTCGCGGTTAGCAAGGGTTTGCAGATGGGCTCCGGCGAGAGGCTGCGGCAGGCGCGCGAGAACGCGGGCCTGAGCCTGGCTGCCATGGCCCAGCGCACCCACTACTCAAAGCCCTACCTGAGCCAGCTCGAGACCGGCCGCCGCACGCTCCAGCCCGAGCACGTGACGGCCTACTCTCGGGCCCTCGGCGTCCCCCTGGCCGTGCTCTACGGGCCGTCCCTCGAACCGCTGCGGGTCGCGCACGAGTGGCTCGTCGCCGACACTCCGGCACAGGTGCATGCGGCCGCCGGGCGCCGGGTCGGGGTCTCGCTGGCCGAGGAGATGGAGCGCCGGGTGATCGAGCTGCGCCACCTCGACGACACGATCGGCGGGGGTGACCTGTACCCGATCGTCGAGCGCGAGCTGGCCGCCGCCGAGGACCTGGTGGCGCACGCGTCCTACGCCGAGCCGATCGGCCGGCGGCTCCTCACGGTGGTCGGGGAGCTGGCCCAGCTGGCCGGGTGGGTCTCCAGCGACGCCGGACGGTACGCCGAAGCCGAGTACACCTACCTCAACGGCGTCTCAGCCGCCCAGGATGCCGGAGACCGCGCGCTGGCCGGGCAACTGCTTTCCAGCCTCAGCTACCAGCTGGCCAACGTCGGCAACCCCGCCGATGCCGCCCTCCTGGCCCGGTCGGCCGTCAAGGGAGCCACCGGTGCCAGCCCGAAGGCCCACGCGCTGCTGCTGGAACGGGTTGCCTGGGCCAGTGCGAAGGCCCGCGACGACGACGCCACCCGCCGCGCCCTCGACGACGTGGACGACACGTACGAGTCCCGTTCGGACAGTGCGCCGGAGCCGGAGTGGACCTACTGGCTCGACCGGTCCGAGATCGACGTGATGGCCGGGCGGTGCTTGATCGAGATCGGCCAACCGGCCCGCGCCGAACCGCTCATCTCCGCCGCGGTCGCCGGGTACGCGCCCGACCATGCCCGGGAGAAAGCGCTCTACCGGACATGGATCGCCGAAGCCTGGGCGAAATCAGGCGAACTCGACGCGGCCCGCGCGGCGCTGGCGACGGCCCGCAAGGATGCCACCGCGGTGAACTCCATGCGCCTACAGGTGCGGATTGCCGCCGTTGAAACCATGATCGAACGGCTGACGGTGTCTCGCTAAACGCAAGCGTCGCTAAAGCGCGAACAGCACCACAATCCACAGGCATCCGAGAATGCTCAGAAGTAGACCAGTGATGGCGGAGCCCTTGTTGTTCGCCTGCTTCGAACGAACCCGACTGACCCCGACAGCCGCGAAGGGGATCGCGATCAGACTGACGAACGGGATGAACAGGCCGATGATGCTCAGCACGAGCCCGACGACGCCGGCCCCGTTGTTCGGGTGTGCGGGCTGGACTTGCGGGGTCCAGTACCACTGCGGCTGTTGTTGCTGCCATGGTCCTGGCTGGTTATAGCCGTAGGGAGCCGGCGTGCCTTGCGGGGGAAAATAGGGCGCAGGCTGGTTGTTCTGGTTGGGCGTCATCGGCGCGCCTTTCCTTGAGGTCGAATAAGTCGGGTGCAGGCACATCACGCACGGCAAGCTATTTGGTGTCGCAAGGGCCGTGTTGGGTGTTACGGGCGGACCGTCGGGTTCGGGCGCGCCATCAGCCCGCCGCCTCGGCGAGCTCGTCTTCGTACCACTCGGCCTGGATCACAAACTCGCAGCACGGCCAGCTGCCCTGCTTGGCGAGGGGGAGCTTGAATACGGCGATCAGCCACGTCTTTCCGTCCCGGGTGCCTTCGGCGCGCGGCGCCCCGTCTCGACGGAATCCGAGCTTTCCGGGCTCGACTCGCGGCAGCGCGGCGATCGCGTCGTGCCATGCCTTGAAGGTGTCGCGCGGGTGTTGCGCAGCCCGCGGAATGGTCTCGACGTTGCCGGACAATGTTCCGTACCCGTCCGGCAGCCTCCACGTGAGCGGAGACAGCTTGCGCTTGGCGCCGAGTTCCACCAGCTTCGTGAGACCGGCGAGGTTCTCCCGCTGCTGGCGGCGGCGGTCGCCGTCGGTGGCTTCGAAGAGGCTCATCGCGCACCGCCGAGAATCCGCTCGTTGTCGGCCCTTTCGTCTTCGGCGATCATGCGGCCACCGCCTCGAGCTTGTCGACGATGCGGTCGATGACGCGGGTGACACTGGCCTCGGTCATCCCCTCGGCCAAGCCGATCTCGAAGAGGTCGATGCCGCGGCAGTGATCGGCGTAGATGCGCGCTTCGGTGGTGGTGAGCGGGTACTCCGTGTGCTTGCCCACTGGGATCCTCCTCAAACTGTGTTTTCTACCGGTGCAGGTCGGCGCAGCGCATGCACGTGCTGCGCCCCGGATACACCAGCGGCCCGACGATGCCGAGGCCTTCTCGCACGCGCACCGGCAGGTGCGGCACGCCCTCCTGGACGAGCATGCGCACGATCTCCGGCGCCGGGACGATGGAATCGGCCAGCACCGCGAGCTCCGGTTGACGATCCCGGCCGAGGCGGCGGGCCTTGATCGCCGGGTTGACCCGCTGGATCGCCGAAATCGCGGCCAGCCGCCGCTGCCTGCCGATGTCCGAGTCGAGGTACCCGCTTCCCGTGTCCTGCTCGGACACGTAGCCATCGGTCTCGACCTGGACGTGCCCGACGCCGGCCGCGGCGAGCTGGGTAGCGATCGCGATGGTGAGCCGTCCCGGGCCGTAGAGGACGACGGCGCTGTGGGCGCGCCTGGTGAAGGCGTCGCGAATCGGGTAGCGAGCGCGCAGGGACCACATGCCCACTTCGCCGGCCACGCGGCCGTGCCCCGCCGGGGACCAGGCTTCCTCGATCAGGCCGACGCGAGTGAGGCTCGCGAGGATCTCACGCAGCTTCTCGACGTTTTCGCTCTCGGTGATCTCGAACAGTTCGTCGGTGCGGAAAGACCCGTCGAGTCTGTGCATCACTTTCACCAGATCCGGGGTCAGTCCGGTGGCGACCAGGGCGTGCCGGGGGTCCAGGCCGATCTGGACTTCGCCGGGACGGCGGTCGAAGGTCTCCAGACCGGGCCGGAGCCGGGGCCGTTTGGGCAGGTGAGGTTCACGGACCTTGCTGTTGTGATCATTCATGCGCATAGGGTGACAGAGTCCCGCTAAGAGCTCGCTAACCGAAGGTCCGAGTTATCCACAGGAGATATTCGATGTGGATAACTCGGTCGCTCTGAGCATGAACCCTCCCGAGTTGTCGGTGCGTGGCCTTACCTTGGACGAGTGGCGAATGCACGGGTGCCCTCCTTGAGGGGCCGGGACAAAACCGAGCAGGCGGATTTCCCGCAGCAGAAGGTCGAAGTACGGCGTAGCGCGAGACGCAGGAGCACGGTCTCCGCGTACCGCGACGGCGATACGTTGGTCGTGCTCATACCAGCCGGGATGAGTCGCGCCGAGGAGAAACACTGGGTGACGGAGATGGAGCGAAAGCTCCAGCGCACGGAGTCGAAGCGCGCTGCTCCATCCCGGAACACCGATGCGGCGTTGCTGGCGCGCTGTGCCCAACTGTCGGCCCGGTACCTCGATCGGTCGGCGCTGCCCGTGAGCGTCCGGTGGGTACCGCCGATGCGCACGCGCTGGGCGTCCTGCACGCCGGTCGACAAGACCATCCGGGTCAGCGAGCGGCTGCGGCAGGTGCCCGCGTGGGTGCTGGACTACGTGCTGGTGCACGAGCTGGCGCATCTGCGGGTCGCCGGGCATGACGCGGAGTTCTGGGAGCTGGTGCGGCGCTATCCCAAGACCGAGCGCGCGATCGGCTACCTGGAAGGCCTGTCGGCCGCGGCGGGCTGGGGGATCAGCGAACTGGACGCGGAGGACTGAGGGCGGAAACGAAGCAAGGGATGTTCGCTACCGAGATCGGTAGCGAACATCCCTTGCTTCGGCTCCGGGAGGCCGGTCAGCTTTCGTCGGCTTCGCCCGGATCTTCCTTCTTGGCCTTCTCGTCCTTCTCCTGCTGAGTGCGTTCGAGCTCGGCGATCGGGTCGAGGTCGTCGATGGCCGAGTGCTCGCCGAGCCGCTCGCTGAACTCCATCGGGTCGTCGAGGTCCTGCGCGTTCGGCATGAGGTCGGGGTGCGACCACAGGCCGTCCCGCTTCTCGAGCCCGTGCTGCTCGCCGACCAGCTTCCACAGCGCCGAAGCCGCCCGCATCCGCCGCGGCCGCAGCTCGAGACCGACCAGCGTCGCGAACGTCTGCTCGGCCGGCCCGCCGGTCGCGCGGCGCCGCCGCAGCGTTTCCCGCAGCGCGTCGGCGCCGGGCAGCCTGTCGCCCACCGCCTCGGCGACCACCACGTCCACCCAGCCTTCGACCAGCGCGAGCAGCGTTTCCAGACGGCCGAGCGCGGCCTCCTGCTCGGGGGTGGTCTTGGGCTCGAGCAGGCCGGAGGACATGGCTTCCTCGATGCTGGCCGGGTTGCTCGGGTCCACCTGGCCCGCGAGCTGCTCCAGCGCCGAGGTGTCGACCTTGATCCCGTGCGCGAACTCCTCGACGGTGGCGAGGAGCCGCTGCCGCAGCCACGGGACGTGCGTGAACAGGCGCTGGTGGGCGGCTTCGCGCGCGGCGAGGAAGACCAGCACCTCGCTGTTCGGCAGCTCCAGGCCCTCGGTGAACTTCTCGATGTTCGCGGGAAGCAGAGCGGAAGTGGCGTCCGGCCCGAGCGGCAGGCCCACCTCCGTGGAGGTCAGCACCTCGGACGCGAGCTGCGCCAGCGCGTTGCCGAGCTGTGAACCGAAGGCCATCCCGCCCATCTGGCCGACCATCGAAAGCAGCGGACCCGCCGCCTGCTTGGCCTCGGCGGGCAGCGCTTCCACCCACGCGCCGGAAATCTGCTGGGCCACCGGGTCGCACAACCGCTGCCACGTCGGCAGGGTCTTCTGCACCCAGTCGCGGGCGGACCAGGCGACCGTCGTGTTCGCCCCCGCAGGCAGGATCGTGGCCGCGTCGAGCCAGAGCTCCGCGAGGTGGGCGGCGTCGCGGACCGCGCCGTCGGAGTCACTGCTCGCGGCGAACCCGATGCTGCTGTCACCGGAGCCACTGAGTTTCTGCATCGCGATCTGCTTGGCGAGGTCGTAGTTGACCGGTCCGGTCGAGCTGCCCGCTTGGCTGAGCATCTGGCCCAGCTGGCTGAGCATCTGGCCGAGCTGGTTGAACGCCTCCGCGCCGGACTGGTCGCCGCCGCCCTCAGGGCCGTTTTCACCACGCTTATCGGGATCGGAGGGTCCGAAGCCGAACGGGAGATTGCTCATATCACCACCGTACGCGGCCAGGCCTGCCCGCACCTCGTCACCGGACGGGTTCCGACGCACCGGCGGGCCTGGTGATCCAGGTCTTACGCCGGTCACCGTACGCTGTCTCGGGTGAGCGAGTCCCGCGAGGAAACCACGGCTCGAGGTGCCGGTCCGGCGAGCACGCCGGACACCCGTACCGAAGACGACGCGCAAGCGAAGCACGCCCGGCGGAACCCGCCCGCGAACGGGGGCCGGGGGCTGACCAGACGTGGCTGGACGGTGCTGCTCAGCGGGGTGCTGGTGGTGGCCTTCGGGCTCACCGGCGCGTTCGTGCGGGTGCCGTACGTGGCGATCGGCCCCGGCCCGACGTACGACACGCTCGGCACGGCCGGCGGCGCCCCGGTGATCCAGATCAGTGGCCAGCAGACGTACCCGACGTCCGGGGAACTGCGGATGACCACGGTGTCGCTCAACGACCAGATCACCTTGTTCGGCGCGCTCGGCCTGTGGGTGAGCGGCCGGTACGCGCTGGCGCCCCGCGAGGAGTACTTCAAGCCGGGGGAGAGCGACGAGCAGGTCCAGCAGGAGAACGTCAAGGAGTTCCAGGACTCCCAGAGCAACGCCGAGGTCGCGGCGCTGCGGCACCTCGGCTACCCGATCAAGGTGCTCGCGCAGGAAGTCGTCGCGGGCAGCCCGGCGGACAAGGTGCTCGCGGCGGGGGACCGGCTGCTCAACGTCAACGGCAAACAGATCACGCAGGAAGACGACGTGCGGACCGCGCTGGCGGACACCCGTCCCGGCCAGTCGGTGCCCATCACGTTCCAGCACGGGACCGACCCGGCGAAGACGGCGACGATGACGCTCGCGACGAACCCGGACGCGTCGCAGGCTCAGGGCTTCATGGGGCTGCAGCCGATCGACCGCGCGGATGTGCCTTTCGACGTGAAGGTGTCGTTGCAGGATGTCGGCGGGCCTTCGGCGGGGCTGATGTTCGCGCTGGCGATCGTCGACCGGCTGACGCCCGGCGAGATGGTCGCGAACGAGCACATCGCCGGGACCGGCGAGATCGACGAGAAGGGCAACGTCGGGCCGATCGGCGGGATCTCGTTCAAGGTCGTCGGCGCGCGCGAGGCCGGGGCGACCGTGTTCCTTACGCCGGCAGCGAACTGCGCCGAAGCGGCCGCGGCGGCTCCGGACGGGCTGAAGCTGATCAAGGTCACCACCCTCGACTCGGCGCTCACCGCGCTCGATGACCTCAAGGCCGGGAAGCCCACGCCGTCCTGCTGACCCCGCAGCCCGAAACGAAGCAAGGGATGTTTGCTACGGCCGAGCCGTAGCAAACATCCCTTGCTCGTTCGCGGGGGCGCGGTGTTTAGGGGGCGAGGGTGGCGCGGAGTGCCTCGACGAGGTTCGGGGCCAGCTCGGGGTGCTCGACGATCTCGTCCACGGCTTCGTCGCCGTCCTTCGTGTAGCCGCGCAGCCGCATCACGCACGCCGCCGGGCCGTCGCGGAGCACGGCCGCTACCAAACGCGCCTCGGTCCGTTCCGGGTGGTCGGCGGCCGCCTCTCGTAGCCGGGCGACGTCGTCGCCGGAGACATCGGCCTCGGCGCTCGGCGGGAGAACGATGATCTCCTGCACGACCGCGCACCCCGCCACCGTCTCCGGCCACGCGATCCGCCCGAGGGTTTCAGCAAGGTCCTTTTGCTCCAACGGCTCCTGCGCGACCGGCGTCAGCGGGTTCCCCGCATCCAGCTGCCCCGCCAGCTCCGGTTGTTCCCGCAGCAGCGCCTCGGTCGGAACCAGCGCGAAAAGCTGCGGTGGCTGGTCCCATCCGGCCGACGCGACGAACTCCTCGACTTCCCGAGCGATCGCCGCGATGGCGGGTGCCGGGTTCTCAGGGGATCCCATCCGGTCATCGTGTCAGGTACCAGGCCCAACCGGGCGGCCGGTGTCCGATTTGGGGCGGGTGGGGAACCCGGAGCGCCCTCCGTACAGTTAGGTGACCAGGGGTAGCGTGCGTTTTGCAGCACCCCCGGACCTAGTTCGAGACATCAGGAGCGTGTGCAGTGGCCAACCGGCCCCCCGTGAGCCTGCCGAAGCTGTCCCGCCGCAGCCGGATACTGCTCATCATCGCCGCTGTCATCATTCTGGCGCTGCTCCTCGGGGCGAGACTGCTGGACACCTACGTCAACTGGCTCTGGTTCGGCGAGGTGGGCGCGCGCGAGGTGTTCAACACCGTCGTGCTCACCCGGATAGTGCTGTTCTTCGCGATCGGCATCTTCGTCGGCGGCACGCTCGCGTTGTCGCTGTGGATCGCCTACCGCACCCGCCCCGTGTTCGTCCCGGTCTCGGGCGCGGACGACCCGCTGTCCCGCTATCGCTCGGCGGTGGTCGGCCGGATCCGCCTGTTCGGCATCGGCATCCCGGTGCTCACCGGACTGATCGCGGGGGCGACCGGCCAGGGGGACTGGCAGCGGATCCAGCTGTTTCTGCACGGCACGAGTTTCGGCCAGACGGATCCCGAATTCGGCAACGACATCGGGTTCTACGCGTTCACCCTGCCGTTCTACCAATGGCTGCTGGGCTGGCTCTTCGTGGCGGTCACCATTTCGTTCATCGCCGCGCTCATCGCGCACTACCTGTTCGGCGGCATCCGGCTGGCGGGCCGCGGCGGCCAGCTCGCGGGTCCGGCGCGGGTCCAGCTCGCCGTCACCGCGGGCATTTTCGTGCTGCTCAAGGCGGTCGACTATTTCTTCGACCGCTACAACCTGCTTTTCTCCACGCGGAACTCGCTTTTCGACGGCGCCACGTACACCGACCTCAACGCGGTGCTGCCGGCGAAACTGATCCTGCTGTGCATTTCCGCCATCTGTGCCGTCGCGTTCTTCGTGGGCGCTTTCCTGCGGAACATCCAGTTGCCCGCGATCGCGCTGGTGCTGCTGATCCTCTCCGGCGTGCTCGTCGGCGCGGCCTGGCCCGCGATTCTCGAGCAGTTCTCGGTCAAGCCGAACGCCAACCAGAAGGAAGCGCTTTCCATCAGCCGGAACATGACGGCCACAAAGGACGCGTTCGGGCTCAACAACGTGCAGTACGAGGATTATTCGGGCACCGGGCAGGCCACCGCGTCCCAGATCAGCGCGGACACCAGCACCGTGCCCAACATCCGCCTGCTCGACCCGAACGTGCTGTCGCCGACGTTCACCCAGCGCGTCGGCCGGGAGAACTTCTATGGCTTCCCGGCCAAACTGGACGTCGACCGCTACACGGTCAACGGCACCACACAGGACTACATCGTCGCCGCGCGTGAGATCAACACCGCGAACCTGACCGGGAACCAGACCAACTGGATCAACAAGCACATGGTCTACACCCACGGCAACGGGTTCGTCGCGGCGCAGGCCAACACGATCGACCGCGCGGTATCCAATGCGAACAGCGACGGCGGTTACCCGATCGCCGCGACGAGCGACACGCAGAACCCCACCGGCGCGGGCCTCGATCCGTCGAACCCCTCCGCGCCCGGGATCGCGGTGCAGCAGCCGCGGATCTACTACGGCGAGCTGACCAACGACTACGCGATCGTCGGCGGCCAAGCGGGCAAGGCGCCCGGCGAGTACGACAGCGCCACCGACGGGGACTACCGCTACGACGGAACCGGCGGCGTCCCGATCGACAACTGGTTCAACCGGCTGGCCTTCGCGGCGAAGTACGGCGAACGCAACATCCTGTTCTCCGACGCGATCAGCGACGGCTCGAAGATCATGTACAACCGCGATCCGCGGGAGCGCGTGCAGAAGGTCGCCCCGTGGCTCACGGTCGACGGCGACCCGTACCCGGCGGTGGTGGACGGCAAGATCCAGTGGATCGTGGACGGCTACACCACGCTGAACAACTACCCATACTCGCAGCAGACCCAGCTTGGCGAGGCCACAGAGGACTCGTTGAGCGGTGTCGCGCGGCAGGCGAACAACAGCATCAACTACATCCGGAACTCGGTGAAGGCCACCGTCGACGCCTTCGACGGGACCGTCACGCTGTACTCGGTGGACGACAAGGACCCCGTCCTCAAGGCGTGGGAAAGCGTTTTCCCCGGCACCGTGAAGCCGAGCTCGGCCATCTCCCCGGATCTGCGGGCGCACTTCCGCTATCCGGAGGACCTGTTCAAGGTGCAGCGCGAGCTGCTCGCCCGCTATCACGTGAGCGATCCGCAGGAGTTCTACACGACGAACACCTTCTGGAACGTCCCGCAGGACCCGACCCAGGAGGGCGGAACCAACCTCGACGCGTCCGGGCTGGCGAACCAGCCCGGGTACTACGTGCTGGCCGAGGCGCCAGGGCAGAGCGGGACGACGTTCCAGCTGACCAGCTCGCTCACGGCGCTGCAACGGCAGTATCTGGCGGCCTGGATGACGGTGTCCTCCGATCCATCCGACTACGGCAAGATCACCGTACTCCGACTACCCACGACCGCCGGCGGTAACAGTCAGGTCGACGGTCCGGTACAAGTGCAGAACAAGTTCCAGAGCGACTCGAGATTCGCTCAGGAACGGACGCTGTTCAGCAATCAGAGCGTCACGGTCATCTTCGGCAATCTCATAACCTTGCCGCTCGAAGGCGGCTTCCTCTACGTCGAACCGGTCTACATCCAGCAACGCAACCAGAACAGCTATCCACAGCTGGCCAGAGTGCTGGTGTCCTACGGGTCGAAGGTCGGCTTCGCCTCCACGCTCGGCGACGCGCTGAAACAGGTCTTCGGGGACGGCGCCAACCAGGCGGCGACCTCGCCGACCCAGCCAACGCAGCCGACGACGAGTACGTCGCCACCGACGTCGACCACGTCGCCGACGACCACGTCGCCGACGACCACGGCTCCGGCGGCCGGGGGCGCCAACAGCGCCCTCGACAAGGCTGTCGCCGACATCCAGGCGGCGCTCAGCCAGCTCCGGGCGGCCCAGCAGAGCGGTGACTTCACCGCGCAGGGACAGGCCCTGGCCGCGCTCGACACCGCCAGCAAGGAGTTCGCGGCGGCCCAGAGCAGCACGCCTGCACCCACCACGACCTCGGCTCCGCCGCAGCCAGGAGGCTGATCGGTGGAGTAAAGACACCCCGCTCACACCCCGCGTAAACCAGGGCGTAAAGTAGTACTCGCAACGCGGGGTGGAGCAGCTCGGTAGCTCGCTGGGCTCATAACCCAGAGGTCGCAGGTTCAAATCCTGTCCCCGCTACCACCCGAAAAGACCCGGTCGGCAACGACCGGGTCTTTTTTCGTGCTAGTGGCTTACCGGCGGTTGGGCCGGATGGCGCATTCGAATGACCATTGTGGACGGAGCGGCAGGCCACTGTGGACAGAACGGCCGAAAAGTGGGACGGTGATGGGGTGTCTGAACTGAATGCGACAGCAGCAGCATTGCTTGGTCTGCTCCAGGATGGTCCGGCGACCGGCGGTCAGTTGGTCGCGAGCGCCGAGGAGCGCTTCGGTGCCTTCTTCAGCGTGACCCGCAGCCAGGTCTACCGCGAGCTTCCCGCTCTGGCAAAGGAAGGGCTCGTGCGGCTCGGCAAGCAGGGCCCGCGTTCCAGCCAGCAGTACGCGATCACCGCGGCTGGCAAGAAGGCATTCAAGGCGTGGCTCGGCTCCGACGCCGGCCCCGACCACCTGCGCAGCCCGCTCATCCTCCGGCTCGTGCACGCGGGTTCGCTCACGGCGAAGCAGCGGTCCACGCTGATCGACTCCGCCCGCACGGCCTACAGCCAGGACCTCGACGAGGCCAAGGCCGCGGTGAAGGCCGCCGACGACCCCTACGTCAAGGCGGTCGCGGAATTCGGCCAGGCTCACGCCCGCGCGGCGCTGAAACTGGTCGACGCCATTCCGCAGGGCTGAACAGCGGCGGGCGTGAACGGCCGGTTCTCCGTAACCGGCCGGGACCCTTGCCGTAGCCTTGAGGGTTGTGAGTGCTGAGTTCGAAAGTGACCTGAAGGATCTCGCCGGCAAGCTGACGCAGGTCGAGACCGTCATGGACCTCGATGGTCTGCGCGCCCAGGTGGCCGACCTGGAAAAGCAGGCGTCGCAGCCGAACCTCTGGGACAACCCGGAGGCGGCGCAACAGGTCACGAGTCAGCTCTCGCACAGGCAGAGTGAGCTCCGCCGGGTCACGGAGCTTCGGCAGCGCCTCGACGACCTCGGCGTGCTCTACGAGCTCGCCGAGGCCGAGGGCGATTCCTCCAGCCGCACCGAAGCCGAGAACGAGCTCACGCAGCTGGCGAAGGACATCGACGCGCTCGAGGTCCGCACCCTCCTCTCCGGTGAGTACGACGACCGCAACGCGGTGGTCACCATCCGCTCCGAAGCGGGCGGCGTGGACGCGGCCGACTGGGCCGAGATGCTCATGCGCATGTACCTGCGCTGGGCGGAGCGGCACAACTACCCGACCGACGTCTACGACATCTCCTACGCCGAAGAAGCCGGCATCAAATCCGCCACGTTCAAGGTGAGCGCCCCGTACGTCTACGGCACGCTTTCCGTCGAGCAGGGCACCCACCGGCTGGTCCGCATTTCGCCGTTCGACAACCAGAGCCGGCGCCAGACTTCCTTCGCGCACGTCGAAGTTCTTCCGGAAGTGGAAGAAGTCGACCACGTCGATATCCCCGAAAAGGACATCCGCGTGGACGTCTACCGTTCGTCCGGTCCCGGTGGGCAGAGCGTGAATACCACCGACTCCGCGGTGCGCATCACGCACCTGCCGACGGGCATCGTCGTCTCGTGCCAGAACGAGAAGTCGCAGCTGCAAAACAAGGCCGCCGCGATGAAGGTGTTGCAGGCGAAGTTGTTGCAGCGGAAGAAGGAAGAGGAGCGCGCGGAGCTCGACGCGCTCAAGGACGGCGGCTCCAGCTGGGGCAACCAGATGCGTTCCTACGTGCTGCACCCGTACCAGATGGTCAAGGACCTGCGCACCGAATTCGAAGTGGGCAACCCCACTGCGGTGCTCGACGGGGACATCGACGGCTTCCTCGAGGCCGGGATCCGGTGGCGCAAACAAGCCGCCGCGTAACCGCTGGTGACGAAGCAAGGAATGTTTGCTGCAAAACGGCCTTGAACGTGGAGCAAACGCACCTTGCTTCCCGGGGAGCGGGCTATGCCAACCCGGGCTTAACGGTTGCCATGAGTAGGATGGCCCACCGTGATCCGGCTCGACAATGTCTCCAAGGTTTACAAGACGTCGACGCGCCCCGCGCTCGAGGGCGTGTCCGTCGAGGTGGACAAGGGCGAGTTCGTCTTCCTCATCGGTCCATCGGGATCGGGGAAGTCGACCTTCCTCCGGCTGCTGCTCCGGGAGGAGACGCCCACCAAAGGCCGGGTGCTCGTGTCCAATTTCGACGTCGCCAAGATGGCCCGCCGCAGGATCCCCCGCCTGCGCCAGACCATCGGCTGTGTCTTCCAGGACTTCCGCCTGCTCGGCAACAAGACGGTCTCCGAGAACGTCGCCTTCGCACTCGAGGTCATCGGCAAGCCCAAGCACATCATCAAGAAGGTGGTGCCCGAGGTGCTGGAGCTGGTGGGCCTGGAGGGCAAGGCCGACCGGATGCCCAACGAGCTCTCCGGTGGTGAACAGCAGCGCGTGGCGATCGCGCGTGCGTTCGTCAACCGGCCGCTCGTGCTGCTGGCCGACGAACCCACCGGGAACCTGGACCCGGACACCAGCCAGGACATCATGCTGTTGCTGGAGCGGATCAACCGCACCGGCACCACGGTGCTGATGGCCACCCACGACCACTCCATCGTGGACTCGATGCGACGCCGGGTGGTCGAGCTGCAGTTCGGCAAGGTGATCCGCGACGACGCCAGGGGCGTTTACGGCGTGGGCC
>NZ_VMNW02000055.1 GCF_007713735.2 Amycolatopsis acidicola | reverse complement strand
ACATCGACCCCCACCAAGAACCCCGCCGCAACACCCTCCACACCATGCGCACCTGACAGGCCGGCGCTGCTCAGCCCTGGCGGGCGGGGCGGATGGTGATGTCGCCGATCTCGACGTCCTCCGGCTGCTCGATCGCGAACGCGATGGCGCGCGCGACGGCGTCCGGGCTGATGCCGAGCGCCGCCATCGCCTGCTGGGCCTGCTCACGCTGCTCAGGGTCGTCCACGTAGTCGACCAGCTCGGTCTGCACGAACCCCGGCGAGATCGACGTCGTGCGCAGGACGCCGTCGGTCGACTCCTGGCGCAGGGCTTCGAGCAGCGTGCGCACGGCGTTCTTGGTCCCGGCATAGACAGCCTGACCTGGCACGATCTTGATTCCCGACGTCGAGATCGTCGTAACGAGATGCCCATGGCCCTGGCTGCGGAACACCGGCAGCGCCGCGGCGATCCCGTGCAGCACACCACGCAGGTTGACGTCGATCATCGCGTCCCAGTCGTCCACGTCGAGCTTCTCGACGGGCGCGATCCTCGCGACTCCGGCGTTACCCACCAACACATCCAGCCGCCCGAACCGCTCCACAGCCAACGCCACCAGTCGCTCAAGGTCGACGCGTTTCGTGACGTCGACGTCCAGCAACTCGGCGCGCCCACCCGCGTTCCGGATCCGCTCCACGACGGACTCGAGCCGGTCCGTGCGCCGGGCGCCCAGGACCACGGCCGCCCCGCGGGCCGCCAACTCCACCGCCGTCGCCGCGCCGATCCCGCTGCTCGCGCCGGTTATCGCGACGACCTTGCTGTCCACACCACTCATCGAGAGGTCTCCTGCTCTAAGGTGACAGTTGTCCGGTTACGTCTTCCACTGTACCGGACAACTGTCCGCTTAGGGGAGGTGCTGTGACGGGTCGTGAGCTGAGGTCGGATGCCGTGGCCAACCGGGACCGCATCGTCGAGGTCGCGCGGGCCGAGCTGCGCAGGTCGAACGGTGCGGTCGCCGAGCTGAAACTGCACGGCATCGCGAAGTCGGCGGGTGTCGGGCAAGGAACCCTGTACCGCCACTTCCCGACTCGCGAGCACCTGCTGGCCGCGGTTTACAGCCAGGAGTTGACCCAACTCGTCGACACCGTCGAGCCGCTCCTCGCGGAGCGCCCGCCGCTTCGCGCACTGACCGCCTGGCTGGAACGGGTGGTCGAGTACGCGCGCGTGAAGCGCGGCGTCATGGCGGTGATCGAGGCCTCGGCGTGGCAGGACCTCTATGCGGGGCAGCATCACCGGCTGGACGAGGCACTCGCGACGTTGCTCTCGCGAGGCCAAGCCGCCGGCGACGTACGCCAGGGAATCGACGCGGCAGACGTGATCCTGCTACTGGGCGCCCTGTCGCGAATCCCCGAGCCGGAATGGGACACCCGCGCACCCACAGTAATAACGGTGATCGTCGACGGCTTGCGTTCTCGCTGAGAGAGAACTGCCGCCCCGCACTCCCGACGACCCACTCCCAAGACCGCCACCCGGCAACGCGAAGCGAGCCGTCCCGACGACCACACCCCTCCGCCGCTCCGATCCCCAGCCTGCTTTTGCGATCTTGGGGCTGGGTCAAGGTACTCTTTCCCGCCTTGACGCAGCCCCAAGATCGCAAACACTCACCGATCGGGGCGGCGGAGGGGTCCACACAGCGCGCCCTGCGCGCGTCCGTTGCTGCCCCAAGCCGAGCAACCACAAGGCCGAGGGACGCCGTCCCTACTTCAAACCTGATCGGACGAAGGCGTTCACGATGTGCCGTTGCAGTACCAGATACAGTGCGAAAACCGGCAAACATGCCAGTCCGGCCACGGCCATCAGCGGGCCCCAGTCGTTGCCTTCCGTGCCCATGAAACTCCGCAAACCCAGTTGTAGCACGGCATTGTTCCGCTGGAGCACCATCGCGGGCCAGAAGTACTCGTTCCACGAGTTCACGAACAGCAGGATGGTCAGCGCCGCCAGTGCGGGACGCAGGTTGGGCACCACGACCGTCCACAGTGTCGCCCACGATGAACGGCCATCCATTTTGGACGCTTCCAGCAGCTCCTTCGGGAACCCGTCCAGATGCTGCCGCAGCATGAGCACGCCGAGCGCCGAGCACAGGTTCGGGATGATCACCCCGGCCAGCGTGTTCAGCAGCCCGAGCTGGAACAGCAGCACGTAGTTGGGCAGCATCGTGACCTGGAACGGCACCAGCCAGGTCCCGACGAACGCCAGGAAAAGTGCGCGCTGCAAGGGAAAGCGCCAAGCGGCGAAGGCGTACGCGGCCAGGAGGCCGGTCAGCAGCTGGCCGAAGGCGGTCAGCAGGGCGACGATCATCGTGTTGCCCAGTAGCCCGGCCACGTCGACCTTGCCCGCCGCGTCCGCGTAGTTGCCGAGGGAAAGCGGCCACGGGAACGGCCGGAGCGAGAGTACGTCACCCGGCCGCCGCAGTGAAGTGGCGTAGAGCCAGTAGATCGGGAACACGCACAGCACGCCGAGTACGGCGAGCACCGCGTGCCCCCGGATCGTCCGCCACCGTTCGCCCACGCTCGTCTCCTCAGTTGTCGTGGAAGGTCAGCCGCTCGGAAAGCCACACGAGGATCGCCGCTACCACACCGAAACCGATGAACAACAGCATCCCCGCGGCGGCACCGAGACCCGCGTCGTAGCTGTGGAAGCTGTAGTCCCACAACAGGTAGTAGACGTTCGTGGTGGCATCGGCCGGGCCGCCCTGGGTGAGCGTGTCGATCAGCGGGAACGTCCACTGCGCCGACAACAACACGGTCATCAGGGTCAGGAACACCAGTGTCGGCGAAAGCAGCGGCAGCGTGATCCACCGCGTGATCTGCCAGCGCGAAGCCCCGTCCAGCTGCGCCGCCTCGGCGTAGTCGCCGTTGATGTTGGCCAGCCCGGCGGAAACCACCAGCACCGCGAAACCCACCAGATGCCAGCCGGTGATCAGCACGATCGCCGGATTCGCCGTGGTGATCTCGTGCAGCCAGTTCGCCGACGTGCCCAGCAGCCGGTTCACCGCGCCCGCGCCCGGGTCCAGCAGCCACTGCCACACCGCGGCACTCGCCACCGGAGCCACGAGCATCGGCGAGAAGACCAGCGCCTGGTACACGCTCCGCGCCCGGCCCTTGATCCGCTTGCTCAGCAGGCCGACGAGCACCGGGATGCCGATCGTGAACGGCAGCAGCCCGCCGATCACGAACAGCGTCCGCGTCACCGACTGCCCGAGCGCGGGCAGCTGCAGGAGCCGTTCGTAGTTGGCGAAACCCGCCGGCACCATCGGCTGCGTCGGCAGCAGATTCCACGAGTAGAACGACAGCTGCGCCGTCTGCACCAGCGGCCGGTAGGTCCAGATCACCAGCAACGCCAACGCGGGCGCCAGGTACAGGTACGGCGGCGCGGCCCGCAAGAGCCGCACCGGCAGCGACGGCCTTGCCACACGGGGCACGGCCACCGCCACCGGCGCGGGGATCTCGACGAACGTCACTTGCCGCCACCGGGCATCAGCGACACCGCCTGGTTCTTCGCCGCGGTGAGCGTGGACTGCGGGTCCGCGCCCTGGTAGACGGACTTCTCGACGGCGTCCATCATCCCGTCCCGGATCTGCAGATAGCTGTTGCCGGGGAAGGAGGTCCAGGGCTCCATCCTGGCCAGCTGCTCGACGTTCGGCTTGATCATCGGGTTCTTCGCGGCCCACGCCTGCAGCCCGTTCGGGTCGTCCAGCAGGCCGGTGCGCAGCGGCAGGTAGCCGATCTTGCTGGCGATCGTGGTGTAGGCGTCCTCACTGGTCAGGAACTTGATCAGCTCCCAGGCCGCGCGCTGCTTGGCCGCGTCGTTGGACAGCACGAACAGTGAGGCACCCGAGTTGGTCGGCACGGTCGGCTTGCCGTCGAAGCTCGGCATCCGCGCCGCGCGCAGGTCCCATTTGTCCTTGGCGCCCTTGGTGAACGTGGCCTGGATCGCGCTGGTCTCCAGGATCATCCCCAGGTCACCGCGCGCGAACTCCTCGTAGCCCTGCTGCTGCGTCAGCTTCGGGGTACTGCCGGTGTTCACCATGTTCTGCGCCATCTTCACGACGTCCACGTTGGTGGCGTCGTCGAAGGTGAGCGTCTTGCGGTCCTCGCTGAGCACGCGGCCGCCGTCGGAACGCACCAGGCTCTGGTAGCACCAGTCCTTCGCGGTCTTGGTCAGGCAGTCCAGGTAGGCGCCGTCCTTGTGCGTGACGTTCTTGATCGCCTGCGCGTCCTGCTGCACCTCGGCCCACGTCGTGGGCGGTTTGCTCGGGTCGAGTCCGGCCTGCTGGAACAGGGTGGCGTTGTAGTAGAGCACCGGGGTGGAGAACACGAACGGCACCCCGTAGGTCTTGCCTTCCCAGTCGCCCAGCGTGCGGGCGGCCGGGGCGTAGGGGTACTTCGCGCCGTCGAAGTTGGCCTGCACGGCTTCCTTGCCGACAACGTCGTCCAGCGGCTTCGCGCCGAGGCCGTGGATGGTGAAGTCGAGGTCGGAGAAGCCGAGCTGCGCGACATCGGGCGGGCTGCCCGCGGCCATCTGCGCCTGGATCGAGGAGATCGTGTCGGTCGCCGGGTTGGGGCTGTTGCCCTGCGGCTTCTGCGCCTTGACGTGGATGTTGGGGTGCGCCTGCTGGAACTTGCCGATCAGCTCGTTGAAGGTGTCGGTCCAGGCGCCGGCCTGGCCGAAGTTGTAGCTCTCGAACACGATCGACACCTGCTGGTCGGCCGCGAGCTCGGGGGCGCGGGCGACCGTGCTGGTCTGCCCGGCGTCCGTGCTGCCGAGGCCGCAGGCCGTAGCCGTGAGCGCGGTGACGACCGCGAGCGCGGCCACTTTCCGTTTCATACCTGGAACTCCTTTGTCGGGGCGGGGGAAAGCGAGGGAGCCCAGAGCAGCCGCCTGCCGCTGTCGCGGTGGAACAGATGCACGTGGGCGGGGTCGGTGGAGAGGCTGACGTCGTCACCGGCGGCGAGCCCGAGCGGGCGCGGGCCGCGCACGCAGACCCGCGTGTCGCCGACCGAACAGTGCGCGACCTCTTCGCTGCCGAGGTTTTCCAGCAGGCGCACGATTCCGCGCAGGTCGCGGCGTTCTCCGCCGAGGCGCAGGTGCTCGGGCCGGATCCCGAGGGTGACCTCGGTTTCCGGCAGCTCGGCGGTGATGCCGAGCGGAACCTCGAGCTCGGACGCCACGGCGAACAGCGAACCGCCGCGGCTGACGAGTGTGGCGGGCAGCAGGTTCATCGCCGGCGCGCCGAGGAAGCTCGCGACGAAGGTGGACGCGGGCTCGTCGTAGACCTGCGCGGGGGTGCCGACCTGTTCGAGTTTTCCCTTGTTCAGCACGGCGATCCGGGTCGCCATGGTCATCGCCTCCACCTGGTCGTGGGTGACGTAGACGAACGTGGTGCCGAGCCTGCGGTGCAGCTCGGTCAGCTCGGAGCGGGTCGCGGTCCGCAGTTTCGCGTCCAGATTGGACAGTGGCTCGTCCATCAGGAACGCGCCGGGATCGCGCACCAGCGCCCGGCCCAGCGCCACCCGCTGCCGCTGCCCGCCGGACAGCTCGCGCGGTTTGCGCTCGAGGAAGTCGGCGAGGTCCAGGACCTTCGCGACCTCGTCGACCTTGTCGCGCGCCTGCGCCTTCGACCGGCCGCGGGCGCGCAGCGGGAACCCGATGTTGCGCGCGACCGAAAGGTGCGGGTACAGCGCGTAGCTCTGGAACACCATGGCGAGGTCGCGGTCCCGGGGCGGGGTGTGCGTGATGTCCTTGCCGTCCAGGGTGATCCGGCCGGCGGTCAGTGGGGCGAGCCCGGCGATCGCGCGCAGCAGGGTCGACTTCCCGCACCCGCTCGGGCCGAGCAGCACGAGGAACTCCCCGTCGCCGATGTCGAGGCTCACCTCGTCCACGGCGGCGACCCCGCCGAACCGTTTGGTCGCCCCTTCGAGCTGGATCCGGCTCACCGAATGGCCTCCCGTGCGTTTTCCGTGATCACTGCGATGCCCCGGGATCACACCATCGCGGGATGTATCGCAGGTGAACGGGCGGACACGAGTGAAATCGGCAAAACCGCTGATCAGAGCCCGGAACAGGGATTATCGAAATCGCCTGCGCATCGATCGGCGAGCCGAATCACGGGCGGCCATCGGAATTTCCGATCGGTTGAGAACAATCGCCTTCGAGAGGGCATTCCGGCCGGAAGCCCGCGGTTAGCGTGAATCAGTGACTCCGCGCCCCCGGCTCGTGCTGACCCTGGTCTGCGTCGCGACGTTCCTGGTGTATCTGGACACCAGCATCACGCCCGTCGCGATCCCCGCCATCGACGCCGATCTCGGCGCCGGGGAGACCGCCGCCCAGTGGCTGCTCGACGCTTACACGCTCGCGTTCGCGTGCCTCCTGCTCACCGCCGGTTCGCTCGGCGATCGCCTCGGCCGCAAGACGGTGCTGCTGCTCGGGACGGCGGGCTTCACGCTCGCGTCCGTCGCGTGCGCGCTCGCCCCGGACATCGGGTTCCTCATCGGGGCCCGTGCCACGCAAGGCGTGTGCGCCGCGGCCGTCGTTCCGCTTTCGCTGGCCGTGACGTCGTCCCTGTTCGACGACGCCCGCGCCCGCGCGACGGCCATCGGCGTGTGGGGCGGCACCAGCGGTGTCGCGCTCGCGCTCGGGCCGCTGCTCGGTGGGGTGCTGGTGCAGGCGTCGGGGTGGCGCGGCATGTTCTGGATCAACCTGCCGATCGGGCTGGTCGCCGTACTCGGTCTGCTGTGGACGATGCCCTCGGTGGCCCCGGCGGGCGGGCGTCGGCTGGACTTCGCCGGGCAGATCCTGTTCGTGCTGGGCGGTTCCGCGTTGACGTTCGCGCTCATCGAGGGCGGTTCGTACGGCTGGGGTTCGGTGCCCGTCGTGGCGCTGCTGGCCGGGGGAGTGGTCGCGCTGGCCGTGTTCGTGGGGTGGGAACTGCGCGCGCCCGCGCCGATGCTGCCGCCGCGGTTGTTGCGGATCCCGGCGGTCGCCATCGCTTGCGCGGTGAACTTCCTCGGGCTCTTCGGGCTCTACGCGGTGTTGTATGTGGTGACCGTGTATCTGCAGGACACGCTCGGGCTTTCCCCGCTGGGAACCGGTTTGCGGTTCCTCGCCCTGTTCGGTTTCCTCGGCGTCACGGCGATTTTCGCTTCGTCGGTGGTGGCCAGGCTGGGCACGCGGCGCACGATGGTGACCGGCCTGGCGTGCATCACGACCGGCCTCGCCGGGCTCACGCTGCTGGAGACCGGGGTGCCGTATCCGGGCTATGGCTGGGCTTTCGTGTTGCTGGGCGTCGGGATCCCGTTGTCCGGCGGGGTGGTCGCGATCCAGGCGATGATGGGCGCGGTCCCGCCGTCCCTCGGCGGCACGGCTTCGGGCACGATGAACACGTTCCGCCAGTTCGGCGCGGTGTTCGGGGTGGCGCTGGCCGGGATCCTGCCCACGCCGACGATCACTTTCCTGGTGGCGGCCGCGGGCGCTTTGCTCGGTGTGGTGGCGGTCCTGATGCAGCGAACCGCGGTGGCGGAGCCGGTACCGGCACCCGTGAGCTGACGCCGGTCGATGCTCTGCGGTCCGGTGGCTGGTGTTCGCGTTCAGTTCCGCAACCGGACTCGGACAAAGGACCCGGCCAGCCCCAGGAGACCGAGAGCGATCAGCGGGAACACCCAGGCTCTACGCGCCGCGACCGCGGCGTCGCAGGCTCGCTGGTTGTCCAGATCGAAGCCGTGGTTGGCGGCTAGGGGAACACCGCACGAGAGCTGTCCAGCCGAAGTCGGGTGGGAGAAGTCGAAGTTCGAGACGATTCCCGTTGCGTGCACCTGCCACACCATCCCGAGCACCGCGACCACGAGGATCACGGCCGCGACGATGCGAGACCAAGGCTCGTGATGCGTGTTCCCGGAAGCCGGCGGCTTCCGGGAACGGTACGCTGTAACAGTCCTACGCCGGAGGTTTCCCCTCCACCAGCCACGCCGCCACGGCGGGGGCGATCACGTCGCTGTCCTTGATCCACGCGAAATGGTCGCGGTGCGCCACCCCGGAATCCGCGTCGATGTGCCACTTCGCGAGTTTCGCCGCCGGGATACGGCCGCCGAGGAAGTCCACATTGGACTTCGGGCCGAGGGTGTCCTCGTCCAGTGAGATCAGCAGCACCGGCAGGTCCAGTGCCCTGAGCAGCACGTTGTAGTTGCGCGACGTGCCCTTCGGCCGGTACCGGCTGGTCAGCGAGTGCCGCGACCAGTCGATCATCACGCCACCCGCCATCGCGCCCGGGATCAGCACGCCACCGGGCCACCAGCCCTTGACCCGCGAAACCAGCCCGATCCACTGGATCTTCCCCAGCGCTTCGGCCCACCGGCGCGGGCCGAAGGCGCGCCAGAACACCGTGCCCGTCCCGATCGTGGCGACACCGGCGATCTGGTCCCGGTGCGCGCTCGCGTACAGCAGCGCGACCTGCCCGCCGAGGCTGTGCCCGAACAGGTGCAGCGGCGCGCCCGGAAAACGCTCCTGGAGCGCCCGCACGATCGCGGGCAGGTCGACCTCGATCAGCTCCCGGTACCCGAAATCCGGGCCCTCGCGCAGCGCGGGCTTGCTTTCGCCCTGCGCGCGCAGGTCGACGGTCGCCGCGGTGAGGCCGGCTTCCCGCAGCGCCTTGGCCATCGGCAGGTAGAACTTCGCCTTCATCGCCATCGCGGGCAGCAGCAGCACGACCGGCGCGGCCGGGTCCTGGTGCGGCAGCAGGCGGACCACGAAGGACTGGCCGTCCGCGGTCGTGACGTCCAGTGATTCGAGCTCGGAGAACATCCCGTCGCCTCTCAGGAGGTGGTGCAGACGTACTCGAAGGTGAACTTGGCGACCAGCACGTCCTTCTCGTCGTACAGGTGCGCCCGGCCGTCGAGGTCGAAGCGGCCGCCGCCACCGGCGATGATCGCCCGCGCGTCGCGCTCGTCGACGGTGGCGACGGCGCGGATCCGGCCGATCGCGGGCTTGCGGAACGCCGAGCCCGCCGTGCGCAGCACCAGCATGTCCACAGTGGACAGTGCGGGCGCGACGGCACCGACGAACGCGCACGCGCCCGCGATGTCGGCGGCCAGGAACTGGGCCCCGGCATGCACGGTGTTCAGGTGGTTGCGCAGGTGCGGCTCATCCGGGATCTCCACGACCGCCCGCTCCGGGGCGATCCCGGTGATCTCGATCCCGGCGTGGTTGCCGAAGGGCACCAGCGTCGAGGAGATCTCGCGCAGCTTGTCGTAGTCGGGCTCGCCGGTGACGGCCGCGGCGAACGCGGCGGAGAACGTGAGAGCGGTGTCTGTCATGGGTTTTCCCCTCAACGATGGGTGCGCAGCACACGCCGCGCGATGGACCAGCGGAGCACTTCGGACGGACCCTCGTAGATGCGGAACGCCCTTGCCTCGACCAGGAACCGCGCCACCAGGTGGTCTTCGGTGACGCCGAGCGCCCCGTGCAGCTGGACGGCGCGGTCCAGCACCCGCCACACTGCTTCGGAGACGAAGGTCTTCGCCACCGACGCGAGATGACGGGCGGGCGAACTCGCGGCTCCTTCTTCGTCGATCGCCGTGGCGGCGCGCAGGATCAGCCCGCGCGAGGCCTCGATGTCGATTTCGTTGTCGGCCAGCTGTGCCTGCGCCATCCCGTGGTCGGCGATGCGCGCGCCGAACGACTCGCGCCCGGAGATGTGCCGCGCGGTCAGCTCCTGCGCGCGGACGGCGAGCCCGAGCCAGTTCATGCAGAACGTCAGCCGTGACGGGGCGAGCCGCACCTGCGCGTACTCCATGCCCTGGCCGACTTCGCCGAGCACCGCCTCGTCGGGCACGAAGCAGTCGGTGAAGGTGACCTCGCAGTGCCCGCCGGGCGCGCTGGTGTGGTCCAGCGTCGGCATCCGGCGGATCACCCGGAACCCGGGATTGTCCTTGTCCACCAGGAACATCGTCGGCCCGTCCTCGGTGCGCGCGACGCAGATGACGAACGCGGCCCCGTCGGCGCCGGTGGTGAAATGCTTGGCGCCGTTGATGATCCAGCCACCAGCCACCTCCTCGGCGGTGGTGCGCAGCATGCCCGGATCCGAACCGGCGCCGGGCGCGGGCTCGGTCATCGCGATCGCGGAGCGGACTTCGCCGGAGGCCAGCGGGGCGAGGTAGCGTTCGGCCTGCGTCGCGTTCGCGGCGTGAGCGAGCAGGTGGATGTTGCCGTCGTCGGGAGCCCAGCAGTTCAGCGCGAGCGGGCCGATCAGGCTGGTGCCCGCGGCTTCCAGCACCACGGCCTGCGCACGGGTGTCGAGGCCGAGCCCGCCGTACTGCACGGGCGAAAGCGGCCCGAACACCCCGGCTTCCTTCGCGGCCTTCTGCAGTTCGAGGCGGAGCGCGTCGTCCATCGGGCGGCTGTCGGCGACGATCTCCCGTTCGACGGGGAAGACGACTTCGGTGACGAAACGGCGAGTACGGTCGGCGAGTTCCCGCGTGTCCATGCGCCCAGTCTCGCCCCGCGCCCGCGCGGCGCCGGGACTTCATTGTGAAAACCAATCGGGCGAGTCGGATGTCGGCGCGCACGGCGAATCGGCCGCGTTCTTCGTGACGCTGGAAGCGTTTCGTGGAGCGAGGAGGGTACGTGCGAACGGTCCGGGTTACGGCGAAAACCTTACTGGCCGAAGAAGTGGCGTCGATCGAGCTAACCGGCGGTGACCTGCCGGCGTGGGCTCCCGGTGCCCACATCGACGTGGAGGTCCGGCCCGGGCTGGTGCGGCAGTACTCGCTGTGCGGCGAACCCGGCGCGCCGTGGCGGATCGCGGTGCTGCGCGAGGATCCCGGCCGCGGCGGCTCGCGGCATCTGCACGACGAGGTGCGGGTCGGCGACGAGCTGCGCGCCGGTGAGCCCCGCAACAATTTCCCGCTCACTCCATCGCCGGAATACGTGTTCGTCGCCGGTGGGATCGGGATCACGCCGTTGCTCCCGATGCTCCGCGAAGCCGACGCCGCGGGCGCCTCGTGGGAGCTGTACTACGGAGGGCGCCGGCGGGACCGGATGGCTTTCCTCGACGAGCTTTCCCGGTACGGCGAACGCGTGCACGTGCTCCCCGAGGACGAACACGGTTTGCTGCCGTTGAAGGAAATCTTCGCGGCGAGCGACGCCCCGGTGTACTGCTGCGGCCCGGAACCCTTGCTCGCGGCGGCGGAAAAGGTCTGCCCGCCAGGACGATTGCGCGTGGAGCGGTTCCACGCTCGTGAGCAAAGTGGACCTTCGGCCGGGTTCGAGGTGTCCGCCGGTGGCCGCACCATCCCGGTCGGACCGGAAGAGTCCATTTTGGACGCTCTCGATGCCGCGGGCATCCCGATGCCGTCCTCGTGCCGCGAAGGAACCTGCGGCAGCTGCGAGACCCCGGTGCTGGAAGGGGAAGTGGACCACCGTGATTCGGTGCTGTCCGAAGAGGAACGCGCGGCGGGCAAGACCATGATGGTTTGTGTGTCCCGCGCCCGCTCGCCGCGGCTCGTGCTGGACCTCTGACAGGCGATAGGCGCCGCCAATCGATCATTCGATCTTCGCCGTTCGTGGCTGCCCGGCGGGCGCGCAACGGTCATGCTGCCAGGAAGCCAGCGCGGGCCACCGGCCGCCGGTGCACGCGCGGGGAAACGACATCGGCAGATCGGAAGGCACGTATGCAGCTCACCGTTCTCGGATGCCGGTCGGGGATGCCCGCCGGTGGCCACCCGAGTTCCGGCTACCTCGTGGACACCGCGCGGACGCGGATCCTCCTGGACTGCGGGCCCGGCATCGCCACCGCGCTGTCCGCGGTCACCGGGCCCGCCGCGCTGGACGCCATCGTCATCAGCCACCTGCACGCCGACCACTGCTACGACCTGCTGCCGCTGGGCAAGATCCTGATCTCGGACTCGCTGCGGTTCCCCGGCGGGCCCGACCCGGTCACCGAGGAGCTGCGGCCGGTGCCGCTGTTCGTACCGGCCGGGGCGCGGGAGCTGTTCGCCCGCTGGGCGGGGCTGTTCCCGGTGACGTCGATGCCGATGCTCGACCAGGCCTTCGAACGCGCCTTCGCGGTGCGCGAGTACGAGTCGGGCGACCGGTTCGAGATCGGCGACGCCACGGTCGGCCTGCACGAGCTGAAGCACGTGCTGCCCAACTGCGGGATCCGCGTGGAGAGCGGCAGCCGGACGATCGCGTACACCGGCGACACCGGCGTGACCGATGCGACGACGAAGCTCGCGGCGGACGCCGATCTGCTGCTCGCCGAGGCGACGCTCAGCGTCCCGGATCAGACCGATCACGGGCACCTGTGCGGCGGCGACGCCGGGCGCATCGCGGCCCGCGCCGGGGTGGGGGAGCTGATGCTGACGCACTTCTGCTGCACCGAACCGGAGTGGCTGGACGCGCTGCGCGCCGACGCGGCGAGTGAGTTCGACGGCCCGATCCGGCTCGCCAGGCCGGGCGAGGTCGTTCAGGTGCCTGTGAGGTGAAAGCCCCATGGTGGGGCGGTGTTCGAGACCGCCCCACCGGTGTATAACGACCTACACGGCGCCGCTCTCACGCGCCGGCGCCGCCGTCCACCGGGACGATCGCGCCTGTCACCATCGAAGCACGATCGCTGAGGAGCCAGGCGGCCACCTCGGCGACCTCGCGGGGTTCGGCCATCCGGCCGAGCGGGCTCGACGCCTTGATGTGCTCGACGATGCCGGGCGTCGCCGCCTCCCATGCGTCGATCATCTCCGTCGCGGTGCCGCCGGGGGTGATGCCGTTGACCCGGATGCCCTGTGCCGCCCAGGTCACGGCCGCGGTCTCGGTGATGCTGTTGAGCGCCCGTTTCATGGCCCCGTAAGCGGGAAGCGCGGGGTTCGCGCGGCGGCTGCCGATACTCGAAGTGTTGACGATCGCCCCGCCGCCGTGTTCGCGCATCAGCCCGGCTTCGGCGGTCATCGCGGTCCAGTGCCCGCGGAAGTTCACCGCGAACTGCCGGTCGATGTCCTCGTCGCTCGTGGCGTCGAGCGGGCCGGGCTGCTGGATCGCGGCGCCGTTGTTGAAGGCGCCGTCGAGCCGCCCGTGCAGCTGCCCGATGTGGTCGACGGCGGCGCGCACGCTCTCGTTGTCGGCCAGATCCACCGCCACGGAATCGGCGACGCCGCCGTCCGCGCGGATTTCCTTGACGAGGAGGTCGAGTGCGGCGGTGCCGCGGGAGGCGAGTACGACGGAGGCGCCTTCGCGGGCGAAGAGCCGGGCCGCGGCCGCCCCGATTCCGCGGCTGGCGCCGGTGATGAACACGACCTTGCCGGTGAGCAGGCCGCGAGGAGTGGTGTCGATTTCGGTCATGTCCCCAGTGCAGTCCGGCGGCCGCGCCGGAGGCAGGCACAGGCGGTACCAGGATCCGCCGCCGCGGGGCGGGCAGACTGGAGGTATGGACAAGCACGAGCTCGGGGCGTTCCTCCGCAGCCGCCGCGAGCGGCTCCGGCCCGACGACGTCGGCCTCCCCTCGGGGCCGCGTCGCCGCACGCCGGGGCTGCGGCGCGAGGAGGTGGCCGTTCTCGCGCACATCTCGACGGAGTACTACGTCCGGCTCGAGCAGGGCCGCGCGCCGCGTCCGTCGGGCGAGGTCCTCGCCGGGATCGCGGTCGCGCTGCGGCTCACCGACGCCGAGTCCGACCACCTGCACGTCCTCGCGGGCACGGCGCCGAACCGCACCGGGCTGCACCGCCGCGACGTCCGGCCGAGCATCCTCGCGCTCATCGAGCGGCTGCCGCAGACGGCCGCCTTCGTGATCTCCGCCGCGTTCGAGGTGCTCGCGTGGAACGAGCTCGCGGCCGCGCTGATGGAGGACTTCGGCAAGCTCGCCCCCGAGGACCGCAACCTCGCGCGCCGCGCGTTCCTCGGGCCCGCCCACCCCGGCACGAGGCTGTACGGGATCTCGGATCTCGCGGATTTCCGGCACCACGTGGTGATGGAGCTGCGGGCCACCTTCGCCCGCTACCCGTCCGACCCGGCCGTGGCGGGGCTGGTCGCGGACCTCCGCGAAGGCAGCCCCGACTTCGCCCGGCTCTGGGAGCGGCACGACGTGCAGGCCGCGCCGGTGCTCCGCAAGACGTTCCGGCATCCGGCGGTCGGGGAGATCACCGTCGACTGCGACAGCCTCATGCTCTCCGACCGCGACCAGCACCTGGTGCTCTACAGCGCGCCAGCCGGCTCCCACGACGCCGAAGCCTTGGCACTGCTGAACGTCCTCGGGACGGAAGCACAGCTCTAGCACCGAAGGCCCGGCCGTCGAGGGAGACGCGCCTACAGCCCGTACGTCTTGCCGATGATGTCGCGCTGGATCTCGCTCGTGCCACCGTACACAGTGGACACCACCGTCGAACGCAGCAGCCGCTCCATGCCGTATTCGGTGGCATAGCCGTATCCGCCCAGCATCTGCATCCCGTCGAGGGCCATCGCCTTGGCGAACTCGGTCGCCTTCAGCTTCGCCATGGAAGCCTCACGCGGCAACGGTTTCCCGCCGGCGGCGTCGATCTTGCGCGCCACGTCGTGCACGAGCAGCCGGGTGCACTCCAGTTCCGTGGCGTGGTCGGCGAGCCGGTGCTTGAGCGCCTGGAACGAGCCGACGGGACGGCCGAACTGCCTGCGCTCCCGCACATAAGCCACCGTGTCGTCGAACGCGCGGCGCGCGGTGCCGAGCATCAGCGCGGCGAGGATCATCCGCTCCAGGTTCAGCCCGGCCATCAGCTGGCCCCAGCCCTGCCCCGGCTCGCCGACCACCGCGTTCTCCGGCAGCACGCAGTCGGTGAAGTAGAGGTCGTTGACCTCACGCCCGCCCATCGTGTCGATCCCGTGCACCGCAAGGCCTTCCGTGCCCGCCGGGACCGAGAACATGGTCAGCCCGTCGTGTTTCCCGCCGTCCCCGGAGGTGCGCGCGACGAGCAGGATGTGCTTGGCGATGTGCGCGTTGGAGCACCACGTCTTCTGCCCGTTGATCACCCAGCCGTCCTCCTGCTGGACCGCCTTGCAGGAGAGCGCGCCGACGTCGGAACCCGCGCCGGGCTCGGACATCGACACCGAGAGCACGTCGCCGCGCAGGAAATCCCCGAGCACCTCGCGTTTGCGCTCCTCGCCTGCGAACTTCTCGTACGACGCGGCGGTGATCACCGAGGTGGCGAACCCGCCGATCGGCACCTGGTGGTATCCCGTGGTTTCCAGGAACAGCACCAGTTCCAGCATGCCCTGGCCCGCGCCGCCGTATTCCTCGGGGAAGGCCACGCCGAGCCAGCCCAGCTCGGCCATCTTCCGGTACAGCGCCTCGTTGTGCGGATTCCGCCCCTCGTCGGTGAGCCGGAGCCACTGCTCCCTGGTGCCGGCCTCGCGGCGGCAGAACTCGTCGACGGCGGTGACGAAATCACGCTGTTCGGTGGTCAGGGTCACGAGAATTTTCCTCCTGCGTCCATCCGGAGCTTGTAGAGATACAAGGCTACGTGTTATGTATCTCTATATCAACGGCCTTCGGGACTCGAGGAGGAGTTCACGACATGGCGAACCTCAGCCGACGCAAGATGCTGCTTTCCGGCGGTGCGCTCGGGGCGATCGGCGCGCTGAGCGTCGCCTCGCCCGCGCAGGCGAGAACCTTGATGAACTGGACCTGGGCGCCGAGTGGTTCGGTCGCCGGGGCCGGGGCGGGCGCGGATCCGAGGTGGGTCTGGGACGAAGAGGCCGATCCGGTCGCCGCGGCCCTGCTCGACAGCGGGGTCGTGCCCCAGGTCAACGCCCTGCTGAAGAACTGGACCCGCAACGACCAGCCGTTGCCGGACGGATTGCCCGACTACCTCCACGCGTTCATGGAGAAGGCGCGCCAGCTGCCCGCCTGGGCCGATCAGGCGAAGCTCAACCAGGCCGCGGACTTCAACAAGCGCCGCGGGCTGTATCTCAACCTGCTCAACGGGGTCGGCGGCGGAATGCTCAGCACCGCGATCGTCAAGGAGGCCCAGGCGGTCTACTACTCCAAGGGTGGCGCGGACATGGAGGACCGCGTCGCGAAGACGAGCATGCTGGGCTTCGCCGTCGGCGCGCTGGACGCCTACCAGCCCGCCGGCACCTGCATCGTGCAGGCGGTGAAGACGCGGCTGGTGCACGCCGCCGTGCGGCATCTGCTGCCGCAGTCTCCTTATTGGACCGGTGACGTGCCGATCAGCCAGAACGACATGCTCGTCACCTGGCACACCCTGCCGACCTTCGCGATGCGCAAGATGCTCGAGTGGAAGGTGCCGATCAACGCCGCCGACTCCGCGGCCTACCTGCACGTGTGGCAGGTGACCGCGCACATGCTCGGCATCCGCGACGAGTACATCCCCGCCTCCTGGGACGCGGCCAACGCGCAGTCGGACCAGGTGCTGCCCCCGGCGATGGCGTCGACGCGCGAGGGCATCGAGCTGACCGACATCCTGCTCGGCCAGCTCGCCGAGCAGACCAGCCCGGGCAGCATCAGCAGGCCGCTGTGCAACGCGCTCGCCCGCTACCTCGTCGGCGACCAGGTGGCCGACTGGGACGCCATCCCGCGTGAACCCGTCTGGGACCCCGCGGTTTCCGCCGCGTGGCCGGTGCTGGTGGCCTTCCGCGAGGGCCTCGTCCCGTTGCCGCTCGTGCCCGAAGCGGCGTGGGTGATCGACGAGGCCGCCCGCCAGTACATCCTCTTCTACCTCACCAAGGGACAGGGCACCGTGATCGACATCCCGACGATCAACCGGCCGAGCTGAACGGGATGACGACGAGATGGGTCATTCTCTCCGGCGCCGGCAGTTCCTCGGTTTCGTGCTCGCGGCCCCGGCACTGGTGGCCGCGGCGGAACCCGGCGTGGCCGGGGCGTCCCCGGAGGTCGCGGATCTGCTCGATCTCAATTCCGCGCTGACCGCGGCCGCCCTGCCGACCTCCGGCCTGATCACGGTGGAGGTCGGGGAGGACGGCACGGTCTCGTTCGCGTTGCCGCGGGCGGAAGTGGGACAGGGCATCACGACGTCGAGCGCGATGCTGATCGCCGAGGAACTGTCCGTGCCGCTGGAGCGGGTGCGGGTGACACTGGCCGACGCCCGGCCGGAGCTGTTGTTCAACCAGCTCACCGGCGCGTCGAACACGACGATCTCGACCTACACCCCGATCAGGGTCGCCGCGGCGATCGCCCGGGATCGCTTGCTGCAGGCGGCTTCCGCGGAGCTGGGCGCGCCGGTCGCCGCGCTCAGCCTGCGGTCCGGTGTGGTCACCGGCCCGTCGGGCCGGGGCATCGAAATCGGCTCGCTCGCGAAGAAAGCGGCGAGCACGACGACCCAGCAGGTGTCGGTCACGCTCACGTCCCGGGCGGATTTCTCGGTCATCGGCACGCCTCGCAACCGGGTCGACGCGCTCGCGGCGGTCACCGGGCGCAAGACCTTCGCGATGGATCTCCAGGTCCCGGACGCGAAACCGGCCATGGTGTGCCGTCCGCCTACGCTCAACGGCACGGTCGGCTCGGTGTCCAATATGGACGAAGTGCGGGCCATGCCCGGGGTCACCGACATCGCGGTGATCTCCACCGGCGTGGCCGTGCGGGCCGGCACGTTCGGGCAGTGCATCGAGGCCGTGCGTGCGCTGCGGGTTTCGTGGAAACCCGGTACCGCGGAAGGGAAATCCGACGACGTCGTGCAGCGGGAACTCGCCGCGGCCGAGCTGCCGCCCGGGCTCCCGCCGCTCACGCCGACGGTGGAGGGCCGGTTCACGTTCCAGTTCCGCAGCAACAGCGCGCTGGAGACCAACTGCGCGGTGGCGGACGTGCGGCACGGGCGGGCCGAGATCTGGGCGTCGCTGAAATCGCCGATCGTCGCGCGGCAGAGTATCGCGCTGAAACTCGGGATCCCCGTCGACGCGGTCAGCGTGCACGTGGTCGA
Source organism: Amycolatopsis acidicola (assembly GCF_007713735.2). GTDB lineage: Bacteria > Actinomycetota > Actinomycetes > Mycobacteriales > Pseudonocardiaceae > Amycolatopsis_E > Amycolatopsis_E acidicola. The sequence goes on along the minus strand of NZ_VMNW02000055.1, from coordinate 39,218 downwards.
AGGTGGTGGTTCCTTCGGGCGCAAGCTTTTCTTCGACGCCGCGCTGGAGGCCGCCGAGGCGTCGCGGAAGATGGGCAAGCCGGTCAAGCTCATGTGGCACCGCGCCGACGATTCGCGCCAGGGCCGCACACACCCGATGGCGACGTCACGAGTGCGCGTGGCGTATGCCGGCGATGTCGTGCTCGGCTACGAACAACGGCACACCAGCGTTTCCACCGATCTCAGCCACGGGTTCGGCGAGATCGTCACCGCGCTGGCCGCGCGGCTTCCGGTGGGGGACATCGGGTTCTCCGAGGTGTTCTTCCAGCTCAGCCAGACGATGCCGTACGACTTCGGGCCCAGCAGCCAGCTGCTGAGCGAGACCGACAAGAGCTTCAACACCGGCAGTATGCGCAACGTCTATTCGCCCGACGTCACCACCGCGCGCGAGCTGATCGTGGACCAGCTCGCGGCCCGGCGCGGCCAGGATCCTTACCAGTTCCGGCGCGAGCGGATCCACGACGATCGCTCACGGGCGGCGCTCGATGCCGTGGCACAGGCCGGTTCCTGGGGCCGGGCCATGCCGGCCGGCACCGCGCAGGGCATCGCGTTCCACGCCGAATACCACTCGGTGAGCGCCTGCCTCGTGGAGATCGACTGCCGCCCCGCGACGACCGGCAGGCCCATTCGCGACGGCGTGGCCGGCCCGCGCGTCACGAAGGTCGTGTTCGCCGTGGACGTGGGGCTCGCCGTCAACCCGCGCGGGCTGGAGGCGCAGATGATGGGCGGCATCTCCGACGGGATCGCGCAGGCGCTGACGTCCAGCCTGCACCTGAAGGACGGCTACTTCCTGGAAGCCAGCTGGGACAACTACTTCTACACCCGGCAGTGGAACACCACGCTGGAACTGCGGATCCTGGTGCTGCCCAGTTCGTCGGAGGAACCGGGCGGCGCGGGTGAGCTCGCCGTGGCCGGTTCGATGGCGGCGGTCGCGTGCGCCTACGGGCGGGCCACCGGGACCATGCCCACCCGGTTCCCGGTCAACCACGGCACGCTGTCCTTCACCCCGAAACCCACCGTCCCGCCGGTGCCCGCCTCGCCGCTCGACGGACTGAACTACGCGTGGTGAACGGAGGTTTTCCTTGTCAGAACACACTTTCCGGGTCAACGGCGCGCAGGTGACCGTCGATGTCCCCGACGACGAGCGGCTGCTGTGGGTGCTGCGCGACGTCCTCGGCATCACCGGGCCGAAGTACGGCTGCGGCATCAACGTCTGCAAGGCGTGCACGAGCCACCTCAACGGCAAGGCGATCAACCCGTGCTCCATTCCCGTGCGGGACATCGGGCCGGACGACGAGATCACCACCATCGAAGGACTCCCGGCGACGGTGGGCCGGGAACTGCACCCGATGCAGCAGGCGTGGCTCGACCACGACGTCGCGCAGTGCGGCTACTGCCAGCCGGGGCAGATCATGGCCGCCGTCGCGCTGGTACGCCGTGTCGCCGCCGAGAACCGGGACCTCACCGACGACGACCTGGACAGCCTCCGCAACATCTGCCGCTGCGGGACCTACGTCCGGATCCGCGACGCCATCAGGACGGGGGCGAAGAACATGTGAGCGAGTCAGCCCTCGCGGGGCTGCAGCATCGGCACGAGGAACTTCCGCGCCACCGCGGCGAGTTGCTCCTCGTCGTCGAGGTCGATCAGGCGGCTCGGGATCGCCAGGAAGGAGGCGGACACCCGGACCATCATCTCGGCCGCGAGATCGGCGTCCGTCTCGGCGGGCATGGTGCCCGCGTGCTGCTCCTGGCGGAGCTGGCCGGCGACGAACTGCCGCACCGTGGCGAGGATCGCGCCGTCGTCGGTGATCATGGACTGCACGAGCAGGTTCGGCTCCGCGTCCAGCAGGCCGCCGATCAGCGGGTTCCGCCGGATCGCCCGCAGCGAGCTGACGAAACCCAGCACCAGCCGGTCCGCCGCGGTTTCCGCCTGTTTGATGTCGACGAGGAACTGGTCGAAATAGCGCCGGAATTCGCGGCGGACGACCTGTTCGACGAGCGCGTCCTTGTTCGCGAACCGGCGGTACACGGTGATACGGGAAACCCCGGCCCGTTTCGCCACATCCTCCATTGTGGACCGCTGGATGCCCATGCGGCAGAACTGTTCGTACGCCGCGTCGAGCACGCGGCCCCGGATCTGGTCGGTGTCGTCGACCTGTTCGACCGCGTCGGTATACGCGCGCTCCAAAAGCGAATCGGAGCCCGCCGGGCCCAGGAAAGGGGAAGCCGGTTCCACGATCACCTCCTCGGTCAGCTGATTCTGCCTCATGCCGCACCTTCCGCTTTCAGCCTAGGTCTTGTGATGGCTCCCACAACGTGGTCTCATGAATGATACGCAGATTCAATTTGCGTATCACAGTATCACTCCAGCTCTCTGTCTCGAGGAGAAGCGAAGGAATGGACAAAATCACCAGGCGCAACGCGCTGAAAGCCGGTGGGGCACTGGGGGTGCTCGGTGCGGTGAGCGTCGCCGCGCCGGCACAGGCCCAGACGCTGTGGACATGGTCCGCGAAGGGGTCGGTCGCGGGGGCCGGGGAAGGGGCCGATCCGCGCTGGGTGTGGGACCCGGAGGCCGATCCGCTGCTCGCCTCGGTCATCGACCGCGGCGACGTGCCCGCCGTCAACGAGCTGCTGCGCACCTGGACCAAGAACGGCCAGGCGCTGCCTGCCGGGCTGCCCGCGGACGTCAAGGAGTTCATGGAGCAGGCGCGGCAGCTGCCGTCGTGGGCGGACCAGAACAAACTCGCCACCGCGTTCCGGTTCAACCAGAAGCGCGGGCTGTACCTGGGGGTGCTCTACGGCCTGGCCAGCGGGATGATGAGCACGGTCATCCCGCACGAGGCGCGCGCCGTGTACTACTCCAAGGGCGGCGCGGACATGAAGGACCGCATCTCCAAGACCGCCAAGCTCGGCTACGACATCGGCACCGAGAACGCCTTCGGACCCGACGGCGAGATGATCGTGACCGCGGTGAAGACCAGGATGGTGCACGCGGCCGTGCGGCATCTGCTGCCGCAGTCGCCGAACTGGACCGCGAACGCCGACCAGACGGTACCGATCAGCCAGCGGGACATGATGGTCACCTGGCACAGCCTGCCGACCACGGTGATGCAGAAGCTGACCGCGTGGAAGGTGCCCATCCCAGCGGACGAGTCCGACGCCTTCCTGCACTCGTGGCAGCTGGGCGCCCACATGCTCGGGATCAAGGACGAGTACATCCCGAACTCGTGGGACGAGGCCAATTCCCAGGCCAAGCAGGTGCTCGACCCGGTGCTGGCGCCGACCGACGAGGGCATCAACCTGGCGAACATCCTGCTCAACCTCGGCTCCTCGGTCGACGGCGGCATCGTGACGCCGCACATCCTCGGCGCCTTCACGCGCTTCATGCTCGGGGACCAGATCGCGGGCTGGCTGCAGATCCCCAAGGAGCCCGTGTGGGACCCGCTTCTGAACACGGCCTGGGGCCCGTTCGTCGCCGTCCGGGAGGGACTGCTGCCGTTCCCGCTGGCGCCCGCCGCCTACTGGACGTTCGACGAGTTCCTCCGCCAGGCGGCGCTGCTGTTCCTGTCCGAAGCCAAGCCGATCAGCATCGAGATCCCGGTCGCGAACCGGCCGTTCTGAGCTCGTGCCCGCCGGCCACGGGGGAGGCCGGCGGGCACGGACGGATTTCCGCTGAATGGGAAAACGGGTAGTCAGAGGCCGGGAAAGCGCCGAAACTCGGCGTTATGCGTACTCAGGTCGCCATCGTCGGCGCCGGCCCTGCCGGGTTGCTGCTGTCCCATCTGCTCGACAACGCGGGAATCGAATCCGTGGTACTGGAAACCCGGTCACGGGAGTATGTCGAGGCACGGATCCGCGCCGGGATCCTCGAACAGTCCACAGTGGACCTTCTGCACGAGTGCGGGCTGGGGGAGCGGCTGGCACGCGAGGGCGACGAGCACCGCGGCATCTACCTGCAGTGGCCACACGAGCGCCATCACCTCGACTTCGTCGACATGATCGGGCGGAGCGTAACCGTGTACGGGCAGACCGAGGTCACCAAGGACCTCGGGAAGGCGCGCGAGGCCGCGGGGCAGGAATTCCGGTACGAGATCAGCGAAACCGCGGTGCACGACCTGGAGACCGATCAGCCGTACGTGACCTTCACCGGGGCGGACGGCCGCGCCGAGCGGCTCGACGCCGACGTGGTCGTGGGCTGTGACGGCTCGTTCGGCCCGTGCCGGGCGGCGGTCCCGGACGCGGGCAAGCAGACGTGGGAGCGCACGTACCCGTACTCGTGGCTCGGTGTGCTCGCGGACGTGGCGCCGTCCACCGATGAGTTGATCTACGCCTGGCATCCGGACGGGTTCGCGATGCACTCGATGCGCTCGGCGACCGTGAGCCGGCTGTACCTGCAGGTGCCCAACGGCACCGACATCGCCGACTGGTCCGACGACCGGATCTGGGAGGCGCTGGCCACGCGGCTCGGGCACGGGCAGGACGGCTGGACGCTGACGCCGGGGCCGATCACCGACAAGTCCGTGCTGCCGATGCGCAGTTTCGTGCAGCAGCCGATGCGCCACGGTCGCCTGTTCCTCGCCGGGGACGCCGCGCACATCGTGCCGCCCACCGGCGCGAAGGGGCTCAACCTGGCGGTGGCCGATGTCGCGCTGCTGGCTCCGGCACTGGCGGCTTTGGTGCAGGACAAGGATTCCTCGCTCGCCGACGCGTACTCGGACACCGCGCTGCGGCGGGTCTGGCGCTGCACGCACTTCTCGTGGTGGATGACGACGATGCTCCACCAGTCCGGCGACCCGTTCGACCAGCAGCTGCAGCTCTCGCAGCTGCGCTGGATCGCGAGCAGCGAAGCCGGGCGCACCGGGCTGGCGGAGAACTACGCGGGCCTGCCGATCGGGTTCTGACGCAAGGAAACCCGGATTCCCTGGGGGAATCCGGGTTTCCTTCGTGCGGGTCAGCGGCCGAGTTCGAGTACCGGGGTTCGGTGCGTTTCCCGGGCCGTCCACGCCGCGAAGGCCGAGATCGCCCCGCAGCCGAGCGCGAACACCGAGACGGGCCACCAGGCCGTGGAGCCCTCGCCGGTGATGGCGACCGCGATCGACGGCGAGAAACCGGCGAGCAGGAAGCCGAGCTGGGTGCCGATCGCGAACCCGGTGTAGCGCACGCGGGCGTCGAACATCTCGGTGAAGAACGAGGGCCAGAGCCCGTTCACGGCGCTGTAGGCGATGCCCGCGTGCAGCACGCCCATGACGAACACCAGCGGCATCGAGCCGGTGCTGATCGCCCACAGGTACGCCACGAGCGTGATCGCCGAAGCGAGCGCGCCGAACACCCACACCGGCCGCCGCCCGATCCGGTCGGAAAGCAAGGCCCACAACGGAATCGCGGGAATCGCCACCGCGTTCGCGACCACCGACACCCACAGCAGCGACGCCTTGTCCAGGCCCACGGCGCTGGACGTGCCGAACGCCAGCGCGAAAACGGCGAACAGCGTCTGGAACACCGCGAACACCGAGCAGCCGATCACCCGGAGCAGATCGCGCCACTGCTCGCGCAGCAACGTGACCAGCGGCAGAGCGGGTGCCGGTTCCTCGACGGCCGTGAACACCGGCGTTTCGTCGAGGCGCCGCCGGATGAAGTAGGCCACCGCGACGACGAAAACGCTGAGCAGGAAGGGAATCCGCCAGCCCCACGCGTGCAGGTCGTCCTTCGGCAGCGCGGCGACGGGGAGGAACACGAGCGTCGCCAGCACCATCCCGGCCGCGAACCCGGACATGGCGAAGCTGGTGAAGAACCCGCGGCGGCCCTCCGGCGCGTATTCGAGGGTCAGCGTGCTGGCCCCGGCCGCCTCACCGCCGGCGGAAAGTCCTTGCACCAGACGGCAGATCACGAGCAGCACCGGCGCCAGCGTGCCGACCGAGTCGTAGGTGGGCAGGCAGCCGATGGCCAGACTGCTGGCACCCATGAGGAGCACCGTCGCGAGCAGCACGCCGCGCCGCCCGAAGCGGTCGCCGAAGTGTCCGAACACGACCGCGCCCAGCGGGCGGGCGACGTAGGCGATGCCGAACGTCGCGAGCGCCAGCACGGCCGAGACCGTGGGGTTGCCGGGCGGGAAGAAGACGGTGCTGAAGACGAGCGCGGCGGCGGAGCCGTAGATGAAGAAGTCGTAGTACTCGAGCAGACTGCCGAGAAACGCGGCGAGCGCGGCACGCCGGGCAAGATCCCGTTCGCGCGCGGGGGCTTCCAGAGCAACGGACACCTGATCTCCTTTGGTCGATGTGTCCTGAGTTGCCAGAAGGGTGCGGGCGCGGGGTCACCCGGCGGAACAGTGGCTCCATTGAATGAGAAGCCGCGGTGGGCCAAGATGAGGACATGGCGCGTTCGAACTCCGGGGAATCCGTCCTCACGCGGGTGGACAGGGTGCTCTCGTGCTTCGACGCCGACAACCCGACCCGCACGGCGTCCGACATCGCGCGGCACGCCCGGCTGCCGATCGCCACCGCGCACCGGCTGGTCAACGAGCTCGTGACGCTCGGCTACCTCGAACGCACGCCGGGCCGCCGCATCCGGCTCGGGGTGCGGCTGTGGGAGCTGGCCTCCCGCGGCTCGCGCGCGGCGGGCCTGCGCGAGGCGGCGATGCCGGTGATGGAGGACCTCCACGCCGTCGTCGGCCACCATACCCAGCTTTCGGTACGAGACGGGTTCGAGGCGCTGTTCCTCGAACGACTGTCCACAAGGGGCGGTTCGCGCAACATCATCCGCGTCGCCGGGCGCCTGCCCGCGCACGCGTGTTCGTCGGGGATCGTGCTGATCGCGCACGCACCAGCCGAGGTCCAGGAGGAGCTGCTCGCCTCACGGCTCAAGCGCTACACCGACCGCACCCCGGCCGACCCGACGACGTTGCGCAGCCTGCTCGCCGACGTACGCAGCCGCGGCGTCGCCGTCGCGGACGGGTTCATCACGCCGGGCGCCACCGGGGTCGCGGTGCCGATCCGCGGGCCGCAGGAGGACGTCGTGGCGGCGCTCAACGTGGTCGTCCCGTCCGGTGATGGCAACGCCCCGGCCCAGATTTCCGCGTTGCTGGCGGCGGCGCGGTCGATCTCCCGCGCGCTGGGCCTGCATCCGCGGCTGGACGCGGACCTGACCTCGATGTAGGGCGAACTTCTCATTCAACGGAGTCCTCCTTTCGCGGCGGACCCGCGCGGGGCGATCGTCGGGGGAGAGATCCTCCGTCGAGCAAAGGGGTCGCCGATGATCCGGCACGTCGTCCTGTTCCGCTGGAAGCCCGGGTACGACCCGGGGGAGTGGCTGGCGGTGGTGCGCGGGCTGCCGGCACGGATCCCGGAGATCCAATCCCTGTCGGTGGGCGAAGACGTCCTGCACGCGGAGCGTTCCTGGGACGCGGCGATCGTCGCCGATTTCGAGCGGATCGAGGATGTCGCCACCTACACGGCGCATCCCGCGCACCAGCCTGCGATCGCGCTGTCCGGCGCGGGTGCCGAGCAGATCGTTTCCGTCGATTTCGAGGTGGCCTGATGAGGGTCGCGGGGAAGACGGCGATCGTCACCGGTGCCGCCGGGGATCTCGGCCGCGCCACGGCGAAGAAGCTCGCGGAAGAGGGCGCGACCGTCGTCAACTTCGACCGCGCGGCGGCGGAAGGCGGCTGGGACGGGCTCGCGGTGCGGGACCGGATCGTCGACGTCACGTCCGAGGAAAGCGTTGCCACGGCGGTGGAAGAGGTCGTCGCCGAACTGGGCGCGCCGGACATCCTGGTCAACGCGGCCGGGATCATCGGCCGCCCCGCGCCGTCGCACGACGCGACCGTCGAGGAGTTCGACCGGATCTTCGGCGTCAACGTGAAGGGCGTCTGGCTGATGACCCGCGCCGTCGTGCCGCACATGATCTCCGCCGGGCGCGGCAGCATCGTGAACTTCTCCTCCATCCACGGCCTCACCGGCGGCAAGACCGTGCCGCTGTACCACGCGACCAAGGGCGCGGTGCGGCTCCTGTCCAAAGCGGACGCCGCGGCCTACGGCGAGTACGGGATCCGGGTCAACTCGGTGCACCCTGGTTCGATGCGCAGCCGGATGAGCCGGGCCGCCGCGGAGAACTCGGCGATCGGGCCCGAGGCCTACTACCGCCAGCTCGTCGGCGGGAATCCCTTGCCAAGACAGGGAGAACCGGAAGAGATCGCGTACGCGGTGCTCTACCTCGCGTCCGACGAATCCGCTTTCACCACCGGCGCCGAACTGGTCGTCGACGGCGGCTACACGGCCATCTGAACCACGTTTCGAAGGAGAAACAGTGCAGACCATCAACACCGACGTGCTCGTCATCGGTTCCGGCGCCGCCGGGATCGCCACCGCGCTCAAGGCCGCGCACGAAGGCCACAGCGTGATCGTCGTCGACAAGGACCGCTACCTCGGTGGCACGACCGCCATCTCCGGTGGCTGGGCGTGGCTTCCCGGCAACCGGCAGGGAGTGTCGCAAGGGGACACTCGCGAGGAGGCCGAGACCTACATCCGCCACCTGGCAGGGAAAAGTTACGACCCGGTGGCCGCCGGGGTGTTCCTCGACAGCGTGCCGGAGGCGATGAACTTCTTCGAGGACGACGCCCGCATCGAGTTCCAGTACCCGGAGAAGGCGCCGGACTACCAGATGGACACGCCGGGCGCGAAGGTCTCCGGCCGCGCGGTGACCGTGCCCGCCGCCGACGCGCGGATGCTCGGCCACAACCGGCTTCGCGTGCAGCCGTACCTGTTGTCGTACACCGTTTTCGGCTACATGCCGGAGGTCGGCCCGGACATCGCGATGTTCCTCAAGGCCAACCAGAACCTCAAGGCGTTCACCTACGCGGCGAAGCGCGTCACCTCGACGTGGGCGCAGACGTTGCTGCACAAGCGCGCGTACACGCGCACCAACGGCAATGCGCTGATGACCCGTATGATCGCCGCGGCGGACGAGGCCGGGGTGCGGATGTGGACCTCCACCAGCGCGCAGGAAATCCTGCGCGACGCGTCCGGTGCCGTGACCGGCGCCCGGCTCTCGGGCGAGCACGCCGGTGAGGTGCGCGCCCGGCTCGGCGTGGTCATCGCCGCCGGCGGGTTTTCCGGGAACGCGGACCTGCGCAAGCGGTTCTTCCCGCACGACCCCGAGGGCACGAACCACACCACGCCGACGATCGGCCATCACGGCGATTCACTGCGGCTGGCGGAACCCTTCGGCGGGCACATCGACGACACCCCGCACCAGCCGGCGGCGTGGGGCCCGGTCACGGTGTTCCACGGGCTGCGCGGGCAGAAGCGGTGGTTCCCGCACTTGCGCGCGTTCGGGCTGCCGGGCTTGATCGCGGTGGACCGCGAGGGCGTGCGGTTCGCCAACGAATCGTTGTCCTACCACGACTACGGCGTCGAAATGCTCAAGAACGACAAGGGGCGCGAGGGCACGTACGGCTGGATCATCGCGGACCAGAAGGCGATGCGCCGGTACGGGATCGGGTACGCGAAGCCGTGGCCGTTCCCGCAGACCTACTTCAAGCGCTCCGGCTTCCTGCACAAGGCCCCGACGGTGGCGGCGCTCGCGCGCGAGATCGGCGTTCCGGCGGACCGGCTGCAGGCGACGCTCGACGAGTTCAACGCCGGGGCCGCGCGCGGCGAGGACCCGAAGTTCCAGCGCGGGTCCAACTGGTTCCACCACTTCAAGGGGGACATGGACCACAAGCCGAACCCCAATCTCGCGCCGATCGACCAGGGGCCGTACTACGCGGTGAAAATCGAGATGGGTGACCTGGGCACGTACGCCGGGCTGGCGGTCAACACGCGCAGCGAGGTCCTCGACGACGACAACCAGCCGGTGCCCGGCCTGTACGCCGTGGGCACGGCGGCGGTGAGCGTGTTCGGCGGCGGGTATCCGGGGTATGGCGCCAACATCGGGCCGGCGATGGTGTTCGGTTACCGGGTCGGGCGGGACATCGCCGCGCACGCCGAAGAACGTCGTGTGGCGAAGCCCGCGGCGAGGAAATCGGTGCGGTCGTGACTTCTGGCGTGGTGGTCGTGACCGGGTCGGCGTCGGGCTTGGGCGCGCGGATCCGAGAGCGGGCGTCGGGTGACGGGTGGGCCGTCGCCGGGATCGACGTCGCCGGGGGCGAGTACCAGGCGGACGTCCGCGACCCGGCCGCGCTGCGGCGGGTGTTCGCGGAGATCCGTGAGCGGTACGGGCGGGTCGCGGGGCTGGTCAACAGCGCCGGGCTGACCCGCCCGGGCCCCTCGGCCACGCTCCCGGAGGCCGACTGGCGGATGGTCGTGGATGTCGACCTGTCGGGGACTTTCTTCGCCTGCCAGGCGGCTTTCGGGCATTTCGCCGAGTGCGCTTCGGTCGTCAACATCTCGTCCATCGCCGCGGCGCGGGGCCTGCCCGCGCGCGCGGCGTACAGCGCGGCGAAGGCGGGAGTCACGGGGCTGACGAACGCGCTCGCCGCGGAGTGGGGGCCGCTCGGGTTCCGGGTGAACGCGGTCGGCCCGGCGTGGACGAACACCCCGCTGGTGCGGAAAATGGTGGCCGACGGCGTCCTCGACGAACGCTCGATGACGGACGCGATCCCGCTGGGCCGCCTGTGCACCGAGGACGACGTGGCCGACGCGGTGCTGTTCCTGCTGTCGGCTCGCGCCTCCTTCGTGAACGGCCAGACGCTGTACGTGGACGGCGGATACTCGGCCGCCGGATGAGCGCGTGTTTGCCTTTCGCGCGGGCGTGTTGGCCGTTCGCGCGGGCGTGTTGGCCCTCGGGGGTGGTGTGTCGGCTTGCCCTCCCCGGGATAGGTACGGCGGTGGGGGCGATCCGCGAACGGGAGTGGCCAACTCGCGAACGGGGGTGGCCAATTCGTGGGCGGGAGTGGCCAACATGGGCGCCGGGTGGGGGCGCTGCCGCGGCGGGCTCGGTCCCGGGTCAGAGATCCAGCACCAGCCGCGCGCCCCGGCACCGGGACACGCAGATCATCATCGTGTCGTTCGCGGCCTGTTCTTCGGGGGTGAGGAGCGAATCGCGGTGGTCGGGGGTGCCCTCGAGCACCGGGGTTTCGCACGTGCCGCACGTGCCCTCGCGGCAGGAGGACAGCACGGGGAGCCCGGCGTTCTCCGCCACGTCGAGGATCGAGCGGTCCGCGGGCACCGGGCAGGTCACGCCGGAGCGGGCGAACTCGACCGAGAAGCCCGTCCGCGCGCCGGTGTCTTCCTTGGGGGAGAAGCGTTCCGTGTGCAGGCTGACCGGGAGGCGCGCGGCCTTCGCCTCGACGGCCGCGAGCAGCGGCTCCGGGCCGCAGCAGTAGACGGCCGTCCCGTCGGGAACGTCGGCGAGCAGGCCGTCCAGCTCCAGCGGACCGGTTTCGTCCGAGGGTGACAACGCCACTCTGTCCCCGTACTTCTGGGTCAGCTCGTCGGCGAACGCCATCGACGAATGCCGCCGCCCGCCGTAGGCCAGCCACCATTCGGCCCCGCTCGCGTCGGCCGCCGCGACCATCGGGACGAGCGGCGTGATCCCGATCCCGCCCGCGATGAACAGGTACGAGCCGGCCTCGACGAGCGGAAAGTGGTTACGTGGCCCGCCGATCCGCACCAGCGCGCCCGCCTGCAGCTCGTCGTGCACGAAAGCCGACCCGCCGCGGCCATCGGTTTCGCGCAGGACAGCCACTTCCAGCATCGAACGGTCACCGGGGTCCCCGCACAGCGAGTACTGGCGGACCAGGTCCGTCCCCAGCCGCAGGTCCACGTGGGCGCCCGCGCTCCACTCCGGCACCTGCCCGCCACCGGGCAGGCGCAGCGTCAGCCGCACGACTCCGTCGGCGATGGTTTCCTTCTGCGCCAGCAGAACCTCGAGATCGGTCATGACTGAACAGTCAACGCGAGCCGGTGAACACGCGCGTGGCGCGCACGTCAAATTCCCGTGTCGGCGGTCTCACCGCAGGCACCCGGGCGCGTGAAAACCGTTGCGGCGCTTGGCAAATACTACGCACACTTCCCCGCGAAAGGGAAGCGGGACGCGGATCCCGAAGTGGGAGCTGTTTGCCCGCGCCCCTAGCCGAGGGTGAGGCGTACGGACACGCGCTGCGGGAAACGCCGGGGCCACGCGTTCGGGAGGTCGCTCTGCGCGGCAGGCCACGCGCAGACGATGACGTTCAGGTTCCGCGCCAGCTGGGTCAGCAACCGCTCCACGAAAGCCGTCGTCTGGGCCGGGTCGAACGGTCCGCGCCGGGCCTGGAAGTAGACCACCCCGCGGTTGGACACGGCCAGCAGCACGTTCACGTCACCGAAATAGTCGCGGAACCCGGTCATCAGGTTCTGCCTGCCTGACACCGGCCCGCGCCGCGCGCCCACGGGCTGGCGAGGCCGCGTCCAGGCCATCCACAGCACATCGGCGTCGCTGAGCCACTCGTTGCCCGCGGCGGAACTCCGCTGGCGCGGTACGACGGCGGTGACCCGGCCGCGCATCAGCTCCAGCAGCCGCGGCTCCTCGATCAGCCCCCATCGCACGAGGTACTGCGACACCGTTGCCGCGCTGATCAGCACCCCGAACTCCCGGTTCACCAGTTCGACGATCGCCTGGCGCGTCCACAGCCGGTGTGGCAGGCCGTGCTCGTCCGGTGTTCCGTCCACAATGGTCCGCACCGTCTGTGCCTGCTGCTCGGGGGAGAGCGCGAGCTGCTCGCCAGGGCGGCGCCCGCGCCGTTTGGGGCGGAAGGCGTCGTCGCCCTCGCGCTGGTAGGCGGAAACCCAGGCGCCGACGGTTTTCCTCGACACACCGAACAGCCGCGCGACCTCGGCGCGGGTGACCCCGGCCTCGACCGCGGCGACGGCTCTTCGCCGGAGTGCTTCCAGCGCTTCCGCGGAAAGACTCCGGGCGTCACGAGTGGCCATGTCCAAGCCCTGAATGGTGGCGAGTGTCCTGTTCGTGATCAATACGGTCCCGTGAACGAATCATCACCACTCGCCGGATCGCGGGGAGACGGTCGTAACGCGGCGTTAACGCCCGCCAAGGACCCAGCGCCGCACCAAGACCGCGCTCACGACGCTCAGCAGCATTAACGCCGTGAGTTCGGTCAGCGGCAGCTGTTCCGCGCTGGTGGGCAGGACGTCCGCGGAACCGCCGGACTGCGGCGAGGCGCCGAGCGCGGTGGGCTGGCTGATGTCCAGCGGCGCGGACACGCCCGGGATGCCGGATCCGCTCAGCGGGAAGAACGTGGCCACCGGCAGGGGAGTGCCGAACAGCGCGCCCCCGCCGGAGCCGAACCGGCTGGGCGCGGCTACATCGGCCGGTGTGGACGAAAGCCCGCCGCTGACCGGATTCGCCGGGGCGACGGGTTGCGCGGGCTGTGCTGGCTGAGCCGGCGCGGCGGGCGGGGCGGGGAGCGCCGGGACCACCCCGTGCAGCACGAGGCCGCACAACGAGTCCAGCGTCTGCGACAGCAGCGAAGTCAGCTGCCCCAGAACCGGCCCCAGCAACGGAATCTGGCCCAGCCGCCCGGTCACCGCGTCCGCGATGTCCGCGCCGGTGACCGTCGACCGTCCCTCGGGGATCGTGCCCACGGGGATCGGGCTCGTGTTCGCCCATGCGGTCCGGAACTGGCCGGAGAGCAGCCCGAGCGGATCCAGCTTGTCGAGCGCGCTGGTGATCGGCGCGGTGACCGAGGCCGGGTCGAGCAGTACTTGACGGCCCGGGGCACCCTCGACTGTCGCCGAGCACGAGACGATCGTCGACTCGGCGGCGGTGGCGGGCGTGGCGCTCAAGAGGAAGAAGGTCAGTGTGCCGGCGGCCATGATTCGTCGCGATCGCATGTGCTGTCCCTTCACGAGGTTGCGAGCCAGCCGGTGGGGAGGGCGGCCGCGCCGGCGGGCCAGTCACGGACGACCAGCCGGACGTCGCGGGAGAGCTGCATGCGCAGCCTGCCGTGGAACCGGGTCAGCACGTCGGCGGTGAACGGCTCGTCCGCGGCGTGGAAGTGCAGGAGCCCGCGGCGGTTCACCGCCACCAGCGCGTGGCAGCTGCCCTCGCCCGCCGGTGGCCCCGGCCGCGTCCAGCTGACCAGGAACGTCTCTTGTGGACAGTCCGGGGCGCCGGGGGAGCGCGGGAGGAACCCCCAGCGGCTGAGGTACTGGTCGACCGTGACCCCGGCCAGCGCGACGCCGAACGCGTCGTGGATCAGGTCCGCGACGGCCTTGCGCGTCCACAGCAGATACGGCAGGCCCTGTTCGTCCGGCGGGCCCGACACGATCGCGGTGACCAGCCAGGACTGCTGTTGTTCGGTCAGCACCAGGAATTCGCCGGTGCGGCGGCCCCGGCGGCGCGGGCGGAACGCCGATTCACCGTCGGAGCGGTAGGCGCGGACCCAGTTCCCGACGGCCCTTCTCGACACGCCCAGCTGGCGCGCGGCCTGGGCCTGCGAGATCCCGGATTCGACGGCGGCGACGGCCCGCCGCCGCAGTTCTTCGAGCGCGTCCGCCGGGAGGTTGCGGGCGCCGGCGGAGGCGTGGCCGATCGTGCGCGGCAGATGCGGTGCGCGCATGAAGAGTCCTTTCTTGACTTTTCGCGCCGCGGTGGCGGAAACCGCGGTCCGCCCATTACTCCGGTCCTTTGTGACCGGTGGGTCACGCGCGCGTTGAAGAGTGATTAAAGAACTGCCGCGGAAGATTTTCCGGGGAGTGATTCCGGGGCGGGAATGGCACCGTCGCGCCGGTTCGATACGGCAAAGATAGCACATCCGCGCGCGTGGTCAAGATCGTCGATGACGGCCGTTTCCGCAGCAGGCCGGGCCGGCGTTCCCCGGCGTCACCCGGAAGGCCGAGTGACCTATTTGCCCGCGCGGGCATTATCCGGACACCCCGGCGTCCTTTGTGGACCGGGAACGGAACGGGCTGCCGTCCGGGGCCGGGGAACTGCCGGAACGCGGGTGTTTCGCGGAGATGAACGGGAGTGACCCGATGCCGGTTGACGGCGGCGGCCCGCGGCTGGTCAACTCTTCGCTGCTCGTGCCACGATGTGCCGCGGCGCAACGGAAAGCGCCGCGCTGGGCGAGCGGAACGCGGGGGCCGGTGGACGTTCCGCCCGTCCGCCGGCCCCCGCCGGGACCCCGGCCGCATCCGGGGTCGTCCCCACGATATGCGCGCGGACGGCGCGATGCCTGAGGGGAACCTTTGAATCGCGCTTCCCGGGAAGGACAGGTCTTCGGGTGATGCTGAAGTTCGGAACGTTCGCGGCCGGCCTGCTGGCCGCGGTCTCCTGTGTCTGGTCACTGGGGCTGGTGGCCCAAGGTCTGGGAGACCAGCCTCCGCCGCGGGCGAACAGCGCCGGTGCTCCCCGCGTGACGGCTCCCGCGCAACCGGGGATCGCCACGCCATCCGCCCCGGCGCCGCCGATGGTCACCCCGGCCCCAACCGGCGTGACATCCCCGATATCGCCGTCACCGGCGACGATCACGCGAAGCGGCACGGCCACGATCTCCGCGCCGAATCCGCCATCGGTGACCACGGAAACGACGGTCGTCCCGACGTATATCTCGATCACGCCCGAGCCGACCACGACGCCGAGCACGGCGCCGCCGGAAACGACCACCACGACCGAACCCGCCCCGACGAGCCCGCCCGCGGCCGGGTGTATGGCCGACGGACTCGTGGGCGCGCTGCTCTGTACCGTCGCCGACCTACTGGGCTGAAATAACCGCGACCCGTGTCGCGGCTATTTCATTCCCACCGTGGGCACAATTTTACCGCGCATTCCGTGAACCCATTCACGACGCCGTCCGAAGTGGACCGGAGCAAAGTTCATTACGGGGTAACATTGACCGCTTCCCGTTGTGGTTCACTTTTTTCGTCCGGAACCACAGGTGCCGGTGGAATTCTTCCTTCCACCGCTTTTCCGCGCGCCGTGGTTCGACCGGAAAGAGAAAGGAAGCCCATGTCCGAAGCAGCTCCGCCGTCGGCCTCGAAGAGGCGAAGGCGGTTCCGGGTGGTGGCCGCGGTAGCCGCGGCCGCGGTCACCACCTCCGTCGTGGTCGCCACACCGGCCTCGGCGCAGTTCCCGGTCGGGGTCGGCCCCGTGCCGATCTCGTTCCACCTCAGGGACGACAACGGCAAGTGGTTCGACTCCGGGCTCAACCTGTTCGGCGACCAGTCGCTGGCCGTGGCGGAGATGCCGCGGCTCGGCACGGTGGGCGGGCTGACCACCGGTGGCGAATTGACCAGCCTGCTCAACTCCGACCTCTCCGGCGCGCTGGGGAACCTGGTGCGCAACGTCGCGGGCCAGGTGCCGGTGCTGGGCTCGCTCGGCACCGAACTGTGGAAGGCGCTGAACCTCGACAGCACGCTCGCGTCGATCCAGTCCATCGGGGCGTCCAATCCGGACGCCACGGCGTCGGCCACGAAGGCGGCGGGGCTGCTCGGCTCGTTCGCGACGGAGCTGTCCACGCTCCCGGCGGACCAGCCGCTCGACCTCAACGCGCTGCCGGTCGGCCTCGACCTGCAGGGAGCGCTCAACGACCTGGCCAAGTTCGCGGTCAAGGGCCCGCCCGTGACGGTGAACTTCACGGTCGACCCGAACGAGTCCTCCGGTATCCGCGACCCGATGGGGCTCATCGCCCCCGAAGGCGCGCAGGGCTTCCCGTACGAGAACCCGGCAGGCGCGTTCTTCGGTGAGCGGTCGATCCAGCTGACCGAGCCGGGCCTGTACGCCTTCACCGACATGGTGACGCCGTACATGCTGGGCGCCGTGGTGGTCGACGATCCGCTCACCATCGGGCTCGACTTCGGGAAGGCCTCGCAGGTCAACTCGCGGAACCTGGTGGTGCCGACGAACTCCGACATCGTCAACCGGCTGGTGAACACGTTCTTCAACATCACCAACCCGAACAACTGGCAGCAGTTCAAGGCGGACTCGGAGAACTCGTTCGACCCGATCCAGCCGCCGGTGCCGATCCTGGAGTACGACGCCGCGGGCAACCCGGTGCTGATCCCGAACCTGGACGCCTACTTCGACACGAAGTTCTCGTACCCGAAGACACTGGCCAAGGGGAACCAGCTTCCCGCTGCGCCCGGTGTCGGCGAGGTGTGGATCGACACCGAGATGGAGGAGTGGGCAGGCAAGGACAAGGTCGGGTCCGCGACGAAGGTCGACGTCACCAACTGGACCGTCGACCGCAAGATCGGCGCTCCGTCGATCGACATGAACAACCCGCACAACATGTGGACCGACAAGGACTACAAGTACCTGTACCAAACGGAATGGTTCTCCGACAAGGTGGACGTGTTCGACCGCAACACCGGTCAGTTCATCCGCTCCACCCAGGTCGGGCACAACCCGGCGCACGTGATGACGGAACCGGGCAGTGACAACCTGGTGATCGGGATCAACGCGGGCAACGAGGTCGTCGAGCTGGCGCCCGGCGGCACGAACGTGCTCCGCAAGATCACGGTCAGCCCGACCGGCGAGGTCCGCCACCCGCACGCGCACTGGACCAGCGCGGACGGCAAGACCGTCGTCACGCCGAACGTGCTGACCAACAACGCGTCGGTGATCGACATGCCGACGGGCACGGTCAAGACGGAGAAGACCGGGCAGTTCCCGATCGCGACGAGCATGACACCGGACTCCTCGAAGTTCTACACGGCCGACTTCCTCGGCGAGTCGCTCACCTGCGTCTCGCTGGCGGGGAACGCCTGTAACGAGAACGGGCAGAAGGTGCACAGCAAGACGATCGACCTGTGGGCGAACTACAGCCCCCAGGACGGTCCGAAGAGCGGCGCGCCGTTCGGCGGGCTGACCATCCAGCTGCCGGTGAGCCCGGACGGCAAGGCGCTGCTCGCGGCGAACGTGCTGTCCCAGACGGTCACGGTGGTCGACCCGAAGACCGACCAGATCGTCAAGGACCTGCCCTGCACGGGTGGCTGCCACGGCATCAACTTCGGTGCCAAGAAGGGCGGCGGCTACTACGCCTACGTGTCGAACAAGTTCTCCAACGTCATGCAGATCATCGATATCGACCCGAACAACGACGGCAACATCTCGGACGCGAAGGTGGCGGGCCAGCTGACGCTGGACCCGACGTCCTCGACCAAGATGGACGGCTCGATCTCGGGCAAGGCCGGTTACGGCGGTCAGGGCGTCCTGCCCGTGCCGCTGGTCTACAACGGCTGGGCGCAGCAGAACCAGGGAAGCTGGCGCAGCCAGCTGACCTGTCAGCAGCTGAACCCCATCACCCCGTCCGCGTGTAGCTGACCGGTTCGTGGCCCGGGGCGGGACTTGGCCCCCGCCCCGGGCCACGGCTTCGAGGAGAGTCCGCGATGTCCCACCGCCAGAAAGCCTTGCTCCACACCGTGATCGCGCTGTGCGCGGCGTTCGCCGGGCTGTTGCTCGCACCCGCGCCGGCCTCGGCGCAGGTGTCCATCGTGCCCGACCAGGTCGACGGCGGTGGCACGCACACCTTCGCCTTCCGCCTCGCCGACGGGAAACCGGGCACCGCGACGACCCGCCTGGAGCTCACGTTCCCGCCGGACCCGCCGGTCGCCTACGTCAAGGTCGATCCGGTGCCGGGCTGGACCGTCACCGTCACCCCGCGGCCGCTCGACCCGCCCGTCCAGGCCGGAGACCGGACGGTAAGCGAGGTCGCGGCCTCGCTCGTGCTCGACGGCGGGTCCGTGCGGCCCGGCGAGTTCGAGCAGTTCCTCGTCACGCTCGGCCCGCTGCCCGGCGACGGGCGGCTCACGTTCGAAGCGAAGCAGACTTTCGCCGACGGCACCGTCGCGCAATGGGGAGCCACGACGGCTCCCGCGCCGGTGATCACGCTCGGCTCCGGTGCCGTCGCCGGTGCCGCTGGCACGCCCGGCGCCGTGGCGAAGGGCGAAGCCGCCGCTTCGCCCGCGCCCGCGAACCAGGCGGCCAGGACGGAAATGGTCAGCAGCACAGGGTTTCCGTACTCCGTGCTGTGGGGCGCGCTGGTGCTCGCGGCCGTCGTGATCGGTGTCGTCTGGCTGCGTGCGCGGCGGAAAGCGGGTGCGGAATGACGCTGGTGAAGGAACGCTCCCGGACCCGCCGCCGCCCTGTCGCGGCGCCGCTTCTCGGGTTTCTCGTGCTCGTCGGGGTGTGCTGGGCGATCGTGCTGGCGGCGACCCCGTCGCCGGCCGGGAATCCCGTGCTGCTGACGACTTCGCCGGGCAGCGCCGAGCTCGTCAAATCGCCGGACGAGGTCGTGCTGACCTTCGACCGGCCGGTGCCGGCCGGGCTGGCCACGGTGCGCGTCCTCGACCCGGACGGCAGCCAGGTCGTGTTCGAACGGCCGGTGCACCCGGACGGCCGCGAGGACCGGATTTCCGTGCCCATGCCCAAAGAACGTCACGAGGGCACCTACGCGATCGCGTGGACGATGCCCTCGGACCGGCTGGAACCGATCAGCGGCACGTTCACCTTCGACGTGTTCTCGACGATCGAACCCGAGGGCGTGCCCGCGATCGAGACCACGCACGACACGACGGTCTCGGTGGTCTACTCGACCGCGCGCGTGCTGTCGATCGTGGCGATGGGGCTGCTGGCCGCCGCCGTGTTCGCCGTCGCGCTGACCGGGCCGACTCGCTTGCGGCGCCGGCTGATCAAGACGTCGGCGTGGGCGCTCGGGGTGGGGACAGTCGTCACGTTCCTGTCCTTCGGCCCGTACGCGGCCTGGGCGCCGTTGCGGGATGTACTGGATCCGCGGCTGTTCACCGGCGCGCTGGAGTCGGCGGGCGGCGGTGTTTTGCTCGCTCGGCTGGCCGTGCTGATTCCGGTCGCGCTCGGGATCGCGCAGCTGATGAGCCTGCCCGACGCCGAGAACGCGGGCGAGCGGTGGTGGCGGGGCGCGACCGTGCTCGGCTGCGCCGCGGCGGTGTTCGCCACGTGGACCTTCGCCGAGCCACGCTCGCCGGGCGGGTCGCTCATGCTGGCGGGGCACGTCGCGGTGCTCACCGCCGGCGCTCTCGCGCTGGGCGGCGCGATGCTCCTGCGGTCACGGATCCTTTGTGCGGCAGGGGTTTCCGTGCTGATGGCCGGGCTGGTGTTCGTCGCTTTCCTGCCCCGTTCCGGCGCGCAGGCCCCGGCGGCGGTGCGGGACCAGGTGGCGCCGACGAGGCTCGCCTTCGACACCGGTTCGGTGGATCTGGTCGTGCTGCCCGAAAACGAGGGGCAGCAGGTGCGGCTCGACACGCGGTTGTCCCTGCTCGGTCCGGGTGACGTGCAGGTGACGGCGAAGCTGACCGGCAACGGGCAGACCGTGCCCCTGGCGTTGCGGCAGGCCGGAACCGCTTACCTGGCGGGCGAAGCGACGTTGCCCGGGCGCGGTTCGTGGCAGCTGAGCCTCGACGTCGCGACCGGGGGCCGCACGCAGACGCTCACCCAGCCCATCGACGTGCGATGACCCATCGCCCGCAGCCAGGAGGCGCCGTGTCGACCACCTCTCCACCGCGCAGACGGCCGGCTCCGGCGCCGCGGCTGAGCACTACGGTGCAGCTCGTCGCGCGGCGGGTGCACTTCCTCGCCGGAATCGTCGTCGCGCCGTTCCTCGCCGTGCTCTGCCTGACCGGGCTCGTGTATGTGTTCAGCCCGCAGATCCACGACAGCCTCTACCACAGCGACCTGCACGTCAGCCAGGTCGGCGAGGTCCAGCGCCCGCTCGCCGAGCAGATCGAGACGGCGCTGCGGGCGCACCCCGAGTCCACCCTCAAGTCCGTGCTCACCGCGCCCGCGCCGGATCGCACCACCCGGGTGGTGCTCGCGGTGCCGGGCCCGGCGGGCACCCCGGACCGCACGGTGTTCGTGGACCCGTACACCGGTTATCTCAACGGCGAGCTGACCACGGCCGAGAACCGGTTGCCAGCCAACACGTGGCTGCGGAAGTTGCACAGCAATCTGCAACTCGGCCCCGCGGGCCGGGTCTACGCCGAACTGGCCGCGAGCTGGCTGCCCGTCATCGCGGTCGGCGGGCTCGTGTTGTGGTTCGCGCGCACGCGCCGCAAACGCCCGTGGCGGGAGGTCGTTTTCCCTGCGGTGAAGGGAAAAACGGGGTGGCAGCGGCTACGGGCGATCCATGGCGCCGCCGGGTTGTGGCTCACCGCGGGGCTGCTCGTCGTGAGCGTGACCGGGCTGGCGATGAGCCAGTTCGCGGGCGGCCGCGCGGATCAGTCCGTGGACCCGCTCCACCTCCGCGCCCCGGCGCTGGCCGCCGCGCCTGTCGCCGTGCCGGCGCAGGCGAAGCCGATCGGGGTGGACGAAGCGGTGGCGCTCGCGCGGACGGCCGGGCTGAGCGGCGAGCTGTCCGTCGTGCCGCCGGTGAGCGTGGATTCGCCTTACACCGTAACGGAAATCGCCGAGGGACTGCCGGTCCACCGCACGGCGGTCGCGATCGACCCGTACACCGCGACGGTGACCGAACGCCTCGGCTGGGGCGACTACTCGCTCGCGGCCAAGCTCAGCACGCTGGGCACGGAGTTCCACACCGGCTCACTGTTCGGGCTGGCGAACCAGATCCTGCTCGCCGTGGTCGCGGTGGCCCTGCTCGCGCTGGTGCTCCTCGGGTACCGGATGTGGTGGATCCACAACCCGTACCGGGGAAGGTGGGCGTCGCTGCCGAAACCGGTGTGGCGCCAGGTGCCGCCGCCGGTGCTGCTCCTCGTGTTCCTCGCGGTGGCGGCGCTCGCGTGGGTGCTGCCCGTGTTCGGCGCGAGCCTGGTGGTGTTCGTGGTGGCCGACGCCGTGCTCACCCGGGTCGCCCGGCGGCGGTCCGGCGAGACGTGACAGGCGCCTATCTACCGGACGTTTGACAAACTCTCGCGGGTGCTCAATGGTGGACGGGCAGCCTGCGAGAGGGTGACTGATGCCGAGCTACGACGTGGTGGTGATCGGGGCGGGGGCCGCGGGGCTGTCCGCCGGGGCGTTGCTGGCCAAGGAGGGCAAGCGGGTCGTCGTCCTCGACCGCAGCCCGTACCTGGGCGGGCGCGCGATGGCGGTGCCGGACGAGGGGTTCACCGTGAACCTCGGCGGGCACCTGATCGAGGACGGCGGCTCCGGGATCACCAAGGTCTTCGAGCACGTCGGCAAGGAGCTGGTGCACGGCGAGGTCAGCAACGAGATGCCGATCTGGGAGAACGGCAAGGGCTGGGGCTCGGTCCGCGACCGCTACACCGACCGCGCCGAGCTGAAGAAGGTGATCAAGGCCCTCGTCGAAACCCCGTACGAGGAGCTCGACGACTGGGACGACCGTTCGCTGCGGGAGTGGATCCACCAGTACACGTCGGATCAGGGCGTGGTGGACCTGTTCGAGTTCATCTCCGTGCTGGAGTGCATGACGGACAACTGGTACGACCACTCCGCCAGCGACAACCTCTACGTCCGCAAGATGCACTTCGAGGAGCGCAACACCGCCGCCTACTCGTGCTGGCCGGGCCAGGGCTGGGACGGGCTGTGGCGAGACCTCGCCGACGCGATCACCGAGCACGGCGGCGAGCTGCGGCTGGGTACGGCCGTCGAGCGTGTGGTCATCGAAAACGGTGCGGTGAAAGGGGTCGCGGTCGGGCGGGAGCCGAAGGTGCTGCCGAACGAGTTCTTCGAGGAGGAGATTCTCGAGGCCCCGGCGGTGATCTCCACGTTGCCGGTGTGGAACGTGCTGAACGTGGTCCCGCGCTCGGCGCTGCCGGAGTGGTACGCCTCGCAGATCGAGTTCCTCGCGCAGGACAAGTTCCGCATCGCCTGGCTGGGCCTGTACCTCGCGACCGAGGAGCCCGTCACGAAGTACGACCCGCGCGAGCTGGCCACCTGGACCGCGACCCCGTCCACGGACTGTTCGGGGTTCATGTTCGACCAGTCCGCGATGGACCCGTCATGCTCGCCCGAGGGCACGCATCTGCACGTGATGGGCGCGGTGATCCCGGGCGCGAAGGGCCGGGACAAGGAATGGTGCCGCGCCACGATGGAGGCGTTCGAACGCGACGCGGTGACGATGTGGCCCGGCTTCGGGAAAGCCGTGTGGCGCAGGCGGCACCTGGTGTTCGAGCCCAGTTTCGGGGTGATCCAGATGCCCGGGCTCGTCGGGAAGTACCGGCCGCATTGGCGCGCGCCCAACGTCGACGGGCTGTGGTTCGCCAGCGAGACCTTCCGCAGCCGCGGCATCGGCACCGACCGCGCCGCGCGCGCGGCGCTGACCTGCGTCGAGGACTACCTCGGCGCCCGCATCCCGGCTTTCGGCGACGGATGGAGGTACTGAGTGGAGCGCCTGCAGCTCGGCGTGCCGGGGCAGATCATGCCGCCGGCGGACGCGGCGGTGAAGTTCGCGCGGCGCAGCGAGGCCGAGGGCTACGACGCGGTGTGGTGGCCCGATCACCTCATGGGCTGGCACGCCGACACGATGTGGACCGAAGACCTGACGCCGCTGGCGAAGGTGCAGGCCAACCCGCACACCTACTTCGACCCGATGATCATGATGGGCGTCGTCGGCGCGCGGACCGAGCGGATCAGGGTCGGCGTGGTCGTGACGGATCTGATCCGGCGTAACCCGGCGATGGCGGCGGCCACCGCGCTGACCCTCGACCACGTCACGAAGGGCCGCGCGATCATCGGGCTGGGCTCGGGGGAGAAGCTCAACGTCACGCCGTACGGCATGTCCTTCGAGAAGCCGGTGGCCCGGTTGTCCGAGGGCATCGACGTGATGCGCCTGCTGTGGGAGGCGGACGGGCCGGTCCACTACGAGGGCCGGTTCCACAAGCTGGAGAACGCGGTGCTCGGCCTGTCGCCGTACGGCGGCGCGCCACCGGAGATCTGGACCGCCGCGCACGGGCCGCGGATGCTGAAGCTCACCGGCACCAAGGCCGACGGCTGGCTGCCCACCAAGATGACCGCGCCCGACTACGGCAAGGCGCTGGGCACGATCCGCCAGGCCGCGCAGGACGCCGACCGCGATCCGGCGAAGATCACCCCGGGGATGCTCGGCTACCTCCTGATGGGCCCGGACGAGGAGACCGTCCGCCGCCTCACCGAGGCGCCGCTGGTGCGGGCGCTGTGCGTTTTGCTGCCCTCACAGGTTTTCCGCGACCTCGGCGTCGAACCCCCGCTGGACGCCGGCTCGGGTTTCCACGACTTCATCCCGGCCGCGGTCCCGCGCGCCGAGTCGTTGCGGATCATCGACGCGATCCCACCCGAAGTGGTGCGGCACTACGCGTTCTGCGGCACGCCGGAACAGGTCGCCGAAGAGCTCTACGAGTATCGCGAGGCGGGCCTGGAACACCTGGTGATGTGGAACATCACGGCGTTCGGCGACCCGTCGCTGGCGAAGTGGTCCTTCCAGGCGATGGCGCGGCTGAAGGAACTGGTGGGTTCGTGAGGGCGGTGGTCGAGCGCTACTTCGCGGCGATCAACTCGGATTCCTTCGGGGACCTGGCGAAGGTGTTCGCCGAGGACGTGGAGATCCACACGGTCGGCGCGCCTGCCGTGGCCGGGCGGGAGGCGGCGCTCGGGCACTTCCCGAAGATCCTCGCGGGCTACGCCGAGCACGAAGACCGCGTGACCCGGTGGATCGAAGCCACGGACGCGATCACCACCGAGATCGACTTCGCCGGACGGCTGCGCGACGGCCGCCCGATCACCTTCTCCGCGCTCGACGTGTTCGATCTGCGCGACGGGCTGATCACGAAGGTCACCACCTGGTACGACACTCGCGCGCTGCGGCGTCAGCTGGTCCCGCCGCAGGGGCTGCACCACCTCGGCGTCCGTGTCGGCGACCTCGGCCGCTCGATCGGGTTCTACCACGCTCTGGGCGCGAAACTCCTTGCCCCACCGAGGAAACTGGGCCGCACCGCCGCGGCGATGTCGATGGGCGCGGAGAACGTGCGGGTCGCGCTCGCCGGTTTCCCGGACGGCACCGGGATCGAGCTGTTCAGCTTCGACGGCCCGGTGCCGGAGTGGTGCCGCGAGCGGGATCCGGCCGCCCGCCTGCCGCACCTCGGCATCCGGGTCACCGACGTGGACGCCACGCTCGCCGCCGCCGAGGCCGCGGGCGGCGAACGGCTCTGGGCCGAGCCCGGGTTCTTCGGCCCGGTGCGGGTGATCTACCTGCGCGATCCGGACGGCACCGTGCTGGAACTACTCGACGGATCGTTCGGCGCGATCGCGGACGTGGCGGGCACTTCGCCGGAACCACCCGGAACCAAGCGGTACTGAATCGACGAGCAAGGAGGCTGTCGTGGCGGGACGGGTCGAGGGCAAGGTCGCGTTCATCACGGGCGCGGCGCGGGGACAGGGCCGGGCGCACGCCGTCCGGCTGGCGGAGGAGGGTGCGGACATCATCGCCGTCGACGCCTGCGCGCGGATCGAATCGGTCGACAAGTACCCGTCGGCCACCGAGGAGGATCTGGCGGAAACCGTTGCGGCGGTGGAAAAACTGGGCGGCCGGATCTTAGCCCGCAAGGCCGACGTGCGTGACGCCGATGGGCTGAGCGCGGCGCTCGGCGAAGGTGTGGAGCGCTTCGGCGGGCTGGACATCGTCGTCGCCAACGCCGGGATCGCCAGCTACGCCATGTCGTGGGAGCTCACCGAGCGGATGTGGCAGGACATGCTCGACGTGAACCTCACCGGCGTCTGGCACACCGCGAAGGCCGCCGTGCCGCATCTGGTGCGCCGTGGTGGCGGGTCGATGGTGTTCACCAGCTCGATCGGCGGGTTGAAAGGCATCATGCAGGTGGCGCACTACGTCTCGGCCAAACACGGGATCGTCGGGCTGATGCGCACCATGGCCAACGAGCTGGCCGGGAAGCACGTCAGGGTCAACACCGTGCATCCGACCAATGTGGACACTCACATGATCCAGAACCCGGGCACCTGGGGGATGTTCTCCGACGACCCCGAGCCGACGCAGGAGAAGGCGATGGCGGGCTTCATGTCCCTCAACGCCCTCGAAGTGCCGTGGGTCGACCCGGTGGACATCGCGAACGCCGTGCTGTTCCTCTCCAGCGACGAGGCCCGTTACATCACCGGCGTGGCGTTGCCGGTGGACGCCGGGGCGGCGGTCAAGTGAGCCGCATCGCCCTGGTGACCGGGGGTTCGCGCGGCGTCGGGCGGGCGGTGGCGATCAGGCTCGCCGCCGAGGGGACGGCGGTCGCGGTCAACTACCGGCGCGACGAGGCCGCGGCAGGGGAGGTCGTGTCCGCGATCGAAGCGGCGGGCGGGAAAGCGCGGGCTTTCCGTGCGCGGGTGGATGATCCGGACGCGGCGGCCGGGCTGGTGCGGCAGGTGCGCGAGACACTCGGCCCGCTCGACCTGATCGTCAGCAACGCCGGGACGGCGAGCCGCGGGACGGCGATCGCGGACACCGACGACGAGGAGTACCTGCGGCTGCTCACCGTGCACGCGCTCGGGCCGCTGGCGTTGATCCGCGCCGCGTTGCCGGACCTGCGCGCCGCCGGGCGCGCGGACGTGATCGTGATGTCCAGTTCCATTGTGGACAGTACCCCGCGCAACGGGGCGCCTTACACGATGGCGAAAGCCGCGATGGAGGCCGCCGCGCGCACGCTGGCGTACGAGGAACGGGAGCACGGTGTTCGCGTCAACATCGTCGCGCCGGGGCTGGTCGCCACGGACATGGGGGAGCGGCTCGCGGCCGCGTCCGGCGGCGCGACGGTCGCCGAGCTGGATGCCGGTTATCCGTTCGGGCGCGTTGCCAGGCCCGAGGACGTGGCCGGGGTCGTCGCGTTCCTGGCCTCGGCCGAGGCGGATTACCTGACTGGGCAACGCATCCTGGTCGATGGGGGTGGCCCCGACATTCCGATCGTCGCGCCGCTCAGCCGAGGGTGACCAGTGGGGCGCCGGCGGAGACCGGGCTGCCGGGGGCGACCAGTACCGCACCGACGGTCCCGGTCACGGTGCTGCGGATCTCCAGCTCCATCTTCATCGCCTCCAGCGTCGCGACCACGTCCCCGGGCGCGATCCGCTGACCGGGTTCGACGCGGACTTCGACGACGGTGGCGTCCATCGGGGCCGACGGCGGCCCACCCGCCGCCGTGCTTTTCGCCGCGACGGACACACCTTCCCGTGACGCCCGCTGTAAACCCCGGGGACGGCTCCGGCCGTGGACGGCGACCTCGACGGGACCCCGGTCCGTGGCGATCCGGACCCGCCGCACCGGCGACACCGGCTCGGCGGAAGGCCGTGCGACCGGGTCCGGAACCCATTCCCGCGCAACGGAACCGGTGTCGTGGCTGCCTTCGGTGAACGAGCGCGATTCCAGGATCGTGCGCAGATAGGGCGCGGTCGTCGGCACGCCCGTGACACGCAGCTCGCCCAGTGCGGCGGCCAGGCGGAGGCGCGCGGCGTCGCGGTCGGCGCCGAAAGCGAGCACCTTGCCGAACAGCGAGTCGTACATCGGCGGCACCTCGCCGCCGCCGGTGATGCCGAAGTCGTTGCGGATACCCGGACCGGACGGCAGTACCAGCTCCGACACCACGCCCGGGGCGGGCCGGAAGTCTTCCCACGGGTCCTCGGCGGCGATGCGGGCCTGGATGGCGTGCCCCCGCACCACGACGTCCTCCTGCCGGAACGGCAACGGCTCGCCCCTGGCCACCCGCAGCTGCGCGGCCACGATGTCGAGCCCGGTCACCAGCTCTGTCACGCCGTGCTCCACCTGCAGCCGGGTGTTCATCTCCAGGAAGAAGAACTCGTCCGTGCCCGGCACGACGAGGAACTCGACCGTGCCCGCGCCGACGTAGGAGACCTCACGGGCGAGCCGCACCGCCGCGTCGCGCAAGCCCGCCCGCACCGTCGACGAGAGCCCGAATGCCGGGGCCTCCTCGATCAGCTTCTGATGCCGCCGCTGCACCGAGCAGTCCCGGTCCGCGAGCTGCGCCACCGTCCCGTGCGCGTCGCCGAGCACCTGCACCTCGACGTGCCGCGCCGGTTGCAGGTAGCGCTCCAGGTGCACCTCGGACCGGCCGAACGCCGCACCGGCCTCACGAGCCGCCGCGGCCATCGCCCCGGCCAGTTCGCCCGCCGAGCGCACCACGCGCATCCCGCGGCCGCCACCGCCGAAGGAAGCCTTGACCACCAAGGGAAAACCGATGCGTTCAGCCTCGGCGGCCGCCTGCTCCGGGGCGAGGTCGCCGGTGCCGGGCGGCACGGGGACGCCGCAGTTCTCCGCGATGGCGCGGGCCGCGACCTTGTCGCCCAGCTTCGCGATGATGTCCGCCGAGGGGCCGACGAACCCCAGCCCGGCCGCCGTGACGGCCGAAGCGAAAGTGGCGTCCTCGCTCAGCAATCCGTACCCCGGGTGCACGAGACTCGCGCCGGCTGCCTTGGCGGCGCCCACCACCGCGTCGATGTCCAAATAGGACGAGAGTGCCGGCGCCGGCCCGATCCGGTGCGCCTCGTCGGCCAGCCGGACATGCCACGCGTCGGCGTCGGCATCGCTGTACACGGCGGCGGCGCGCAGGCCGAGCTCGTGGCAGGCCCGGATGATCCGCACCGCGATCTCGCCTCGGTTGGCCACGAGCACTGTGTCCGGCATGTGTTCTGTCTACCAACCTACCGTCTGATAGTCTAGTGTCGGACCGGCCGGGAACGACCGAGCCGAGTGGAGGTCCCGTGACGTCGAACAGCACCACGGCAGGCGACGGGCCGGGCGAAGCGACCATGGCGCGGCGGCTCGAAGTCCTCCGTGCGCGGCAGGAAGCCGCGCACGCCAGCGGCGGGCCCGAAGGTCTCCGGCGGCATCGTGAGTCCGGGCGGCTGCCGGTGCGCGAGCGCGTGGATCTCCTGCTGGACCCCGGCACCTGGTTCGAAATCGGCGCGCTGGCCCTGCCCGAGCTGCGCCGCGAAAAGCCCATCCCGGGTGACGCGGTGGTCACCGGGTTCGGCCTGCTCGACGGCAGGCGCGTCGGCGTGATCGGGATCGACTCCTCGGTGGTCGCGGGCACCACGGCGCCCATCAGCATGCGCAAACAGGGCAGGCTGATCGAGCACGCCCAGCGCCACGGGTTCCCGCTCGTCCTCCTCTGTGACGCGGACGGCGGCCGGATGCCGGACGTGTCCGGCTGGCGGTTTTCCGGACTGCCGCTGGACTTCACCACCTTCCTCAAGCCAAGGCCGGGGGAGCCCGTCGTGCCGCGCGCGGCCGCGGTGCTCGGCCCCAGCTACGGCGATTCGGCCCTGCACGCCTCCACCGCGCATTTCGTCGTGATGGTGCGCGGCGGGTCGATCGCGCTGTCCGGTCCGTCCGTGGTCGAGCCCGCGATCGGCGAGAAGGTCACCGACGCCGAACTGGGCGGCCCCGCCGCCGCGACCGAGGCCGGCAACGCGCACCTGGTCGTCGAGACCGAGGGTGACGCGATGGACGCGATCGCCGCGTTCCTGTCCTACCTGCCGCAGAACTCCTCGCAACGCGCGCCGGTCGCCCCGCCCCTGCCGCCGCTACGGGATCCGCGGGACCTGGAGTCGATCGTCCCGCTCGGCGCCCGCTCCGGGTACGACATGCGCGACGTCTTCGCCTGCCTCGCCGACGAGGCCAGCGTCCTGCCCTGGGCCGACGACTGGGGTGGCAGCCTGCTGTGCGCGCTGGCCAGGATCGAAGGCAGGCCTGTCGGCCTGATCGGCAACCAGCCGATCGTGCGCGCCGGAGCGCTCGATCCCGCCGCGCTGGCGAAGGAGCGCACCTTCGTGCAGCTGTGCGACACGTTCGGCCTGCCCTTGGTGTTCCTGCACGACGTGCCGGGGCTGATGATCGGCACCCAGGCCGAACGCGGCGGAATCCTGCGCGGCTACGAGGAACTCGTCTCCGCGATCGCCGAAGCGACCGTGCCGAAGATCGGCGTGGTGCTGCGGAAGGCGTACGGCGGCGGCCATTTCGCGATGGGCGGCCGCCCGACGAAACCGGATTTTCTCTACGCCTGGCCGAGCGCCGAGCTGGGGTTCATGGCCCCGGAGACGGGAATCCGCACGATCCACCGGCGCCGCCTCGAACGCGTACTGGCCGAGGAAGGCCCCGAGGCGCACGCCGCGCTCGTCGAACAGCTGACCGCGGAATGGGTCAGCGAGGCCGAGCCGTGGGAGGCCGCCGCGCACCTGTCGCTCGACGACATCATCGAGCCCGCCCGGACGAGAGAGGTCGTCGCGGCGAGTATCGACATCACCCTCGGAGGGCAGACGTGATGGCCACCCTGCGAGTCGACGCGGAAAAGGCCGTCGCGGTGCTCACGATCGACGACCCGGCCAAACTCAACGCGATGGGCCGCGAGTTCTGGCCCGGGCTACGCGAGGCCCTGGCCTCGCTCGCCGCCGACGGGCAGACCCGCGCGGTGATCATCACCGGCGCCGGGGACAAGGCGTTTTCCGCCGGAGGCGACATCGCGAGCTTCGCGGAGCTGACCGACGTCGCGGCGAAGCGGGAGTTCCAGCAGGACTGCATGCGGACGTTCGCCGCGGTCGAGGAGTCGCCGCTGCCGGTGATCGCGGCGGTGAACGGCTACGCGATGGGCGGCGGCTGCGAGCTCGCGCTGGCCTGCGATGTCGTGGTCGCCGCGGAGAACGCCACTTTCGCCATGCCCGAGGCCGCCGTAGGGCTCGTGCCCGGGTTCGGCGTGCTGCGCGCGCCCTCGGTGATCGGACGGCACTGGACCAAGCTGATGATGTTCGCGGGGGAGCGGGCCGACGCGGCCACCGCGCTGAGCATCGGGCTGGCGCAGAAGGTGGTCCCGGCCGCGGAATTGATGGCCACGGCGCGCGACCTCGCCGAACGGATGGCGGGCATGGCGCCGCTGGCGCTGGCCACCGGCAAGAACCTCGTCAACCGCGGTGTGGACCGCGGCGAGTTCGACCACTCCACCGGCGCGCTCACCGCGTTGCACGCCACCGCCGACGCCGCCGAGGGCATCGCCGCGTTCAAGGACAAGCGCCCGCCCCGGTTCGAGGGCCGCTGATGAGCGCGCCCGAACCGTTCGTGGCCCTGATGCGGCGCTACGTCAACGACTACACCAACCGCCACGACGTCTCCGTCTGCGCCGAGATCATGGAGCCCGGCTACACGCTGCGGATGGGGCCGCACGAGGTGGCCGGCCGCGACGAGGCGTACATCCCGGCCGCGCGACGGCAGTTCACCCAGTACCCCGGGCTTTGCCTGACCGTGCACGAAATCGTCACCAACGGCGACCGCCTGGCGATGCGGTTCTCCGAGCACGGCCGTTCGGCGAAGGCCGGGGAAAGCGCTGTCTGGTCCGGGATCGGGCTCTACAGCTGGAACGGAAGAAAACTCGTCGCGAACTACGTCGAGCAGGACTACTTCTCCCGGAAGCGCCAACTCGACTCCGGCATCCCGGACGCGGTCGAGCCGCCCGCGCTCGCCCCGTGGGACACACGCGCCGAGCCGCCCGATCCCGAAGCGGAAACCGTGGTGCGGCGATGGATCGAGACCGGGGCGGCCGTCCAGCCGCACGACCCGGTGGTCCGTTTCGACGACGGCGCCGCCGGGCCGCCCCTGCTCACCGGATCGTCGTCCACCGTGGACGATCTGTTCTCCGCCGGGCCCCACGTCGCCTTCCGCGTGACCGCGACCGGCACTTACGCCGAAGCACCCGCCGGCACGCCCGCCACCCTCCACCTCGTCGGCCTCGTCACGGTCGCCCACGGCCGGGTCACCGGCGGCCGGATCGTGCGCGACCGGCTCGGGCTGGCGCGCGCTCTCGCTTCCGCCCGCAGTTGAGAGGACCAGCATGCCTGTCACCGACCTGGTCACGCCCGAGGCCACCGAAGACCCGTACGCGGCGCTGCGCGAGCTGAGGGAGTCGGATCCGGTGCACTGGAGCGAAGCACACCGCGCGTGGCTGATCACCCGCTACGACGACGTCTCGGCCGCGTTCCAGAACAAGGCCCTTTCCAACGACCGCGTCCGGCCCCTGCTCGCTTCCGGTAAACGGCCGCAATCGACGGCTTCGGCCGCCGTGCTCGGGCTGATGTCGGAGTGGATGGTCGTCTCCGATCCGCCCGCCCACACCCGGCTGCGCCGGCTGGCGGCGCAGGCGTTCAAGGGCCAGCGGATCGCCGCGATGAGCGAGCTGATCACCACCATCGTCGACGAGCACCTCGACACCTTCCTGCGCGGCCCCGAGCCGGGCGACCTGATCGAGAACGTCGCGTATCCCTTGCCCACCAAGGTGATCGCGACGATGCTCGGCGCCCGCACCGAGGACCGGGACCGCTTCCGTGATTGGTCCGACGAGCTGGCGCTCGTCGCGTTCGGCACGGGCGGCGCGGCCCGCGCCGTGCGCCACGAGCGGGCGTTGCGCGGGCTCCGGGAGATGGACGCCTACTTCCGCGGGCTGATCGAGCTGCGCCGGAAGGAACCCGGCGAGGACATGCTGTCCGCGCTGATGGCCCGCGACGGCGAAGACCGGCTCTCCGACGACGAACTCGTCTCGATGTGCGCGCTGCTCCTGTTCGCCGGACACGAAACCACGACGAACTCGATCGCCAACTCCGTCCTCGCCCTGCTGCGGCACCCGGACCAGCTGGACCGGCTGCGGCGGGAGCCCGGGCTGATCGGCACCGCCGTCGAGGAGCTGCTGCGTTATGACGGGCCGATCAAGGTGCTGAACCGGTGGGTCGTCGCGGACACCGAAATCCGCGGCAAGACGATCTCCCCCGGCGAGCGGGTGCACCTCGTGCTCGCCTCGGCCAACCGGGACCCGGAGAAGTTCGCCGATCCGGACAGCCTCGACCTCGGCCGCAGCCCCAACCCGCACATCGCCTTCGGCAAAGGGATCCACGCGTGCATCGGGGCGCAGCTCGCCCGGATGGAGACCCGCATCGCGGTGGCGCGGATCGTCGAACGGCTGCCGCGGCTGGAGCTGACCGCCGAACCGCGGTGGAAGCAGGCGCTCGCGTCGCGGTCGATGGAAGCGCTTTCCGTCGCGCACGGGAGGTCGTCATGAAGATCGGGCTGGCACCGGGCGCCTGCGAGGGGCACGCCCAGTGCTCCGTGATCGATCCCGACCTCTTCCCCTTGGACGACGACGGGTTTTCCGCCGTGGGACCGGAAAAGGAGGTGCCGCCGGGGGAGGAGGACACCGCCGAGACGGGTGTGGACGCCTGCCCCGTGCGCGCGCTACGGGTGCTGCCGTGACCGGCGCGCTGTTCACGCCGGTGCGGGTCGGCGGGGTCACGTTCGCCAACCGGCTGGTGATGGCGCCGATGGGCACCTGCCTCGACCAGGGCGGGTTCGTCACCGACGACACGGTCGCCTACTACCGGCGGCGCGCGGAGGGCGGGGTCGGCGCGATCACCGTCGAAGGCTGCCTGGTGTCGTCCGGCACCGTCGGCCCCGAACCCCGGCTGAGCGGCCCGGAGTACGTGCCGGGGTTGCGGCGGGTCGTCGAAGCGGTCAAGCCACACGGCGTGACCGTCGGCGTCCAGCTCATGCACCCCGGGCGCCAGGTCACCGAAGGCCCGTCCGTGGCACCCTCGCCGGTCCCGTTGAACTCCGTCTCGCCGACCCCGCACGAGCTGACGGTGCCGGAGATCGACGGCATCGTCGCCGACTACGCGCGGGCTGCCCGTTATGCCGCGGACGCGGGGTTCGAGTACGTCGAGGTGCACGGCGCGCACGGCTATCTGCCCTCGAACTTCCTTTCCCCACGGCACAATCAGCGCACCGACGACTACGGCGGCACGCTCGGAAACCGGGCCCGGTTCTCCCTCGAAGTCGCGCGGGCGATCATCGGCGCGTCCGGGCTGCCGCTCGTGTGGCGGCTCAACGGCACGGACACCGAGCCCGGCGGGTTCGACCTGGACTCCGCCGTGGCCGTCGCGCGGATGCTGGAGGACGCCGGGGCCGCGGCGATCTCGGTCTCGTCGGGCACCTGGCTGACCCTGCAGCAGACGCTCGCGCCGATGTCCGTTCCACGCGGCCACATGCGCCCGCTCGCCCGCGCGGTGAAGCAGGCGGTGTCGGTGCCGGTGATGGCAGTCGGGCGCCTGGACGATCCCGCGCTGGCCGAAGACGTCGTGGCGTCCGGCGACGCGGATCTCGTACTACTGGGCCGTGGCCTGATCGCCGAACCGGACTGGCCGAACCTCGTGCGCGCCGGACGGCTGGACGAAGTGCGGCCGTGCATCGCGTGCAACGCCTGCGTGGACCTCGTCGGGCGGGGTGAACGGGCACAGTGCTCGGTGAACCCCGAAGCAGGCCGCGAACGGACCTGGCAGGTCAAACCCGCCGCCGTGCCGCGGCGCGTGATGGTCGTCGGCTCCGGGCCAGCGGGCATGGAAGCGGCGCGGATAGCGCGGGTGCGCGGGCATCGAGTGTCCATTTGGGAGCGTGACGCGGCCCTCGGCGGCAAGCTGGAAGTGGCGGGTTCCGCGCCGAGTAAGCGGGAAGTGCTGCGGTACCGGGATTTCCAGGCGCGCCGGCTCGAACAGCTTGGCGTCGAGATCCACACCTCGGCCCCGGTCTCGCCGGAAACCGTGCGCGGCCAGCAGCCGGACGTCGTGGTCGTCGCGACGGGCGCTGTCCCGCTCGTGCCGCCGATCCCCGGCATCGACGGGCCCTCGGTGTATGACGCGCAACGCCTGCTGCTCGGGGAGATCCCGGTGGCGCCGGACTCGCGGCTGGTGGTGGTCGGCGGCAGCGCGACCGGCTGCGAGACCGCGGAACTGATGCGCGCCAAGGGAATCGAGGTCACCCTCGTGGAGATGCGCGGCAGCGTCGGCCGCGGCATCGAAGCGATCACCCGGCGGCAGCTGGTGAAACAGCTCGAACGCGACGGGGTCGCGCTCCTCACCAAGGCTGTGGTCGTCGGCATCGAGCCCGGTCTCGTGCGCTGGCGGCCCGCGGACGGCGGCGAGGAACGAGCGCTGGCGGCCGATGTGGTCGCGCTGGCGATCGGCTGGCGCGCCACCGGCGCGGACGTGACCGCCGGCCTGGACCTCGGGGACATCGAGGTCCGGGTTCCCGGCGACGCCGCATCGCCCGCCGATTTCGTCCGCGCCGTCAATGCCGGCGCCGACGCCGGTCTCGGCATCTGAGCGTCAGTACCGGTCGTTTGATAGATTTTCCGGCAGGATCCGGATGGGGTGGTCGAGGTGCGGGAGCCAGTAGGACGTTCGCGGCGGCGCGGCAGCGGGGAGCGCAAGCCCCGCGAGGAACGCTGGGCCGAACTGTTCGCGGTGGCCACCGAAACCTTCCACGAGAAGGGCTACGAAGGCGCTTCGCTGCAGGACATCGCCGAGCGGCTCGGGATGCTCAAGGGCAGCCTGTACTACTACATCCATTCCAAGGAGGACCTGCTCTTCGAGGTCATCAACGAGGTCCACCAGCAGGGGCTGGCGAACATCGCCGAGCTGGCGGGCCGCCCTGGCGACCCGTTGCAGCGCCTGCGCAACGTGATCGTCGGGCACATCGAGCACATGTGCCGCAACCTCACCGGCACCACCGTGTTCCTGCACGAGATGCAGGCGCTGCCGAAGACACGCCAGGAGGAGATCCTCGGCGGCGAACACGCCTACCGTTCCGTGTTCCTCGACCTGATCAGCAAGGGCAAGGCCGAAGGGCTGGTGCGCGAGTCCGTCGACCCGAAGCTGGCGAGCCTGTCGATCCTCGGTTCCGTCAACTGGGTCTACCGCTGGTTCTCGCCCGGCGGGGAGTTCACCCCGGCGCAGATCGGCGAGCACTTCGCGGACCTGACCCTGCGCGGCCTCGCCGCGCCCGGGGTCGAGCTGCCGGTGGTCAAGCCGGTGAAACGCGCGCGGAAGGCGCACTGACAGTCCTTTGTGGACAGATCGGGGACACCTCCGTGTTCCCCACGCGAGCGACGCATCACGTACGGTAGGTGAACCGTGCACTTGAGAGCTGAACTGCGCCGAAACGGAGGAACGGTCCCATGCCACAGTCTGAAGCGGCCAAGAAGGATCCGGAAAAAGGGTATCTAGCGCTGCTGGGCTGGAGTCTCAACGCGGTCGAGGCGCTGGACCGGTTCGACCGGCGCTACGTCGTAGTGGCGCCGGACTGGGCGGAGGAGTACTGCACCGAGCACGGGATCCCTTATCTGCCTTGGGATTTCGAGCGGTTCAACGACCGGTCGATGGAGATCGCCGAAATCCTCAAGAAGGAAGGCGTCGACGTCGCCATCCCGTTGTTCGAGGAGACCGTGGAGTGGGCGGGAGCGATCAACTCGGTCCTGCTGCAGAACCCGCGGTTGTTCGGACAGGCGATGCTGCTGCGCGACAAGTCGCTGATGAAGCGCCGCGCGCAGCTCGGCGGCATCCGGGTCGGGATCTTCGAGGAGGCCCACGACCGCGACGACGTGATCCGGTTCCTCAAGCGCGTCAACCAGACGCTGCTGAAGCTCGACGGCGACCCGAACGACCTGATCCACCTCAAGGCCTTCGACAAGGCCGGGAGCCTCG
This sequence comes from Amycolatopsis acidicola, assembly GCF_007713735.2. Lineage (GTDB taxonomy): Bacteria > Actinomycetota > Actinomycetes > Mycobacteriales > Pseudonocardiaceae > Amycolatopsis_E > Amycolatopsis_E acidicola. The sequence goes on along the minus strand of NZ_VMNW02000055.1, from coordinate 2,747 downwards.
GGCACCGCGTGATCCGCACCCCCGACGAGATCGACGCGATCCCGGAGGAGGACTTCCCGGTGCTGATGGAGTCCCATCTGGACGGCTGGGAGTTCGCCGTCGAGGCGTGGATCCACGACGGCAAGATCAAGTTCCTGAACATCTCCGAGTACGTCCGGCTCGGCTACTCGGTGTTCGTGCCGGCCACGCCCGAACTGGAGCGTTACCGGCCGCAGATCACCGCCCAGATCGAGAAGCTCATCAAGGCCTTCGACATCGAGTTCGGGTTCGTGCACCCGGAGTACTTCGTCACCAGCGACGGCGAGATGTACTTCGGCGAGGTCGCCTACCGGCCGCCGGGGTTCAAGGTGTTCGAGCTGCTCGAGCGCGCCTACGGGTTCAACGCCTACCAGGGCCTGGCGCTCGCCTTCGACCCGAAGACGACCGAGGAGGAGATCGACGCGTTCTTCCCCAAGGAGGTCGTCGACGCGACCGGGATCGCGGGCTGCTTCGGGGTGTACCCGCGCCGCCGCGTCGTCAGCGAGCTGGAGATCCCGGAGGAGACCGAGAACGACGACTACTACGAGTCACACGACCTCTCGGCGCCCCTGGAAGAGACCGTTACGAAGAGGACCGCGTTCGGCACGCACTGGGGTCTGCTCTACTTCTTCGGTGAGGATCCGTACCGGATGCGCGATCTGCTGAAGCAACAAGAAGAACTCGACTTCTACGTGTAAGTCTGGGGAAACCCTGTGGAACCGAACGACGTCACGGGCGAGGCCACGACGCTGGACAAGCGCGTGGCCTCGCTCGACGACGCCATCAGGGCGATGGCGGAGACCCGCGACTTCGGCAAGCACACGAAGCTGCGGCGGATGCTGGAAGCCCTGCGGCGGACGCTGCGCGAGCCGGGCGGAGCCGCCGCCGTCCAGGCGCGCGCGCAGGCGCTGGAGGAGGCCGGCCTGTTCCTCGGAACGGACTGGGCCACCCCGGAGATCCTCGTCCCGGCGCTGGTCGGGCCCGGCCTGCGCAGCGGCGACGCGGACACCGTCGTGATGGAGGCGACCAGCGAGCTGCGCATGCTCGCGGTGGCACTCGGTGACTTCGCCCACCCGGCGATCTCGGCGGAGGACGCGCGGAAGTTCCTGGCCCAGGTCCTCGCGATGAACCTCGAGCTGCTGTTCACCCCGCCCACCGAGGCGGAACGCGTGCAGCAGGGCCGCACGGCGCAGCTGATCCGCGACCTGTTCCGGCATCTCGCCGACCAGATCGGCTACGACAGCGTGCTGGACCGGCTGGTCGAGGAGATCTGGCGGATCCTGCGCCAGCGCCCGATCCAGGTCGACCAGGTGCAGTCGCTGATCACCCGGATCGCGATCTACCGCGGCGATCCCGACGTCGACCTCGGCCCGGCGTCCGGGCAGGGCATCGACCGGCTCGTCACCAGCCTGTTCGGTACGACCGAGGCCTGCCGGGAGGATCCGGGCATCGAGGTGTTCCGCTCCCGGCTGGAGGCGATGGACACCGGTGACCTGCAGTACGAGGCCACCGGGTTCGCCAGGGCGATGCACGACACCGGCCTGGTTTCGCCGTACCACGCGGAGCTGCTGCGGTTCGTGCGGAGCCAGAGCGACTACCTCGTCGGTGAGGCGCTCGGGCTGTCCGAGACGGGCCGGAACTGCCTGCTGCGCTACCACGAGCTCGTGCACGCGCTGATCGAGCAGGCCGTGCACCCGCAGACGGCGCAGTGCGTGTACGGGCTGGCGCTGTTGCTGGACCGGGGGATTCTGTACGAGTCGCCGGTGGTGCCTTCGCTGTGGCGCCAGCTGGGGCTGCAGCTTTCGCAGGTCGCGCAGGACAGGCTCACGTCGGTGTTCGGTGACCAGCCCGGCCCGCGCGCGCGGCTGACCGCCGGCGTGCTGTCGATGCTGGGCCAGCCGCTCGGCGTCGGCCAGGGCGACAACCCGACCTGCCAGTCCGCCCGCGCGCTGTCGATGTGGGCCTACAACGACCCGGACTATCTGCTGCAGATGGTGGTCTGGGCCGCGCGGGACGACGAGATCACCATGCACTTCGAGGGGCAGCGGATTTCGTCGATCGAAAGCGAGCGCGGGGTCGCGAGCAAGCTGCCGGTCGACCTGGACCCGGTGTCGCTGCTCGTGGTGCCGCACCTGGACCGGATCTACGCCGAGATGGGGCGCCGCTGCATCGGCCGCCCCGGCGACCCGCACCGCTGGGTCAACCCGGAGTTCCACGGCTGGTGGGCCTCGCGCGGGTTCCGGATCAACGTCGACGTCGAGTCCGGGAACCTGATCGAACTCGACTACTTCCTGCGCCAGTTCCACGCGAGCTACCACACGGCGTACAACGGCGGGCAGCCGCTGATCCACCCGCAGCCCGCGGGCATCGCCGTCACCGACAGCGCGGCCCGGTACGTCGGCTGGCACGCGATCACCATCCTGCGCGCCGCGCCCGACCCCCACGACGTGATGCGGGTCTACTTCTACAACCCCAACAACGACAGTGGCCAGGACTGGGGCGACGGGGTAGTGGTGTCCACGGCAGGCAACGGCGAACGCTTCGGCGAGGCCTCGCTCCCGTTCGACCAGTTCGCCTCCCGGCTCTACATCTTCCACGTCGACCCCCTCGAACACGGCGAGCCGGACAAGGTGCCCGCCGAGGACATCGAGCGGATCATCGGCTACATCGAGCGCAGCTGGGGCGCCGACCGCCTCACCGCGGGCAAACTCCAGGCCACGCCGCCACCC
>NZ_VMNW02000054.1 GCF_007713735.2 Amycolatopsis acidicola | reverse complement strand
GCCTGGGTGGGATCGGTTCGGGCGACATCTCGGGAGGGATCGGCTCGAACGCCGCGGTCGGCAGCGGACTCACGTCTGCCGCGACCGCGGGCGCCGCGGGGACCGCGGCCGGGACTGCATCGGGCACCACCCCTGGCATGTCTCCGGGGATGTTCGGGCCACGCGGTGCCGGCATGGGCGGACGAGGAGGCTCCAGCGGGGTCAGGCCCGGTGCCGCCGAAGAAGAGAACGGCTTCCGCAAACGGAAACCCGCCGCCACGCCCGGGGTCTCGCTGCGCGGGCGGTCGGGAAAAGTCGAGCCACGCAAGGAAAGCCGGGCCCAGTCCAGTGTGCCCGCACCGGAACGGAAGCGGCAACCGGTCGACGAGTTGCTCCATGAGGAGCTATGGCAGCTGAACCCGGAAGAGAACGAACCGCGAACCCAAGCGGGATACTGAGGAGGACACAATGGCCGCAAATGAACTCAACGGCAATCCCACGGCGCAGAGCTACGCCTCCGCCAACATCCACACGCCGGCGCAGCCGGCTTCGCTGACAAGCCGCCTTGGCTCGGGGTTGACCTCGGCCGGGATGTACGAGGGCATGATGTACGGCGCCCTGGACACGTTCGCCACCGGCGAGGTGAGCGCGTTCATGAACTACGTGGATCAGAAATCCGGCTCGCTGTCCGATGTCGCGAAAGTGGCCGGGGCGACGTACTCGGCGGCGGACGCGACCAGTGCGTTCGATCTCCTCACCGCGGGGTTCAAGCTCGCGGATCAGGTGATCGGGCTGGGGAAGAAGGCAGTCACCTCGCTGCAGTCCAGTGATTCGTCCTCCAGCAGCACGGACTCTACCTCCGGTAGCACCACGGATTCGTCCGGCAGCACGAACTCATCCGGTACCACCACCCAGTCCGACACGACCACCGCGCAGACCGAAGCCTGAGGAGACCGGCCATGGTAGTTCCCTACAACCTGTTCACCATGGAGACGCTGGACGGGATGATCGCGGCCGAGCAGGCCAACGTTCCCAAGCTCGCCGCGGCAGCCAAGATGTGGACCGACGTGCGCCAGTGGATCGGCGATGCCCAGGTCCAGGTCAAGTCCCGGATCGGCGAGCTCTCTCCACAGTGGAAGGACGACAAAGGCCATCTGTTCGAGGTGAAGGCCCAGGGCCTCGTGAACGACTTGAAGACCTGGGGCGAACGGCTCGACGCCGCGCAGATCCCGCAGCACCTGACGTCTCTGGCAAGCTCGATCGTCGACGCCGGCGCGAAGGTGGCCGAGGCTAGCGGCGCGTACTACGCCGCGCTGGGCAACCCGCTGACCGCCCCCAGCGCACTGGGCTTTTGGCAGGCGGCCGCGACGCGGATGACCGTGCTCGGCGGGCAGTACGACCAGACGATGCTCCGGGTGGCCACCGGCGTCGGGATCGAGGACCCCAGCCAGGTGCTGGCCGACTATCTGCCGCAGGCCTCCTCGGAGGGCAACTCGCCGCAGGACATCATCAAAGCGGCGACCGCGGGCGTCGGCGCGGCGTCGGCGGGGATGGATACGCTGTCTGCCTTGCAGGACCTCGGTTCCTCGCTGGACACGAGCGGGACGGACGCCAGCGGGATCGACACGAGCGGGCTCGGCACGACTGTCGGCGCGAGCGGGTCGGCGAACCTGGGTGGCTCGACGGGACTGACACTAGCAGGCCTCGCCCCGGCGACGTCGTCGATTCCCACTGTCTCCGCTGGGTTCTCTGCCGGGGCCATTCCGTCGGTCGGCACGCCGCCGGTGGCGAGTGGGTCGATGGGCTTCGTCGCCGGCGCCGCCGGGACGGCAGGCCTGATGTCGGTGGCGAAACCGGTCGCCGGCAAGCGGGCGCCCAGCCTCGCGAGTGAGCCGGAAGCGGGCTGGGCCGAGAACGCCGCGACGAAGTCGGGCACCGGCACGGTTTCGCCGATGATGCCGCACACCGGTGGTTCCTCCGGCACGCTCCAGCCGAGCTCCGCGGACGAGCCCGGTAGCCGGTCGAACGGTGTGCGGAAGTCGACGAGTGCCAACGGTGTTCCGTCCCGGCTGCGGGGCCGGGCGGGCACCGGCGAGCCCGCCGGCGACTTCACGCTCGCGCGGCGCAGGGGTGAGGACGACACGACCTCCGGTTCGGTCCAGCTCCTCGACGAGGACCTCTGGCGCCTCATCAACTGATCGCACAACGAAAACCGCGCCCGCCGGAATCCTGGCGGGCGCGGTTTTCGTTGTGCCGCTTCAGCTCTTCACGGTCTGGCTCTTGGCGGTGTCCGGGTCGAGGCCCGGGCCTTCCGGAAGCCGGGAGACCAGCGTCGCGGGCAGCTGTACGGCGTTCGTCGTCGAATAGCCGAACGTCTTCAGCACGTCTGGTGACGACAGCGAGTACCGCCGCCCCATGTCGGTGACGAGCACATACGTGCCGCTGGGGGACTGGGACGACGGCATCGACTCGACCACCGCGGCCGAACCCGGCGGCACGTACACGCGGTCCGCCAGTGGGGTGCCCTCCGCCGTGCGGCGGGACGTCACGGTCGCCGCGTCGGGCAGGGTGGGCCCGACGACCAGCCTCGGCGAGGACTTGCCGGGATCGAACGTCGCGCACACCGTCGCCTCGCCGTCGGTCAGCCGCGCGATCGCCGGCCGGGCAGGCGGGGCCGAGTTCTCAGCCGCCGCAACGGGTTCGAGCTGTTTCGCGGCGGCCGCCTGCGCGGGCGCGAGCGACATCGCCTTCGGCACGCCACCCGGATAAGCCGCCGACATCAGCTGGGAACTCGCCAGCTGCACGTCGTACTGCAGCTCGGTGATCGGCCGCAACGCGTCGTGCTCGGCGACGTAGTACTGCTGCCCGCCGCCGGAGGCCTGGACCATCAGCAGCATCCCGGTGAGGATGTCGGCCCGTCCCGGCACCGCGGTGGACGGTTCGCCCGCCTGCTCGATCGAAAGCGGCCCGATCGGCGCGCCCTCCGGCAGCACGTTCAACCAAGCCTGGTCGACCCGCGCCCACGGTTCGGTGGCCAGCGTGAGCCCGGTGCCGACCGTGTCGTAGTCGTCGATCCGGTGCCGGTAGCCGTGCCAGATCAGGTAGCGGTCCCCTGTGGACACCAGCTGGACGAGCAAACCCTGGTCTCCCAGACCCGAACCCCCCGACGGGTCGGTTCCGGCGAGCAGCACCGACTGCTCGATCTGGCTGCCGGACACGTCCGACGCCGGGGCGGAGCAGAGCGACCACGCGCCGGTCAGCAGCCGTTTCGTGTCGGGCAGCGAATCCGGGGCGTCCTCGATGCCGATCCGCGGCCCGCGAGGGACCCCGGCGAGCGAGTTGCCCGACACGACCTCCGTGGAAGCGTGCTGGCCCAGTAACAACAGCGCGGACGCGTAGTTCGCCACCGGGTACAGCTTGTCGTTCAGGTACACGTACCTCGTGCCGGTCTCCTTCTCCACGATCACCTCGGAGGCCGACTTCCAAGAGCTGTTGCCGCCCGGCACGATCATCCCGTACACCCCTACGCCCGCGAGCGACACGATGGCCAGCGCGATGCTCGCGAACGCCGCGCCCGACGGACGGCGGAACGGTGGCTGCTCCGGGTCGGTCTCCCTCGTCACCAGCGCGGAAATCGCGCGCTGCACAAGGAACTGGTACGCCTGCAGTTGGTCGCGTTTGGACGCCATCTCAGCCTCCCAGCCCGCGCACGTACGCGTAGAGCCCGAGCACCCAGCACGCCATCGGCACGACAGCGGCGAGCACGAGGATTTCGGAGTACTCGGCGAACCGGCCGAGATACGGGTTGGCAGCGCGGGTGCTGAGCAGGATCCCCGCCGCGATCACCCCGGCCGCGACGGCAGGCAGGAGCACGCCGGTGGCGGCCAGCGGCATGGTGAACGGGCCCGCGACCAGACAACCGAGCCCGAAGACTCCGATGAGCAGCAACGGAATCCGTTGCCGTGGCACCGGATACAGCCTTGCCCGCAGCAGGAAACCGACGGTCAGCACCGCGAGCAGGACCATCGAGCCCATTCCGCCGTCGGCGGTCAGCAGGGCTTCACCGGCGATCACCGCGACGGCCGCGCCGCCGAGCATCCCGGTGAGCAGGCCGTCCGCCCGCGCCACGGCCGCGTGCACGCGCACGAGGGACGGCTGCGGATCGTCCCGCACGAGATCCGCCGTCGTGCGGGGCAGTACCGGCATCGGCACCTTGCCCAGCCGCAACGCCAGTGGCGCGAACATCGTCGACAGCAGCAGCAAACCGGCCGCCAGCACCCCGGCGGCCTGATGCGCCGCGAGGTCCCAGAGCAGTGAAACCAAGCCGCCGATGAGGGTGAACAGGCCCAGTGCGGCGGCGCCCGCGAACACCGCCTGCGCGACGGCCACGCCCAAATAGCCGACGAGCGCGGCCAGCAGCAGCGCGGCTCCCGCGAGCAGCACGTGGCCCGGGGTCAGGTCGGTCACGGCGTGGCTGCCGGCCGGGATCAGCACCCCGGCGGCGAAGGCGAACGGCAACGCGGTCGCCGCCAGGACGGCTCCCGCGTCGGCGTCCGCGGCGGGCCTGGCGAGGATCACGCCCGCCACCAGCAACGCGACGGCCGTCGCGAGCGCGCACAAACCAGGCCCTGTCCAAGGTGGCCCCGCCCGCATCACCGCGACCAGGCCGAGTAGGACCACGAACGCGCCCACGGCCAGTCCTGCCCGGCGCGTGTGGCGCGGCCCCCAGGCCTTCCCGGTCCGGCCCGAACCGGTGGCGATCGCGTCGGCCAGGTCGTCGTACTCCGGCTCCGGCCAGTTCGTCCGCGCCGAGGTCAGGTGCAGAATTTCCCCGTCACGCACGCGGTATGCGCCGAGTGTCCGGTTCAGATCGAACGCGGTGCCGTCGTCGCGCCGCAGCAGCCAGCCGCCCCCGGCGACGCCTTTGTCCGCCATGCCCTCGCCCGCGCGGGCCAGCACGCCCGGCAGGAGCTCGGCCACGGACGCGTGGTCGGGCAGCGCCATGTCGATTCGCCGTCGTGGAGTGGCTATCGTGATCCTGATGAGCCCCGCAGTCTGCATGCGAGCAGCTTCGCCCTGGGCGGCCACCGAAGGGCGGGAGAGGCAGGAACCTGCCGCGGACCATCAGGATTCCATCGGCTGTGCGGGACAATGACGGTATGAGCATCGAGGCCGGGCGGCTGACGCCCCTCGCGGAGGGGCCGGTCGCCCATGTCTACGCGGGGGCCGGGGTCGCGGTCAAGGTGTTCCCCACCGGATTCGGCCGGGACACCGCGGCCGCGCTGGAACGCGAGCGGAAAGCGCTGGAGACGGTGCGCGCCGAGCGGGCGATCCTGTTCGCCGACGAGGTGCTCGAGTTCGCCGGCGGCGGGGCGGGCCTGCGGATGGAGCTGTGCCGCGGTTCGCTGGCGGGGCTGCTCGCTTCCGGCAAGCCCCTCGGCGTGCGGGAGACGCTCGCGATCGGGCAGACGGTGGCGAAAGCGCTGGCCACGGGACATCGGCTCGGTGTCGTGCACGGCGGGGTCACGCCGCACAACGTGCTGTTCCGCGTCTCCGGGGAGCTCGTGCTGTCCGATTTCGGGCTGGCGCTACGCCGCGGGTTCCCCCGCGACCCGATGTACGCGGTGGAATACGCGGCACCGGAAGCCCTGCGGGACGACGTGCTTTCCCCGGCAACGGATCTGTACGGCCTCGGCGCGGTGCTGTATGCGGCGTTGACGGGCGCGCCTCCGTTCCCGCGCCAGATCGGGCAGCAGCCGGGCGAGCGGATCCTGCAGGTACTGCGGGAACCGGTGCCCCCGCTGCAGGTTCCCGGCGTCCCGCTGGAACTCTCCGAAATGGTCGGCCGACTGCTGGCGAAGGACCCGGCGGACCGGCCCCGTGACGCGGCGAGCCTCGCCGACGCCTTCCGCAAGCTGTATCGCACCAGCGACCGGCGGCAGATCGAGTTCGACGACTTCGCCCGGCCCGGCGCCCCGCCCGTGCCTCCCGCTCCGCGCCAGGCGCCGCCCTCGGCTCCCGTTTCCTCGTCTCCCGGCCGCACGCTCGTCCACAGCATCGGGCCCGGCGAACCGTCCACAATGGAGAAAAAGCGCTTCCGCTGGCGCCCGCTCGCATTGGCGGTGCTCGGCGCCGCGGTCATCGGGCTGACCGTGGTGCCGATAGTGCTCAACTCCGGGAAACAGGCACAGCAGCAGAACGCCGCACCGGTCGTGCGGTCCGCGACCCCGCTCCCGGAGTCGACTTCCGCGAGCCCGCCGCCCGATGTGGGGCTCGTGCTCGACACGCCGGCGGACCTCGGCGACAAAGTGCAGTTGAACTGGAGCGCCAAGGGAGACCTGGATTTCGCGGTGGTCGTCGCCGGTGAGCGCATCCCGACGACGACACAGGTGGCGGGCAGGCAGCATTCCCTGACCGTCCCGGTCGACCAGGCCCGCAAGTACTGCTTCCAGATCCGGGCCACGGACGGGACACACATCTACACCACGGCCCCGGTCGCCATCCGCGGCGGCCAGTGCTCGCTTTAGCGTTTCCGCAGCAGGGTTCTCGACTCCAGAGCCGCCCGCAGGCGGTCGCGCCACGGCCGCCTCGCCAGCGCCCGGCGGATTGCGCGCACTTGCGCCCACGCGTGCGGGGCCGCCCCGTCCGGAGCCGGATGCCTTGCCCACAGCGAAAAATCGAGTACTCCGGCCAGCCCGTACATCGGCTCCTCCAGCGGTACGCCGAGCTTTGCCCCCGCCGTCGCCGCCAAGTCGCGTGGGGTCATACCGACCCGGTACGGCACCCGGTGCGCGATCAGCAGATCACGCACCTCCGCCCACGCCCCGAGGACGCCCGCCGCTCCCGCCCGCTTCCGGCGGCGCCGGGTCCGCACTGCTTTCGCCAGTGGTACACCGAAAATCCAGCACACCACCAGTGCTCCCGCTCCGATGAGGACAGCCCAGCCCATGCCCGTTCCCGCGCTGGTGGCCTGGTCCTGCGTGGTGTCCGGCGGGAGGTCCGGCTGCGGTTGCAGCTGGTTTTCCGGCGGCAGCTGGGAACGCGCCTGCGCCGCCGCCTTCGATATACCGGTCTGGGGGAGCTGGGTCTGCTGGGCAGAAGCGGTCGGATCGAGTGGCACCCAGCCCACCCCGGCGACGGCGACCTCGGGCCAGGCCTGCACGTCGCGGTTGCGCACCACGTGGTACCCGTCGGAAGTCTCGGTGGCACCGCGATAGCCGACCACCAGCCGCGCCGGGATGCCGATGATCCGCGCGAGCGCCACGTACGCCGCGGCGAACTGTTCGCTCGTCCCGACCTTGGTCTGGGTCAGGAACTGCCGCAGCTGCGGCCAGCCGTCGCCGGTCGGGAGGTTGTCGCCGGTGGCCACCCGGTAGTTCTCGGTCAGGAACCGCTCCAGCTGCAATGCCGCCTGCAGGCTCGGCTGCATTCCGTGCACGGCCGTCTGGGCGAGCTGGCCGATGTCGTCGGGGACCACGCCGAGGCCGCCGAGCCCGCCCACGGCCTGGGGGTCGAGCTGCGCCGACGACAGATCACCGGCGTCCACTTCGGACCAGCTCAAGGTGTAGTTCCTGGCGTTCGAGTCCGAGAGCAGGGCTCCCGATCCGGTGTCCACCAGCGGTTCGGTGCCGGTCACGCTCACCGGGTTCTGCTGGCTCGGCAGCCAGGGACCGGTCAGGCCGGTGATCCGCACGTCGGCGGTGTCCACCTTGCCGCCAGTGGTCCCGTCCAGCCGCACGCCCAGCCGCCGGAGATCCGTGTCGGTGGACCAGTTCGCGCCGTCGAAGGTGTCCAGGACGAGCAGCCGCCACCGGTCGACCGTCGCGTCGGTGCGGTAGCGGAACACCTCCTGGCCGGGGGCGGCCAGCCGGGCGGCGATCTCGTGCAGCGGATTGCTGAGCCCGTTCTCCGGCGGGGCCGCGGCATGGCTGTCCGCCAGCCGGTACGGCTCGCGGCCCACCGGATCGAGCGTGCCGATCACGGCCACTCCGGCCACGATCGCCACCACGGTCGGCACGACCAGCAGCACGCTCATCCCCGACAACCGCGGCCGTCCCGGCCGCGCGACGTTCAGCACCAGACCGGCCGGGGCGAGGAACGCGAGCGCGGCCAGTATCGCGGTGAGCCCGGTCAACGCCTGGTACGCCTGGGAAAGCCCGGCCACGGCCAGCCCCGGCAACAGTGCTACCACCCGTTTTCTCAAGCGCAGCAACAGTTCCAGGCCCAGTACGGTCGCCAGTAGGACCAGGATCGGCACGAACAGCAGCTGTTCGGCGTCCGGCCGGGCCGGCCACGTCGACTCCAGCGTCAGCAGCCAGCCCTGCGTCACCGCGCGCGCGAGCACGGCAGGCGTGGTGCCGGGAACCGACGCGAACAGCCCGGCGATTCCCAGCAGCAGGACGAAAACCGGGCGCCACGAAGTCAGCACGCGACGGCAGAGCTCGAAACAGCCGTAGCCGACGAGAACCACGACGAGTACGGGCGGCGCCAGCGCGCTCAGCCCGAACACGGGGGTGAACAGCAGCCCCGCGACGGCCGTCGCGGCGAGCAGTCCCGCGACCGCGAGCCTGCCCGGCGACTGCCCGAGGTCCCGGTCGGTCACGCGACCCCCACTCCGTTCCACAGGCGTACGAACCCGGCAGCGTCCGGCGCCACGAGCTCACCCGCGGTCGCCTCTCCGCCCGCCCCGAGTCGGATCACGTAGTCCGGCCGCCACCGGCTCGCGGCGCCGAGGTCGGTGCGAGCACCGGTGATCACCGCCAGCGTGCCGCCAGGCCGGGGCCGTTTGAGCGGCACCAGCGGCTCCCCGTTTGGCGCGTCCTGCGCGACCAGGCACAGCTCGTCCAGCAGCACACGCGCCACCCCGAGCCCGCTGTCCACGGCCGTGTTCACCCCGGTCGGCGTGAGCAGACGGCAGTGCTGCCCGGCCAGCGCCGACGAGTACAACAGGGACGCGGCCACTTCCACCGCCTCCTCGAAAACCTCGGGGTCCATGGATTCCGGCCGCGTGTCCAGCACCGCGGTGAACCGCAGCTGCGCCGGATCGGCGTACTCGCGAACCATGAGCTTTCCGGTGCGCGCGCTGGCCTTCCAATGCAGATGCCGAACCTCGTCGCCGAGCATGTACTCCCGCACCGCCCGCAGATCCCACGAACCACGCAACGGCGGATCGGTCACCGGCCCGTCGTAGTGGTGGCGCGGGAACCCGGCACCGGCCGCACGCACCGCATGCAGCCGCGGATAGGCCCACAGATGCGCGACGCCACCGACGGTCCGGTCGCCGCGCGCCAGCCCGAACGGGTCGAACCTGTTGAGTACCAACGGTCCCACCGGAAGCTTGCCGCGCCGGTGGGTGGGCAGCTCGTAGTGGTACGTCGCCGCCGTCCCTGGCTGCAGCGGACGCACCTGGACCTGATGGCCTTCGTCGCCGAGCCGGTCGTTCGCGGCGAACCCGCGGTGCGGGCGCGTTCCGTCGTTCGTCACCACCAGAGTCGCCAGCGCCGGTTTGCCGCGTTCGATCCGTTCCGGGTGCACCGAACGCCGGATCTCCACCTTCGGCCGCCACAACGCCACGGCCAACGACGCGACCACGGCACCGGCGGCGATGCCCGCGATCGCCCGGAACAACGGGTAACCGGCCAGTTCCCCGAACGCGTAACAGCACACGGCTCCCGCGAGCACGGCGATCCCCCGGCGGGTGAGCCGCACCGTTACCGCCCGGGAGAGGCCGCGGGCACGGCGGTGTCGGCCAGGAGCTCGTTCACCACGTCCCGGGTCTGCCGCTGGTTCAGCTCCGCGTCCGGGGTCAGCACCAGCCGGTGCTCCAGCACCGGATGCGCCACCGCTTTCACGTCGTCCGGGGTCACGAAATCCCGGCCGTAGGTGGCCGCGAGTCCTTGTGCCGCACGGATCAGCGCGATGCTGCCGCGCGGGCTCGCTCCATAGCGGACCGCCGGATGCGCTCGGCTCGCCGCGGCGAGCCGCACCGCGTAGGACACGATCTCCGTCGCCAGATGCGACCGGCGCACCTGGGCGATCACCTGCTGCAGATCGGAAATGGCGAGCACCGGCCGGACCTCGTCCGAGGTGACCCCGGCACAGTCGCCCATCACCACCATCACCTCGGCGTCGTGCCCGGGATACCCCAGTGACAGCCGCATCAGGAACCGGTCCAGCTGCGCCTCCGGCAGCCGGTAAGTGCCTTCCATTTCGATCGGGTTCTGCGTTGCCACCACGAGGAACGGCAGCGGCACCTGCTGGCTCACCGAGTCCACCGTCACCCGGCGCTCGGCCATCACCTCGAGCAGCGCCGACTGGGTTTTCGGCGTGCCGCGGTTGATTTCGTCGGCCAGCACCACGTTGGCGAAGATCCCGCCGGGGTGGAACTGGAAGCTTTCGGAGTTCTGGTGGTACACCATCACCCCGGTGATGTCGCCGGGCAACAGGTCGGGCGTGAACTGGATCCGGCTCCACCGGCCGTTGAGACTCGCCGCGATGCACCGCGCGAGCGTGGTCTTCCCGACCCCGGGCACGTCCTCGACCAGCAGGTGCCCTTCGGCGAACAACGCGGCCACTGCCAGCCGTACGGCCTCCGGGTGCCCGCGCAGTACCGTCTGCACGTTGTTGGCGATGAGGTCGTAGGCCGCGTGAGGCGTGAGGGTCACGACTTACCTTTCTGTTGGTACAAGGCGGTTCTCCGCTGTCACGGCGTGCCGTTCCAGGTGTCCTTCGCACTGCCGAGAGACGTCTTGATGGTGGCATCGATCTGCACGGAGCCGACCCAGTACACGTTCGGGATGGACAGCTCCGTGGTGCCGGAACAGGACACCGCGCTCCCGGAGGCGGTGCTCAGGAACGTCGCCTGGCAGGTTGCCGCGGCGCCGTTCCCGTTCGCGTTGACGGTCACGTAAATGGTCTGGTTCGGCTGCGAACCCCGCACGCTGAGGATCGAGATGGTCGGTGGCCCCGACGCCACGGTGGCCTTCGCCGAACCCGAGGCTCCGGTGAGCGTCGAACCCGAGCTGTAGTGCGTGATCGCGCGGACCGTGAAGCTGATCGTTCCGCTCAGCCCGGTGAACGACGTGGACGTGGCCGAAACCTGCCGCGTGCCCTGCCCGGTCGCGGTCACCTCGTAGTGGTCCAACGTCGCGCCGTGCAGGTTCGGCGCGGTCCAGGAAACCGAGACCTGGCCGCTGGAACCGGCCGTCGCGGTCACCTTCGGCGCGTCCGCCGCATGCCCGGGGACGACGGATTTCGAGCTGGCGCTCGCGCCCTGGCCCGCCGAGTTCTGCGCGACCACGGTGAATACGTACGATCTGCCGTTTTCCAGCCCGCTGATCGTGGTGCCGGCTCTCGACCCGCTCACCGTGGTGGAGCCACCGGACCAGGAGACGACGTAGGCGCTCACCTTCGCGCCGTTCGCCGTGGCGGCGGACCACGACACGGTGGCCGAACCGTCCCCGGCGGTGGCCTTCACGTTGCGCGGCGCGCCCGGGGGCGTCGGGTTCGGTTGCTGCTGCTGGTTTCCGGCCTGCTGGGTGCGCGGATTCGGCGGGTTCCCCGGCGTGGTCCCGGGGTTCGCCGGCGGGGCGCCCGCGGGCTGTTCGTTCACCGGCTGGTTGTTCACGTTGACGTCGGTGGTGCCGCCGTCCTGGCCGTCGACCACCAGCACGTGGGAACCGTCCGCGCTGTCGACGTAGATCCGATTGTCCTGACCCAGCACGGGTTTGGCCGAACCGGCCGGTCCGGCCACCGGTTTCCGGGTCTTGAGCGCGCCGTCGCTGCCGTAGCTGAGCAGTTCGTTGTGCGCCGAGTCGACCACCACGATCGCGCTCGACGCGGCGACCGGTCCGGCGAACCGGCCGCCCTGCGGCAGACTCACCGAGATCGGGCTCTGCGCCGGGTTTCCGGTCGACAGGGTCGCCGTGTCGACGAGCACCAGCTTGCCGTCGTCGGGCTCGACGGCGGCAAGCCGTCCGTCCACGGCGGCGTTGGCGACCTGCGCCGTGGCGGGAAGGTCGACGCCGAGGCCGACCCCGTCACCGAGCCCGTCCTGGCTGACTTCGCTCACGGTGTCGGCAGTGGTGTCGACGACGACCGGGCGATCGTTGACCAGAGTCACCGCCCCGCCGTGGCCTTGCGGCAGTTTGCCGGGGCAGGCGAGCACGGTGGCGTTGCGGGGGAGTTCGCACACGGAGCCGTTGTCGATCCGGTGCAGCCACAGGGTTCCGTCGGAAGTCGCGACGGGGTCGGACAACGGCCCGCCCGCCGCGATCGTCGCCGCCGGATCGCCCAGCCGCACGATCTGCCCCGCGTTGCGGTACACCAGGTACGGGCCGCCGACACCCTCCACCACGAAGGGCTCCTCGGCGGCGGGCGCGGCGGAGCTGCCCTCGACGCTCAGTGTCGATTTGTCGAATTCGGTGATCCGCGAACGCTCGACCACGTAACCGGAGTGGTCGTCCTGCGTGACCTGGCTTCCCGCCGCCGCCCCCGGCACG
This sequence comes from Amycolatopsis acidicola, assembly GCF_007713735.2. Classification (GTDB taxonomy): domain Bacteria; phylum Actinomycetota; class Actinomycetes; order Mycobacteriales; family Pseudonocardiaceae; genus Amycolatopsis_E; species Amycolatopsis_E acidicola. Next base: position 45,140 of record NZ_VMNW02000054.1, on the reverse strand, counting down.
CTGGCGCGCGAGTCCACCTGCCCCGTCGAACCGTCGACGTGGACGGCCGACTGCGAAGCGTCGTTGTACACCCAGTGTCCGACCTGGACGAAGTCGAGCCCGGCCGGAAGTGAGGCGTGGCCGGTCACCGCGAGTCCGACGAGCGCGACACAGCTCGCGACGAGCACGGCTATCACGCCACGGCGGCGGACGGCCGCGGTGAGCCGGAGGCGGCGCTTGTGGCCGGTGGGTTCGGTCGTCACCCTGTGACCTTAGAGGTGGCGGGTACAGCACTGGTACATCGCGGACCAACCGCCGACACGGTGGTGCGCCACGGCGTCGCGTACATGACGCAGACGCTAGCGAGCCACGATGGAATCTCGATGAAAGGCCAGGTGTCACGGAATCTTCATCTTTCGCCGCGAGTCTGGGAGGCGACGACGCGAGGAGGGATTCCGGTGACCGATTTCGGTGGGACCCAGGCCGGCCGGCGTACGGCCCCGGCGCCTCAGGTGCCTCGGGCGCGGCCTGCCGCGCAGCCGGCTGTGTTCGGCGTACCGGCCCCAGCTGCCGAGGCGCCGTCCGCGATGCGTAACGCGGCCGTTGCCACGCTGAACGCGGCCCGTCCCCAGACACCTCCGGTGCCGCCGCCCGGTGTACAGCAGCAGCGGCCTTGGGCTCCGGCACCAGCTCCTGTGCTTCCGGCGCGCCCGGCCGCCCGGCGTCCGCTCGGCGGGATCGGAGTGCTCCAACTCGTCTCGTGGCAGCTCGCGGTGCTCGCGGTCGTCCTCGGCCTCGGGCAGCGCTGGGCCGTGTTCGGCACAGTCGTCGGCTGCGCGTTGCTCGTGGTCGGGTGCACCGCTGTGCGGGTCCGCGGTCGCTGGTTGTACGAATGGCTGATCCTGGCGGTGAAATACGCTTTGCGGCATTACGAAGACGATCTGCGGGACCCGAGCGGGAGCGGCCGGGCGCTGGTGAAGGTGTTGTCGCCGGAGGCGGTGAGCCTGGTGCACAACGTCGGGGACGAGCCGGTGTTCATGCTCAGTCGCATCACCGGGATCACCGCGGTGCTGCGCCCGGACGACGGCGTGCGCGAACTCGCCGTGCCCGCGCCCGAGGTGCTCCTGCCGCCACACGAGGAGTCGTTCACCGCGCAGGTGATCCATCACGCCGGGCTCGGGCAGGACCGTCCATTGCGGACTTGGATCGCCCTGCAGGCGATGCGCACCATCGACGTCTACACCGACACCGAGGTCCGGCAGACGCTGGGTAACGCGCTGCGCCGCGTCCGCCGCCGGTTGCATCGGTCGGGGCTGCCGACGGAAACGTTGCCGGAGAACGAGTTCTTCGGCACGCTGGCCTCGCTCGCGCACGTCACCGCCGACCGCGGCCGGGTGCGGGAGGATTGGCGGTTCTTCTACAGCGGGCCGGTATCCCAGGCGGTGTTCCGGCTCGGCGACTGGTCCCGCCTCTCCGCTGCCGCCTCTCCGCAGCTGCTGCGCAGGCTGCTCACCGCGACCCCGTACGCGGCCGTGACGATCGCCGTCAGTGCCTGCCGCTCCGTCGACGCGGAGCCCGAAGTGGACGCGGCTTTGCGCCTCGCCGCAGCGGATCCGGCCGCGTTGGAGCACGCGGCAACGGTGCTGACACAGGTCGCGGGCGAGTGGGCGGTGACCATGACACGCCTCGACGGCAGGCACGGCCACGGGCTGGCCATCACGCTCCCGCTCGGCCTCCAGGTTTCGGGCGACTGAGCAGCATCTCCGTCCACTTTGGTCAGATGCCCACCTGGTCAGGTTTGAAGGTGCGACGGTAGGCGTCGGGAGTGGTTTGGAGCGTGTCGCGGAAATGGCGGCGCAGCGCGTGCGCCGTGCCGAAACCGCAGTCCGTGGCGACGCGTTCGATCGGCAGATCCGTGGTCTCGAGCAGTTGCTGGGCTCGCCGCAACCGCTGGGTGTTGAGCCAGTCGAGAGGCTTGCTGCCGGTGCGGTTGACGAAGTGGCGGTGCAGGGTCCGCGGGCTCACCCGCGCTTGCCGGGCGACCTGCTCGACGGTCAACGGCTGGTCGAGGTGTTCGAGTACCCAGGCCATCGTCTCGCCGAGGCTGTCGGTGACAGCCGGACCGGGAAACGGATCGGCGTACTGCCGCTGGTGTCCTTCGCGGTGTGGCGCGGCGACGAGCCGGCGCGCCACCTGGTTCGCCACGGTCGCACCATGATCTTTGCGTACGAGGTGCAGGCACAGATCGAGGCCGGCCGTCTTGCCCGCTGAAGTGAGCACGTCGCCTTCGTCGATGTAGAGCGACGCCGAGTCGACGTGGATCTCCCGATATCGCTGGGCCAGTGTGTCGGCGTGCCGCCAGTGCGTGGCCGCGCGGCGGCCGTCGAGGAGCCCGGCGGCGGCGAGCACGAAGGCGCCGGTACAGATGGAGGCGACTCGTGCTCCTCGCGCGGCAGCCGCGCGAACCGCTTCGACGAGATCGGCCGGCGGTTCGAGCGCGGAGTCGTGACAAGCCGGGACGACGACCGTGTCCGCCACGACAAGATCGTCGTAGGTGAACGGGGTCGCGGCGGTGAACCAGTTGTCGACTCGCGCCCCTGGCGGGCTGCAGACCTGCAGCGTGTACCAGTCGGAGTCGGCGTCGGACATCGCCGGCCCGAAGATCGCGCAGGGGGCGGCGAGTTCGAAGATCGGCACGCCTTCGCTCAGCGCCAGTGCCACGGTTCCCGTCATGACCGAAACTGTACGCTAATAGTCGTTTCAGTCACTGTTCTCGCGCCACGATCTCGCGAACGCTCGAGACGTGACACAGGAGTTGATGAAGGAACCCACCGCGGCGCGAGGCGCGGCCTGGCTGCGGCCTGCGGTCGCGGTCGCGGCCATCGGGTGGGGCGCCAACCAGTTCTCCCCGTTGATCGTCTTCTACCAGCAGCACGGCGTGTCGACCACGGCGACCGGGGTCATGTTCGGCCTGTACGCGGTCGGGTTGATCCCGGCACTGCTCGTCGGCGGTCGGTGGTCGGACCAGGCGGGACGCAAGCGCGTGGTCGTCGTGGCGCTGTTGTTCTCGCTGGCCGCGACGGTGTTGCTGATCTTGGGCAAGGAAGTCCTTTTCCTCTTGTTCGTCGGGCGCTTCGTCGCGGGGATCAGCAGCGGGCTGGCGTTCGGGACTGGAGCGGCCTGGATCCGGGAAGACTCGCCTGGCGGACACCGAGGCGCCCGCCGGGCGACGATCGCGATGACGACCGGGTTCGGCCTCGGGCCGCTGGTCGCCGGGCTCCTCGGGCAATGGACGCCGGATCCTCAGGTGTGGCCTTATCTGCCGAACCTCGTGCTGTGCGTTGTCGCGTTGTGGTTGCTCGCGGGCGCCGACAGCCGACGTCCGCTCACGTCCCCGAGCGCCGAGCAGGTCGCAACGGCTGCACGAAGCGAGGTCAACCGGCACCTGCTCCGGGTGTCATTGTTGTTCGCGCCGTGGGTTTTCGGGACAGCGGCGATCGCCTTGGCGTACCTGCCGGGCCTCGTCGCGAAGGGCTCGAACCCACTCGCCTTCGCCGCGATCGCCACGGCCATCCCGGCATTCGTCGGCGTGCTCGTCCAGCCCGTGATCGCCCGCGGCGATCGGCTCGCCACCGCGCTCCTGATGCCGGCGATGGGGGTTACCGTCGTCGCCCTGGGCATCGCCGTCTGGGCCGCCGCGGCGTCGACCGTGTGGGCGGTCATCGTGGCCGAGATCGCGCTGGGCGCCGCTTACGGGATCACCCAGTTCGCCGGATTGGCCGACATCCAGCAGATCACCCCGCGGACGTTGCTCGGGTACGCCACTTCGACGTACCAGGCCTTGGCCTACCTCGGTTTCGCAGTGCCCTATCTGTTGTCACTCGCCCACGTTGCCCTTGGCTGGTCCCCGGCGCTCGGACTAGCCGCCGTCACCGCGATCGCCGTCGTCGCGACGCTCGGGTTGTTGCTCAACGTCAGGCGCACCAAGGTTCACTGAGTGACCCAGTACGCGTAGGACGTGTAGTCCGGGTAGGGGTTCATCAGCGGGCGCGGCTGGCGGAGTTCGACATGCGCCTCAGGCGAGGTGATCAGCTCCGCGGGAATCGTGAACGAGTCGGTCTGCCACGTCCCGTCCGTCTCGCCGCGGATCCACGTTCCCGCCTCCTTGCCGTCCACCACGACGGTCATGTCCGGGATCCCGCGGATGGCGGCGCGGGCGGTGATCGTGGCGGGCTTGCCCGGTTCGAGGTTCCGGAACGTGAACGTCTCCCCGCCGACGATCAGCCGCCCGGCGTCGATAACGTCCCCATCGCGCGAAACGACGCTCCACGGCTGCATCCCGGTCTGCCCCGGCACATAGCGGTAGTCGTGGTCCCGTTCGTCGTCGAGGTATGCGACGTTCAGGTAGTCGCGCACCGCGCCGGAAACCGGTGCGGCGTCGGCATTCCCGACGAGGCTCCAGTCCGCCTCGGCGACCGTGAACTGCCGGAACGGAACGGCGAGGATGCCCCCGATGTCCGGCGGGGTCTTCGTCGTGAAGGATCCCACCGGGGTGTTCGACACCAGGCCGACGTCCCGCAGCGGAGCCATGCTCGGGCCGGGACCGGTGTCGTAGGTCGCGAAATAGTCCGGACGACGCTCGGCAGGCAGGTGCCGCAGCGTTTCGTAGAGCGAGCCGATGCCGTTGCTGACCGGCTCGGCGAATCCGTTGGTGCCCAGTCCGAGCAGGTCCACGACATACCGGTCGGAGAAGTACGTGACGGCACCGACGTCCTTGACCGCGACTACCGCGTCCGCGGGCAGATGGCCGTTGATCCACACGCCGTAGGAGATGTCCGTGTCCCGGATCGCCGCGCCGTCCCGGGAAAAGCGCACGCCCCACGTCGGAAGCGCGACGAGGGAGAAGGTCAGCACGACAGCGAGCGCACCGTGTAACGCGAACCTGCGGTAGCGGGGTTTCTGCAGTGTGCGGGAAAGTCCGGCCACACCCGCGACGACGAACAGGAAGAACAGCGGGAAGAACGGCTGGAAGTAGCGCAGTTCGTGGTTGAGTGCGGTGTCCAGAGTGGACAGTGAGACGACCGCGCACGCCAGTCCGGCGGTCATGGCGATGATCAGCGGCCGGTTCGCGCGCGGCAGCAACAGGAAGCCGATCCCGACGGCGGCGATCAGCAGCGCACCGGGGAAGACGAAGTCCTGGCCCGTGAAGCCGAGGAAGATGCCGGCCAGGCCGCGCAGCGTCGCGACGGTGCGGTCGACGAACGTCCCGAGATAGAACACCGGAGTGTCGTGCAGCAACGATTTGGCCTGCACGCCGTTGGCCGACGCGGTGCCGGTGGCCAGACGGTAGAACAGCAATTGCCCGGCGCCCACCACGCCCGGCAGCAGGCTCCACAGCGCGCGTCGCAACATCGTGGGCACACCGGAAAGGCTGCGGTGCGTCCACAACGTCCAGAGCACGGCAAGGGTGATCACCCCGGCGAAGATCAGGCCTTCCGGCCGGGCGATCGCGAGCAGCGCGGCGACCGCCGGGGTGAATCGGAATCGAGCGGCGGTCTGCTCGGTGACGAACGTGAGCAGCAGGCCGGTCACCAGCAGCATGACCATGCCGACTTCCATGCCGCTGGCCGAACCCCACAGCAGTGGCCCGCTGACCGCGATGAGCAGGCCCGTCCACGTCCCGGCCGCCCGGCCGATGAGGCGCGTCGCGAGCAGTGTCGTCAGGGCGGAAGCCGCGGCGAAACAACAGATGTTGAACCCCACCGCGAAGGCGAGGAGAAGGGTGCCGTGCGCGCCGATCACGTACGCGGCGCCGAGGACGAAGGCGTACAGCATGCTGCTCGCCCCGGCGCTGACGCCGTCACCGGTGTTGAACTCGAAGAAGTGGCCGGCGCCGAGTTGGCTGCCGTACTGCAGGTGGATGTAGACGTCGTCGAGCGGGGCGAACAGTTTGCCGCTGTTCCACAGCATCGACGCCGCGACGAAACCGAAGCCGAGCACCAGCGCAACCCCGGCGATCCACCAGGCAGGGTTGCGCCGGCGGCGTCTCTCGGGTTCTTCCGGCGCTGGTTCCGGCAGACCCGCGCCCTCGCGTGAAGTGTCGACGAGCTCAGTCACCCGTTGGTTCCTTTCCTGTCCGCGACAAATCGGCTTACCGATTCGCGTAAGTGTTTCCCCAGTGCGGCAGTTGATCACGCCAGTGATCACAGTAGCGCTGGGTTTTCGCGGCGTTTACCCGGATACGAACCGGAGTTGTCCGAGCGCGAGTGGGAAATGATCTTGCCTGAAACGGCGCGAAGTGGTTGCGTATTCGCGGGTACGGAAACGAACGGGGGACGGCGCCGCGATCGTGATCGGTGGGGGGACGGGCTCGCCACCGCGCCGGGCCGCGCGGGCTTGCACCATGTGCTGCGCGAAGTCGGAAGCCGTTGGCGCGGTAAGCTTTTCCCGCAACACCGCGATGCGCCTGCTACCCCCGCTCGTCACCGCGAAAGCCGTGATGCGGCATGCGACCAGGACGCCCCCGAACCTCTAAGAGATGAAGTCGGCCGCCGCGCCGTCGCCGTGCGCCCGCTGGTCTTCGCGCACGCGGGCGCGCACGTCCTCGGGTTTGTCCTGGCTGAACTTGAAGTTGCTGCGGACTTCCCTTACGTGGACCCGGAAAGCGACCACTCCGTCGACGATCGCGCGGAACTGCTCGCGCGAAGATGTCGGGTCCCAAGCGGGATCGCGCGGCGCCTCAGCGGCGAGGACGGTCTTCTCGACCACATCGAGGGTCTCGTCCCGGTCGGTGATCACCTCGACCGGCCCGGTCACGTGCACCGCGGCGTAGTTCCACGTCGGGACCGCCGGGTTGTAGCCGTACGCGGTCGGGGAGACGTACCCGTGCGGCCCGGAGAACACCACGAGCAACTCACGCCCGAACGCACGCCAGTGCGGGTTGGCGCGCGCCATGTGCCCCAGCAACGTCGCTCCGTCGAGCGCCGGACCAGGCAAGATGACCGGCGTATGCGTCGCCACGGGCGGCTCACCCCCACTGACCACCAGCGCGAAGGGGTTGCGCCGCACCAACTCGGCCTCGTCCCCCGGCCCCGCCGGCCGGTACGGCTCGAACTCATGCATGACAGCGGTTTCCCGCGGGTTTGCTCGCTACGTCCACTGGTCGCACGTTACCGTCCGCGGTCGAGCTAGTTCATCATGCCTGGCTGGCCGGGAACTGCTCTTCCAGCCACGTCTTGACCGCGGGAACGGTCGAATACCCGTGTTGACGAAGGAGATCAGTGATGTCGCGACCGCAGACCAGAGCGACAGGGTGCTGGTCGTCTCGAATCTCGCGTTGAAGCTGGCTGTTGAAGTAGGACGTCGTTACGAGCACGCCGAAATGGCGGTGGCGGAGCCGGGAGATGAGCCGGCTCCCCTCTCGAACGCCTACCGAGTTGTCCACGCCATAGCATTTCGCTTCGAGTGCGAAGTCGATGGAAATCCGGTCGGCGACGGGTCCGAGGTGATACTGGCCGACCGCGTCGCGGCCGCCGTCGCGGCTGGGTCGGGTGACCTCGCAGCGCCCTGTATTTGGGGCAATCAAGCGCCAGAGTGCCACTGCACAGGCTTCGAAGTCGTGTTCGCGGTCCTCGAAATGCGCACGAATGGCAGACAGGATCTCTCGACCCTGTGCGTCTTGAGGTGTTTGTTCCTCCCGGCTGCGGATCAGCGTTGTCGCTGGTGCCGTCAATGGCAGATCTGCGCGTCCGCGGACCCAGGAAGCCCATTCACGGGGACAGTCGCCAGCGAGTGGGTCGAGACCGGCGGACACGCCCTGGATCCAGGTCCGCGGCACGGTGGCACAGTCCAGGACGGTGAACCGGGCCCGGTAATTCTGAAAACGCTCTCTGCCGGTCGTGCGCCAGATTGCCTGCAGTTCGTCGTCGGGGGTTAGTGCAGGTCCGCCTGGTGCGAGTAGCCCGCGAAATCGGACGCCACGGCCCTGGGTGGTGGCTTTCTCGAACAGCAGGAACGGAGGTACTTTCTTTCGTTGCTCGGGCGTGCCGTGCGAATCGCTGAAAACATCGCGGAGCAACAGATTGCCGCGGCGGCTCGTGTTGTGCAGCTCCCGACCGGCAGCGCGGTTGTCGCCGTAGTAGGTGAACAAGCCGGTCTGCAGATCGAGGCTATCCGGCCAGTCCGGCTGATCGCCGGTCGTGTAGAGGACGGCTAGGCGCACGTCGCCCTCGCGCTGGGACCCCACATACCGGAAACCGCCCTGGTTACCCACGCCGGGCAGCAATTTCGCAATCGGGTCATCGCCGGCGTGCCCGCTGGAACCGCCGGGGTAGTAACCGTCGACGAGCAGGTCCGCTGTGCGGAGAGCTGTGAATGCCACCGTCGGCGCAGGTGCTCCTGGCGTCGCTGGCTGAGACAGGTCTGGCCCCCTCTCAAACGAGCAGGTGGGCTGGTTGCCGACGCGTGCGCCCCTGCGCACGCGGTGCAAGCCTTCTGTCAGCACCTGCAACTATCAAGATGTTGACAGTTCTACCATGCAAGGACAAGGCGGCGCCGGTGCGCAGATGTAGTGAGAGGGGCGGCCGACTAGAAGTCGCGAAGCGCCGGACTCAGCCGCGCGTGCGAAGGCGGAACTTCATTGCAAACCAAAAGAGCAGGCTGTCTATGCGACAGCCTGCTCTCGTGTGCATGTGTGTCCGGAGGGGGACTTGAACCCCCACGCCCGTTAAGGGCACTAGCACCTCAAGCTAGCGCGTCTGCCATTCCGCCACCCGGACTCGGGGGTCCAGTGTATACCGTGCCGCAAACGCCCGGGACCGCGGCCGGGCGGTGTGTCGCTTCCCTTGTGGCCACCGGGTTTCCGGGGCCACAGCCGCCTCAGTCGTGGCACTCGGCTCGTGCCTGGCGGAGCGCGCCGGAGCGGGGGATGTAGGTCCACAGCGTGGCGGCCGCGCCGAAGCCGACGACGCCGCTGACGATGATCCCGGGCCCCAGCCCGGCCAGCGCCGTCACCGCGGAGAGGATCACCGGCCCGATGCCCGTGCCGATGTCGGCGAGTTCGTTCCAGATGCCGATGTGCGTCGGGCGCCCGATGGCCGGGGAGACGTCGGCGCCGAGCGTCATCACGATGCCCGAGCCGATCCCGTTGCCGAACCCCATCACCATTCCGGCGAGCGCGAGCGACACCGCGCCGCCGGTCAGCGGCATCAGCACGAACGACGCGCCCAGCACGATCGTCGACGGGACGGCGACCCACCGCCGGCCGTAGCGGTCCATCACCTTCCCCGCCGGGTAGAAGGTGAGCGCGTCGATCGCGCCCGCGACGCCGTAGATGATCGAACTGGTCGTGGGCGACAGCCCGAGATGCGCCGCCCAGAGCGGGATGACCGTCTGCCGGGCCTGCCGGATCGCCGACAGCAGCAGGACGCCGCTCCCCAGCGTGACGTACGTCCGCCAGCGGCGCTTGATCATGTCGCGCGTGGTGATGGAGGCAGCCGCGGCACGGTGTTCCGCGGTGAGTTCGAGTTCCGGCGCCCGGTACACGAGCACAGCCGCGGCGGCGATCGCCACCAAGCCCACGCAGTAAGCGCCCGGCAACCCCCACAGGTGCATCGCCCCGGCCCCCGCGAACGGCCCCGCGAACAACCCGACGCGCATCGTCCCACCGAGTGTCGAGAGCGCGCGGGCGCGCATGTGGGGTGGGACCATCTCGGTGAGGTAGGTCTGCCGGGCGAGGCTGTAGACCGAGCTCGCCATCCCGATCAGCAGCACCCCGGCGCCGTAGAGCACCAGCGCCCACGGCCCGCTGCCCGCCTGCACGAGGCAGATCACCAGCCCGGCCACCGTGACGGCCGCCGCCAGCAGCATCGACCTGCGCTCCCCGACGCGGGTCGCGAGCACGCCTGCCGGGATGTTCGTGACCAGCGATCCGATCCCGATCAGCGCCCCGACCAGCGCGGCGATCGCCGTCGTCGCGCCGCGGTCGATCGCGCTCAGCGCGATGACGGGAAGGATGGCCCCCTCGGCGAGCCCGAACAGGGTCGCCGGCCCATAGGCCACCGCGGCGACGGAGCGCAATCGGAACTCTTCGGCCACGTCGCGCCATCATGCCTCAGCGGCCGTGGCCGACCTGCGCCGATGCCGGTTGGGGACCCTCTGTGAGCGGGGGTCCTGGGGCGTGCTAATCTTTTTTCCGTCGCCGAGGGAAACCTCCGGCAGACATCCGCGCCATTAGCTCAACTGGCAGAGCAGCTGACTCTTAATCAGCGGGTTCGGGGTTCGAGTCCCTGATGGCGCACATCACCCCAGGTCAACGGCCTGGGGTTTTGTTTTTTCACCCCCAGGCGAGCCACCGATGGACTGACCGGCGAGACCGGAGACCTGGAATAGGGGCAAAGTTCGGGAGGTTCCCCGAAGTGTGAGCGATGAGAAGGTGAGTCTCAGTCCGACGGGCTGGGTCAGTGAGCAGACCGAGAAGATTCTGCAGTCGGGGACGACCGAGGGTGTCGAGGTGCTCGGTGTGCCGATCGTGCTGCTGACGTTGCGGGGCGCGAAGTCCGGCAAGCTCCGCTACACGCCGGTGATGCGCGTGGAGCATGACGGGAGCTACGCGGTGGTCGCGTCGAAGGGCGGGGCGCCGGAGAACCCGGTGTGGTACCACAACATCAAGGCTTATCCGGAGGTTTCGTTGCAGGACGGGACCGTGACCAAGACCTACGTGGCGCGCGAGGTCTCCGGCGAGGAGCGCGCGGTGTGGTGGGACCGGTCCGTGGCGGTGTTCCCGTCCTATGCCGAATACCAGACCAAAACGACCCGTCAGATCCCGGTTTTTGTCCTGGACCCCAAATAGCAGCTCCCGGTCAGGTGCCCCACTCCTGCCAGCGCAGGCTTGGGGCACCTACCGCGCCACCCCACGCCCAGCTTCGCCCCGACGCCCAGCTTCGATCCCTACACTCCGCTTCGGGGCTAGTCCCCACCCCACTCGCCCCCCGCCAGTGCCGCGGAGCACGCACCGCGGGGGCACGGGGGGCTCGGCCCCCCGACAAAACAACGAACCCCACCGATGGAAGCCGCGAACGCGGCGACCACGGTGGGGCCATGGGGTGAGTGACGGGACTTGAACCCGCGACTTCCTGGACCACAACCAGGTGCTCTACCAACTGAGCTACACCCACCATGCGAGGAGCCGGTATCCGGTCGCCCTCGGCTGACTTATCGTAGCGTGCCGATTCCGGCGCCTCGAAGCGGGTTGTTCACTGCTGTCGTTGCTGCACTTCGGCGGCGGCCGCGCGGGCTTCGTCGCTGGTCGGGCCGGGTTGGGGGACGAACGCGGTGCGCCGGTAGTAGGCCAGCTCGCTGATGGATTCGCGGATGTCGGCGAGCGCGCGGTGGGCGAGGCCCTTCTCCGGCTTGGCGTAGTAGACGCGCGGGTACCAGCGCCGCACGAGTTCCTTGACCGATGACACGTCGACCATGCGGTAGTGCAGGTGGGCGTCGAGCGCCGGCATGTCGCGGGCGATGAAGCCGCGGTCGGTGCCGATGGAGTTGCCGGCGAGCGGGGCGCTCCTGGCTTCCGGCACGAGTTCGCGCACGTAGTCGAGCACGCGGCGTTCGGCTTCGGCGAGCGTGACCGTGGAGCGGCGGACCTCTTCGGTGAGCCCGGAGCGGGCGTGCATGTCGCGGACCACGTCGGGCATGGTGGCGAGCAGCTCGTCCTCGGCGTGGATGACGAGGTCGAGACCATCGCCGATGATGTTGAGCTCGGCATCGGTCACCAGGACGGCGATTTCGATCAGTGCGTCTTTGGCGAGGTCGAGCCCCGTCATCTCGCAGTCGATCCAGACAAGACGGTCGGTCACCCGTTGACCCTAACGCGCCGCCACGCCGCCTTCCGACCGACACAGCGGAACGGGCCGCCCCGACCGCGGCCCGTTCCGTCCCCCTGCCGGCTCAGTCGTTCTCGATCTGGCTCACGATCGTCTTGGCGTCGTTGATCGGGATGGCGAAGCCGATGCCGACGGATCCGCTGGATCCGGACGGGCTGTACATCGCGGAGTTGATGCCGATGACCTCGCCCGCGGTGTTGACGAGCGCGCCGCCGGAGTTGCCCTGGTTGATCGCGGCGTCGGTCTGGATCGCGGTGTAGCTGGGCGAATCGCTGGTGCTTTCGGCTGTCTGGCCGTAGGGCGAGGAGCCTTGGTCGTCGCCGGTGCCGATGTCGGAAAGGTTGCGGTTGAGCGCGCTGATGATGCCGGAGGTGACGGTGTTCTGCAGCCCGCCCGGCGAGCCGATCGCCACGACTTCCTGGCCCACCTTCAGCTGGCTGGAGTCGCCGAGGGTGGCGGCGGTGAGTCCGCTGGCGCCCTGTGCCTGCAGTACCGCGATGTCGGCGGTGGTGTCCGAGCCGAGCACCTGCGCCTGGTATTTCGTGCCGTCGGTCAGGGTGATCGTGACGCTGCGGGCGCCGGAGACGACGTGCGCGTTGGTGAGGATTTTCCCGTCGGCGCTGAGGATTACGCCCGAGCCGATGGCCTCGCCGCTCGTGGTCGTCACGTTCACCTGGACGACGCTGGGCAGCACCTTCGCCGCCACGGCACTGACGTCCGTGCTGGTCGTGCCGGAGACCGTCGTCGCGGTGGCCGTCGACGCGGTGCTGTTGGCGGAACTGCCGTCGAAGCCGACGATGGCGGCTCCGCTCGCGCCGCCGACCACAGCGGCCGCGACGGCGGTGGCGGTGACCAGAACGGCCACCTTTCCGCCCTTGCGGCGCGGTGGCCGTGGCGGGGTGAGCACCGGCGCGGCCTGCTGGGGGTAGTACGGGTAGTGGTAGCCCTGCTGCGGCTGGTATCCACCCGTGTGGCCCGGCCGGACGTCGTTCTCGCTCATGGCACTGAGATTGGCCCCGGTAGTTGTGAGAAACCTGTGGAACAACCCCGGAATCAGCTGAGAAGAATTACCTGAGAAATCTCAGCGAAACCTCCTCGGCAACGGTGGCCAGTGCAGCGCCCGGTCGTCGGCCAGCTGGTCGGCCAGCGCCGCCCACCGTTGTGGCGCAACGGTTCCGGCGGGGCGGCCGGGCTCGATCCCGGCGGCACGGAGGTTGCCTGGTGCGAGCTTCCCGGCGCGGACCGCCGGTGTCCGGTAGGCGTTCTCCAGTAATGTCCACAGTGCACGGTCGCTGCGGGTGTGCCGCCGTTCGAGTGTCAGCAGCGCCGAATCGACCCGTGGTCGTGGTCGGAAGTACTCCGCCTGGATGCGGCGAACGAGCCGGATGTCGAACCGTGCGGCCCACCACGCCAGCCCCGGATCCCTTGGCGCGGCGGCGGTTACGCGTTTGGCGAAACCCCATTCGACGATGAGCGCGGCGCGCCGGAGCCTGGTGCGTTGTGGGTCGAGCAATCGACGGAACAGTGTTGTCGAGAGTGCGTAGGGAATGCTCGCCACCACCGCGAAGTGTCGGTCAGGCAAGGAGAAATCCCGGATATCGGCCTGGACGATCTTCAGGTTTTCGCTACCGGCGAACCGGGCGCACAGGACACGGGCGAACTCCGGATCGCGCTCGATCGCGACGATCCGCGCGCCGGTTTCCACGAGATGGGTGGTGATGGCGCCCTGTCCGGCGCCGAACTCGAGGACGAGATCGTGTGCGCCGACCGGGCAGGACTGGACGAGCTGGGCCGCGATCCCCGGCGTGGCAAGGAAATGCACACCGGAGGACCGCTGGGCACGAGGTGCCGTTGGCATGGGGACTCCACGTCATGAGATGGGAAAACGGGCTCATGACGCAGCGACTGGGCGAAGACGTGCGGGAACCGCTGACCTGTCGGGTCAGCGCGAAAGGCGGGCAGCCGCTGCGTTCAGACGGCCCGCGCCCAGGGGCGGCGGGCCGCGAAGCAGGGCTGGCACAAGGTTCCCATGCATCCGAAGCTAGCAACGGGGGCAACCGGTTTTCCGCTCGCCCGGAATTGTCGGTGGGTGCCGCTAGGGTCTTCAGCAGTCAGTCCGATCAAGGGGGAGATGCCCGATGACCAGCACGATTCACCAGCCCGCGGTGCTCGAAGCGCGCGGGGAGTTCAGCCTCACGGCGTCCGCGCGGTTCCTCGAAGGGTTCACGCCGGCCGCCCGTCCTGACGCGGCGGAGGAGTCCGGCGCGCTGCGGCTCGCGTTCCCGGTAGAGCGCAGCTGGGAGCACGCGGGTGTGCTGATAAGGCAGCGAGCGCCAGGCCAAGTCGAGGTGGAGATCGCGCACGGTTCGCCGGAAACCGCGGTGCGGCAGGTCCGGCGAATCCTTTCGCTGGATGTCGACGGGGCCGGGTTTTCCCTTGTGGCGCAAGGTGATCCGGTCGTCCGGGCGGCAAGTGCGGAGTATCCGGGTTTGCGGCCGGTGCTGTTCCACTCGCCGTACGAGGCCGCCGCCTGGACGATCATCGGCAACCGCATCCGGATGACGCAGGCGGCCCGCATCAAACAGCGCCTCGCCGAAGAGCACGGAGTCGCGATCGAGGTGGCGGGCAAGAAACTGGCCTCGTTCCCGGCGCCGGAGCAGCTGCTGGCGATGCCCCGATTACCCGGGCTGGCGGAAGTGAAGATGGACAGACTGCGCGCGGTGGCGCGCGCGGCGAGGGACGGTCTACTCGACGCGGAGAGCCTTCGCGAGCTGGAGGCGCCCGAAGCGTTGCGGCAGTTGCAGCGGCTGCCCGGCATCGGCCCGTTCTCGGCGGAGCTGATCCTCGTGCGCGGCGCGGGGCATCCGGATGTGTTCCCCGCCAACGAGCAACGCCTGCACGACCAGATGCGGCAGAGCTACGGCGTCCCGGAGGCGAGCGTGGCCGAGCTGGCGGAGATAGCGGAGGGCTGGCGGCCGTTCCGGAGCTGGGTCGCGCTGCTGCTGAGGACGAGACGGGAGGCGGAGCCGGTGCCCGAGCCGCGCAATCGCGAGCTGTGAGGGATGTGCGCACTGTGATGGCCTGTGAACCGGATGGGGGTGGTGACAGAAAGCAGACAGCCGATGTGGTGAAGTGCGCGCGTGCTTCTCGCGGACACGACTGACTCCGTCTCGCCTTCGGGGATCTTCGGCGCACAGCCCGACCCGACGGTCTGGGTGCCGTTCGTGACCGGTGGGGTCGCCCTGCTGCTGGTGCTCTCCGGATCGCCGTGGCGGTTGGCCCGCAACGTCATCACGATCGTGCACGAGGCCGGGCACGCGTTGATCGCGTTGCTGGTGGGGCGTCGGCTGCAGGGCATCCAGCTGCATTCCGACACGTCCGGCGTCACGGTGTCCCGGGGCAAGCCCACCGGGCCCGGCATGGTGCTGACGTCGCTGGCCGGGTACCCGGCGCCGGGCGTGCTGGGGCTGGCGTTCGCCGCGCTGGTGGCGGCGAACCGGGTCACCGTGCTGCTCGGGGTCGCCGCGGTGTTGCTGCTGGGCGTGCTCGTGATGGTGCGCAACGCTTATGGCGTCCTGTCCGTGGTGCTGACCGCGGTCGGGCTGGGCGTGGTGGCGTTGGTGGCCGGGCCCGAGGTGCAGTCGTGGTTCGTGTACCTCATCACGTGGTTCCTGCTGTTCGGCGGCATCCGGCCGGTGTTCGAGCTGCAGCTCAAACGACGGCGGGGCGCGGCGCGCGACTCCGATGCCGACCAGCTGGCCAGGCTCACCGGCGTGCCGGGCGCGTTGTGGCTGCTGATCCTCGGCGTGCTCGGGGTGACGTGCCTCGTGATCGGGGGAGCGTGGTTGCTCGAGCCCGCGCTACAACCCTGAGCTGCTCGTACGGCACACTGAAGGGACGCGCGATCGAGCGTGCCGGGCTGTCCCTCGCCGCAGGGTGGGCGGCCCGTCCCGAACCCGGGTGAGACGGAAGGAACGGCTGTGTCCGACGAGGTGGCCAAGGCGGTAGAGGAATGCGCACGGGCGGCCAAGCGGGCGGCCCCGTCACTGGCCACGGCGCCGGAGAGCGCGATCGACGCCGCGCTGAACGGGATGGCGGACCGGTTGCTCGAAAGCCGGGAAGCCGTGCTGGAGGCGAACAGGGCTGACGTCGCGAAGGCGCGCGAAGAGGGGATGAGCGCGGGTCTGCTGGACAGGCTCACCATCACCGAGGAGCGCCTCACCGGGATGGCCGAGCAGCTCCGGCTGCTGGCGGGCGCACCGCATCAGGAGCGGTCGGTTCCGGTGTCCACTTTGGACGGCGGGCTGCGGCTGGTGGAGCGGCGGCGGCCGGTCGGCGTGATCGGCGCGAACTACGAGGCACGGCCGAACGTGACCGTGGACGTGGCTTCGCAGCTGGTCAAGTCGCGCAACGGCGGTGTGCTGCGCACGGGTTCCGCCGCGCTCGGTTCGGCGCAGCGGCTGCTCGACGTGGTGATCGCGCCTGCGCTCGCGGAGGCCGGTATCGACGCGGACGTGATCCAGCTGGTCCCGCGCGTCGAGCGTGAAGCCGCGGCGGCGCTCGTGCAGCTGCCTTCGCTAGTACCGCTGGTGATCCTGCGCGGCAGTGGCGAAAGCACGCGCGCATTGGCGACGGAGGCGGCCACGCACGGCGTGCGGACGCTGGCGCACGCGGACGGCGGCGGAGTGCTCTACGTCGACAAGGCCGCGGACAAGGAGAAGGCCCGCTCGCTGGTGCACGACAGCCTTGACAGGCTGGGCGTTTGCAACAGGCTGAACCTCCTGCTGATCCACGCCGAGGTGTACGACGACGTGTGGCCGCTGGTCACCGAGGCGCTCGGTGAGCGAGGTGTGGCGCCGTCGCTTGCCCCGCACGAGCACGCCATCGGCTACGAGTGGGCGCTGGACTCTGACCGTGAGGCCACCGTGACGGTCGCGAAGGTCGAGTCGCTCGACGAGGCCGTGCGCATCGCCAACGAAGAGACGTCGGGCCTGGCCGCCGGCATCACGACGGAGGACAACGCAGCCGCTGAAGCCTTCTTCGACGGCTACACCGGCACCGGCGTCTTCTGGAACGCGCCGACCCGCCTGCTCGACGGGTTCAAGCTGCTGGCCGTCCCGGAGACGGGCATCAACCTGGACAAGGTGCCCGGACCCCGCGGTCCGGTCACGTACACGGACTTGTACGTCAGGCAGTACGCCGTACTGCCCGACGCGGGCTGACCGGAAGGGCTTGGACCGGCGAGGGAATCGAACCGGGCTGAGGGCGCGCGCGTGCCGGGCGCCCGGCTTGGATCGGCCTGGCGTATGCCCGCCCCTCGCGTGCCCAGCCCCGCGCCTCCCTCACAAGCCCTAGGCTCGCTAGTCGTCCACGGAGCGGAGTTTTGGTTCGTGCCGGTCGCGGCGGTAGGTCAGCAGCGCGATCAGGCCGCGTACGAAGATGAGGACTGTCCGCATAAAACTCTTCCGAAACGTTGTGGTCAGGCCCCCGCCGGATCGGGCCTACGGCCTGCCCCGGGCGTGCCGCACAAGGTACGTGTTGCCGCGCCGCGCTGGGGCATGGGGGTCATCCGATTCGGTGATCGCCGGAACTCCCGGCAGGTCGGGCGCGACTTGGAGTGCGTTCGAGAAGGACGACACCGATTCGATCGACGAAACACGAAGGGTTGTGGGTCATGGCGGAGAAGCCGGGTAACTGCTCCTGCGGCAACTGCTCCACGGAGCACTGCGTGAAGTGCGAGCGCCGCCGGCACTAGGGCCTCGTGGCTGTGGCTCCTCCTCGCCCGCAGGCGCAGAGGAGCCACAGCACGAAACGGCTCAGGCCCGGCGCAGGGCGAACGAACGAAGGCGCGCGTAGCCACGCACGCTCGCGGGGCGCCGGGGGCGCACCGAATATCCCTTGTTCTTCGCCAGCTCACCGGCCAGTTCGCGGTCGATCAAGATCGTGCCGGGGCGGGCGATCGAGGTGAGCCGCGCGGCCAGATTCACCACCGACCCATAGACGTCACCGAACCTGCTCAGAATCCGGCCCGAAGCCAGTCCGGCGCGGACCTCGGGCAGGCTTTCGTCGCTGCTGGTGCGTTCGGTCAGCGCCAAGGCGATCTCGGCGGCGTCGACGGGCTCGTCGGCGACGAAGAGCACCTCGTCCCCGATCATCTTCACGATGCGCCCATGGTGCTCGGCCACGGCTTCCGTCGCCAGCGCCTCGAAGCGCTCCAGCACCTGGCTCAGCTCGGCCTCGTTGATGCGCCGGGTGAGCCGGGTGTAGCCGACCATGTCGACGAACCCGGCCACCTCGGTCCGCGCCTCGAGATCCTCCTCCGGCGAAGCCAATGCCCGCCCCGCGAAGGCCGCCAAATGCCGCCGCCACACGAAGTCCTGGACCTTCTGCAACTCCGGCACCAGCACGTCGACGAGCCGCTCGATCTGGCCGTCATCCTGGCCGAGACCCTCGTTTTCGGTGATCAGGGTCCACAGCATGTGCACCTGCCACTCGGCCAGCCGCGAAAGGTGCTGGCCCAGCGCCCTGGTCACCGGCACCTCGAGCGTGGCGTCGAGCAGCCCGGACGAGATCAGCTGATCCGCCGTCCGCACGGCCTCGACGTCGGCATCGGTGAACACCACCGCGTCGTCGTCGACGGTGGCGAACCCGAGGGCCCGCCACAGCCGCGTCGCGCGTTCGATCGGGACGCCCGTCTTCTCCGCGACCTCGAGCCGGGTGTAGCGGCGCTCGCCGCCGAGCAGAATGCGTTCGAGCCGCTCCTGATCCACCCGCGCCTCAGGTCGTGTGCACGATCAGCACGTCGACGCCCGATTTGCGCGCGGCCTCGGACGGCACCGAGCCCAGGATCCGCCCGGTGATCGTGTTCAGCCCGCGGTTGCCGACCACCAGCAGGTCCGCCGACCGGTCCGCGACGACCTTCCGCAGCGTCTCCACCGGCTCGCCGACGATCGCCAGCGTTTCGATGTTCGACGCGCCGACCTTGGCCGCCCTGTCACGGGCCGAAAGCAGCGTGTCCTCGGCCGGGGCCGAGCCGACGACCTGGTACGCCTCGTCGCGCAGCGCGTCCTGCGCCTTCTCGACGTCCTTTTCACTGGCCGGGTAGTAGGCGCAGACGATCACGAGCCGGGCGCCCGAGTCCGCTGACACCGCCGCCGCGCGGTCGACCGCGCGGAACGACGAGTCAGAGCCATCCGTACCTACGACAACAGTGTGGTAAGCCGCCATCCGAGTCCTTCCGACAGGTACGCGTGAGCCGCGTGGTCGGTTAGGTTACTCGTCAGTCGGTTTGCTCGCAGCCCCGTTCGGGTGACTCTTTTCCACGGTCACCTTGGGGCGTGCCGGCGCTGTCGGAGCGTCCGACGGGGCCGGCTTCGGGGAGGGTTTGGGCGCGGCCTTCGGAGTGGGCTTCGGCTCCTCCGCGGACATCCCTTCACCCAGCACCGACGTGGCCTCGCTGAGCACCGCCTTGGCGGCCTTGACCTGCTCGGCGATGCCCTCACGCAGCTTGCGCAGCGACTCGACCCGGTCCGCCGCCGCGTTGATCCTTTTGTTCGACTCCTCGGTGGCTTCGCGGACCCGGCGCTGTGCCTCGGCCGTCGCCTCCGCCAGGCGCGCGTTGGCCTCGTTGATCGAGTCCTGCTTGCGGCGGTTGGCGTCCTCGAGGGATTCGCGGCGACGACGCTCGATCTCCGCCTTCGCCTTCTTCTCCTCGTCGGCGACCTTCGCGCGGATCGACGCGGCCTCGTCGGTGGCCTCGCGGACCCGGCGCTCGGCCTCCGCCTTGCTGGTGGCCTCCTGCTCGGCCAGCACGCGCATCGACTCGGTGCGCCGCGCGGCCATCGCGATCTCGAAGTCCTCCTCGACCTGGGTGCGCCGCTGCTCGGCCTCCGCGTCGAGGCGGTCGCGCTCCTCCTTGGCCGCGGTGGTGATCTTCTCGGCCTCCGCGCGCGCGGTCTCCAGGACCTTGCGGTGCTCGGCCTCCATCTCCTTGCGCCGCGCGTCGAGCTCGGAAAGCAGCTGCTCGTAGCGGGCGCGCATGGCGCTCGCGTCGGACTCCGCCTTCGCCCGGATGTGCCCGGCCTCCGCCTCGGCGCGGGCGCGCGTGTCCGCCGCTTCGTCCTGCGCCAGCCGGAGCATGCGCTGGAGCCGCTCGGAAAGCCCTTCCACGGTCGTCGGCGGCTGGCCCAGCCGCTCCACCTGGCCACGCAGGTTGTCGATCTCGCCGCGGGACGCCTCCAGCTGCCTGGCCAGATCGCCCGCCTGCGAGATCGCCGCGTCCCGGTCGGCGGCGAGCATCTTCAGGTCGCCGTCCAGCCGCTCCAGGTGTTCGTCCACCTGATGCCGGTCGTAGCCGCGCTTCGCCAGGTCGAAGCCGGCGCCCAGCGGTACAAGCTCCCGTTCGTCGCCAAGGCTCATGCGGCCAGAGTACTTAGGGTGCGCCACTACGTCGCTCAGGCGCCCCGGAACGCGTTGATTCGATCAAGGTGCCGTTCCCGCATTTCCGTGTCGCGCACACCCAGACCCTCCTCGGGGGCGAGGCAGAGCACGCCGACCTTGCCCTGATGCGCGTTGCGATGCACGTCGAGCGCGGCTTGCCCGGTTTCGGCCATGGCGTACGTCTTCGACAGCGTCGGGTGGATCAGACCTTTCGCGATCAACCGGTTGGCTTCCCACGATTCCCGGTAGTTCGCGAAATGCGAGCCGATGATCCGCTTGAGGTTCATCCACAGGTACCGGTTGTCGTACTGGTGCAGGTAGCCCGAAGTCGACGCGCAGGTGACGATCGTGCCGCCCTTGCGCGCGGCGTAGACCGAGGCGCCGAAGGTCTCACGGCCAGGGTGTTCGAACACGATGTCCGGGTCGTCGCCGCCGGTGAGCTCGCGGATCTTCGCGCCGAAGCGCTGCCACTCCTTGGGATCCTGGTTGTGCTCGTCCTTCCAGAACCGGTATCCCTCGGCGTTGCGGTCGATCACCAGTTCCGCGCCGAGCTTGCGGCAGATCTCGGCCTTTTCCGGGCTGGACACGACGCACACCGGGATGGCGCCGCCGTTGAGCGCGTACTGGGTGGCGTAGGAGCCGAGGCCGCCGGAGGCACCCCAGATCAGCACCACGTCGCCCTGTTTCATGTCGGCGCCGTTGCGCGAGACGAGCTGCCGGTAGGCCGTGGAGTTGACCAGGCCGGGGCAGGCGGCCTCCTCCCAGGTGAGGTGCTTCGGCTTCGGCATCAGCTGATTCGCTTTCACCAGCGCGATTTCCGCGAGCCCGCCGAAGTTCGTCTCGAAGCCCCAGATCCGCTGCTCGGTGTCGAGCATCGTGTCGTTGTGCCCGTCCGGGCCTTCGAGCTCGACGTTGAGGCAGTGCGCGACCACTTCGTCGCCCGCCTTCCAGCGGTGCACGCCGGGGCCGGTGCGCAGCACGACGCCGGCCGCGTCCGAGCCGACCACGTGGTAGGGCAGGTCGTGCCGTTGGGACAGCGGCGAGAGTTTTCCGTACCGCTGCAGGAACTTGAACGTCGAAAGCGGTTCGAAGATCGACGTCCAGACGGTGTTGTAGTTGATCGCGCTGGCCATCACCGCGACCAGCGCCTCACCCGGCCCGAGTTCGGGCACCGGGACTTCGTCCACGTGCAGCGATTTCCGGGGGTCCTTGTCGGCGCTCGGCATGCCGTCGAACATCGCGGCTTCGTCCGCGTGCACGGTCACGCCGCGGTACGACTCGGGGAGCCCGAGCGAACCGACCGCGCCGGAGTCACCGGTCAGCACGGCTTCCCGGATCTCGTCGATCGTCCCTTGCGTCATTGCGGCCTCCCTGCGGGGGTCTGGAGGCCATGACATTACTGGCCAGTAACCAGTTTCGCCAGCGGGCGTGACGAGGCTTCCTCCACCTGTCCGGTTCATCCCGGTGTGCCGTAATCGAACGGTAATTGACCGGGCGGCCAACCAAGGCGCACCATAGCGGTGGGACCAGCGAGTTCAACCGGTCCCAGCCGAGAGTTTTTCCGGAGGTGAACACGATGACCGAACCCTCGACGACCCGTGCCTGGATGCGTCCGCACGACTGGGCCGAGGTCGTGCTCGGGGTGGTGGCGGTGCTGTCATTCCTGTGGGTGGACACCGACAACACCGCGATGTGGACCATGATCGTGCTCGGCGCGCTGATCGCGCTGGACGGTCTGCTGTCGCTGGCGATGCCGGGGCTGGTGTACGGCGAAGGCGTGCAGATCGTGCTGGGTGCGTTGCTGTTCATCGCGCCATGGGTGCTGACCTACACCGCGATGAACGGCGCGGCGTGGTCGTCCTGGATCATCGGCGGGCTGACCTTGGTCATCGGCGCGGCCGCGCTGCCGGTGGCCAACGCCGAGCACGGCAGGATGGCGGGCCAGCACTGAGTCCGGCGCCTGCCCGCGCGTGGCCGTTTCGGTTACGTTTGAGGGCAGGCGTGGCAGGTGAAGAGGTGGACCGTGGCGGAGAAGAACGAACCTTCGGCGAAGGAACGCATCCTCGCGGCCGCTGAGGAGTTGTTCGCCGAATCGGGCTTCGACGCCACGCCCACCTCGCGCATCGCCGAACGGGCCGAAGTGCCCAAAGGCCTGGTGCACTACTACTTCCGGCGCAAGGCCGATCTGCTGACCGCGCTCATCAAACGGCTGCCCGACGAGCAGATCGACCCGGCGAGCATCGTCGTTCCCGGCGACATCGCGGAAAGTCTGCGCCGCCTGGTCTCCGAGCTCGACGACAGGCTGGCGCGGTCACGGATGCTTTCGCATTTGTTGTGGCGTGAGGCCGACACGCACCGCGCGGTGCGCGACGCGCTGAACAACCGGTTCCAGCGTCTGGTCCGCCAAGTGCGCGCGGTGATCCTCGCTGCGGGGGACAGCGGCGTGACGGTGGAGGACGTCGACAGCGCGGCGGGGTTGCTGGCGTTGGCGATGAGCTACCGGCATTCCGTGGCGCGGCACGGCGGTGGCGGCCCGCCGGACCTGATGGAACGCGAGCTGAACTTCATCGCCGACGCGCTCTCGCCCCGGCCCGCGGCGACCTAGGGGGCGTCCTCAAAGCCTCATTCGCGCTCTTGGCGCCCAGGCGGCCCCTGGCGGGCACCGGTGATTCACCCGAGTACAACCCGGTACGAGGGAGAATCCCCGGCACCGCCAGGAACCACCTGGATCACCAAGCCCATCGACCAGGCTTTGAGGACACCCCCTAGTGATCCTTGGCGGGCTCGACCAGTTCGACGAGCACGCCGCCGGCGTCCTTCGGGTGCACGAAGTTCACCCTGCTGTTCGCGGTGCCCCGCTTGGCCTTTTCGTAGAGCAGCCGCAAACCCTTGGCGCGCAACGCTTCCGCGGCCTCTTCGACATCCGTGACCCGGTAGGCGACCTGCTGGAGGCCGGGACCCTTGGTGTCCAGGAACTTCCCGATGGTGGAGTCCGGGCGCAGCGGCGCGAGCAGCTGGACGGCGGGACCGTTCTCGTCACCCTGCGCGTGCAGCATCGCCTCGCGCACGCCCTGCTCTTCGTTGACCTCGGTGTGCGTGGCCTTCATGCCGAAGGTGGTGGCGTAGAAGTCGATCGCGGCGTCGAGATCCGGCACCGCGATACCGACGTGGTCGACCGTGGTCACGAACGGCTTCAGCGCGTCATTCATGGCCCGAGCATAAGGCCTTTCACCCCGTGCGGTGGCTCACATCTACCTGGGGATTCGTCCGGGTATCGTCGTTGTGACCGCCGTCGTTCGAGTGGAGGCTGCCTTGTCCGGTTCCGTGATTCTGGGTGCGGCCCGCACCCCGATCGGTCGTTTGCTGGGTTCGCTCAAGGACTTCTCCGGGGCTCAGCTGGGTGGGGTCGCCATCAAGGCGGCGCTGGAGCGCGCCGGGGTTTCCCCGGAGGCGGTGCAGTACACGATCATGGGTCAGGTTTTGACCGCCGGAGCGGGCCAGATTCCCGCCCGGCAGGCGGCGGTGGCCGCGGGGATCCCGATGGACGTGCCGGCGCTGAGCATCAACAAGGTCTGCCTGTCCGGCCTGGACGCGATCGCGCTGGCGGACCAGCTGATCCGCGCCGGCGAGTTCGATCTCGTGGTCGCGGGTGGCCAGGAGTCGATGACCCAGGCCCCGCATCTGCTGCCGAAGTCCCGCTCGGGGTTCAAGTACGGCGACACCACGCTGGTCGACCACATGGCTTACGACGGTCTGTTCTGCGCCTTCGACCAGGTCGCGATGGGTTCCTCCACGGAGAAGTACAACTCCCGCTACGGGCTGACCCGTGAGCAGCAGGACGAGTTCTCGGCGCGTTCGCACCAGCGGGCGGCCGCCGCGATCGAGGCCGGGGCGTTCAAGGAGGAGCTCGCGCCGGTCTCGATTCCGCAGCGCAAGGGTGAGCCGATCTCCTTCGAGACCGACGAGGGCGTACGCGCGGACACGACGGCGGCGGGTTTGGCCAAGCTGCGTCCCGCTTTCGCGTCGGACGGCACGATCACGGCCGGTTCGGCGTCGCAGATTTCCGATGGCGCGGCGGCGGTTGTCGTGGCGAGCCGGGAGAAGGCCGAGGAGCTGGGCATCGCGCCGCTGGCCGAGATCGGCGCGCACGGCGTGGTCGCCGGGCCGGACGCGAGCCTGCACGAGCAGCCCTCCAACGCGATCAAGGCCGCGCTGGCCAAGGCGAAGCTGGACGTGAGCGCGCTGGACCTGGTCGAGATCAACGAGGCGTTCGCGGCGGTGGGCCTGGTGTCCACCGACAAGCTCGGGCTGAGCCCCGACGTCGTCAACGTCAACGGCGGGGCGATCGCGCTCGGTCACCCGATCGGTGCCTCCGGGGCGCGGCTGGCCGTGCACCTGGTGCACGAACTGCGCCGCCGCGGCGGTGGCCTCGGCGCGGCCGCGCTGTGCGGTGGCGGCGGCCAGGGTGACGCGCTGCTGCTGCGAGTCCCCTCGAATTGACAGGATGGCGGGATGCCGCCATTGAACGTCTCCGAGCTGGTCGACCGCGCGCGGGAAGGACAGCCGCGTGCGGTCGCCAAGCTCATCTCACTGGTCGAGGACGCCAGCCCCCGGCTGCGTGAGGTCGCCGCCGCGCTGACCCCGCACACCGGCAACGCCCGCGTGATCGGGTTGACCGGGCCGCCTGGGGTCGGCAAGTCGACATCCACCTCGATGCTGTTGTCCGCGCTGCGCAAGGAAGGCAAGCGCGTCGGCGTGCTGGCGATCGACCCGTCGTCGCCGTTCTCCGGTGGGGCGCTGCTGGGCGACCGCATCCGGATGACCGAGCACGCCACCGACCCGGGCGTGTACATCCGCTCGATGGCGACGCGCGGGCACCTCGGCGGGCTTTCCTGGGCGACGCCGCAGGCCGTGCGGGTGCTCGACGCGGCAGGGTTCGACTACGTGCTGATCGAGACGGTCGGGGTTGGACAGTCCGAAGTGGACGTTGTGAAACTGGCCGACACCACGGTGGTTCTGCTCGCCCCTGGCATGGGCGACGGGATACAGGCGGCCAAGGCCGGCGTGCTGGAGATCGCCGACGTGTTCGTGGTGAACAAGTCGGACCGCGATGGAGCCGAGGTCGTGGTCCGCGACCTGAAGCAGCTGATCTCCTTCGCCCGCCGCGAAATCCGGGGCGAGAGCTGGCGGCAGCCGATCGTGCGGACGGTGGCTTCGCGGGAGGAAGGCGCCGGGGAGCTCGTCGCGGCGCTGAACGAACACCACGACTGGCTGGCGGCGCACGGTGAGCTGGCGCGGCGTCGCGAGCATCGCGCGGCAAGCGAGGTCGAGGCCATCGCGCTGCGGCGACTGCGAGCCGAGCTGGAGGACCTGCACGGGGGCGGTCACCTGTCCGGGTTGGCCCGGCAGGTCGTGGAGCGGCAGCTCGACCCGTACGCGGCCGCTGACGCACTGCTGGACTCGCTGCGGCCTGGACAATAGAAGGCATGGTGCCCATCGAGCGCGTCGGACTCGTCGTTCACAGCGGCAAGGACGTGGCCCGTGCCGCCGCCGCTGAGGTGCGGAAATGGGCGGCCGGGCGCGGGATCCCGTGCGTCGACATCGATGTGTGGGACGACGGGCAGGGCCACCGGCTCAACGCGCGGGAAGAAGCCGAGCGGGCCGGTAATCCGGACCTGATCGTGACGGTCGGCGGCGACGGCACGTTCCTGCGCGGGGTGCGGGTGGCCGGGCCGGTCGACGCGCTGGTGCTCGGCGTGAACGTGGGCCGGGTCGGGTTCCTCACCGAGGTCAACGCGGACGACGTGGTGCGGGCGCTGGACGCGGTGCACCGCGGTGACATCCACGTCGACGCGAGGATGACGTTGACCATGCGCGCTTCGCATCCGCTGGAGATTCCGCACGGTATCGAGGAAATGCTGCGCTACGGCCGCGGTCCCGTGCTGCCGCCGCCGCATGTCCGGCCGGGGATGAAGAGTCAGGTCGGCTGGGGTGTGCCGCTGGATGTGCTGGCGCTCAACGACATCGTGGTCGAGAAGCTCGCGCGGGACCGGCAGGCGAGCCTGGCCGTGTACGTCGGCGGGAAGCTGTTCGCCTCGTACTCGGCCGACGCGCTGATCGTGGCGTCGTCCACCGGCTCCACCGCCTACAGTTTCGCCGCCGGCGGGCCGATCGTGTCGCCGCACCTGGACGCGCTCGTGTTCACGCCGGTGGCCGCGCACATGGTGTTCAACCGGAGCGTGGTGCTGGACAAGACCCAGCGGATCGGGTTGCTGGTGCTGGAACATTCCGGCGATGTCGCGGTCAGTGTCGACGGGCAGCTGCGCGGGGTGCTCGCGCCGGGCGATTGGATTTCGGTGTACGGATCGCAGCGCCGGTCGAAACTCGCGCGGCTGTCCGAGCCGGACTTCCTCGGGCGCGTGCGCGACCGGTTCGGGCTCGTCGACTCGGCCGCCGCCCTCGCCGACGGGCAACCCCCGGCCTACGCGCCGAACGAGCCGATGCCGCCGGATCTGGCGCATCCAGGACCGAATGGGGATTGACACTCTGCGAACCCCCCGCTCACCGCAGCAGGTTCGTCAGTGCCTCCACGGCCGGTCCGAACGCGTGCTCCGCCGGGGTGGCGTAGCCGAGCACGATGCCTTGCGGGTGCACACCAGGGCTGATCCAGTACCGGCCGAGCGGGTCGACGGCGATGGACGCGCGCAGCGCTTGCGCGACCACCTCCCGTTCGGAGCGGAAGCCCGGCGGGAAGCGCAGCAGTAGGTGCAACCCGGCGGAAATGCCGACTGGGGTGATGCCCGCCGGCAGGGCCGCCAGCACGCGATCCCGACGACGCCGGTACGCGAGACGGCGCTGCCGGACATGGCGGTCGTAAGCACCGGAGTTCAGCATTTCCGCCAGCACCAGGTGGTCCAGCGTCGGCGGGCGCCAGCCGAGCGAGTGCAGTTCCGCGCGCATGGGCGCCACGAGCGCGCGCGGCAGGACCAGCCAGCCGATCCGCATCGCGGGCGCCAGCGTCTTGCTCGCCGTGCCCGCGTACACGACGCGCTCCGGGGCGAGCGCTTGCAGGGCACCGATCGGCTGCCGGTCGAAGCGGAATTCTCCGTCGTAGTCGTCCTCGATCACCAGGCCGCCGGTTTTCGTGGCCCAGCGGACGAGTTCCGTCCGCCGTTCCGGGGCCAGGGTGACGCCGAGCGGGTACTGATGCGCCGGGGTCACGACCAGCGCCGGACTGTCTATTTCGGACACTCGGACGCCGCGCTCGTCCACCGGCACGCCCACGGTCGACATCCCGGCGCCCGCCGCACCTTGGCGGAACTCCGGCAGCGAAGGATCCTCGAAAGCCAACTCCCGCACACCACGCGAGTACAACACCCGCGCCAGCAGGAAAAGCGATTGGCCGAACCCACCGGTCACCACGATCCGCGCCGGATCCGCCTGCACCCCACGACTGCGCGCCAGGTAACGCGACAGCGCGTCCCGCAGCACGAGGGAACCACGCGTGTCCGAGTAGTCGAAGACGCTCGCCGGCGCGTCCTGCATCACGCGCCGCGTCGCGGAAACCCAGGCGGCGCGAGGGAAGGACGACAGATCGGGCCGCCCGGGAAACAGATCCCACCGGACGTCCGGGACCCACGGGGCCGTCCGCTGCTGGTCCGGCAGCGCCGGTGCCTCATTCGCGGCCACCCGGGTGGGCGCGCCCTGCGTCGTACGGAGGAAGCCCTCGACGGTGAGGTCCGAGTACACCCTCGTCACCGTGCCGCGCGCGATGCCGAGGTCCTTCGCTAGCGCGCGGGTGGACGGGACGGCCGTGCCCGGGGTGAGCCGCCCCTCGCGGATCGCCTTGCGGAGCGCGTCGGCGAGGCCCTGCCTGCCCGTTTCCGGATCCCAGTCCAGGTGCACGTCCCAGCCCGAACTGGACCACGAATCTGCCACGTCACTGGACCATACTCGTGGGCCAGTTCGGACTAGCGTTGATGCCATGACGAAGCGGATCTCCCTCTCCAACACGCGCCCTGCCTGGCTGAAGGGCGTCATCGCCATCAACGACGACCTCAAGACCGCGGCCGCCGACGCCGGCCTGGACCCCAAGCTGCTGGAACTGCTCAAGATCCGGACTTCGCAGCTGAACGGGTGCGCGTTCTGCCTCGACATGCACGTCAAGGACGCCCGCAAGATCGGCGAGACCGAGCAGCGCATCTACCTGCTCAACGCGTGGCGCGAGGCGGGCGTCTACACGGAGCAGGAGGAGGCCGCGCTCGCGCTGGCCGACGCGATGACGAAGCTGTCCGAAACGCAGGACGTGCCGGAGGACGTGTACCAGCGCGCCACCGCCGCGTTCACCGAGGAGCAGTACACGGTGATCGCCTGGGCGATCACGATCATGAACACCTTCAACCGCCTCAACGTCACCAGCCACACCCCGGTGCCGGCATGACTGCGGCACGGCTGCGGGAGCTGCACGTACCGGGGAAGCCGCTCGTGCTGCCGAACGCGTGGGACGCGGACACCGCGCACCTCGTCGTCGACGCAGGTTTCCCTGTCGTGGCAACGAGTTCGTTCGCGGTCGCGATGGTGCAGGGCTTCCAGGACGGGGAGCACGCGCCGGTCGAGGAAATGTTCGCCGCGGCGGCGCGCATCGCCAAAGCGGTGCCGGTCCCGGTCACGGTGGACGCCGAATCCGGCTACGGCCTGCCCGCCGCCGAGTTCGTCGAGCGGCTGCTGGAGACGGGCGCGGTCGGCTGCAACCTCGAGGACACCGACCACGGCCGCGGGCAGCTGCGCTCGATCTCGGAGCAGAGCGATTTCCTCGCCGCGGTAAGGGAAGCGGCCGGGCAGGAGCTGGTGCTCAACGCTCGCACGGACCTGTTCCTCCGGGCCGAGGACCAGGCCGCGCAGCTGCCGGGCGCCGTCGAGCGCGCGCGAGCGTACCTGGCGGCGGGCGCGGACTGCGTGTACCCGATCGCGGTCCGCTCGGCCGAGGTGCTGGGGGAGTTCGTGAAGGCGGTCAGCCCGGCCGCGGTGAACGGCAACCGAATCCCGGACACCGACCTCGCAAGCCTCGGTGTGGCCAGGATTTCGCTGGGCGCCGGGCTGTGGAAGGAGACAAGGGACTGGTTCGCGAACCGGTTGAAGGAGCTCTGACTCCACTCGGCGGTCAGGTCGCGCGCCCCCTCCAGGCGTGCGATGGTGATCGTCGGGAGGAGGAACAGATGGATATCAAAAGGGTTCTGGGTGCTTGCGCGGCCGCGGTGAGTCTGGTGGCCGTTTCGGTGGTCGGCGCGCCAGGGGCGCAGGCGGCGTCGTGCGGGCTCGACTTCGGCGGCCAGAAGTACACGAACTGCCACAACTACAAGGCCAAGGTGGGGATCAAGTACGTCTGGGGTGCCGGCCCCGGCGGCACGCCGACCGGCTCCACCGTGCAGTACTGCGTGGGTGCCAAGTCCACGAAGAGCATCGCCAGGCCGGATCTCGGGCTCGCCGAGCAGGCCATCGGCGGCGACCAGAAGTGCTGAGGTGAGAGGGGCGGGCGACGCGGCCCGCCCCTCCCCGGATCAGCACTGCTGCTTGTAGAAGTACTGCGAGTTGGCGTCCATGTTCGCCTTGGTGATCGAGTGCAGCGGTGCCGTCAGGTTCTTGGTCACCGGCTTGTTCTCCAGCGCCGCGGCGGCCTGGTCCACGCCCTGCTGCCCGATCATCGCCGGGTCCTGCGCGATCAGCGCCTGGTACTCGCCCTTGCGCAGACCGTCCACTTCGGACGGACTGGCGTCGAAGCCGACCAGGTTGACCTGACCGATCTTGCCCGCGTTGCGCAGGCCCGTCGCCGCGCCCTCACCGGTGTTGAGGTTGGTGGCGAAGATGCCGATCAGGTCCGGGGTCGAGGCCAGCGCCGCGGTCACCTTGGCCGCCGCCTGCTCCGGCTCGTTCTGCGTGAACTGCACGCCGACCGACTTCAGGTTCGGGTGGTTCTTCAGCTCGTCGGTGAAACCCTGCGCCCGCTGCGCGGTGGTCGACGTGCCCGCGATCGTGTCGAGCACCAGCACCGAACCGGATTTGCCCCCGACCAGATCGGCCAGCGTCTGCGCGGCGAGCTTGCCGCCGTCGGTGTTGTTGGAGGAGATCGACGAAACCGCGACGCTGGAGTCCTTCAGCGCCGTGTCCACCTGGACGATCTTCGTGCCGCGGTTGGCCACCTGCTGGATCGGCGCGAGCATCGCCGTGTCGTCGGTGGGGGCGATCAGCAGCGCGCCCGGCGGGTTGGAGCCCAGCGCGTTCACTTTCTCGGTCTGCATCGCCGCGTCGAACTTCTGTGGCGCGCTCGTGGTGAGCTGGTAGCCGAGCTTCTTCGCTTCGGCCTCGGCGCCGCACTGCATCGAGATGTAGAACGGCTCGGCCTGCTGGCCCGGGATCAACGCGAGCTGCTTGCTGTTCTGCACGGTGTCGTTGCCCGACCCGCCGACCTGACCCGAACCACAGGCCGCGAGCAGCGCCGCCGCGGCGACGACCGTGCCCGCGGTGAGCACCTTCTTCATCGACAAACTCCCAACTTCGTTGTGGGGACTAAGGACTGTTCAAAAGTGGTTTGCGTTGCGGTGCGGGTAGCGGAGCGAGCTGAGTCCCGCACCGCAAGCGGCTCCGCCGCTTCTGAAACACAACCTAACGAGAATTGCGCTGCCTGCGGCGGCGCTGGTCGAACCACACGGCGGCGATCAACACCGCGCCGACCGCGATCATCTGCCAGAAGTCCTGGACCTGCGTGATGTTGAAGCCCTTCTTCAGCACCGCCGGGATGAACACCCCGATCACCGTGCCCAGTACTGAACCGACCCCGCCGAACAGGCTGGTGCCACCCATCACCGTGGCGGCGATGGCGTTGAGGTTGTCCGTGGTGTGCGCGGTGATCGTGGTCGAGGCGTAGTAGGCCAGCGACATGAAACCCGCTATCCCGGCGAGGAAACCGGTCAGCGTGTACACCTTCAGCAGGTGCGCGGTGACGCCGATGCCCGAGCGCCTCGCGGCTTCGGCGTTCGACCCGACCGCGTAGGTGTAGCGGCCGAACTTGGTGGTGTGCAACAGCCACGCGCCGATCAGCGTGATCACGACGGCGACGATCACCAGGTTCGGCACCCCGCCGAGCGACGTGCCGTAGCCGAGTGTCTTGTTCAGCACCGTCGGCACGCTGCGCACGTCCGAGCCGTTGTTGAGCAGGTATGCCGCACCGAGCGCCGCGCCCATCGTGCCGAGGGTGACGATCAGCGGCGGGATCTTCGCCACCGCGATGAGGAACCCGTTGATCAGCCCCCAGACCGTGCCCGACACGACCGCGGCGACGAGCCCGATGGTGATCACGCCCCAGCCCGCGGAACCCGCGTTGCCGCCGGGAGAAAGCGCTTCCATCGTCTTGCCGCAGACCATGCCGGCGAAGATCAGCACCGAACCGACGGACAGGTCGATGCCGGAGGTGATGATCACGAACGTCATCCCGACCGAGAGCACCAGCAGGACCGAGGTCTCGATCAGCAGGGTCTGGAAGGTGAACAGGGTGGCGAACTGCTCGGGCGCGATCACCGTGAACACGATGATCAGCGCGATCAGCACCAGCGCGATCCAGAAGGTGTTGGCCGCGATCAGCCGTTGCCCGAGAGAGCGCTTTCCGAACCCACCCTCCACAGAGGACTGGATCTCCTTCGTCCCGGTACTCACGCGGCCTCCTCAACGGACGCGGCAAGCCGCGGCGGCGCCATGACGTCGGCCGACGTGGTGTTCGATGATTCGGACCTGCAAGCAGTCCTCATGCGGCCTCCTCCTGGGTCAGCGCACCCGTCATCGCCGCGACGAGGTCCTCCAGTTTCGTGTCCGCCGCCTGGAACCTGGCCACCCTGGTGCCAAGGCGCAGCACCTCGATCCGGTCCGAGACCGAAAGCACCTCGGGCATGTTGTGGCTGATCAGCACCACCGCGATGCCCTGGTCCCGGACGCGGCGGATCACGTCCAGCACGCGTTCCCGCTGCACCACGCCCAGCGCGGCGGTGGGCTCGTCCATGAACACGACCTTGCTCGCCCAGACCACCGAACGCGCCACCGCGACGCTTTGCCGCTGCCCGCCGGAAAGCGAGCCGATCGGCACGTCCGTGCTCTGCAGGGTCACGCCGAGCCGTTTGAACTCCTCGACGGCCCGCCGGCGCATCTCGCCCTTGTCCAGCATCCCGAGCTTGCCGAGGATGCCCTTGCGGTGGATCTCCCTGCCGAGGAACAGGTTCGCCGCCGGATCCAGCTCGGGCGCCACGGCGAGGTCCTGGTACACCGTCTCGATGCCGAGACGCCGCGCGGTGGTGGGCGAGTCGAGGTGGATCTCCTTGCCGTCCAGCAGGATCTTCCCCGAACTGGGCTGCTCCGCGCCGGACAGGCATTTGATCAGGGTGGACTTCCCCGCGCCGTTGTCGCCGATCAGCGACGTCACTTCGCCGGCCCGCGCCTGGAACGACGCGCCCCGCAGCGCCTCCACGGAGCCGTAGTGCTTCACGATGTTCTGGGCGTCGAGCAGGATCGTTTCACTCATAGGCGCGCTCCCGGAGCTGGTGGGCGGCAACGGATCGTGGTCAGGTCGCCGGACAGCTCGGCCTGGCCCGCCGCGAACGGTACGACCACGGTGTCGCCCTTGGCCAGGGCGAGTTCTCCGCCGTGCTCGGTGCGCAAGGTGCCCTGCCCGTCGAGGACGACGAACACGGCGAATGACGGATCGAGCGCGAGTGGTGCCAAAGGGTGCAGCCGGTCGGCCCGGAAGAAATCCGCGGAGTCCGGCACCAGAAGGTCCACAATGGACCCATCCTCGTCCCCGGTGCGCCGGATGATCGACTCCGGGTCACGCGCGGTGGTGTCCAGCGCCTGCAAGGCGGTGTCGAAACCGATGCCGAGGTGGCCCTTCTCCGGGCTCTCCAGGAAGTCCCGCCACTCGATGGTCAGTGAGAAGTCCGTCGGCTGCTGCAGCTCGACGACGAACACGCCTTCGCCGATCGCGTGCGGCAGCCCGGCGGGGATGTAGACGTTGTCGCCGGGACGCACCGGGACGCTGTTCAGCGCGCCGAGCATCGCTTCGGTGTTCTGCTCGCGCACCCATTCGTCGACCGTGGAAGCGCTTACCGTCTCCTTGAAGCCCGGGTACACCCGCGGATCTTCACCGCTCGTGCCGACCACGATCCACGCCTCGGTCTTGCCGAAATGCGAGTCGAAGTGCTTGCGCGCGAACGAGTTCGACGGATGGAAGTGCACCGGCAGGCGCTGGCCCGCGTCGAGCAGCTTCACCAGCAGCGCGGTCGAATCGGCGAAGGACTCGACGTGCTTCGCGCCGAGCCAGGATGCCGGGTCGGCGCTGACGGCTTCGCGCAGCCGGCGTCCGTCGGGCAGTCTGGTGAGGCCGTTCTCCTCCTGGCCGAACAGGGTGGTGGTGGACGCGATCCAGTCCTCGGGGCCGAACTCCTTGTCGGAGCTCGCTCCGCGCAGCGCGGCGATGGAGGCCCCGCCGCGGTAGAACTGCGGCGGCTGGTTGGCTGGCAGCTTGATCGGTGCGGTCACGGGGCGACCTCACCGGAGCCGCGGGGTACGAGGTGCACGGGCAGAACTACCTTTCTCGGCGGGGAATCCTCGCCGTGGATCCGGGCGAACAGCAGCTCGGCCGCCGCCACCCCGAGCCGGCCGACGTCGTGGCCGATCACCGTGACGGGCGGGTCGAGCAGATCGGCGAGCTCGAAGTCGTCGAAGCTCACCAAGGCGGGGCGCGGGCTGACGTGGGCCAGCGCGCGGAGCAGGTACACGGCGATGCGGTTGTTGCCCGCGATGACGGCTGTCGCGCGCTCCGGGCCGGTGAGCAGGCGCCGCACCGCGTCGGCCAC
The DNA here is from genome assembly GCF_007713735.2 of Amycolatopsis acidicola. Lineage (GTDB taxonomy): Bacteria > Actinomycetota > Actinomycetes > Mycobacteriales > Pseudonocardiaceae > Amycolatopsis_E > Amycolatopsis_E acidicola. The sequence goes on along the minus strand of NZ_VMNW02000054.1, from coordinate 10,945 downwards.
GTTCTCGCGTGTCGGCGTGCGTAGCGCTGTCAGCCGCTCCTCGTAGCGCAGGCCCGCGCGCACGCAGCCTTCCCGGAAACCGCGGAGACGTTCTGACGCGGTGAAGATGTCCGGCCTGTCGCCGAGGAAGGCGATCCGCTGGTGCCCGTGCCGGGCCAGGTGCGCCACCGCTTCGATGGTGCCGCCGAGGTTGTCCACCAGCACCGTGTCGGCCACGATGTCGCCGGCCGGACGGTCGAGGAACACCACCGGCGTGCCGGCCCGCATCTCGGGCACCAGGTAACCGTGCTGCGTGCCGGCCGGGACGACGAGCAGCCCGTCCACCCGGCGCGCGCAGAACTCCAGCGCCAGTTCGCGTTCGTGGTCGGCGTTTTCGTCGGACGAGCCGGTGAGCACGTGCCGCCCGAATGAGGTCGCGACCTTCTCCACCGCGCGGTTGAGCTCCGAGTAGAAGGGGTTGCCGACGTCCTCCACGACCAGGCCGATGGTGCCGGTGCTGGAGCCGCGGCGCAGGTTCCGCGCGCCGAGATTGCGCCGGAAGCCGAGCTGGTCGATGGCGGCGAGCACCCGCTGCGCGGTCTCCGGGTGGACCGCGGGCTCGTCGTTGACCACCCGGGACACGGTCTTGATGCTCACCCCCGCCAGCCGGGCGACATCGTTCATCGTGGCCCGTCTGCCGGTGCTCCGGCGCTGACCGTCCGACAACGTTGTCATAATCTCGGGATCTCACCCGACCGCTGTCCGTTTGTCAATGGTCTGGACTACGCCGGGGACGTTTTCCTTGGTACGTCCGGAGTATCCGCTGTCCGGAACGGGACAGGTTCCACCACGATCCTTGACTGCCCGGTTACCGGGTAACCACAGTGAGTCGCGACGACAAGGTTGTCAGGGAGGCGTGAGCAATGCGGCTTTCGCGGATGGGGACAGGGCTGGCACTGGCGGCCGTCCTCGTGGTTTCCTCGGTCATGCCCGGCGTGCAGGCGGATGCCGCCCCGGCTCAGGACTTGGCGAACTGGGTCAACCCGTTCGTCGGGACGAGGCCGGGCGGCGAGGATCAGGGCACCGGCGGCGGCGCCGGCAACACGTTCCCGGGCGCGGTGGTCCCGTTCGGGATGGTGCAGTGGAGCCCGGACACGGTCACCGAACAGCACGGCGGCTACTACTACGACAGCACGGCACTCAAGGGCTTCAGTCTGACCCACCTCTCGGGCGCGGGCTGCGATACCTACGAGGACATCCCGTTCATCCCGTACGCGGGTGAAGTCACCACGTCACCGGCGACGGATCCCGGCCGGTACACGCTGCCGTTCTCGCACGCGAACGAGCAGGCGAGCGCCGGGCAGTACAGCGTCAAGCTCGACAGCGGCGTGCAGGTCGACCTGACGGCCACCCAGCGCACCGGGTCCGGCCGGTTCAGCTACCCGCAGGACGGCCCGGCCGCGCTGCTGATCAACAGCTCCGGGTCGATCATGGGCACCGACGACGCGCAGATCACGATCGGCAAGGACAGCGTGAGCGGCTGGGCGTCCAGCGGCCGGTTCTGCGGCACGGACTCGCACTACCGCGTGTACTTCTACGCGAAGTTCGACACCCCGTTCGCCTCGATCGGCACCTGGCGCAACGGCACGGTCACCCCGGGCAAGACCACGGAAAACGGTGGCGCGCAGGCGAAAGTGGCCGCGCAGGAGAAGGTGGCCCGCTCCGAGTCGGCGAAACCGACCAGTACCACGGTCAGCGGGCCGGGCAGCGGCGGTTACGTCACCTTCGCTCCAGGCGCGCAGGTGAACGTCCAAGTAGGACTGTCCTTTGTGTCCGTCGATGGGGCGCAGGGAAACCTCAAGGCGGAGAACAACCACAAGTCGTTCGACACCGTGGCGAGCGAGGCGCGCAAGGCCTGGAACGACCGCCTGAACCAGATCCAGGTGACCGGCGGTTCGGACGCGGACAAGACCACGTTCTACACCGCGCTGTACCACTCCCTGATCCAGCCCAACGTGTTCTCCGACTCCGACGGCTCGTACACCGGGTTCGACGGGCGCGTGCACAAGGCGGCCAAGGGCCATGCGGTGTATACGAACTTCTCCGGCTGGGACATCTACCGGTCCGAAATACAGCTGCTCGCGATGCTGGCCCCGGAGGAGACCTCGGACATGGCGCAGTCGATGGTCGACTACGCGCGGCAGGGTGGCAGCTGGGACCGCTGGACGGTGGCGAACGACTACACGGGCGTGATGAACGGCGACCCGTACCACATCATCGTTTCGACGGCGTATGCCTTCGGCGCCAAGGACTTCGACGCGAACTCCGCACTGTCCTCAATGGTCCGCGGCGCGACAGAGCCGACCACGCAAGGATATGTGGAGCGGCCGGGGCTGGCCGACTATCTCAGGCTCGGTTACGTGCCGGGCGCCGGAGCCGACACGCTGGAGTACACGAGCGCGGACTTCTCGATCGCGCAGCTGGCGCAACGGCTCGGTGACACGTCGACGTACCAGACGTTCACGAAACGCGCGCAGAACTGGCAGAACCTGTACAACCCCGCGAGCGGTTACCTTCAGCCGCGGCAGGCCGACGGGACCTTCGCCGAGCCGTACAACCCGGGCAGTTCGTCCGGCTGGGTCGAGGGCAACGGCGCGCAGTACACGTGGATGGTGCCCTACAACGTGGGCGGGTTGATCACCGCGCTCGGCGGGAACCAGGCCGTACAGTCCCGGTTGGACGAATTCTTCACCGAGCTGAACGCGGGAACCCAGGATCCGCACGCGTTTCTCGGCAACGAGCCGAACGCGAACTCCCCATGGCTGTACGACTTCGCCGGCGCTCCCTACAAGACGCAGGCCGTCGTGCGCAAGGCGATGACCGAGCTCTACAACCCCAACCCGGAGGGCCTCGTCGGCAACGACGACCTCGGCCAGATGTCCTCCTGGTACGTGTGGTCGGCGCTGGGCATGTACCCGGAGATCCCGGGCCGTGCCGAGCTCGTGCTCGGTTCTCCCTTGTTCAGCAAGGCGGTCATCAAGACGGGTGCCGGGAAGACCATCACCGTCAACGGTTCCGGGTCCGGCGAGTACGTGACCGGGCTGAAGGTGAACGGCGCGGACACGACGAAGACCTGGCTGCCCGAGTCGTTCGTGGCCAACGGCGGCACGCTCGACTACACGCTCTCCGGCACGCCGGACACGTCGTGGGGCAGCGCGCCTTCCGACGCGCCACCGTCCTTCCGCGACGGTGAGACACCCGCACTGTCCTATGTGGATCCCGGAAGTCTGACGATTCCCTCCGGGGGCAGTGGCACGGCGAAGATCGGCGCGCAGGACCTTTCCGGAACCACGCGGACGTGGCACTGGAGCGCCGACCCGCCGGCCGGGATCACGGTGACCCCGTCGTCCGGCGACCTCGAAGTGCCGGCCGGGGCCAAGGTGACCGCCGACGTGACGGTGAATGTCGCGGCCGGCACGGCCGACGGGCGCTACCAGGTGCCGATAACGCTGACCGCCGACGGGCAGCAGCCGCTGACCACGACGCTCGGGGTTCTCGTGGCACAGCCCGGAAGCTGGCTCGCCACGGTGAACAACGCGGGCATCTCGCCGGACGCGCAGCCCGGCGTGGCGAACTTCGACGGGGTCGGCTTCAGCTATTCGTCCGACGCTCTCGCGGCCGCGGGCGCGACACCCGGCGGCACAGTCACCGTCGACGGTTTGTCCTACACCTGGCCGAATTACCCGGCGGGAGATCCGGACAATGTGCTCGCACAAGGACAAACGGTGAACGTGTCCGGCAGCGGGCGGCTCGCGTTCCTCGGCGCGGCGGCGAACGGCAACGCCTCGGGCACGGTCACGATCACCTACACCGACGGCAGTACGAGCACCGCGCAGCTCGGGTTCTCCGACTGGACGCTCGGGGCCGGGGCGCAACAGCTCGCGTACGGGAACGTCAAGGCGGTCACGACCTCGTACCGGAACAGCACGGGCGGTGACACGCAACAGATCGGCACCTACGTGTTCGCGAGCGCACCGATCACTTTGGACAGTGGGAAGCAGGTCGCCAGTGTGACCCTGCCGTCCTCGGTTTCGGGTGGACAGCTGCACGTCTTCGCGATCGGGGTGGGCGCATGAGATGACGCGCATCGGGGGTCGTGAGAACAATCACGACCCCCGATGTTCCCGTGAGCACGGTCACGGCGCACACTGGTATCGAAACGTCCGACAGCGTGGTTGACGTCGACCGGGTGAAGTCCCGGCCGACCCCCGTTGCCGGACGATTTTTGTGTGTGTGACCTATAGGGAGGAAGTCGTGTCCAGCAAGGCCGCTCTCGTTTTCCGCGTGGCCGCAGTCGCCGAGGCGTTTTCCTGGGCGGGTTTGCTGATCGGGATGATTCTGAAGTACGGCTTCCACACCTCCCACGAGGGTGGCGTCCCGGTGCTCGGCATGGTGCACGGAGTGATCTTCGTGCTGTACGTCATCACCTCCCTGTCTGTGTTCAAGCCGCTGGGCTGGCGGCCGAAGACCCTGCTGCTGGCGCTGCTGGCGAGCATCCCGCCGTTGTTCACCTGGTGGTTCGAGACCTGGGCGCTGCGCACCGGCAAGCTGGACGGCCCCCAGCGCCAGATCTACGGTGGCACCGGTCTTTTCGCCAAGACCCCCGTCTCCGCCTGACTTCCCGCGACGACGTGCGGGCTCTCGGTTCGAGGGCCCGCACTTTCGTCGTTCCTGGGCGGCCGCCTAGTCCACGAAGTCGCCGGTGGCTTTGCGGATGCGGGTGAGCAGCTCGGTGAGCTGGGTGGTCTGGTTGCCGGTCAACCCGACGAGTCCGAAGTCGATCGCCGTCACCGCCTTGGTGGCTTCCGCGTGCCGGGCGCGTCCGTCGTCGGTGATCTCGACCAGCGTCGTGCGGCGGTCGGTCGGGTGCGGCATCCGCTTCACGAGCCCGTCACGCTCCAGCCGGTCGACGATGTTGGTGACGCTCGTCGGGTGCAGCTGCAACCGTTCGCCCATCACGCGCATCGGCAGGCTCGAGCGCCGCGCGAAAGTGAGCAACACCAACGCTTCGTACCTGGCGAAAGTCAGCCCGTGCGGTTTCAGCGCGCCGTCCACGGCCGACTGGATGATCTGCTGCACGCGCATCAACCCGGTGACCGCGGCCATCGTGTCGGACGGCCCGATCCGGTCCTCCCACAGCTGCGCGGCGCGGGCGATCGGGTCGAAGGGCAGGGGACGGCTCATGAAATGGCAAGCTACCAGCGGGTACCAGAGCGTTGGGGCAGGGTAGTGCCCGAACCCGAACGCACAACGTGAAAGGGGCAGCCATGCTCGTGGCATTCAGCGTCAGCCCGTCCGGCGGTGACCCGGAGGGCGGGGTCAGCGAAGCCGTCGCGCGCGCGGTCAAAGTGGTCCGCGACTCGGGGCTGCCGAACTCGACGAACGCGATGTTCACCAACGTCGAGGGCGAGTGGGACGAGGTCATGGACGTCGTCAAACGGGCGGTCGAAGCCGCTGGTGAGGGCTCGTCCCGGGTGGCGCTGGTGCTGAAGGCCGACATCCGGCCCGGCTACACCGGTCAGCTGACCGCGAAGGTGGAGCGCGTCGAAGACCACCTCCGGTGAATCTTCCGGGCGCGCGTGCCAGGATGGACGCGTGACGAACCCACGCGGAGCAGCAGCGAATTCAGCAGCCATGTCCGCCGCGCTCTCCGGCGCGGTCGATCTGTCCGCGCTGAAGGCACGCGCGGACGCGCAGCGCCAACAGCAGTCGTCGCCGCAGGCGCCGACCGGCGGCGGCGGCGCGCCCGCCGGTGGCGCGGTGCTCAATGTCACCGAGGCGGATTTCCAGCCCGAGGTCGTCGAGCGGTCCCTGAACCAGCTCGTGGTCGTCGAGCTGACGGCGAGCTACAGCGGGCAGGCCCAGCAACTCAGCCAGACCCTCGACAAGCTCGCCTCCCATGCGAACGGTGCCTGGGTGCTGGCCAGGGTCGACGTCGAGGCCAGCCCGCGCATCGCGCAGCTCTTCGGCGCCCAGTCCATCCCGACGGTGGTCGCGGTCGCCGGCGGGCAGCCGGTGCACGCCTTCGCCGGCGCGTTGCCCGAGGCCGAGGTCCAGAAGTGGCTCGACGAACTTCTCGACGCCCTCAAGGACAAGCTGCCCGGCGCGCAGGGCGCGCAGCAGGGCGGCGAGCCGGCCGAGGAGCCGGAAGACCCGCGCTTCACCGAGGCGGAGGACGCCTTCGCCCGGGGTGACTTCGCGGCGGCGGAGGCGGCGTACCAGCGGATCCTGGACGTGGAGCCGGCGAACGAGCAGGCGAAGGCGGCCCTGGTGCACGTCCGGTTCGAGGCCCGCGCCGCCGAGGCCGACTCGTCCGCGGTGGCCAAGGCCGACGCGGAGCCGGGCGACCTGGACGCGCAGCTCGCGGCCGCGGACTTCGAGGTCGCGCAGAACGAAGCGGAGGCGGCCTTCGACAGGCTGATCGCCGCGGTGCGGCGCACGGCAGGCGACGACCGGAACCGGGTGCGCGAGCACCTGGTGGGGTTGTTCGAGCTGTTCGACCCGGCCGACGAGCGGGTGGCCAAGGCCCGGCGGAACCTGGCATCGGCACTCTTCTGACCGACCACGAAAAACGCCGCTCACGTGCGAGGTGAGCGGCGTTTTTCGTGCTGCGGCAAGGGTTTCTAGCCGTACTGCTGGGTGCAGGGCGTCGAGCCCTGGAGGTAGCCGGTGCGCATCGCCTCGACGCGGGTGAACCCGGCGTCCACGCGTTTCCCGTTGACGTCCGCCGCCACGAGGCTGTCCGGGCGAAGCAGGTCCGAGATCGCCTCGTCCAGGTCACCCGCCGACAGCCGCAGCTTGCCGCTGGTGGACGCGACCGCCGCCCAGGCGCCGACGAGGCAAGCCGTGCGCAGGCCCGCGTTGGCGTTGTCGATGGACGCGCCGACGCCCTTCTGGATGCCGAGCGTGTACCGGGAGGCGATTTCCGAGAAGGCCGCGAAGTCGCCGTGCCCGCCGCTGTCCTCGCCGTTCCACTCGGCCTCGGTGTCGACCGGTTTGCCCAGCGCCGCCAACGACGACAGGTCGATGCTCACGCTGTTGTCCGACGCGCAGTACGACGCGGGCGGGGTGGCCGCGCCGCTCGGGCAGCTCCCGCCGCCGTCGGTGATCTCCGGGCCCGGCACGTTCGCGCCCTGGAACGCGGAGTCGAGGCTTTCCTTCAGCACGGCAACGGAATCATCGGTGATCTTGGTGTCGCCCTCGGTCTTGTCGCCCTTGTCGAAGGGGCGCTCGGTGAGCCGGGGCTTGATGTTGTCCATGTTCAGCGCCGCGCAGTCCTTCGGGCCCTTCTCGAACCCGAGCTGGAACGCGAAGATGCGGTCGAACGCCGTGCCGTGCGCCTGCTGGTCGGTGGCCGAGGTGCCCGCGCTGTCGCGGACCAGGAACAGCGACGACAGCGCCGAGTTCAGCCCCTCGCCGGTGGACACGTTGAAGTACTTGCTCTTGCCCTCCGCGACCCAGCGGTAGTAGCCGCCGGCGAAGCAGTCGGCCTGCTGCTCCTTGACGATCGTCGGGGTGGACTTGCTGATCCCGGTCTGGTCCTTGATCCGGTACTGGACCGCGTGCCCGAACTCGTGCGCCAGCACGGTGACCACCGAGAGCGGGCCGAACTGCTGGATCATCGTGGGCAGCAGCACACTGCGGTCCCAGGCGACCGAGTCGTCCGCGCCGCAGTAGAACGCGTTGACGTTCTTCTTCGTGTCGCCGCAGCCGTTCTCCTGGTTGGGGCCGTCCGACTCGTACGACAGCAGCGATTTGACCGGCTCGAACTGGACGCCGAAGTCGTTGGGCAGCTGTTCGCCCCAGTAGGCCTCGACGTCGGCGATCGTGGCCGTGGCGAGTTTGTCCGCCTCGTCGTCGCTGACGTTCTCCACCTGGAGGTCCGGGGTCGGGGCGTCCGACTTCAACCCGCTCTCGAAGTGCGTGATCGGCAGCCCGTCGACGGTGCCCGCCGCGGTGGACGACTCGCCCTTCCCGCCGCAGGCCGCCAAGCCCAGCACCAGTACCGCCGTCAAAACGGCGGCCAACGGCCGTCGTGGTCCCCCTGCGCGCATCTTCACCGTTCCTTCGTCACCTACGGACACGGGCACCTTACCGATATCGTCGGCTCTCATGAGAGCAATTCGTCGGTTCACCGTCCGCGCCAGCCTCCCGGAGCCACTGGCCGGGCTGCGGGAGTTGGCGACCAACCTGCGTTGGACGTGGCACCCGCCGACCAGGGACCTGTTCGCGTCCTTGGACGACGAACTGTTCCGCCGGGTTCGCGATCCGCTCCGGATGTTGCTCGCGGTGCCTTCGAGCAGGCTGGAGGAGCTTGCCGCGGACGAGAAGTTCCTGGCGAGGGCGAACGCGGCCACCGAGGATCTGCGCCGCTACCTGACCGAGGACAGGTGGTACCAGGAGCAGCAGGCGGGCGCGCCGCGCAGCATCGCCTACTTCTGCATGGAGTTCGGTGTGCACGAAGCGTTGCCGAACTACTCGGGCGGGCTGGGCGTGCTCGCGGGCGATCACCTCAAGGCCTCGTCGGATCTCGGTGTCCCGGTGATCGGGGTCGGGCCGCTGTACCGGGCAGGCTACTTCCGGCAGGGGCTCTCGCTCGACGGCTGGCAGCTCGAGCACTACCCGGTGATCGACCCGAACGCGCTGCCGCTGGACCTGCTCATCGGCGAGAACGGCGAGCCGGAGCTGGTGCACGTCGCGATGCCCGGCGGCCGTGACATGTACGCGCAGGTATGGCTGGCGCACGTCGGCCGGGTTCCGTTGCTGTTGCTGGACACCGATGTGGAGGCCAACGACGAGGACCTGCGCCGCGTCACCGACCGGCTCTACGGCGGGGACGCGGATCATCGCATCCGGCAGGAGATCCTCGCCGGGATCGGCGGGATGCGCGCCGTGCGGCGGTACTGCGAGCTGACCGGGCATCCGCAGCCGGAGGTCTTCCACACCAACGAAGGCCACGCCGGTTTCCTCGGCCTGGAGCGAGCGCGGGAGATCATCGACGAGAACGGTCTCGGCTTCGACGAGGTGCTGCCACCGGTGCGCGCGGGCACCGTGTTCACCACGCACACCCCGGTGCCCGCCGGCATCGATCGTTTCCCGGTGGACCTCGTGCAGCACTACTTCGGTGACGGGCGCCTGCTACCGGGCATCGAGACGCAGCGCATCCTCGCGCTCGGCGCCGAGGACAACCCCGGCATGTTCAACATGGCGCACATGGGTTTGCGGCTCGCCCAGCGGGCCAACGGCGTTTCCCAGCTGCACGGCCGGGTTTCGCGTCGCATGTTCGCGCGGCTGTGGTCCGGGTTCGACGAGGACGAGGTGCCGATCACCTCGGTGACCAACGGCGTGCACGGGCCGACGTGGGTCGCCAGGGAGCTGACGGCGTTGCTCGGCGGCAAGCACAAGGAGTGGGGCCACAAGGGACAGTTGCCCAGCGACCAGGGCGTTTCCGATGAGGAGCTGTGGGCGCTGCGCCGTGACCTGCGGCAGAAACTGGTCGTCGAGGTGCGTCGCCGGGTGCGTGACGCGTGGCTGCAGCGCGGTGCTTCGGCGCTGGAACTGGGCTGGATCAACACGGTTTTCGACCCGGACGTGCTCACGGTCGGTTTCGCCCGCCGCGTGCCCACGTACAAGCGGCTCACGCTCATGCTGCGCGATCCCGAGCGGTTGCGGGCGCTGCTGCTGGACGAGGACAGGCCGATCCAGGTCGTCGTGGCCGGGAAGTCGCATCCCGCCGACGAGGGCGGGAAGCAGCTGATCCAGCAGATCGTCCGCTTCGTCGACGATCCGGAAGTGCGGCGCCGTATGGTTTTCCTGCCGGACTACGACATGTCGATGGCCCGGTATCTGTATCGCGGTTGCGATGTGTGGCTGAACAACCCGACCCGTCCGCTGGAGGCGTGTGGCACGTCGGGCATGAAGTCCGCGCTCAACGGCGGGCTCAACCTGTCCATCCGGGACGGTTGGTGGGACGAGTGCTACGACGGCAGCAACGGCTGGGCCATCCCGACCGCCGACGGCATCCGTGACCCGCTCCGCCGTGACGAGCTGGAAGCGGCCGCGCTGTACGACCTGCTGGGCCAGCAGGTCGCGCCGTTGTTCTACGAGCGCGACGGGGACAACGTGCCGAAGGGCTGGATGTCGATGGTCTGGCACACCCTCGACACCCTCGGCCCGCGCGTGCAAGCTTCGCGGATGGTGCGCGAGTACGTCGAGTCGCACTACCAGCCCGCGGCCCGCACGGTCACCGCCGCGAGCCAGGACTCCTACGCCGGTGCGAAATCGCTTTCGGAGTACCGCAAACGCATCGAGACGGTGTGGCCGCACGTGAAGATCTTCGACACCGAGATGACCGCGGAAGCACTGGAAGTGGGCAGCGAGGTGCGGCTGCGGGCGCGCATCGACCTCGCGGGCCTCGATCCGTCCGAAGTGGACATCCAGGCCGTGGTGGGCAGGGTCGAAGACACCGACGACTTGCACGAGCCGATGACGGTGCCCATGACCCCCGGCGGCATCGGCGAGTTCGTGGCGGTCGTGCGCCTGCCGCGCGCGGGTTCGCTGGGCTACACCGTGCGCGTCCTGCCGAAACACCCGCTACTGGCAACCCCAGCAGAACTAGGAAAAGTAGCCCTGGCCTAGCAACCCCCGCCCCACGGCGTGTTTGCCATTCCCGCGGGCATGTTGGCCGCCCACGTCGACGTGTTGGCTCCCGCCGTCGGTTGGTTGGCCCCCGGCGGGGCCAACACGCCCCGCATGGGTGCGAGCACTTCCGGGGCGGCCAACACGGTGACCGGGGCGGCCAACACGCTGACCGGTGCGGCAAACACGCTGACCGGTGCGGCAAACACGGCGGCGGGAACGGCCAACACGCCGACGGGGGCGGCAAATGTGCCGGGTGGGGTTAGGG
>NZ_VMNW02000053.1 GCF_007713735.2 Amycolatopsis acidicola | reverse complement strand
CCCGGCACACCGACCGCTGAAGAGCGCTGGGGATCGGAACGATGGTGGGGTGTGGGCGTGGGGTGGCTCGCTTCGCGTTGCCGGGGCCCGGAGCGAAGCGGAGGGAGGTGCCGGAGCGGAGCGGAGGGGAGCTGCCGGGTGGCCGTTTTTGTTGTGTCGCAAGAAAAAGGCGCCCTTCCGGCGGTGGGGAGGGGCGCCTTTTTCAGTGCTTGCTTACTCGAAGGCCCTGGTGATCAGCGCCTTCTGCTCGACCTCGTGCACCTTGCCGGAACCGGCGCTCGGGGCGGCCATCGGGCGGCGGGCGACGACGTCGAGGCCCGCGAGCAGCTCCGGGAACTTCCGGGGCAGGTGCAGCCCGAAGAACGGCCACCCGCCCTGGTTTTCCGGCTCCTCCTGCACCCACGCGACCTGCTTGGCGTTGGTGTACCGCTCGAGCGCGGCGCGCAGCTTCTTGATCGGCAGCGGGTAGTACTGCTCGATCCGGACGATGGCCACGTCGTCGGCCTCGCGCTTGGCGCGTTCGGCGACCAGCTCCCAGTAGAGCTTGCCCGACGTGAGCAGCACCTTCCGCACCTTGCCGGGGTCGATGTCCTTGTCATCGAAGACCGACATGAACTTCGACTGACCCGTGAAGTCCTCGACGGCCGACGTGGCGGCCTTGTTCCGCAGCATCGACTTCGGCGTGAAGACCACCATCGGACGGCGAATTCCGTCGAGCGCGTGCCTGCGCAGCAGGTGGAAGTAGTTCGCCGGGGTGGAGGGCACCGCCACGGTCATCGAGCCCTCGGCGCACAGCTGCAGGAAGCGCTCGATGCGGCCGGAGGTGTGGTCCGGGCCCTGGCCTTCGTGACCGTGCGGCAGCAGCAGCACGACGTCCGAGAGCTGGCCCCACTTGGCTTCACCGGACGAGATGTACTCGTCGATCACCGTCTGGGCGCCGTTGACGAAGTCACCGAACTGGGCTTCCCACAGCACGAGCGCGTTCGAGTTCGCGACCGAGTAGCCGTACTCGAAACCGACCGCCGCGTACTCCGACAGCGCCGAGTCGTAGATCATGACCCGGCCCTGGCCCTCGGCCAGGTTCTGCAGCGGGGCGTACTCCTTGCCGTTCTTGCGGTCGATCAGCACCGAGTGCCGCTGCGTGAACGTGCCACGGCGGGAGTCCTGGCCGGACAGCCGCACAAGGCGGCCTTCCAGCGCGAGCGAACCGAAGGCGAGCAGCTCACCGAAGGCCCAGTCGATACCGCCCTCGCGGGCCATCTTCGCGCGGCGCTCCAGCACCGGCTTGACGCGCGGGTGCGGGTTGAAGCCCTCCGGGACGTTCAGGAACGCGTCACCGATGCGCTCGATCACGTCGCGGGAAACGGCGGTCGGGACCTTCGCCGGGATGGGCTGCTCCTCCTCGACCGACGGGCTCGCCTTGGCTGGGTGCTTCTCCAGCTCCCGCACCTCGTTGAACACGTGCTCGAGCTGGCTGGAGAAGTCGCGCAGGGCGGCCTCGGCCTCTTCGACCGTGATGTCGCCGCGGCCGATGAGGGCCTCGGTGTACGTCTTCCGGACCGAGCGCTTCGTGTCGATGATGTCGTACATCGCCGGCTGCGTCATCGAAGGGTCGTCGCCCTCGTTGTGGCCGCGGCGGCGGTAGCAGATCATGTCGATCACGACGTCCTTGTTGAACGCCTGGCGGTAGTCGACCGCGAGCTTCGCGACCCAGTGCGCCGCCTCGGGGTCGTCCCCGTTCACGTGGAAGATCGGCGCGCCGATCATCTTCGCGACGTCGGTGGCGTACTGCGAGGAACGCGAGTGCTCCGGCGCGGTGGTGAAACCGACCTGGTTGTTGACGATCAGGTGCACCGAACCACCGGTGCGGTACCCGCGCAGCAGCGCCAGGTTCAGCGTCTCCGCCACGACACCCTGACCGGCGAAGGCCGCGTCACCGTGCATCAGGACCGGCAGGACCGTGAAGCCCTTGCCGTCCTGGTCGCCCTTGTCGAGGATGTCCTGCTTGGCGCGCACGATGCCCTCGAGCACCGGGTCGACCGTCTCCAGGTGCGACGGGTTGGACGCCAGCGACACCTTCGTCTCGCCGTCGCCGAACATGCGGAAGTACTTGCCCTCCGCGCCGAGGTGGTACTTCACGTCACCGGAACCGTGCGCCTGGCCCGGGTCGAGGTTGCCCTCGAACTCGCGGAAGATCTGCGAGATCGGCTTGCCCACGATGTTCGCCAGCACGTTCAGGCGGCCGCGGTGCGGCATCCCGATGACGACCTCGTCGAGCTCGTGCTCGGCTGCCTTGTCCAGCACGGTGTCCAGCAGCGGGATCACCGTCTCGCCGCCTTCGAGCGAGAACCGCTTCTGGCCGACGTACTTGGTCTGCAGGAAGGTCTCGAACGCCTCGGCGGCGTTCAGCTTCGACAGCACGTACTTCTGCACCGCGGGGTCCGGCTTCGCGTGCGGCAGCTCGACGCGCTCCTGGATCCACCGGCGCTCCTCCGGGTCCAGGATGTGCGCGTACTCGATGCCGACCGTGCGGCAGTAGGAGTCCCGCAGCACGCCGAGGATGTCGCGCAGCTTCATCCGCTCCTGGCCCGCGAAGCCGCCGACGGCGAACTCGCGGTCGAGGTCCCACAGGGTCAGCCCGTGCGAGAGGACGTCGAGGTCCTCGTGGCGGCGCTGGCGGTAGTTCAGCGGGTCGGTGTCGGCCATCAGGTGGCCGCGCATCCGGTACGCGTCGATCAGCTCGATGACGCGGGCCGTCTTGTCGACCGCGCCGGCCGGGATGTCCTCGACCCAGCGGACCGGCTCGTAGGGCAGCCGCAGCGACGTGAAGATGTCGTCGTAGAAGCCGTCCTCGCCGAGCAGGAACTGGTGGATGCGCTTGAGGAACTCGCCCGACTCCGCGCCCTGGATGATGCGGTGGTCGTAGGTGGAGGTCAGCGTCATGATCTTGCTGACGCCCAGGTCGACGAGCGCCTTTTCGCTGGTGCCCTCGAAATGCGCCGGGTACTGCATCGCGCCGACACCGATGATCGCGCCCTGCCCGGACTGCAGCCGCGGCACCGAGTGGTTGGTGCCGATGCCGCCCGGGTTGGTCAGCGAGATGGTGGTGCCCGCGAAGTCGTCCGCGGTGAGCTTGTTGTTGCGCGCCTTCTTGACGATGTCCTCGTAGGCCTGCCAGAACTGGAGGAACGTCATGTTCTCCGTGTTCTTGATGGAGGCGACCACGAGGGTGCGGTTGCCGTCCTTGCCCTTCATGTCGATGGCGAGGCCGATGTTGACGTGCTCCGGCGTGACCGCGAACGGCTTCCCGTCGATCAGCTGGTAGTGCCGGTTCATGTTGGGGAAGTCCTGCAGCGCGCGCACCATCGCGTAGCCGATGAGGTGCGTGAACGAGATCTTCCCGCCGCGGGTCCGCTTGAGGTGGTTGTTGATGACGATGCGGTTGTCCGCCATCAGCTTCGCGGGCACGGCGCGCACGCTCGTCGCCGTCGGGACGCTCAGCGAGGCGTCCATGTTCTTCGCGATCGCCGCGGCGGCGCCGCGCAGCTGCTTCGTCTCTTCGTCGGACTTCGCGGCGGCCGCGGTGGCGGCCGGCTTCGCGGCGGCGGGCTGCGGCTTCTTGGCCGGGGCCGGCGCGGCGGCAGCGGGCTTCGCCGCGGGCTTGGCGGGGGCCTGGCCGTTGCCCGCAGGCTTCGGGGCGGCGGCCGGCTTCTCGGGGGGCGGGGCCGTGCTGCCCGTGTCCGGCTTGGTCTCCGCCGTCTGCGTCGGCTTGAAGTCGGAGAAGAAGTCATGCCATGCGGCATCTACTGAGGAGGGGTCGGCGAGGAACTGGTCGTACATTTCCTCGACGAGCCACTCGTTGGGGCCGAACTGTGACGCAGGGCTGCTGCTGGACACGGCAGGGACTCGCCTCTATCCATCTCGATCTTGTTGTCCGCTGATGCGCCTACCAGGCTAACCCCCCGCCGTTCCGCGTTGTGATCGAAGTGGTGCATCTCCGTCGCACCTGGGTTTGGCGTTGCTCACTTGAACGATGCAGGGTTCGATCAGGAGGCAATATCCCCGGTCGGACGCGGTGGGGAGCACGCGCGAAGGCACCTTGTCGGGATTCAGGAAAACGTGCCGGAAACGGCGGGAACGACGACACAGTCGGCGCATCCCGGCCACCCCGGCGAAGGATTTCCCGCCCCGCACGGAAAGCCGCCGGCGGCGGCCGTCCCGGCACCGCGGGTGACGAGGAACACCAGGCGTCTCGTGTCGCGGTCCAGACCTATGCCCGCGGCCGGATTTCCGCAGGTAACCTGGTCTTTCGGAGGTGCCGGATGGAGCTGGTGGCGGAGCTGCGTGCCGTCGTGCCCGTGGACAGGGTCCTCGACGACCCGGACGTCATCGAGGGGTATCTGCAGGACCACGCGGAGTGGGCGGAGTACGCGCGGGCCGCCGCGGTCGTGCGGCCGCGCAGTACCGCGGAGGTACAGGCCGTGGTGCGGGTCGCCGCGGAGCGCCGGGTCCCGATCGTGCCGCGCGGCGCGGGCACCGGGCTTTCCGGCGGCGCCAATGCCGTCGAGGGCTGCATCGTGCTCTCGTTCGAGTCGATGGCCGAGGTGCTGGAGATCAACGAGGCCGAGCGGTACGCGGTCGTGCGACCCGGGATCGTGAACGACGACCTGCGCGCGATCTGCGCCGAGCGGGGGCTCTGGTATCCGCCGGACCCGGCGAGCGCGCCGTGGTCGACCATCGGCGGGAACGTGGCCACCAACGCGGGCGGGCTGTGCTGCGTGAAGTACGGCGTGACGCGGGACTACGTGCTGGCGCTGGAAGTGGTCAACGGCCGCGGCGACGTCGTCCGGCTGGGCCGCCGCACCGCGAAAGGCGTTGCGGGGTACGACCTTTGTGGGTTGATGGTCGGCTCCGAGGGCACGCTGGGGATCATCACGGAGATCACCGTCCGGCTGCGTCCGACGCGGCCGCCGGAGCGCACCATCGCGGGCTACTTCGACTCGGTGGTCGCCGCGGGGGAGGCGGTGAGCGCGGTTTCGGCGTCCGGGGTGATCCCGTCGGCGCTGGAGCTGGTGGACAGGCACTGCCTGGAGGCGGTGGACGCGTGGAAGAACATGGGCCTGTCCACCGAGGCGAACGTCGTGCTGCTGGGCCGGGTCGACACGCCGGGCCATGCGGGCGAGGCCGAGGCGCGGACGGTGCTGCGCTGCTTCGAGGAAGCCGGGGCGACGTGGGCGGCGGTCTCGTCGGACGAGCAGGAGGCCGAAGCCCTCTTCGACGCGCGCCGGCTGGCGTACCCGGCGCTGGAACGGCTCGGCCCGGTGCTCACCGAGGACGTCTGCGTGCCCAAGGCGCTGGTGCCGGAAATGCTGGCACGCATCGAAAAGACGGCCGCCGCGCACGACACGCTGATCGCCAACATCGCGCACGCCGGCGACGGGAACCTGCACCCGCTGCTGATCACCCCGATCGGTGACGAGGACGCGAAGCTGCGGGCGCAGGCGGCGTTCGAGGACATCATCGCGGACGCGATCGAGCTGGGCGGCACGGTCACCGGTGAGCACGGCATCGGCCTGCTCAAGCGCGGCGGCCTGCGGCGCGAGGTGAGCCAGGGCGTGCTCGAAATGCACCGCGCGATCAAGACGGCGCTCGACCCGCTCGGGATCCTCAACCCCGGCAAGGTTTTCAGCTGACGCGGTAGCGCAGCAGCGCGGCGGCTCCCTTCTGGGTGACCGAATCGAGCCGCAGTTCGGCGGGCTTGGCGAACAGCTGCTGTCCTGCGCCGAGCACGGTGGGGAACACCATGAGGCGGTACTCGTCGACGAGGCCCTCGTCGGCGAGCGCGTGCACCACGCTGACGCTGCCGGTGACGATCACGTCCTGCTCCGCCTTGCGTCCGCGGACGGCGGTGCCGAGGTCGCCCTCGAGCAGTGACGAGTTCTCCCACCCGTCGACGCCCGTCAGCGACCGCGAAGCCACCAGCTTCGGGATGGCGTTCATCTTCGCCGCGAACTCGCCTTCGCGGCCCGGCCAGATCTTGGCGAACAGCTCCCAGGTCCGGCGGCCGAGCAGCATGACGCCGGTGTCCAGCAGCGACCCGAGCTCGAACTTGTCGCCCGCCACCGCTTCCGGGCCGTGCCGGAACGCCCACCCGCCACCGGCGGTCGCCCCGGACCCGTCCGGGTCCTCGATGACGCCGTCCAGCGTGACGAACTCGATGACGATCAGCCTGCTCATGGCGGACTCCCTCGGTCGGTTGTTTGCTCGCACAGGTACATACCGGCGCCGGGGCGAAAACTCATCGGTCGACGCGGGGGCGCATCCCGGTGCCGGGATCCTTTCCCCGCCACGGATGCCCGGCATGTCCCGCACCGGCTGGCGAGTGCGAGCCGTTCTAGTGACCGGCTCCCGTCCGCCACAGTTCGGCGTAGTGTCCGTCCGCCGCGAGTAGTTCCGCGTGCGTGCCCTGTTCGACGACGCGGCCGTGGTCGAGCACCACGATCCGGTCGGCGCGGGCGGCCGTGGCGAGCCTGTGCGCCACCACGAAAGTCGTGCGGCGGCGGGCCAGGTTCTCGGTCGCCTGCAGCACGGCCGCTTCGGTGGACGGGTCGAGCGCTGCCGTCGCCTCGTCCAGCAGCAGCACGTCCGGGTTCACCAGCTCCGCCCGCGCGAGCGCGACCAGCTGCCGTTGCCCGGCCGACAGCGCTTTCCCGCGCTCGCCCACTTGCTGGCGGAAGCCCGCGGACAACGCGGCGACCCCGTCGAGCGCGCCGACCGCGCGCACGGCCGTCTCCACCTCCGCGTCGCTCGCCGAGGGTTTGCCGTAGCGCACGTTGTCCGCGACGGTGCCGGAGAACAGGTGCGCCTCCTGCGGTACCACACCCATCCGGTGTCGTAGCCCCGGCAGGTCGTAGTCGCGCACGTCGACCCCGTCGATGGAGACCTCGCCGCCGGTCGCGTCGTAGAAGCGCGCGACGAGCTTCACCGCCGTCGACTTGCCGGCACCGGTCGCGCCGACCAGCGCGACCGTCTCGCCCGGCACCACCTTGAGCGAAATATCCGACAGGGCAGGGGAATCCGTGCCCGGATACGAGAAGTCGACGGCGTCGAACCCGACCTCGCCGTCGAGGCTGTCCGGCACCGCGACCGGTTTCGCGGGCGGCGGCACCGACGTCGGCGTGCGCAGCAGGTCGCCGATGCGGCTCAGGCCGACCTTCGCCTGCTGGTACCCGTCGAACACCGAGGACAGCTGCTGGATCGGGGAGAAGAACAGGTTGAGATACAACAGGAACGCCAGCAGCACACCGATCGGCAGCGTGCCGGCCGCCACCCTGTTCGCGCCCGCCACCAGCACGATCGCCTCGGCGACGCCGGAAAGCATTGTCACGAAAGGAAAGTACGTGGCCACGTAGCGCTGGGCGCGCAGCCGTGAACGCCGGTAGGCGTCGCTGCGTTCGGCGAACACCTCCGCTGAACGCTCCTCCCGGCTGTACGCCTGCGCCACCCGGAGCCCGCTCACGTTCTCCTGCATGTCGGCGTTGACCACGCTGACCCGCTCACGTGCCTCGGTGTACGCCGCCGTGGCCAGCCGCCGGAAGATCACCGTCGCCACGATCAGGATCGGCAGCACCGAAAGCGCATACAGGGCAAGGGAAACGTCGGTGAACAACAGCGCGGCGGAAATACCGAGCAGGGTCAGCGCGCTGATCACCGCCTGCGCCACCCCGGTCTGCAGGAACGTGGACAGCGCGTCCACGTCGGTGGTCATCCGGGTCATGATCTTCCCGGACAGCTCGCGCTCGTAGTAGTCGAGGCCGAGCCGCTGCAGATGCGCGTAACTGCGTACCCGCAACGAATACAGCACCGTTTCGCCCGCACGCGCGGTCATCTTCGTCTGCGCCCAGATCGCGAACCAGTCCAGCGTGATCACCACGGCACCGATGCCGGCGCACAGCCAGATGACCCACTCCACGCCAGGCCGGACGCCGTGGTCCACACCCTGCTGGTACAGGTTCGGCAGCATGATCGATGCCGCCGCGTCCAGCCCCACCAGCAGGATCACGCCGGTGAGCAGCGCGCGCACGGGGTTCAGCAGCTTGCCGAGCCGGAACCCGGGATCGGGCGCGGTGACGTCCTCCTTCGCCTCCGGGGTGTCCGTGGCCGGCGGCAGTTTCCGCACGCCTTCGAGGAGTTCCTCCGTCGGCGGCGCGTCGAAGGCGCCCCGCATCCCGCCCATCCCGGGGGCCGCGTCCGAGCTGCGCTGGGTGGTGGCTCCGGCCAGCTCGTCCTGTTCCGCTTCCGCCGGCCACAGCTCCGCCGTGACCCCGCTTTCCGGCTGCACTTCGCAGTCGCAGTGGTGCGTCTGCTCGACCCCTTCGCCGGGCCCGGACACGAGTTCCCGGAACAGCTGGCAGCGTTCCTCCAGCTCCGCCGTGGTGCCGACGTCGACGACGCGGCCCGCGTCGAGCACCGCGATCCGGTCCGCCAGCGCGAGCGTGGACCGCCGGTGCGCGATGAGCAGCGTGGTGCGGGTGGCCGTGACAGCACGCAGGGTGTCGTGGATCGCGGCCTCGGTGACCGTGTCGACCGCCGAGGTGGCGTCGTCCAGGATCAGCACGCGCGGGTCGGTGATCAGGGCGCGGGCGAGGCCGAGCCGCTGCCGCTGGCCACCGGACAACGTCAGCCCGCGTTCGCCCACTTCGGTGGCATAGCCCTCGGGCAGCCGCATGATGAAGTCGTGCGCTTCGGCGGCTTTCGCGGCGGCGATGACCTCCTCGTCGCTGGCGTCCGGGCGGCCGTAGGCGATGTTGTCCCGCACCGACGCGGAGAACAGGAACGCCTCCTCGAACACG
The DNA here is from genome assembly GCF_007713735.2 of Amycolatopsis acidicola. Classification (GTDB taxonomy): domain Bacteria; phylum Actinomycetota; class Actinomycetes; order Mycobacteriales; family Pseudonocardiaceae; genus Amycolatopsis_E; species Amycolatopsis_E acidicola. The sequence continues at coordinate 49,499 of NZ_VMNW02000053.1, read as the reverse complement.
ACGCCGATCGCCTTGCGCAGCTCCGCGAGCTTCACCTCGCGGATGTCGCGGTCTCCGATGTGGACGGACCCCGAGTGCACGTCGTAGAAACGGGGCAGCAGCAACGAGATCGTGGATTTGCCGGAGCCGGCCGTGCCCACCAGCGCGAGTGTCTCGCCCGGTTTCGCCTCCAGCGAAAGCCCGTCCAGCACGGGTTCCGAGCGCGTGTACCCGAAGCGCACGTCGTCGAGCCGGATGCCGAGCGGGCCCGCGGGCAGCGGCCGCGCGTCGGGCGCGTCACGGACTTCGGGCTGGGCGTCGATCAGCTCGTACACCCTGTCCGCGCCCGCGCGCGTCAGCTGCGCCTGCACGACGAGGGCCGACATCATCCGCGCCGGGCCGATCAGGCCGGACACGTAGCTCGCGAAGGCGAGGAAGGTGCCGAGGCTGATTGCGCCGTGCAGCGCGAGAACACCACCGAAGGCGAGCACAGCGACCTGCCCGGCCGCGGGCAGCGCCGACGTTGTCGCCGACGGGACCGCCGAGAGACGCGCGGCGCGAAGCCGTTCCGCGAAGAGCCTTCGCGCGGTCTTTTCCAAGCGCGAGACTTCGCGCGCTTCTTGGCCGAAGCCCTTGACCACGCGCACACCGGTGACGGTCTCTTCGACGTGCTGCGCCAGATCCGCGGCGCGCTGCTGCGCCGACCATGTTGCCGGGAAGAGCCGTTTACGCGCGGCGCCAGCCACGATCGCCACCGCCGGCACGACGATGAGCGCGATCAGCGTCAGCGCCGGGGACATCCACAGCATCGCCGCCAGCGAGAACAGCGCGAAGATCACCGAACCTGCGGACAGCGGCACCACCATCAGCAGCGACACCACCAGCTGCAGATCGGTGATCGCGCGCGACACGACCTGCCCGGTGCGCAGCGAGTCCTGTTTGCCACCGTCCAAACGCGACACCGCGCCGAACACCGAGCGGCGCAGATCGTGCTGCACGTCCAGCGCCAGCCTGCCGCCGACATACCGCCGCACGAACGCCGTCGCGAACATGAGCACCTGCACACCGACCAGCGCGCCTGCCAGCAGGCCGAGCTGCGCGGTGTGCCCGCCCACAGCGTCGTCGACCGCGACCTTCACCAGCAGTGGGCTCGCCGCTTGGAAGCCCACGCTGATGACGGCCGCGGTCAACGACAGCACTACGAGCGCGGGGTGCCGCCAGCAGGCGGCGAAGAGTCTGGAAATCCAGCCGGTCTTGGCGGACGTGGTGGGAGCAGTGGTCACACAGTCCAGGCTATGCGCGTCCGCCGCGACCGGCTCACGTGATGTCGCGGCGCTGGTTGGCTGCCCAGCCGGCGCCGAAGAACACCATCGTCCAGAGGAAGAAGATCAGCGCCGAAGCCCACCACGAGAACGCGCCCGGCGCGCCCGCGACGTACTGCAGCACCCACAGGGTCTCGTCGCTGACGCCCGCCGGTACCTCGACCCCGGCCGCGCCGAACGCCTGTGCCCCGATCGCGCCGACGATCCCGTTCATGGTGCCGTTCGGCAGGACACCACCCAGCCAAGGCACGTCCCACAGGCCGTAGAAGAGCAGGATCAGCACGTTCTCGATCACCAGAAGGTAGATCGCCAGCGTGACCACGCTGCCGACCACGCTGTTCCAGACCGCGCCGACACCGATGCCGAACAGCGTCGCCAGGATCCCGGCCAGCACGCTCGCCCCGACGACGCCCAGCCACTGGCCCGAGGTCGGGAGGCGGCTGCTGTCCACCGTCATCGCGATGCCAAGGCTCGACACGGCGGCGAGCACGATGCCGTAGATCGCGCCCCACACGACGTAGGTGATCATCTTCGCGCCCAGCACCGACACCCGGTTGGGCGCGGTGAGGAACGTGGTGGTGATCGTCTTCTTGCTGTACTCACCGGCCAGCGCGAACACGCCGAAGATCACCGGGAACGTCAGCCCGATGTTGATCCCGTGCCCGATCGCCAGCAGCCCCATCGGCAGCTCGCCGATCTGGATGCCGAGCCCGTTCGCGATGGCTTGCGACTCGTCCCCGTCCAGGACGTCGCCGACCGAGTTGGCGAACGCGCCCCAGCCCGCGGCGAAGCCCAGTGCGAGTAGCACCGCCGGGATCATCAGTGCCCACCAGAGCTTCGTGGTGAGCGTCTTGCGGAACTCCGCGACAAGCAGCCTGCCCATCAGCGCTGACCTCCCCAACCCTGCTGCTGCCCCGGCTGCTGATATCCACCGGGAGGCGTGCCGTACGGCTGTTGTTGTTGATACGGCTGTTGTTGTTGCTGGTACGGCTGCTGCGGCGGCTGCCCCCAGCCACCACCACCCGGCGGCGGCTGCTGCTGGTACTGCTGCGGCGCGCCGTTGTGCTGGCCGGTCAACTGGAAGAAGAGCCGCTCGAGATCCGCGCGGTCCTCTTCGATCCCGTACACCGCGAGGCCCGACTTCGCGACCAGGTCACCGACCTGCTGCCGCGTCACGCCCATGACCGCCACCCGGCCGTCCGGCGTCGGCTCCACCTGCGAGTAACCCGCCTGCTGCAAGGCTTTGACGAGCGCACCCGGATCGGCGGCCTGGATCAGCACCCGGCTTTGCTGGCCGCCACGCAGCTGTTCGAGCGAGCCGTAGTAACGGGTCACACCGTTGGCGATGATCACCACGTTGTCGATGGTCTGCTCCACCTCGGACAACAGGTGCGAAGACACCAGGACGGTACGACCCTCGCGGGCGTAGGCGCGCAGGAAGTTGCGCAGCCACAGGATGCCCTCCGGGTCAAGACCGTTCGCGGGCTCGTCCAGCACCAGCACCTGCGGGTTGCCCAGCAAGGCTGTCGCCAGCGCCAGCCGCTGCCGCATCCCGAGCGAAAACCCGCCCGGCCGCCGGTTCGCCGCACTCGACAACCCGACCAGCGCCAGCACCTCGTCCGCACGCTGATCCGGCATCCCGATCGCCGCCGCGTACACCCGCAGATGGTTCCGCGCCGTCCGCTTCGGATGGAACCCCTCGTTCTCCAGCACCGCGCCCACGACCCGCGCCGGATTGCCCAGCTTGTCGTAAGGCAGGCCGCTGATCGTCGCCTGCCCCGCGGTCGGAGTCACCAGCCCCAGCGCCATCCGCAGCGTGGTCGTCTTGCCCGCGCCGTTCGGCCCGAGGAACCCGGTGACCGAGCCCGGCTCCACCACGAAACTCAGATTCTGCACGGCGGCCACCGGCCCGAACGTCTTACTCAAGTTCTGCACGACGATGCGTCCGCTGCCGTCGTTTTGCATACTTCCCCCTCCGTAGTTCCGGCGAATGGGTGAACTCGGCGCAGGCGACATACTGCCCTATCCGCCCAGTAACCGGGGGCAGCGGGGCGAAGGTCACTCTCCGTCGCTGAATCACCAGTTCAGTCAACGGTCCGTGAAGAAGTATTTCGACCAAAACCGGGGCCCCATGCAGCGAACTAGCTACTTACCGCCTAAGCTAGTTCCTGGCGGCCCGCTCCCAGTGACCCCCAGGCTGGTTGAGCGGGCCGCCCCTGTTCGCGCGTCCTTCGGACTGGCGCTTCCCGGGAGGCGCTCAACTTCGCTTCCTTCTTGGGGGTCGGACCCCCAAACCCCCGCCAGGGGGCAAGCCCCCTGGACCCCCATCACCTGGCTCGGCTTCGCCATTGCACGGCACCCATCGGGGTGGCCATCGTGGTGACCACCTTTGGTGGTCGTCCGGCGGCGGGCAACGGGGGTGGGGAACAAACCCCCCACAACCACGAACCCTTGTGGATCGGGCCGGGAGAGGGGTGCACAAAGCGCGGCCACGCGCGTCCGTTGCTGCCGCAGCAGAACCAGCACACCAAGGCGACCAGCACCTAAGGCGACCAGCACCCAAACCGGCCAGCCTTCAAAAGAGCCATCGGTCCAAAGCGGTCAGAACCCCATCCCCGGCACCGATATCCCCAGGCCGATCGAACTCGAACCAAGGGCCCGCCGTCGGGACACCATGGACGGTCCGCCCACGGGACACCAGATCCTGCAACAAACCCGTCGTGTCCTGACGTCTGTTCAACCGGACCGCGGCGTGCAGCGCGGCGAGCAACATCTGCCAGCCTGCCGGTTCGAGCTTCAGCAGACCCAGGTACTGGCCTTCCACCTCGCCGGCCGAACTCGCCGTGCCGCCGATTTCCGCCACCGTCCCGTCCGGGCCGAGCCGGAAGGATTCGGCGTCCTCCAACGGATTCTCGAACCGCGCCGACCACTGCGCGAGCCAGTCCGGGTCGTAGGCCACCACGACCTCGCCCGGATGCCGCGCCAGGGCGCGCGCCGTCGCGGGCGGGAAAACGATATCTCCATAGCTCACGACCACCGGACCGGAACTGAGCCAGTCGTCCGCACAGGCAAGGGAACCGACCATCGTGGAACTCGCCCAAGCCGGATTGTGGAACCGCCGCACTGGCTGCCCCGCGAAAGCCTCCGCACGCCAGCCCGTCACCACCGCCACATCCTCGACACCCGCCTGCCGCAGCGCGGCCAGCTGACGATCCAACAGCGAATGCCCGGCCAGCTCCAGCAAAGCCTTCGGCCGGTCGGCGGTGCGGGCCCCCATCCGGCTGCCCCGGCCCGCGGACAGGATCACTGCCCTCATCCCGCGAGCGCCTCCTCGAACAAGGCGACGTCCGCGGACTCCGGGACCACTGTCCGTTCGGGATGCCACATGATCCCGGTCAGCGGCGCCACCCGGTGCCGGACGGCTTCGACGACCGGGCCGTGCCGGGCGGTCACCTCGAACTCCGGCGGCGCGCTCAACGCCGACCAGTCGTGATAACTGTTCACGACCCGGCCGCCGTGTACTCCGCTCAGCGCGTGCGTCGTCGCGGTGTGACCCGCCACGCGCCGCAACTCGACCCCGAACGCGTGCAACACCACCTGCATCCCACGGCACACGGCGACGACCGGGAAAGCGTTGTCCGTCGCGAACCGCAACAGCTCCCGCTCCAGCTCGTCGCGCGCCGGCCAGACGCCGATGCCTTCGCCGCCGGTGAGCACCAGGCCGCTACAGCCGGTGCGCCGCAACGTCCGCACTGCGAGCCCGGGATCGAGCGGCAAGGGCACCCCGACCAGATCGCAGGCGGCGAGAAAACGGGCCCACCGGACATCGAGCGCGAGACGGACTTCGCCGTGCGCGCAGGCCATCACCCGCTGCGTGATCGCGACGACGCGCGTCACGTCGCTTCCCGGCGTGGCGCCACCCAGCCCACTGTCAGATACGGCACCAGCACAGGGCTCTGCTCACTGGCTTCGACCAGCCCCTGGATCCCGTCGACGAGCTCGTCGAACAACGGGCCCGCCTGCCGCCGCAAAGTGCCGTGCGAACGCCAAGCGGCGATCCAGTCCTTCGGGCGCACCCGGTGCCAGACCTGGGCGGACACCGGTTCCGCCGGCCCGAACAGGCCGCTCGCGTCGATCACCGGCGCCTGGTCCTCGCGGCGCGAACCGTAGTCGTACTCCGGGATGCGGCTGCGGATCAGGCATTCGATCTCCGTCTGCAGCGGGTCGGACAGATCGCGGTGGTTCCACACGCACGCGATGTGCCCGCGCGGTCCGACGAGCCGTGCCGCCTCCCGCAACGCAGCCTCGCGGTCCATGGTGTTGAAGGAGGAGCCGTATGTGACGAGGTCGTAGGCGCCGGTGGCCAGCCCGGTTTCCTCGCCGGTGCCGGTGAACCAGCGCACCTCGCCGAGGTGCGCGGTGCGGCGCCTGCCGATCGACGCCATCGCCGCGTTGGGCTCCACCGCGTCGACGAGGCAGCCGCGGGCGGCGAGGTCGAGCGTGAGATGCCCGGTGCCCGCGCCGAGGTCCGCGACCGAGGGCCGCGGCCGGTCCGGCAGCGCGACGATCCGGTCCACCGCCGCGTCCGCGTACCGGGGACGCAGTGAATACGTCTCGGCCAGTTCCGTGTAGTCCCATCGGGTTTTCATCACCACATGCCTTTCCGCGCGCAGAACTCGTACAGCTCGGCCGCCGCTTGCCCGGCGGTCGTGCTCCCGTGGTTGTGGATGTGCAGATCGGGGGCGACCGGGAATTCCGCGTCCACGCCGAGGCCGACGATTTCGGTGCCGCCGCGGTAGATGCCCTTCGGGTCGCGGCCGCGCAGTTCGGTCAGCGGCACGTCGAGGAACACTTCGACGTAACGGGGCAGGTGCTCGCGGTTCCAGTCGTGGATCTCGTGCTGCAACGAGATGGTCGCGCAGACGACGATGTGCCCCTGCACGCACAGCATCCGGCACAGTCGCGCGTACGTCGCGGCGAGCCGTCGCCGGTTCTCGCCGCTGAAACCCGTTGTGCCCAAGGCGGATCGCAGCTCGTCGCCGTCGAGCAGGATCGGCCGGCGACCCTCGTCGCGCAGTCTGCCCGCGAGTGCGCCCGCCACGCTCGACTTTCCCGCGCCGGAGAGCCCGGTGATCCACACGACCGGCCCGGCGCTCACGCGGCCCCCGTCTCACGGATCCGGACCCCGGCGCCCGCGCTCGGCCGGACGAGTTTGCTCGCGGCGTCCACTTCGAGCACGTCCGCGTACAGCAGCCGGGTGAACTGCGCCTCGCCGACCCCGATCGCGGCCGGGATGCCCAGTTCCAGCGCGCGGATCGCCATATGCGAGTTCGCCCCGCCGAAAGCGGTGATCAGCCCGCGGATGCCGCGGGTGAAGATCCAGTCGTAGCCGGGATCGGCGGCGGAGATCATCGCTACGCAGCCCGCCGGGTCGTCGCCCGCGGACACGTCCGCGACCGGCGCGATGACCCGGCCCTGGGTGACGAAGTTGGCCTCGTCGGCCATGGTCGCGAAGGAGACCAGCTCGTCCGGATCGGACAAAACCACTGGGGCGCAAAGGGTTTCGGTGATCTCATGCCGGTATCGGGCGCTTTCGATGGCCGCACGCAGCGCTGCCTTGTCCCGCTGGTGGTCGCCGGTGAGCCCGCACAAATCCTCGACGCGCGTGTACGACATGTCGTCCGGGGTGAACCCGAGCCATTCACCCGCGCGCTTGGCGTCGACCAGGATTTCGCTCACCACACGGGAAAACTGGAGCTTGCTGTACTCGCGCGCCGCCACGCTCTGCACGATGAAGCGGAGCAGTTCGTGCGCGGTGCCGGGCAGTCGGTGCTCGGCCATGAGCCGGCGGAGTTCGCGCATCTGCCCGATGCCCGGCAGGAATCCCGGCGAGTGCGCGCCGTTCGCGGCCGGCCGCGACCAGTCGAAGTAACGGGCGGGGTCTTCGTCGTAGCGCGGCGACAGGATGTCGTACGTGCCGGGGCGCAGATGTCCGTACCGGCGCAGGAAAGCGCTGCGGCTCAGCTCGGCGAAATCCCGCTGCAGCGCGGCGCTGGCCACCTGCGAACTGCTCAGCAGCGCGTCCCCGTCCTCCGGCGAAAGCACGCCGAGTTCGACCAGGCTGCGCACCACGCTCGTCGCGGCGAAGGCGGCGCGCGCGATGCCGGAGAACGGCAGCGTCCCGGCGCGCTTGCAGAGGTGCACGAGCGCGCTGATCCGCTTGGGGCGGAACGTTTCCGGCCGGTGCAGTGGCAGGCGGCGGAGCTGCTCGATCTCGCCGAGGTCGCGCCGGTACGGGCCGATCTCGCTCATCATCCGGGTCGTGACGTTCCGCAGCGAGTGCACGAGTTCCGTCGACTCGGCGCGGGAAAGCACCCCGTCGCGCACCAGTTCGGCGGCGCGCTCGGCGATGGTGAAGTGGTACGACGAGAGCGCGATCGTGAACTCGACCTTGTCGTGCAGGTGCGGGTTTTGCCGCAGCTTCCGCACATAGCCGGTGACCAGCCGCTCCGCGGTGTCATCCGGGACCGAAGCCGGTACCAGCGAACTGAAGCTGGCGCGGGTGTCGATGTAGGGCAGGCCGTGCAGGTCGATCAGCAGCGGCGCGCCGCGCAGATCCCGGTATCCGTAGCGGTGCCGGGACTCCGCCCACACCTCGTCGGTGATCAGGGTGCGGTACAAGGAAAGCGCGAGCGGGCGCGGCCGGATCCCGATCATCTCCGCGGGATTCCAGTCCGGCATCACGCCGAACACCGTTTCGGGCCCGAGCGCGGGCGTCTGCGCCTGCCACAGCCGGTGCAGCCGCCGGCGGCATTCCGCGACGGCATCCCGGTGGCGAACCCGCGGAACGGGTTTTCCCGGTTTCGCCAGTAATCGCATCTGGAACAGCACGAGCGTCCCGTCGGCGGCGACCCCGAATTCGAATTCGAAGGGCCGCCTGCTCAGACTTTCCAGTTCCCGCACCAGTTCCGGGATCCGGGCCAGCCACGGCACGGGCGGATGCGCCGCGCCGTCGAGGAAGTACCACGTGCGCACGGTGGCGCGGCCCGAGGTGACCGCCGTCGTGTCCGGGCCGTCGGCCCAGTTGACCACCCGGTAGGGCGCGCCACAGCTCGGTTCGCACGAGGACACGACCCCGCTGGCGAGCGAGTCCGCCAGCTGCGGTTGCACGAAAACCTGGTTGTTGGGAAGGAAAACATCGTAGGACGCGACCACCCTGCCAATCGCCGCGACGAGCTCGTCCTGGCCGCGAACGTCCGTTTCGGACAGATAGCGGCCCGCGTTGGAGAAGGCGGACTGGTCCTCGTCGCGCCCGCTGCTGCGAACCACGAGCGGGTCGCCCGACCACGGCCTGCCGCGGATCTCCGCCAGCACGGTGCCGGGATCGTGTTGCCATTCGGCCACCGTGAAGGAAACCAGTGGCAGCACGACAGCCGAACTGACCAGAGCCGAAAGGCGCGCGAGCGTTTCCGATTTCGTGCCGAACTCGAATGCCCGCGCGCCGTCCATTTTCCCGCGCATCAAGGAAAGTTAACCCGGCGTTCAGCCCTTCAGGTAGATGCGTCTTCAACCACGGAAGGGGTCAGAGCACGTCGGCGATCGGCCGGTGTGGCAACGAATGCGCGGCCGCGACCGGCTCGTTGGTCAACTCGCCTTCATGGGTGTTCAGTCCCTTGGCGAGCGACGCGTCCGCGCGCAGCGCGGCCTGCCAGCCGCGGTCGGCGAGCTGCGCCGCGTACGGCAGCGTGACGTTGGTCAGGCCGTAGGTGGAGGTGCGCGGCACCGCGCCCGGCATGTTGGCCACGCAGTAGAAAACGGACTCGTGCACCACGTACGTCGGGTCGTCGTGCGTGGTCGGCCGCGAGTCGGCGAAGCAGCCGCCCTGGTCGATCGCGATGTCGACGAGCACACTGCCCGGCTTCATCCGCGCGACCAGTTCGTTCGACACCAGCTTCGGCGCCCGCGCGCCCGGCACCAGCACGGCGCCGACGACCAGATCCGCTTCCAGCACAGCCTGTTCCACCGCGAAGGCGTTCGACGTGACCGTGCGGATCCGCCCGCCGAAGTCGTGGTCGATCTGCCGCAGCCGGTCGACGTTCGTGTCCAGGATCTCCACGTCCGAGCCGAGGCCGAGCGCCACCCGCGCGGCGTTCAGCCCCGCCACACCGCCGCCGATCACCACCACGCGTGCCGGGTGCACGCCCGGAATTCCGCCGGGCAGCACGCCACGCCCGCCGCTGGGCTTCATCAGCGCGTACGCCCCGACCTGCGGCGCGAGCCGCCCGGCGACCTCGGACATCGGCGCGAGCAAGGGCAGCGCTCCGCTGGGCTGTTGCACCGTTTCGTAGGCGATCGCCGTGGTGCCCGCGGCCAGCAGGGCCTCGGTCAGCGCGCGGTCGGCCGCCAGGTGCAGGTAGGTGAACAGGACCTGCCCCGACCGCAGGCGGGGGTACTCCTCGGCGATGGGCTCCTTGACCTTGAGCACCAGTTCGCCCTCGGCCCACGTCGCGTCCGCGGTCGCGAGTACCTTCGCGCCGGCCGCGGCGTACTCGTCGTCGGTGATGGCGGAACCGGCACCCGCGCCGGTCTCGATGAAGACCTGGTGCCCGTGCTGGGTCAGCTCGTGGACCCCGGCCGGGGTCAGCGCGACCCGGTATTCGTGCTTCTTGATCTCTCGGGGGACGGCGATTCGCAAGGCGGCCTCCTGGTGCAATCGGCGTGGTACCGACCACGGTGAACCACTCGGATGGCGGTGTCATCGTGTGCACGGAACAATCCTCTCGCGTTCTTCTGGTGCTCGCAGAACAGGGCGTTGACTTCGACCTAACTGGAGGATGCAGGCTTGTCGCATGCGCGCTGTGTGGTTGAAGGAGTTCGGCGGTCCCGAGGTGCTGCTGCCGGGGGAGGCGCCGGATCCGGAGCCGGGGCCGGGGCAGGTCCTGATCGAGGTGGCCTACGCGAACATCACGTTCGTGGAGACGCAGCTGCGCGCGGGTGGGCCCGGGCCGTTCACCCCGAAGCTGCCGGTGATCCCCGGCAACGGGGTCGGTGGGGTCGTCGTCAGCGGCACGGACCCCACGCTGCTCGGCGCGCGCGTGGTGACGAGCCTCAGCGGCTCGGGCGGGTACGCCGAGCGGGTTGTGGTGCCCGCGTCCGCGCCCTTCATCGTGCCGGACGGCCTGGCGCTGGACGACGCCGTCGCGCTGCTCGCCGACGGCCGGACGGCGATGGCCCTGATCCGGGCGGCGGAGATCCGGCCGGGGGAGCGCGTGCTGGTGGAGGCCGCCGCCGGTGGCGTGGGCAGCCTGCTGGTGCAACTCGCCCGCGCGGCCGGCGCGACCGTGCTGGGCGCCGCCGGTGGCGCGCGGAAGACCGAGGTCGTCGAGGAACTCGGCGCCGTGCCGGTGGACTACACGAGGCCGGACTGGACGTCCACAGTGGACCCGGTGGATGTCGTTTTCGACGGCGTGGGCGGGGAAATCGGCCGCGCCACCTTCGCCCTGACCCGCGACGGCGGGCGTTTCTTCAGCTACGGCCTGGCCAGCGGAGAGTGGACGCCCGTCGACGAGGCCCGCGATGTCCACGTACACCGCGGGCCGCTCGGCACGCCGGAGGAACTGCGCGCGCGCACCGCGGAAGTCCTCCGCCTCGCCGCGCAGGGAGAGGTGCTACCCGTTGTGGGCCAACGCTTCCGACTCGAAGAAGCCGCCGAAGCCCACCGCGCGATCGAGAACCGCCTGACGGTCGGGAAGACGCTATTGATCGTGTGACGGCTGGCCCGCTTGCCCGGACAGCTGGACCCAGCGGGCCGAGCGGAAGATTTCGCGGATGTGCGCTCGCCGGATGGGATGGCAGTGGGCGAGCAGCAGCATGCCGGGCAGCCGGTGCCAGAACCTCAGATCGGGCTCCAGAAGGGTGGCCACGCGCAGCAACTCTTCCCGGCTTCTGCGGACGGTTTTGTAACTGGCCCGGGCAGTCCTGCGTTCGGTTCGCGCGTACAACTCCGATAAAAGCACGAAACCGTGCACCGGATGAAGTGCCACCCGCCAAATGAGCTTCCGGAACTCCTCCCGGAATTCCTTCAGGAGTTCGGCCGTGTCGACGAGTTCGATACTTCCCTCCGGATGTACGTTCAGCAGCCACAGCACCAAGTCGGCCGCGACGTCGCGGAGGTTGTCACGCTCGCGAAGTGACTGTTGATCGTCGAACCAGGTGCAGATCGCCTCGATGGCCAAGCGCCGGTGCACCGGATGGGAAACCAGCGCCAGCATGGTCCCGATGACGGCGACTTTCACCTGTTTGCTGTTCGTGCGTGCGATTTCTGTGAGCCGTCCGAGCGCGGTTTGGGGGTCTTGAACGAATCGCCAGCCGTACACCATCGCAGCAGTCGCTCGCCTGTTCAGGCCGGTTCCCGTGACCCATTCATCGAGGGTTTGTTCGACCAGCGGCCGCAGGTTGTGCTCTTCGCTCAGGCGGTACAGAGTCGCGGCCGCGAGCCTTCGATGGCGCAACGATCCGTGCGCCGCCAGTTTGTGTACCGTTCTGAGCGGCTCGTGTGCGGGTACATCCACGATGACGGTGCAAAGTGCTTTGACGGCAGCCTCGTGCTCATCGGCCCGGCACATCCAGTTGAGCAGCAGGTTGTGGTCGAGGTGATATTGCCCCCAGAACCGGCGCAGCACGGCCTGTGCCCAGTCCGGCCGGGTGAACCGGACGGTTTGCTCGCGAAGTCCCGGATGCACGGGATGGTCTCGTTCGATGGTTTTGGCCTTGATGGTCCGCAGCAGTTCGTCTTTGGGTTTGGGAAACACCCGCCGTGGGCGGAGGGGCTTCTCCCCGGTCGACTCCGCGTCACGGACCAACGCGTCCAGCTCCACCGCCAGTTCTGCGACCCGGTCGAAGGGCTTTCCCTCCAGCAGCGAGACGGCCAGGAACATCGTGTACTCGACGGTCGACCACCAGTCATCGATGAGATTGGCGATCGTGCGTTCGACGTCTTCGTCGAGCCTGCGAAGTGCGTCTTCACCGGCGGAGGGGTCGGAAAGGATCTCGATCGCCAACTCGCCCGCGTGAACCGCCTTGCTCGGCGGATCCCCGACCGCCAGCTTGACCGCCAGTTTGTCATGCAAGATCGCGATGCAGTCCGCGGACCGTGTGCCGAGGCGGTGACGGATCACCCCCTCGGCCACCTTGAGTGGATCAGGTGGTTTGACGCCGACGGCAAAACCGTTTGCCACCTGGGGAACTTCGTTCGGGTCGTCGAGAACGATGACCAGCCGGCACGCCTTCGCCCGGATCAAACTCTGTGCCTGTACTAAGTCGGCGTCCCGTATCGGGGTCGCACCCGGGCCCGTCGAATCCCAGATATAGCCGTCGTTCTCCCGGAAGTCGGTTTCCTTGAAACCGGCCAGTGAGCGCGTGTCATCGAGATGCACTATTCGGGCACAGCCGAGGTCCAGGAGCAGTCGTTGCCCTGCGGTCTGTCTGCCCGATCCTGAGCCGTGCAGGACGACCACGGAACGATTGCGCAGGATCGTTTTCGCCTGTTCGTACCCGTCCGGTGCAACGAAGCGATCCCTTAACTCAACGACCTCTTCTTCGTTGACCTGCCATGAAAGTGCGTCCCGCTCCGGTGGCTGGATCGAGTGAAAAAAGCCCGTGACTGTGACGTCGCCATGTATCTCACCAGCCTGCACGCTCCCGTCTGCGTTGCCTTCGACTTTGTTCTCGCTCGTCTTCGCCGGTGTCTCGGTCATGACGGGCTCGTCCCGAGGTGCACGTCACCGCGGATGCCGCCTACCTGGATGCTGTTCCGCATGCTGCCGTTCACGACGTTCCGGACCGTGCCCGCCTCCTCGGGTTCCGGCGCCGCACCGGCGAATTCCTTGAGGCTGCGCGCATCGAACCCGGGAACACGAACCCAGGCCGGCTGGTGGTACTCCTTTTCGTCGACCTGGATCTCGGCGAAGTCGGCTTGCCGGACCAGCTTCGTGTAGTCACCGCCGAAGGCCTCGCGGAACGCCGTCGCGGACACGATCAGCCCGCTGCTCACCGAACCGTCAGGACGCTCTTCAAGGCACTTTTCCACTATTCCCTTGAAGGCCCGGGAGTTGAGCAGCCTGCCCCGCCAGATCTTGGGTGAGTAGTAGCCCGCCGAGTCGCCAACGGCGCCGACATCGACGGCAAGGCGCAGTCTGGTTTCCGGCTTGCGCCAACGGTTGTGTTTCGTGGCAAGTTCGTCCAGACGGTGGCTGAGGTCGAGGACCCGGCCGAGATCCCGACTCGGGAAAGTGTAGAGAGCTCCGTCGCCGGTGTGCTCTTTTTCCAGTATCTCCTCGGGGTGGATACCGCTTTCCGAAAGCGCCGTCTCCATAATCTCCGACAACGCCCGCGAAAGCGCGTCGAGATGGTAACCGGGGTTCGTCGCCGAGGCTACGACGTCGATACCGAGTAACGTCCTGGTCTCCGGCAGCAGGTTCATCCACACTCCCCAACTCGTCGATCCTGATGATCGAGTGTGCGTCGAGCGGGGAGTGCCTTCTACCTGAAATCAGGGAGATACCGCTTGTCGGAACATCATTTTCGACCACGGAGGAAGTCCTCCAGCCGGTCCGCGTCCGGCAGGACGTAGCGCAGGCGGCCCGTCCGGAGGAGCCCGCTCTCCCGCAACGTCTTCAGTGCCGCATCGACCGTCTTGTTGGAGGCGACCACGGCCTTCGCCAGGTCGCCCTGGACGATGCCGCGCACAACGATCTCCCTGCCGTCCTGGTCTCCGAAAGAGCGCGCCCAGGCCAGTAACTGTGCGGCCACCCTGGTCGTCACGTCCTGGGAAGCGATGGCGAGCTGCCGCCGGTCGGCGTTGTGCAACCTACTGCGGAGCGTGGCGTTCAGCAGGACCAGGACGTCACGATCCTGCTCCGTCAACTCGCGAAAGACCTGTGCGGCAACGCGGACCACCGCACCGCTGTGATGACCGATCACGGTGGCGCTGCGCGGTCTGCGCTCCAGTACACCGAGTTCGCCGATGAGTTCGCCGGGGCCGTATGGCCCAGCGACAACCTGGGCGCCGTTCCGCTCGGACAGCACGACCTTGAGCGATCCGGATTCGATCAGGAGGACATCCTTGCTGTTCTCTCCGAAGGACATCAAGGTCTGCCCGCGCCGGAACGCCGTCCGTCGCCCGGCCGCGCGGAGGCGTTGCCGGGCCCGTTCCACCGCCGGGTCCACCACGATCACATGTTGCCAAGCCGGGGCTCACCGCGGACGAGCTTCGGGCCGGTTCACTCCTTCGGCCGAGCGTGGTGATCACTGTTGCTGCGCGACAGTCTCCGGCCGGTAGGCGTACACGGTGTTGCCGTCCTTGGTGATGTACCAGTCTGCGTCGCAGAGGAGGGTGGCCTTCGTGTGTGTCGTGGTGGGCCACCAAGGGGTTGAGAGCGTCGGCGCCTTCGCCGGGGGCGACGATGCCTGGCAGGAGCTGAGCAGCTCCGTGTCGTCCAGGCGCATCTTGAGGATCCGCTCGGTGCCGGTGGTGCGGACCGCCTCCGAGATCGCGCGCGCCTGGTCCGGCACCCATCCCGGCAGCCGGACGTCGTCGTCGGTCTTGCCTGCCGCGCCGGTGTCGTAGTCGACCGTCTTCACGTGCCCGTTCGTGTTGTCGCCGATCGCGTCGACGACGCCGCAGCCGGCGAGGGTGAACAGCGCCGCCACACCGATTCCGGTGCGCGCCAACCAGTTTTCGATCATGAGACGAGTCAACCGCCACGACCGGGTGCCGGGGCTCCGTCGACCGGCCGGAGCGCATCGGCCGATCGGCTAGACCGGTTGCAGCCACGCGTGATCGCCGACGCGAACCTCGCCGGGGCGGGTGGCGCGCATGATCACGCCGAACTTGTTGTCGTGCTGCTCGATCAGCCAGCGCTGCAGTTTCGGCCAGCGCTCCTTGCCCGCCGGATCCCAACTCGGGACAGCGCACCGGATGCACGGCCCCGCGCGGTCGCCCACCACCTCGAGGATCACGTCGCCGATCGTGAGCGTGGTGCCGAATCCCCAGTCCTGCTCGGCGAACGCGGGCGCGTCCAGCGAAAGGTGGATGTTCGGCCGGAAGCGGGCCAGCTCGACGGGCGCGGCCAGCTCCTCCTCCAGCGCCTTGAGCGAGGCGTCGATCGTCACCAGCACCGTCGGGCCGCGGTCGGACTGGCTCGGGGCGCTGCGCAGTTCCAGCGGGATGCCGAGGGATTCGGTGAGCGTCGCTGTCAGGCCGGGGTCCGTCCACGACCATTCCTTGCCGTCGGGCGCACGCAGCGTCGGCGACTCGGCCGCACCGTCGTAATGCGCGTGCCACGCCAGGAGTTCCTGATTCTGCCGCACAGTCAGCACCCGGCCCGCGCGCTTTTCCCGGAGATCGACCAGCGCGTGCGCGCGATCGCCCACCATGCCGCGCTCGTCGAAGCGGGCGGCGGCCACTTCCTCGCCACGCAACGACTTGACGGGCCAGCGCGTCAGCTCCTGAACGGATCCCTCGAACACCCGGCCAGTTTAGCCGCGATCACGACCACCGAAGCGCGATCAGCTGGGTGATCAGCGCCAGCCGGGAATCCGGGTCGTCGAGATCGAGCGGGACGAGTTCCAGCAGGCGCCGCATCCGGTAGCGGAAGGTGTTGGGGTGGATGCGCAACGCCTGCGCCGCGGCGCGCGGATCGCCGGGGAAGCGGAGCCATTCGTAGAGCGTGTCCAGGTACTGCGTGTGGTTCGCCTTGTCGTGCTCGCGCAACTGCTCCAGCGGCCCGAGTTCGGTCACCCGCGCCGAGCCCGAAGCCGTCGCGGCGCGGTGCAGGACCAGCGCCGTCCACAGGTCGTCGAAACTGCCGACGCGCCCCGGCAACAGCCCGGCCCGCAGCAGGCCCAGCGTCTCCTCCGCTTCGGCGCGGGACCGGGCGAGGTCGGCGATGTCCACCGGCGAACCCGCCGCCACCCGCTGCGTGCCGTCCAGCGCCGCCCGGAGTTCGGCCCACGAGCCCGATCCCTCGCCGTCCGGCACGACGGCGTAGAGCAACCCGCCGAGTTCGGTCGCGACGGGCCGGCGGCCGATGCCCTGGGAAATCCGTTCCAGCAAAGCCAACCGCAGCCCTTCGCCGTCCGGGGCGTCCCCGCCCTGCGCGTCGATCACGACCACGCGGTGGGGTTCCTCCGTCAGCTCCAGTTCGGCGATCGCCTTGCGGGGGCCGACTTTCCCTTCCAGCACGGCACGTAACAACTCCGCCGACGCGCGACGCCGCGAGTCCGCGTGCGCGCGGCGGCGCAACAGGTGGAGCGCGACGATCGGCGCGGTGTCGGCGAACGCGGAGGCACGCTCATCGGGCACCGGGCCCGCGACGACGGCCCACATCGAGCCGAGCAGTTCACCGCCCATCCGGATCGGCACGATCAGCCGCGGCAGCGTGCCATCCCGTTGCGCCGGCACGAAAATCGTCTGCCTGCCCCGGGAAAGCTCCCGGAACACCCCGCGCGAGCGGAACCGCGCCAGCACGTCGTCCGGGATCCGGCGGCCCATGATCGTCGACACGCGGGCGGGGTCGGTGAGGTCCTGGCGCGCGGAGTAGGCCAGCACGCGAGAGTTGACGTCCTCGATGGTGACGGGCGCGTCGACCACCGACGCGACGGCGTCGGCCAGCCGGAACAGGTCGCCCGAGCCGGGATCGCCGTCCTCCAGCGCGTCGGTCTCGTCGGCGACCGCGTCGAGGACCGTGCGCAGCAACCAAACCAGCTGCGCCCACGACGTCGCCGCCCGCACTTCGATCAGCGCGATACCGGCGTTCTTCGCCGCCCGCCGCACACCCGACGCCAACGGCGGTTTGAGGAGGACGGCCGCGGCGTTGCGCTCGGCGCTGTGCCGGATCAACGCGGTCGCGTCAGCCACCGCGACGCCGAGCACGAGGTCCCCCGCCGCGACCTGTGCGGAGGCCCCCGGCTCGGCGATCACCACGTCGGAAACCGCGGGACACCTTTCCGGCAGCCACACGGCATGCAGCAGTGTCGGCCCGACCCGGTCGACCACGTTCCGCACGGAAACCGCCATTTCCGCAGCATAACGGCCTATCGCCGCAACAGTGCCCCGAACGCGTCCCAGAGCGGCCCGGCCTTGTCGTCCACGGCCGCCGTGCGGCGCCAGCCGACGATGCCGTCGGGACGGACCAGGCTCGCGCCGCCCTCGTCGAGCCCGTAGCGGGCGGCGAAAACCCGTTCGGGGTCCGCGAAATCCACTCCCGCTTCGTGACAGGCGATGGCCACACCCGCCGCCGCCGACACGTCGTTCGCCGCCGCGTGCCAGCCGGGACCGTTGGCCAGCAGCACCCAGCCATGCCCGAGCAGGTCCACAATGGACCGGCCGTCACCGAAGGGCACATGCGGCGCACGGAAACCGGCGCGCCCGCTCGGCTCGTTCGGGTTCTCCACCGGGCTCGGATCGTCGTCGTCGGCCAGCACCGCGCTGGAGCGGTACCGGAAGCCCAGCGCGATCCCGATCTGGTCGGTCGGCTCGCCGACTCCGGTCAGATCCAGCTCCGGCTTCAGCCGCTCTTTCGCGTTGTGCAACGACGTGTCGACCACCATCTGGGCGATCGGCCGCCGCTCCGCCTCGTACGTGTCGAGCAGCCCCGGCCCAGCTTCGCCCCGAAGCACCGCCGCGAGCTTCCACGCGAGGTCGTGCCCGTCGCCGACCGCCGTGACGCCGCCCATGCCGCCGGTCGGTGGGGTCACCTTCGCCGCGTCACCGACCAGGAACACCCGCCCGGAGCGGAATTCGCGGGCGATCCGCGCCGCCATCTCCCATGCCCCGGCCCACCGGATCTCGGGCCGCAGCTCCGGCAGGTCGGTGGCGAGCCGGATCAGCTCCACGAGCCGTTCCTCCGGGTAGTCGGCCAGTGTTTCCCCGCGTTCGGGGTGGTAGTCGGTGCCGAACACGTACCGGCCGGGCCCATCCGTGTTGACCAGCGCGCCGGTGAACGACGGGTTCCGCAGGTAGTAGAGGTCGGTGACGTCCGGCTGCATCCGGTCGCCGAGATCCGCCTCGAACACCACCCCGATCGAATCCGCGATGCCGCCGAGGCCCGTGGTTTCGATCCCCAGCCGCTCCCGGATCCGGCTCCGCCCACCGTCGGCCGCGACGAGATACCGCGCCCGCACCCGGTACGGCTCGCCGTCCGGTGGCTCGACGACCGCCGTCACGCCTTCGCCGTCCTGCTCGAACGACGTCAGCGTGGTGGAGAACCGCACGTCCGCGCCGGACTTTTCGGCCCGCGCCAGCATGATCGGCTCGACCATCTCCTGCCCCGCCATGCCCCACGGTGTGCCGGCGGCGGCGCTGAGGTCGATCTCCGCCATGTCCTGCAACAGGCTGTGGAACACCTGCCCGCCGAGGCTCGACGCGATCGTGATCCGCAACCCCTGCGAAGCCCGCTTGCTGACGCCGAGGACCTCTTCGTCGATCCCGGCCCAGCGGAACAGTTCCATCGTGCGCGGACTCTGCCCTGACGCGCGCGGATGCAACGCCGTGCTCGCGTGCCGCTCGATCGTCAGCACTCGCACTCCTTGCTGCGCAAGGAACATCGTGGCGCTCAGCCCGCCGAGGCCCGCGCCGGTGACCAGCACGTCGACCTGCTCTTCCCGCATGATCTACCCCTTCCCGTGAATCTCCCTGACAAGAAATCTTAGTGACTGAGAGATTTAGTTGGCAAGGGGTATCACGTCCTGGGAACGGTTGGGGCCACCCGGTGCCCTGGCTAGCGTCGGACGCCATGACGAGCAACGAGGCATGGTCCTTCGAGACCAAGCAGATCCACTCCGGCGCGGCACCCGATCCCGCCACGGGTGCGCGCGCGACGCCGATCTACCAGACGACGTCCTATGTGTTCCGCGACAGCCAGCACGGGGCCGACCTGTTCAGCCTCGCCGAGCCGGGGAACATCTACACCCGCATCAACAACCCGACCCAGGACGTGCTCGAACAGCGCGTCGCGGCGCTCGAAGGCGGGGTCGCGGCGCTCGCGTTCGCCTCCGGCACGGCCGCCACCAACGCGGCGATCCTCAACCTCGCGAACGCCGGCGACCACTTCGTGTCCAGCCCGAAGCTCTACGGCGGCACCTACAACCTGTTCCACTACACGCTGCCCAAGCTCGGCATCGAGGTCACCTTCGTCGAGGACCAGGACGACCTCGAGCAGTGGCGCGCCGCGATCCGCCCGAACACCAAGCTGCTGTTCGGCGAGACCCTGGCCAACCCCGGCAGCGATGTGCTCGACATCCGCGGCGTCGCCGACGTCGCGCACGAGGCCGGTGTCCCGCTCGTCGTCGACAACACGATCCCGACGCCGTACCTGCTGCGTCCGATCGAGCACGGCGCCGACGTCGTGATCCACTCCGCGACCAAGTACCTCGGCGGCCACGGCACCACCGTCGCGGGCCTGCTCGTCGACGCCGGCACCTTCGACTTCGGCCAGTACCCGGAGCGTTTCCCCGGCTTCACCGAGCCGGACCCGAGCTACCACGGCCTCAAGTACTGGGAGGCGCTCGGCCCCGGCGCGTACGCGGCGAAGGCGCGTGTCCAGCTGCTGCGCGACACCGGCGCCGCCATCGCGCCGCTGAACAGTTTCCTCATCCTGCAAGGGATCGAGACGCTGTCGCTGCGCCTGGAGCGGCACGTGTCCAACGCCAAGGCGCTGGCCGAGTGGCTCGAACAGCGCGACGAGGTCGAGCGCGTCTACTACGCGAGCCTGCCGTCGAGCCCCCACCACGCCGCCGCGCGGAAGTACCTGCCGGGCGGGGCGGGCGCGGTGCTGTCGTTCGACCTGCGGGGCGGGGTCGAGGCGGGCCGTAAGTTCGTCGACGGGACGGAGCTGCACAGCCAGCTGGTTAACATCGGAGATGTGCGCAGCTTGATCGTCCACCCCGCCAGTACCACCCACAGCCAGCTCACCCCGGAGGAACAGCTGGCCAGCGGCGTCACGCCGGGCCTCGTGCGCCTCGCCGTCGGGCTGGAAGGCATCGAAGACCTCAAGGCCGACCTGGAGGCCGGGTTCCGCGCCGCCAAGGCGGCTTTGTGACTGGAGTACCGGATCTCCCGCCCGCCACCGGAGCGTGGCGAGCGGGAGACCCGCCGGGCCGGCGGCACTGGGTCCGCCACGATGGGCAGCTGCGCCTGGAAGCGGGCGGCACGCTGCCCGGGTTCGAGCTGGCCTACGAGACCTGGGGCAGGCTCAACTCCGACGGCACCAACGCGGTGCTGATCGAGCACGCGGCAACGGGGGACAGCCACGCGGCAGGCGAAGCGGGGCCTGGGCATCCGACGGCGGGCTGGTGGGACGGGCTGATCGGGCCCGGCCGCGCGCTGGACACCGACGAGCTGTTCGTCGTGGTGCCCAACGTGCTCGGCGGCTGCCAGGGCTCGACCGGTCCCAGCTCGCCCGATCCCGACGGAAAGCCTTGGGGCAGCAGGTTTCCCACCATCACGGTGCGGGACCAGGTGGCGACCGAGGCCGTACTGGCCGACGAGCTGGGCATCGAGCGCTGGGCGCTCGTGCTCGGCGGTTCGATGGGTGGGATGCGGGCGCTGGAGTGGGGCGTGACCCTGCCGAACAGGGTGGCCTCGCTGCTGGTGCTGGCCGCGCCCGCGGCGGCTTCGGCGGACCAGATCGCCTGGGCTTCCCCACAGCTGCACGCCATCCGCTCGGACCCCGGGTGGCGCGGCGGCGACTACTACGACGCGGCTCCCGGCGAAGGGCCGCATCGCGGGCTCGGCGTGGCGCGGCGCATCGCGCACGTGACCTACCGGAGCGAGCCGGAGCTGTCCCAGCGCTTCGGCCGCCGTCCGCAGGGGGACGGGCGCTACGCCATCGAGTCCTATTTGGACCATCACGCGGACAAGCTCGTGCGGCGCTTCGACGCCAACAGTTATCTGCTGCTGACCGAGTCGATGAACCACCACGACGTCGGCCGCGACCGGGGCGGGATCGCCGCCGCGCTGTCGAGGATCACCGCGCGCACGGTGGCCGCCGGGGTCGACAGCGACCGGCTGTACCCGCTCTACCAGTCACAGGAGCTGGCCGCGGGCACCCCGGGCGCCGGTGAGGCGGCGGTGATCACCTCGCCGTACGGCCACGACTCGTTCCTGATCGAGACGGCACAGGTCGCGGCGTTGATCAAGGAGTTGCTCGGCTGAGCCTCACGGGGTCTTGAGCAGGCCACCGTCGACGACCCAGTTGGAGCCCACCGCGCTCGGCATCGTCGGAGACGCCAGCAGGAGCACCGCGCGGGCGATCTCGGACGGCTCGATGAGCGTGCCGGTGACCATCCCGGTCTGCTCGGGCAAGGCCGCCAGTAACGTGTCGTGCTCGACCCCCATGCTTGCGGCCAGGCGCCCGGCGTAGCCGTCCGCGCTCGTCAGCAGCGGAGTCCGCACGCCGCCGGGCGTGACGACGTTGACCCGGACCTCCGATTCCCCCGTTTTTTCCGCCAGCCCGCGAGAGAAAGCGGCCAGTCCGGCTTTGGCCGCGACGTAGGACAGCGGGGCCCCGCGCGGGTCGCGGGCCGCGCTCGAACCGATGTTGACGACCGCACCGCGCGACCGTGACAGCGCCGGCATGGCGGCGCGGGTCAGTTCCACCGGGGCGCGGAGGTTCAGCGCGAGAACGTCTTCCCAGGACTCGCTCGGGCCGCCGAAGGGGTCGAGGAGGTCCGCGGCGGACGGCTCGCCGCCGCCCGCGTTGTTGACGAGGACGTCCAGGCGCGGATCCGTCTCGAAGACGGTGTCGAGCACCGCCTGCGGCGCACCGGGTTCGGTGAGATCGGCGGACACGAACGTGGCGCCCGTGGCCTCGAGTTCGGGCGTGCACTTCCGGGAAACAGCGACGACTTCGGCGCCTTCGCCGACGAAGGCCACCACGATCGCGAGCCCGATACCCCTGCTCGCCCCGGTCACGAGGACGCGTTTTCCCGCAAGATCCAGATCCATGCTCGGTGCTCCTGTTCCAGCGATGATCTGACCCTCTAACTGAAACATGCGAGTCGCAGTTAGGTCAATAAAGAACACTTGTGTGTATCGAATGTAAGCTGATCCGGGACGTGGGAGGTCACATGAACGCAGCTGCCGGGGCGAAGCGGATGCGGGCGGACGCCGAGCGCAGCACGGTCCGGATCCTGGAGGCCGCGGAGGAGGTGCTGGCCGTCGACGCGAACGCGACGCTGGAGCGGATCGCCGACGCGGCGGGTCTCGCGCGCGCCACTGTGCACCGCCGGTTCGCTTCACGCCAGGCGCTGCTGACGGCGCTGACCGACCGGCTCAACGAGCGCTACCTGCAGGCGATCGAGCAGGCGCGCGTGGCGACCGCGCCGCCCGTAGTCGCCCTGCACCGGCTGACCGAACTGCTCTTCGAGCTCAAGATCGGAAACCGGGCGATGATGGAGTTCACCGCGGACCCGAAGACCGGGATCACGCCCTTGAGCGAGCCGGTGCTCGCCGGGCTCGGTCTGCTGTTCACGCGGCTGCACGAAGCGGGTGAGATCACCGCCACCGATCCGGAGTGGTGCCGCCAGGTCTACGTGGCGATCGTGTGCGTGGCCGACCTGTTGCCCTCGGAATCGCCGGCACTGGCCGCGGGCGAACCGGGAGCGCGGGCCGACCTGACGTTCCGGACCGTGCTGGCCGCACTGGGGTCGAATCGTCCACAGTAGACAGCGACGGTCAGTCCGCCAGCGCATCGTAGACCCAGCTCGTGACCGGGAGGTCGCGGTCGAGGCATTCGGCGGAAAGCCGGATCGTCCAGCGCAGCGCCTGCAGCACCAGGCTGTCCACTTCGTCCGGTGCCGCACTGGAAAGGGCGATTTCCACCTGTTCCTCGGCCGCTTCGGTGTTCCCGTGCACCTCGGCCAGAAGGGTGCGGACAGCCGTCCGCACCGGCGGATCGGCTTCGTCGATCGGGACCTCTTCCCCGGCTTCGTCGAAGACCTGGACCTTCACCGGCGCGCTGCCCCCGTCGCCGAGGACCGACACCATTGAGCTGCACTCACCGAACAGCAGCAGCATCAGCTCCCGCATCTCCGCCGTGCGGTCGGGTTCGTCGGCCGCCGACGGTGCCGCCTGGTCGAGTGCTTCGTCGTCCCGGCCGAGCCGCATCGCGACGAGGGCGCGCTGCGCCTTGGTCACGAGGTCCCGCTGCTCGTCGCTCACCCGTCCTATCAAACACCAGAGGCACCTGGTTTGGGCTAGTGCGAAGAACGGGTGAGTCAGCCGAGCGCGTGCAGTGCACCGAGTGCCAACTGTCGCAACAGATCGGCGAGCTCGCTGTCATCCAGATAGCGGTTGTACGGGGTCGAGTTGATCAGCCCGAACACGGCGTGTGCGGACGAGCGGGCGCGGCGCTCGGTCACCCCGGGGACGGCGTCGCGGATCGCGCGCACCCACACCTCGACGTACCGGCGCTGCAGCGCGCGCACCTGTTTGCGGTCGGCGTCGGTGAGGTTGCCGAGGTTGCGCTCCTGCACGGTGATCAGCGACGGCTGGGTCAGCGCGAAGTTCACGTGGAAGTCGACCAGCTCGCCCAGTACCTGCTCCGGGTCCTCGGTGGCGTCGGCACGCGCGCTGCCGCCGTCGAGCAGGTAGTGGCTGATCGAGTTCAGCATCTCCCCGAGCATGGCGTCCTTGCTGCGGAAATGCCGGTACAGCGCGGGGCCGGAGATGCCGACCGCGGCGCCGATGTCGTCGATGCCCACGCCGTGGAACCCGTGCCGGGCGAACAGCTCCGCCGCGGCGGCCAGGATCTGCTCGCGGCGGCTCGGCTTCGCTCCGTTGATCAAGGGGGTGGACACGAAAACCATGCTATCGGGTCAGGTTGCCGATCCGGCCGTAAAGCAGGCCCGCCAGATCAACTGGCGGCCGACCTGCGGTTGTCGATAGCCGTGGCTGTCGGTCGGATTGGCAACAGTCGGCGCAGCGCGACCGCTAACCTTTCGCGGTTCGTTGCCGCATCGCCTACTAAAAGGGGGTCCGCGTGACAAACGACCCTGGTATGTCTTTACCTGGTTGATCACTGACAGAAGGGGCTTCCCTGCCATGCGCGTCCCCACAGTGTTGAGAACGATGACCGTCGCCGCTGTCGCCTCGCTCGCGGCACTCGGCCTGACCGGCGTCGCCGACGCGGCGACCGTCAACTACGTCGCGCTCGGCGACTCCTACTCCTCGGGGGTCGGTGCCGGGTCCTACCTGGATTCGAGCAGTTGCAAGCGCAGCGCCAACGCGTACCCGGAGCTCTACACCAAGGCGTCGGGGGCATCGCTCAGCTTCCAGGCCTGTTCGGGGGCCAAGACCTCCGATGTGCTGAACAACCAGGTCGGCGCGCTCAGCTCCAGCACCACCCTGGTGTCGATCAGCGTGGGCGGGAACGACGCCGGCTTCTCCAGCGTGATGGAGGACTGCATCCTCGGCGGTGACTCCGGCTGCAAGACCGCCGTCACCAACGCGGAGACCTACGTGAACAACACGCTGCCCGGCCTGCTCGACAACGTGTACTCGACGATCCGGAGCAAGGCGCCGAACGCCGAGGTCGTCGTACTGGGGTACCCGCACTTCTACAAGATCGGCGGTTCCTGCTCGGTCGGGCTTTCGGACACCTCGCGCGGCTACATCAACGGCGGGGCGGACGCGCTCGACACGGTGATCAAGCGGGAGGCGAACGCCGCGGGCTTCACGTTCGCCGACGTGCGTTCGGTGTTCACCGGGCACGAGATCTGCTCGGGCTCCGCGTGGCTGCACAGCGTGACCTACCCGGTCGACGAGTCGTACCACCCGACCGCCACCGGGCAGTCCTCCGGCTACTACGCCACTTTCAAGTCCGCGATCTGACCCGGTCCCCCGGCCACCGGTGCGGCTGCACGCCGTGCCGGTGGCCTTTTCGTGCCACTGGACAGGCGACGTTAGTCAGCGTTAACATCGTGTCGTAGGTTAACGGCGACTAACGTGAGGCGGTATGGACACCCCGACGCTCACCACCACCGCGGATCCGCGGAGCGAGGGTTATGCGCGCAACGTGACAGCGCATGCCGAGCTGGTCGAAGATCTGCGCAAACGCCTGGCCGCGGCGCGGCTCGGCGGGCCGGAGAAGTCCCGCGTCCGCCATGTGGAACGAGGCAAGCTGCTGCCGCGCGATCGCGTGGACGCGCTGCTGGACGAGGGATCGCCGTTCCTGGAGCTGTCCCCGCTCGCCGCCAACGGCCTTTACGGCGACGAGGCGCCCGCCGCCGGGATCATCACCGGCATCGGCCGCGTCTCCGGGCGCGAGTGCGTGATCGTCGCCAACGACGCCACCGTCAAGGGCGGCACCTACTACCCGATGACGGTGAAGAAGCACCTGCGCGCCCAGGAAGTGGCGCTGCACAACAACCTGCCGTGCCTCTACCTGGTCGACTCCGGCGGCGCCTTCCTGCCCGCGCAGGACGAGGTGTTCCCCGACCGCGAGCACTTCGGCCGCATCTTCTACAACCAGGCCACCATGTCCGCGCGCGGCATCCCGCAGATCGCAGCCGTGCTCGGCTCCTGCACCGCGGGCGGCGCGTACGTCCCGGCGATGAGCGACGAGGCCGTGATCGTGCGGAACCAGGGCACGATCTTCCTCGGCGGCCCGCCTCTGGTGAAGGCCGCGACCGGCGAGGTCGTGACGGCGGAGGAGCTCGGCGGCGGTGACGTGCACTCCCGCCAGTCCGGCGTCACCGACCACCTGGCCGCCGACGACGCGGACGCGCTGCGCATCGTCCGGTCGATCGTGTCCACCCTCGGGCCGCGCAGCCCCCGCCCGTGGGACGTGCGGCCGTCCGAAGAGCCGGTGGTGGATCCGCGCCAGCTCTGCGGAGTGGTGCCGACGGATTCGCGCACCCCTTATGACGTAAGGGAAGTCATCGCGCGGATCGTGGACGGCAGCCGGTTCGCCGAGTTCAAGAAGGAATACGGCGCCACGCTGGTCACCGGGTTCGCGCACATCCACGGGCATCCGGTCGGCATCGTCGCCAACAACGGCGTGCTGTTCTCCGAGTCGGCGATGAAGGGCGCGCATTTCATCGAACTGTGCGACAAGCGCTCGATCCCCTTGGTGTTCCTGCAGAACATCAGCGGGTTCATGGTCGGCAAGGCCTACGAGGCAGGCGGAATCGCCAAGCACGGCGCGAAAATGGTCACCGCGGTGGCCTGCGCGCGGGTGCCGAAGCTGACCGTCGTGATCGGCGGCTCGTTCGGCGCGGGCAATTACTCGATGTGCGGGCGCGCGTATTCGCCGCGGTTCCTGTGGATGTGGCCCAACGCGCGGATTTCCGTGATGGGCGGGGAACAGGCCGCGCAGGTGCTTTCCGCCGTGCGGCGCGGTGACGACGACGAAGAGGCTTTCAAGGAAAGCATTCGCGCGCAGTACGAGGAACAGGGCAATCCCTATTACTCCACGGCGCGGTTGTGGGACGACGGCGTGATCGACCCGGCGGAAACCCGCACGGTGCTCGGGCTCGCGTTGTCGGTCGCGGCGAACGCGCCGCTGGAACCGGTCGGCTACGGCGTTTTCCGGATGTGATGAGCGTGTTCGACACAGTATTGGTGGCCAACCGGGGCGAGATCGCGGTCCGCGTGATCCGCACGCTGCGCGAGATGGGTATCCGTTCCGTCGCGGTGTACAGCGACGCGGACGCCGACGCGAGGCACGTGCGCGAAGCGGACGTCGCGGTGCGGATCGGCCCGGCGGAAGCGGCGAAGAGCTATCTGTCCATTCCGGACATCGTGCGCGCGGCGGTGGACAGCGGCGCGCAGGCCGTGCACCCCGGATATGGCTTCCTGGCGGAGAATTCGCGGTTCGCCGCCGCGTGCGCGGAGGCCGGGCTGGTGTTCATCGGCCCGCCGGCCGACGCGATCGACGCGATGGGCGACAAGATCCACGCGAAGGCCAAGGTCTCGGCCGCGGGGGTACCGGTGGTACCCGGGTTGTCCTGGGAAAACAGGGCGGACGACCCGGATGTCTCAGCGGCCGCCGCCGAGGTCGGTTACCCGCTGCTGCTCAAGCCGTCCGCGGGCGGTGGCGGCAAGGGCATGCGGCTGGTGACCGACCCGGCGGATCTCCTCCCGGCGGTGGAATCCGCGCAGCGCGAGGCGAAATCGGCGTTCGGCGACGACAGGTTGTTGCTGGAGCGGTTCGTCACCGATCCGCGGCACATCGAGATCCAGGTGCTCGCCGACGCGCACGGCACGGTGCTGCACCTCGGCGAACGGGAGTGCAGCCTGCAGCGGCGGCATCAGAAGATCATCGAAGAGGCACCGTCGGTGCTGCTGGACGAGGAAACCCGCCAGCGCATGGGCGCCGCCGCGGTGGAGGCCGCGCGGTCGGTCGGCTACACCGGCGCCGGCACGGTCGAATTCATCGTGTCCGCCAAGGCGCCGGACGAGTTCTTCTTCATGGAGATGAACACCCGGCTGCAGGTGGAGCACCCGGTGACCGAGCTGGTGACGGGGCTGGACCTCGTCGAATGGCAGGTCCGGGTCGCCGCCGGTGAGCCGCTTTCCCTTACCCAGAAGGACATCCGTCTCAACGGCCACGCCGTCGAGGTGCGTGTGTACGCGGAGGATCCGGCGCGCGGGTTCATCCCCACCGGCGGCACGGTGCTCGCGCTCGGCGAACCGGCCGGGGTGCGGGTCGATTCCTGGCTGGCCGAGGGTGCTGTGGTGGGGTCGAACTACGACCCGATGCTGGCCAAGGTGATCGCCTGGGGCCAGGACCGGGCGTCGGCGCTGCACCGGCTGGACAGGGCGCTCGCGGAGACCTCGGTGCTCGGGGTGACGACGAACGTTTCCTTCCTGCGCGCGCTGGTCCAGGACCCGGATGTCCAGAGTGGACAGTTGGACACCGGTCTCGTGGAACGGCGGCTCGACGCGCTGGTCGAACCGAAGCGGGTCGACGAGTTCTTCGTCGCCGCCGCATTGGACAGGCTTGTGCAGCTGATGCCGTCCGGGCCCGTGGTCGACCCCTGGGAGGTGCCGACCGGCTGGCGGCTCGGGGCTCCCGGCGGGGTGACTTTCCGGTTGCGTGCGGGCGAAAACGAAGCGCTGGTCCGGGTCGAGGGCACTCCCGAAGCCGCGAGGGTCAGCGTGGACGACGCCGAGCCGGTGGAGGTTTCGGCCCGGTTGCGCGGAAACACGCTCGAACTCCGGTACGCGGGCGAATTCCGCCGGTACCTGCGAGCCGTCGACGGTGATCTGTGGCTGGCCCGTGACGGGCGCGCGATCGCCGTCGGGGAGCGGCCGAACCTGTTGTCCACACATGCGGATGTGGATGAAGGCGGCCCGGTGGTGAGCCCGATGCCGGGCACTGTCCTGATGGTGAAGGTCTCGCAGGGGGAGGCCGTGACCGCCGGGACGCCGCTGGTCGTCGTGGAGGCGATGAAGATGGAGCACACCGTGGTCGCACCCGTCGACGGTGTGGTCGGAGAACTGCTTGTCCAGGCGGGCCAACAGGTCGCGCTGGACGAAACACTGGCCGTGGTGACCCCGGAGGCGGGAAGATGATCGACTTCAGGCTCGGCGAAGAGTACGAGGCGCTGAGAAAGACCGTGCACGATTTCGCGCAGACGGAGGTCGCGCCGGTCATCGGTGAGTTCTACGAGCGCGAGGAGTTCCCGTACGACCTCGTGGCGCAGATGGGCGCGATGGGGCTGTTCGGCCTGCCGTTCCCCGAGGAGTACGGCGGGATGGGCGGCGACTACTTCGCGCTCTGCATCGCGCTGGAGGAGCTCGCCCGGGTCGACTCGTCGGTCGCGGTCACGCTCGAGGCCGGTGTTTCGCTGGGCGCCATGCCGATCTTTCGCTTCGGCAGCAAGGAACAGAAGGAGCGCTGGCTGCCCGCGCTGTGCGCCGGCACTTCGCTGGGCGGGTTCGGCCTGACCGAACCCGGCGGCGGTTCCGACGCCGGTGCCACCCGCACCACGGCGAAACTCGACGGCGACCAGTGGGTGATCAACGGGAGCAAGGCGTTCATCACGAACTCCGGCACCGACATCACCTCGCTGGTCACGGTCACCGCCGTGACCGGGCGGAAACCCGATGGCAGCAAGGAGATCTCCACGATCATCGTGCCTTCGGGCACGCCGGGGTTCGAGGTGGCGCGCAAGTACTCCAAGGTGGGCTGGAACGCGTCCGACACCCACGAACTGTCCTTTTCGGACTGTCGGGTGCCCGCGGAGAACCTGCTCGGGGAGCAGGGGCGCGGGTACGCGCAGTTCCTGTCCATCCTCGACGAAGGACGGGTGGCGATCGCCGCGCTGAGCGTCGGGCTGGCGCAGGGGTGTGTGGACGAATGCGTGAAGTACGCGGGTGAGCGCGAAGCGTTCGGGCAGCACATCGGCAGCTACCAGTCGATCCAGTTCAAGATCGCCGACATGGAGGCGAGGGCCCACACCGCGCGGCTGGCCTACTACGCGGCGGCGTCGAAGATGCTGCGCGGGGAGCCGTTCAAGAAGGAGGCGTCCATCGCGAAGCTGGTGTCCTCCAACGCGGCGATGGACAACGCCCGCGACGCCACCCAGATCTTCGGCGGGTACGGGTTCATGAACGAGTTCCCGGTGGGGCGGTTCTACCGGGACGCCAAGATCCTCGAGGTGGGCGAAGGCACCAGCGAAATCCAGCGGATGCTCATCGCGCGCGAGCTCGGGCTGCACTGAGCGTCCGTTGGTTGGCTTGCGGGCGCACTGTCGTTCGGGCGCACTGTCGTTCGGGCGCGCCATCGTTCGAGCGCGCTGAGGAGGGCGGCGACTACGTCGGCGCCGCCTTTCCTGCAGCACGTGATGCTGGGCCGACCCCCAATACGCGGTCCAGCCCTGAACGGAGTGTGTCAGCAGCCCGCTGACACTTCGCTGACATCCAGCGCCGCGGCCGCCCCGCCGAGGCCGCGCCACATCCGACCGAGGCCGCCCCACAGCCGCGCCACCCTCACCACAACTCCCACCGAGGCTCCACCGCCGCGGACCGCAGCCCGCGGCTCAAGCGCTCCTGGCTGCCTCCGCCAAGATGCGTTCCGCTTGCGGCGCGAGGATGGTCGACCCCATCTCGCGCAGTTCGTCCCTTGCCTGGCGGGCCAGGGCGACCGCGTCCCGCCGGTCCCCGCCGTGCCAGAGCGCGTCCGCCAGCCAGATCAGCGAGCTCGCCGCGGCCCGGCGGTCGCCGAGGTCCGTGAAGATGTCGTGCGAACGGCGGGCGGTCGTCGCGGCCTCGCAGTACCTGCCTTGCGCCGTCTCGACCCGGCTCCGCAGCTGCAGCAGCCAGCCCTCGTCGTGCGGGTTGCCGGTCAGCAACGGGGCCGCGTCGGCGCAGGCGGCGTCTGCCGTGTCGACGTCGCCGAGCCGGAGCGCCGCGCGCGCCAGCTCGCGCAGCAACCCCGCCGAAAGGGACGGCACGCTCAGCGTCGCCGCCTCCTTGCTCGTCTTCTTCAGGATCCACACCGCTTCCCGCGTGCGGTCCACCTGCTGCAGCGTCTGCGCCAACGTGCGATTGGCCATGCACCGCGCGATGAGGTCCGGCCCGGACTCGCCGATCTCCACCGCACGCTCGGCCGTCGCCAGGTCCGGCTCGTTGCGCATCAGCCGGCAGAACGCCACCCCGGTCAGGCTGAACACGAGTTCCGTGGTCGCCCCCAGCTCCTCGAACGCCTTGGCGCACGCGACGAACGTCCGCTCGGACTCGCTGACGTCCTCGGCCAGCGACGCCTCCGCGCGCCCGTAGTCGGCCCGCCACGCCACCAGCTCGTCGCCAGCGGCCCGCGCCGTCTCGGCGATCCGACGCCGGATCGCCGCCAGCATCTCGAACCCGCCGCCCAGGTGCAGCGCCGGCACGACGAGGTCCGCGAGCCTGGCCGCGTCGGCGTGCCAGCCCGCTTCGCAAGCCTGGTCGATCACCGACAGCAGCAGATCCCGTTCCCGCGCCGCCCACGCGCCGGGCGGGCAGTCGAGCGGTGGCAGGTCCACCTCGGGACGGCTGGTGCCTTGGTACGGCTGGAGTTCCTCCGTCCACCGCGCCGCTTCCCGGTGCACCTCCTCGCCGCGCGCGAGCAGCACGTCGAGCAGGCTGCGCAGTGAAGGTGTCTGGTCCTCTTCGGACGCGACGTCCTGCGCGAAGAGTGCGACGAGGTCGTGCGTGCGATAGCGGGCATTGCCGCACGGCTCCAACAACGCCGACGCCGTGAGCGCCTCGACCAGCCGCTCACCGTCACTGCCGTCGGTGACCGCGCCGAGCGCCCAGGCCTGGAAACCCGTGCGCGGCAACAAAGCCGTCCGCCGCAGCGCGACCTGCGCGGGCGCGGCGAGGCCGCCGTAGGTCAGCGCCAGGCTGGCGCGGACCTCCATCCCTTCCACCGCAAGCTCGTCCAGCCGGGTCCGCTCACCGCGTAGCCGCTCGACGAGCGTGCTCAACGGGGCGTCCGGCCGGAGCGACAGCCGCGCGCCCGCGATCCGCAACGCCAGCGGCAGCGCCCCGCACAACCGCACGAGTTCCTCGGCGTGCTCGCGTTCGGCCTCCACGCGGTCCGCGCCGATCATCTGGTTCAACATCCGGATTCCGCTGGCCGTGCGGAGCGGGTCGATGCGCAGCCGCCGTCCACCCGGGAGGTCCAGCAGCGAACGCCGCGACGTGATCAGCACGCCGCAGCCGCCCGTGCCCGGCAGCGCGGGGGCGATCTGCGCCGCTTCGGCGGCGTCGTCGAGCACGAGCAACACGCGCTTGTCGGCCAGGCGCGCCCGCAGCGCGGCCGAGCGCGCGCCTGTCCGCGCCGGGACCTGGCCCGCCGGGAGCCCGCTTGCCAGCAGGAGTTGTTCGAGCAGTTCGTGCGCGGAGGCGCGGCCGGAATGCCGGTCGTACAACGTGGCGAACCACTGCCCGTCGGGATAGCGGGCGCGCAGCCGGTGCGCGGCCTGGATGGCGAGGGTGCTCTTGCCGACGCCGGGCTGCCCCCAGACCACCAGCAGCCGCGTGGTTTCGCCGGGTTCGAGCAGCTCGCCGATCCTGGCCAGGGTGGCCCGGCGGCCGACGAAATCCTCGATCCGCGCGGGCAGCTGGCACACCGGCTCCCAGCGGGTGTCCTCGGCGGTGAGTGCCGCCGCGTGGAGCTCTCGCAACTGGGCGCCGGGCTCCACGCCCAGTTCTTCGGCCAGCACCGCGCGCGCATTCGCATACACCGCAAGCGCTTCCGCCTGCGCGCCGGTCTGGTGCAGCGCGCGCATGAGCTGCGCCCAGAACTGCTCACGCAACGGATACCGCTGGGTGAGCCGCCGCAGCTCCGGCACCGCGACGGCGGCCTGACCGGCCTCCAGGTCCAGCTCGATGCGCCGGCTCAACGCCGTCAGCCGCAACTCCTCCAGCTCTTCCCGCTCACGCTCCGCCAGCGGGGAGAGCGCCAGATCGTCGGCCCAGAGCCCGAGGGCCGTGGCGAGGCGGGCGCGTTCCGTCGCTTCGTCCGGCGCGTGGCAGGCGGCCTCGGTGAGCGTGGTGAACTCGACCAGGTCCAGCTCGCCCTCGGCGACCTCGATGCGATAGCCGCCGGGCTCCGCGCGGATGCGGTCGGCGTCGCCGAGCGCGGCGCGCAGGCGTTTGACCAGCACGTGCAGGCTGTTGATGGCGTTCTTCGGGCGGCGCTGCCAGATGGCGTCGATCAGATCGTCGGCCGGGACGACCTCGCCGGGGTGCGCGAGCAGGGTGGCGAGCAGGGTCCGGTTCAGGCGTGACCGGAACTCCAGCGGTTTCCCGCCCGTTTCGACGGAGAACCGGCCGAGCAGGCGGAAACGCCAGGTCGCTCGCTGGTTCGGCATCTCCACGGCGTGCTCTCCATTGACGGGCTTCGCAGGTGAAGACGATACGGAATCCTGACTCGTTGCCGCGCCCGCACCCCTGTGATAAAAATACCGGTATAATTATACCGTCGAGGAGATCCCGTTGATCGAGTTGAAGACCGAGGGCGAGCTGGCGGTGCTGCGCGAAGCGGGCCGGTTCGTCGCGAGAGTACTGCAGGCGCTGCGCCGCTCCGCCGCGGTCGGCACGAGCCTGCTGGAGTTGGACGAGCAGGCCGCGGACCTGATTTCCGACGCCGGGGCGAAGTCGTCCTTCCTGCACTACCACCCGCGCTTCGCGCCCAGCCCGTACCCGGCGGTGCTCTGCACGAGCGTGAACGACGCCGTCGTGCACGGAATCCCCACCGATTACCGGCTGCGCGACGGCGATCTGCTGAGTGTGGATTTCGGCGCCTCCATCGACGGCTGGCATGGCGACGCGGCGATCAGCTTCATCGTCGGCACGGCTGATCCGGCGGACGAGAAGCTGATCGAGACCACCGAGCGCGGGCTGGCGGCGGGCATCGCGCAGCTCGAACCCGGCAACAAACTCGGCGACGTGTCGCACGCGGTGGGTGTCGTCGGCCGCGGCGCGGGCTACGGGCTGCTGGCCGATCACGGTGGCCACGGCGTCGGCCGGGCGATGCACGAAGAGCCGCACGTGCCGAACGAAGGCCCGGCAGGCCAGGGGATCGGGCTGCGGCCGGGAATGGTGCTCGCGATCGAGCCGATGTTCGTGGCCGGCGGGCGCGACGACTATCGCTACGGCGAGGACGGCTGGACGTTGTTCACGGTCGACGGCACCCGCGCGGCGCACGTCGAGCACACGGTGGCCGTCACCGAGGAAGGCCCGCGCATCCTCACCGCGCTCTGAAGCGCCACCCTTGTTACACCTGCTGGTAAATCCGTCTCAAGACCGGCAGGATGTCCGGCATGGCAAAGACGCTGCACGACAAGGTCATCGTCATCACCGGGGGCGCGCAGGGCATCGGCGCGCGCACCGCGAAGGCATTGGTGCGTGAGGGCGCGCGCGTGGTCATCGGGGACGTCGACGAGGCGCGCGCCGAGAAGACGGCGGGCGAACTGGGCGGCGAAACCCTCGCGCTGCGGCTCGATGTCACCGACACCAAGGCGTTCACCGCTTTCCTCGACGAGGTGGAGCGGCGGCTCGGGCCGATCGACGTGCTGATCAACAACGCCGGGATCATGCTGCTCAACCCGCTGGAGCGGGAGGACGACGAAGCCACTTCGCGGCAGCTGGACATCAACCTGCACGCGGTCATCCACGGCACCAAGGAAGCCGTGCGCCGGATGCGGCCGCGCGCCCGCGGGCACATCGTGAACGTCGCGTCACAGGCCGGCAAGGTCGGTTTCCCCGGCGCCGCAACGTATTGCGCCACCAAGCACGCGGTGGTCGGGCTGTCCGAGGCGGTACGCCAGGAGCTGCGCGGGTCCGGTGTGGACATTTCGTGCGTGATGCCGACCGTGGTGCGCACCCACCTCGCCGACGGGCTGGTGGAGACGAAGCTGTTCAAACCGGTGCTGCCCGAGGACGTGGCGACCGCGATCGTGGCCACGATCAAGGAGCCGAAGTTCGACGTGTTCGTGCCGCGTTCGCTGGACCTCACCGGGCGGCTCGGCCGGATCTTCCCGCGTTCGCTCGCGGAGTGGTTCATGCGGACCATCGGGGCGGATAAGGTGTTCATGCAGGCGCACGCCGGCGAGCGCGCGGAGTACGAAGCGAAGGTGCGGCACTCTTGATCACTTTGTCCCCGGTCAGCATGGCCGCCGCCGCGGCGAACGTGGTCGGCAAGTTCCGGGGCGGGCTCGCCGACCTCCGGCCCGTGCCGCGCACGCTGATCGACCAGGGGCCCAACCGCTCGCTGTACCGGCTGGTGTCCGACGAGGAGCCGGACGGCCCGCCGGTGCTGCTCGTACCGCCGCTGGCCGCGCCCGCCTTGTGCTTCGACCTGCGTCGCGGCTGCAGTCTCGCCGAGCACCTCGTGGCCGGTGGGCGCCGCACGTATCTCGTGGACTACGGCAATGTGGCCTTTTCGGACCGGCGCCTCGGCATCGAGCACTGGATCGACGAGGTGCTGCCGCGGGCGATCCGGAAGGTCAGCGAGGACTCCGGCGGGCAGCCCGTGCACCTCGTCGCGTGGTGCCTCGGCGGGCTGTTCTCGCTGCTGACGGCCGCGAGCGGGGACGAGCTGCCGATCGGGTCCATCGCCACGGTCGCCTCGCCGGTCGACTTCACCGCGATCCCGCTGATCGCCCCGTTCCGGCCGCTGGTGGAGGCCACCGGCGGGCATCTGCTGACCCCGTTCTACCGGGTGCTCGGCGGCGCACCGTCCTATGTGGTCGGTCGCGTGTTCTGGGCGACCGGGATCAACAAGGAGATCACCAAACCGCTGGCGATCCTGCGGAACCTCGACGATCGCGACTACCTGGCGCAGATCGAGGCCGTCGACCACTTCATGGACAACATGATCGCCTATCCCGGGCGCACGTTCGGCCAGATCTACCACCGGTTCTTCCGCGCGAACGACCTCGCCGAGGGGTCGGTGGACCTCAACGGGCGGATCATCTCGCTGGCGCGGATCAAGGTGCCGGTCCTGGTCATCGCGGGCGAGAACGACACGATCGCGCCGCGGCGCGCCGTGGAGCGGCTGACAGGGTTGCTGGACGGCGCCCCGTCTGTCCGGTTCGAAACGGCGCCGGGCGGGCACCTGGGCGTGCTGACCGGTCGGCGGGCCCGCGGGACGACGTGGCACCACATCGACAACTTCCTCGACGAAGTGGCCTAGAGCGCGTCCTAGATCAGGCGCCTCGTGTAGCCGGCCTCGACGAGCCGGGCGTAGGCCGCTGTCACCTCGTGGGGCATTTCCTGCGGGCTGGCGAAGCCCCGGCGGGCGTACTCGGTGATGCGCTGCGTGTCGCCGACGAGCATGTTGACCACACGGTCCTCGTCGCCGATGCTCGCGAGGTATTCGTCCAGTGGCAGGGGTTTCGACGTGCACCGCACCTCGACCTCCGGCCAGCGCCTGCGGCACGTCGCGTACGCCCGCCGCTGCTGGTACGGGCGGCAGATGAGCAGCACGGACTTGATCTCCCGGCCGGCGAGGACGCGCTGGGAGAACTGGATGTTTTCGCCGGTATTGCGCGCTTCCGGCTCGATGAGGATCGCGCTGTCCGGCACGCCGAGGTCGAGGGCGTGTTCGCGGTAATGGACGGCTTCGCCACGGGGAAAGCGGTCCACGGTGGTGGGCGCGTTGGCCCCGGTGAACACCAGCAACGGGAACAGTCCACTGTGGAACAGCTCGGCGGACCACGTGGCGACGCCGAGGTCGTGACTGCCGAGGCCGATCCCCACGTCCGCCGGGCGCGGTTCGTGGCGCAGATCGTGGTAGTCCCACAGGGTTCGCACGTCGGCGCGGAGTTCTTCCCTCACGGCGATTGACCGTACCCGGTGCGCGGCGATATGTTGTTCCGCTGCCCAGAGGGAGGCCGCATGCTTGATGACGAGAAGCTGTCCAAGATGCTCGTGCGGGGGCCGCGCCCCACGAAGGTCACCATCGTCGACTACGACCCGGCCTGGCCGGCCCGCTTCGAGCGGCGGGCGGCGGAGCTGCGGGAGATCCTGGGGGAGCGTGCGCGGCTGATCGAGCACATCGGCTCCACGTCCGTGCCCGGCCTCGCCGCGAAGCCGGTCATCGACATCGTGGTGGGTATCGACGATCCCGACGACGAGGAGGCGTACCTCCCGGACCTGGAGCGGGCGGGCTACGACCTGCGCGTGCGCGAGCCGCAACACCGCTGCTTTCGCGCCGGTGACCCGGACGAGCCGGTGAACCTGCACTGCTACCCGCCGGACAACGTGGAAACGCGGCGGTACCTGGCTTTCCGGGAACGGCTCCGTACCAGCGACGCCGACCGCGACCTGTACGAGGCCACCAAACGCGAGCTGGCGAAGCAGGAGTGGCGCGACATGAACTACTACGCGGAGGCGAAGTGGCCGGTGATCTCGGAGATCCTGGCGCGCGGTGGCTGGCGGGGTTAGCGCGCGGGCTTGTAACGCCTCCCCGCGGGGTCTCGATCTACGAGTGCTGGTCACCGGAACGGGGCGAGGGGCATGAGCGACGAAATCCTCAAGATCGTCCCGACGAACCCGTACTGGCAGCCCCACCCCGACGACGCGGCGAGCCTCGTCGAGCTGGTCC
The DNA here is from genome assembly GCF_007713735.2 of Amycolatopsis acidicola. Lineage (GTDB taxonomy): Bacteria > Actinomycetota > Actinomycetes > Mycobacteriales > Pseudonocardiaceae > Amycolatopsis_E > Amycolatopsis_E acidicola. The sequence continues at coordinate 12,094 of NZ_VMNW02000053.1, read as the reverse complement.
GGACCTTCGCGCGCGAGGCCCACATCGAGGAGTACTGGCACCAGGCCGTCGAGTTCATGGACTGCGGGTCGAACCTGGCGGCGGTCGGCTGCCCGCACTGCGGCGCGCGGATCGAGTTCCGCGAATGGGACGACCTGATGACCTCCCGCTACGACAACGGCTTCACGACGCTTGAGGTCGAAGTCCCGTGCTGTGGCAGCGAATCCACGTTGAACGCGCTGGACTACCACTGGCCCTGCGCCTTCGGCCGGTTCGCCGTCGAGCTCCGGAACCCCGGCCGCGCCGGCTTCACCGACGAGGAACTCATCGAACTCGCCCGCGCGCTCGGGCATCCGGTGCTGCAAGTCCGGGCGCGCCTCTGAGAGCGGTTGCTTACCGCGGCGTCAGGGACGCCCATCGTCAGATCGCGAGAACGAGGCCGATCGACGGTATGCACCTGACGCAGCTACGCGCGACGATAAACGAATTCGCGAACGATGTGCGGCGACGGATTCCGGACAGCCAACTCCAGGACGACCTGCACCAGCGTATGGACCGTGAGTGGAGGGCTACCCGGTCTCGGGAAACGTGGTTGAACCACAGTTCCGAGACGGTCGACCGCGACCGCATGGGACTGCGCGGCGTCAGGACTCGTTCAGGATGACTGCTTCGCGCACCAGTTCGCGGAAGGCTTTCTCGTCGAGCTTGTCGTCCGCGTGGATGTCGAGGGCACGGCGCGTGCCGGCGGTCATGCTCGCGTTGAACAGGCCCGACGGGTCGGCGAGCGACGCGCCCTTGGCGAAGGTGACCTTCACCTTGTCCTTGTACGTCTCGAGCGTGCAGATCAGACCGGAATGCGAGAACGTCGGCACCCCGTCCGGGTTCGATGCCTTGCGCCACTTCGCTTCCTCGACCACGTCAGGGTCGGCCTCGAAGATGAGCGCGCGCACCCGCTCGACGGTCTCGGTTCTCCAGTCAGTCATGAAGCAAGAATATGTCACCACCGCAACCTCCACCTCCGATGCCGGGACCGACGAGTGCGCACAACGAAAACCGCCCGGGTCGGCAGGCACCGACCCGGGCGGATTCCCGTTCCCGCACAAGTTACTTCAGCTGGGCCGAAGTCTTCCCGAGTACCCTACGCGCCACGATCAGCTGCTGGATCTGCTGCGTCCCCTCGAAGATGTCCAGGATCTTCGAGTCGCGCGCCCACTTCTCCAGCAGCGACTCCTCCGAGTAGCCGAACGCACCGGCCAGCTCCACGCACTTCAGCGTGATGTCCACGACCGAGCGCCCCGCCTTGGCCTTGGCCATCGACGCCTGCAGCGAGTTCGGCTTGCGGTTGTCCGCCATCCACGCCGACTCCAGCGTCAGCAGGTACGCCGCCTCGTAGTCCGATTCCAGTTCCAGGAACGCGGCGGCCGCGGCGTGCTGGGTGTTGGCCGGTTTGTCGTAGTCCACGGTCACCCCGGCCTCGGCCAGGATGCGGGTCGTCTCCTCCAACGCCGCCCGCGCCACGCCGAGCGCCATGGCGGCCACCAGCGGCCGCGTGTTGTCGAAGGTCTGCATGACCCCGGCGAACCCCTTCTTGGTGTCCACCTCGGGGCTGCCCAGCAGGTTTTCCTTCGGCACCCGGCAGTTGTCGAAGCGCAGCACGGCGGTGTCCGACGCGCGGATGCCGAGTTTGTGCTCCAGCCGCACGACCTCGAACCCCGGCGTGCCCTTCTCCACGACGAACGACTTGATCGCTGCCCGCCCCTTCGACTTGTCCAAAGTGGCCCAGACGACCACGGCATCGGCGCGCTGGCCCGACGTCACGAAGATCTTCTCGCCGTTGAGCACGTAAGCGTCGCCGTCCTCGACGGCGGTGGTGGTGATCGCCGCGGAGTCGGAACCGCAGTCCGGCTCGGTGATCGCCATCGCGGCCCAGATCTTGCCGAACCGCGCCAGCTGCTCCTCGTTCGCGACCGACGCGATGGCCGCGTTTCCCAGGCCCTGCCGCGGCATCGACAACAACAAAGCCACGTCGCCCCAGCACATCTCGATCGTGCCGAGCACCGTGTTCAGGTTGCCGCCGTTGCGGTTGCCCTTCTCTTTCTCCTTCTCGTCGCGGCGCACCCCGGCCGCGCCCGCGCCGCCCTCGCCGGACGAGTTCAGCCCGTCCAGCACCGCGGCGAACATGTCCAATTCGGACGGATACGCGTGCTCCGCGCGGTCGTACTTCCGCGAAATCGGGCGCAGCACCTGGGAAGCGGCCTGGTACGCCTGGTTGATCAGTGCGCCGGCCTTCTTCGGGGGCTCGAGGTTGATCACAGCAAAACCCTTCTCTACAGGAGGACGACGCCTTCGGCGATGCCGATCGCGCGCAGGTCGCGGTACCACCGTTCCACCGGGTGCTCCTTGGTGAACCCGTGCCCGCCGAGCAGCTGCACGCCCGCGCTGCCGATCCGCATTCCCTTGTCCGCGGCCAGTTTCCGGGCGAGCGCCACCTCGCGCGCGTACGGTTTGCCCTGCTCGGCCCGAGCCGCGGCACGCAACGTGACCAGCCGCATGCCCTCGACCTCGATCGCGATGTCGGCGACCGAGAACGCGACCGCCTGCCGGTGGCTGATCGGCTCACCGAACGCGGTGCGGTCGTTCACGTAGGGCACGACGTAGTCGAGCACGGCCTTCGCGGTACCGGTCGCCAGCGCCGCCCATCCCAGCCGCGAAAGCCTTACGACATCGGTGAACACGTCCGGCGAACCGCCGCCGAGCAGCGCGCCCGCGGGCAGCTTCACCTTCTCCAGGAACAACTTCCCGGTCGCCGCGCCCCGCAGGCCCATCGCGGGCTCGGCCTCGATCGAGACGCCCTGCGTGGACGATTCGATGAGGAACAGTGCCGGGCCGCGACCCTCCAGATCGGCCGAGACGATGAACAGTTCCGCTTGCGCGGCGCGGGGAACCAGCGACTTCACCCCGTCGATCTGGTAGCCCGAAGGCGTCCGCTTCGCGCGCACGGAAGGCTTGAACGGGTCGAACAGCGGGCGCGCTTCCTGCAGGGCCAGCGCGGCGGCCGGGACGTTCTCGCCCACGAACGCGGGCAGGTAGTCCGCCTGCTGCTGCGCGTCACCCCAGAGCACGAGCGCCGTGCTCACCGCCGAGGGCGCGAGCACCGCCACGGCGAGCCCGAGGTCACCGTGCGCGAGCGCTTCGGCGATCAGCGCACTCGTGACCACGGACCGCTCCGTGCCGGCGCCGTCGAGCTCCTCGGGGATGCCGATCTGCGTAACGCCTAGCTCGGCGGCCCGCGTCAGCAGGCCGTCCGGCGGGGCCAGTTTCGCGTCCGCCTCGGCGGCGGCCGGGCGCAGCTGCTCGGCAGCGAACTCGGCCACCGTCTCGGCGATCATCTGCTGCTCTTCGGTGGGGGTCAGGTCGAACAGACCCTTCCCGGAAGGCGCCGGAGGCCGCGCGGGCTGGCCGAGCCTCCGCGCGGAGCTGAACGTGCGGTTCGCCGCACCCGCTACGCGAAAGCCGTTCTTCGTCGCCGCGCCGACCAGGTTCTGCACCGGTGCGCGCAGCCCCGTGCGCTCCAGTGTCCTGCTGCCGGCGAGCTTGGTCAGCCCGGCGAGAGCGGCGCCCATGACGTCTCGCTTCCGCCGCGGTGTTCCGTTGAGCGCTGCCACGTCGCACTCCCATCAGACCGTTACCTACTGGCGAGTAGGTTACCACGAGTCAGGAAGGATCGGTGAGTACCTCGTACCGGCTTTACCGGAACGAGTGCACAGCGAGCGGGGACGCTCAGGAAAGGCGCAGTACGGCGCGCATCAGCGCGACCAGCTCGGCCGAGAGGTTCGGCCGCTTGCTCACGCGGCGCGTGCGGGCGAGGTCGTTCGCGATGGTGAGCGCCGCGTGCACGGTGATCTTGGCTTCCTTCGGCGGAAGTTCGGGCCGCGCCGCGCACAGCAGGTTCACCCACTGGCCGACGTACTCGCGTTGCCTGCGGAGCAGATCAGCGCGTTCGTCCTCGGAGAAGTTGACACCGTCCACGGAGAACGACACCGCCAGCTCAGGCGAGCCGGTGAGCACCTGCACGTAGGAATCGACGAGCCCGCGCAGCGCCGCGGACTCGTCCGTGCTGCTCCGCAGCACTTCGTCGGCCGCCAGCGCCAGCCGGTCCGCCGAACGGCGCCCGATCGCGTAGACCAGGGTCGCCTTGCTGGCGAAATGCCGGTAGACGCTGGGGCCCGCGATGCCGGCGGCCGAGCCGATGTCCTCCATGCTCACGGCGTGGAAACCCCGCTGGCGGAACAACTCCGCGGCCTCCGCCATCAGCTGCTCGCGCCGTGACGGCGTGCCGACACCCGTGGGTTTGGGGGTGTCCACTTCCTCCTGCGGCGGCAGGTCCGCGGACAAGACCTGCTTGGCCAGCTCGACCAGCAGCTGCACGAAACGCCGCTTCGCGACCGTTGTGCGGTGCACCGACACGCTGCCGAAGACGCTCAGCGCGGCCCAGCAGAGCAGCTCCGCGTCGTCCGCGCTGAGCTCAGGACGGACTTCGAGCAGGACCTTCGCCCAGCCGGTGAGGATCACGCCCGAGCGTTTCCCGATCTCGCGCTGGTCTTCCGGGGACAGATGCCGCCCCTGCCAGCGCCACAACGCCGCCACGTCACGCCGCTCGACCGAGGCCGCCGCGATGCGGCTCAGCAGCTCCTCCACCTGCTCGCCGCTCGGGCTCCCCAGCGTCGACAGCGCCGCCGTCGTCTCCGCCTCCATGTCGCGCACCGCCGACAGGAGCACGTACGCGAGCACTGCCTGCTTGTCCGCGAAATGCCGGTAGAGCGCCGGCCCGGTGATCCCGGCCGCCGCGGCGATGTCGTTGATCCCGACGCCGTGGTAGCCGCGGGCACGGAACAGCTCGGCCGCGACGGCGGCCAGCTGACTCTTCCTGTCCCCGGGGCGACGGGTTTTCGAGGGCTGCATGGTGAGACCACTCTAGCTTCGGTGAATCATGACGCAAGCGGTTGACACCAGCGCATATGTGCGGACTATGTTAGTGGAAATTAGCATCATCCGAGGAAAGGCCGTCGGTGTGAGCAACGAGGCATACATCTACGAGGCGATCCGCACGCCTCGTGGGAAGAACAAGGGCGGGTCCCTGCACGGGACCAAGCCGATCGACCTGGTGGTCGGTCTGATCGACGAGCTCAAGGCGCGCCACCCGGGCCTGGACCCGGCCAAGATCGAAGACATCATCCTCGGCGTCGTCTCGCCGGTGGGTGACCAGGGCGCGGACATCGCGCGCGGCGCGGCGATGGCCTCCGGCCTGCCGGACACCGTCGCGGGTGTGCAGCTGAACAGGTTCTGCTCCTCCGGTCTGGAGGCGGTCAACCAGGCGGCGGCGCGGGTACGCTCCGGCTGGGAGAGCCTGATCCTCGCCGGTGGCGTGGAATCGATGTCGCGGGTGCCGATGGGCTCCGACGGTGGCGCGATGTTCACCGACCCGGCCACGAACTACGACACCTACTTCGTCCCCCAGGGCATCGGCGCCGACCTCATCGCCACGATCGAGGGCTTCTCGCGCGAGGACGTGGACCGGTTCGCGGTGCGCTCGCAGGAGAAGGCCGAGGCGGCCTGGTCCGGCGGCTACTTCGCCAAGTCCGTGGTTCCGGTCAAGGACATCAACGGCGTCACGATCCTCGACCACGACGAGCACCGGCGTCCCGGAAGCACCGTGGAGAGCCTCGGCAAGCTCAAGCCCGCCTTCGAGACCATCGGCGAGTTCGGCGGTTTCGACGCGGTGGCGCTGCAGAAGTACCACCAGGTCGAAAAGATCGACCACGTGCACACCGGTGGCAACTCCTCGGGCATCGTCGACGGTGCCGCGCTGGTGCTGATCGGTGACGAGCAGGTCGGCAAGGACCTCGGGCTGACCCCGCGTGCGCGCATCGTGTCCGCCGCGATCACCGGCTCCGACCCGACGATCATGCTGACCGGTCCGACGCCCGCCACCAGGAAGGTGCTGGACACCGCCGGGCTGACCGTCGACGACATCGACCTGTTCGAGCTGAACGAGGCCTTCGCCTCGGTTGTGCTCAAGTGGATGAAGGACCTGAAGCTGCCGGAGGAGAAGGTCAACGTCAACGGCGGCGCGATCGCGATGGGGCACCCGCTGGGCGCCACCGGCGCGATGATCCTCGGCACCATGGTGGACGAGCTGGAGCGCCGGCAGCAGCGCCGCGCGCTGCTTTCGCTGTGCATCGGTGGCGGGATGGGTATCGGCACGATCATCGAGCGGGTGTGAGGACATGACCAACACCATCAAGTGGGACAAGGACTCCGACGGCATCGTCGTGCTGACCCTTGACGATCCCAACCAGTCGGCGAACACGATGAACGCCGACTTCCGGGAGTCCTTCAAGGCCACGGTCGAACGGCTGGAGTCCGAAAAGGACTCGATCACCGGCGTGGTGATCACCTCGGCCAAGAAGACGTTCTTCGCGGGCGGTGACCTCAACGACCTGATCCAGGCCACGCCGGAGCACGCCGAGGAGATCACCAACAGCACCAACGCGATGAAGGACCAGTTGCGCCGGCTGGAGACGCTGGGCAAGCCCGTCGTGGCGGCCATCAACGGCGCCGCGCTCGGAGGTGGCCTGGAGATCGCGCTCGCCACGCACCACCGCATCGTGGCCGACGTGAAGGGCAACGTCATCGGCCTGCCCGAGGTCAGCCTCGGCCTGCTGCCCGGCGGCGGCGGGGTCGCGCGCACCGTGCGGCTGCTCGGCATTCAGAGCGCGGTGCTGAACGTGCTCGTGCAGGGCCAGCGGCACAAGCCCGCGAAGGCGCTGGAGCTCGGCCTCGTGCACGAGCTGGTGTCCACTGTGGACGAGCTGCTGCCGAAGGCCAAGGAGTGGGTCAAGGCCAACCCCGATGCCGTGCAGCCGTGGGACGTCAAGGGCTACAAGATCCCCGGCGGTTCGCCTTCGAGCCCGGCTTTCGCGGCGAACCTGCCCGCGTTCCCGGCGAACCTGCGCAAGCAGATCAAGGGCGCCCCGATGCCCGCCCCGCGCGCGATCCTGGCCGCGGCGGTCGAGGGCGCGCAGGTCGACATCGAGACGGCCACCCTGATCGAGACGCGGTATTTCGTCAGCCTGGCGATCGGCCAGGTCGCGAAGAACATGACGAAGGCGTTCTTCTTCGACCTGCAGCACATCAACTCCGGTGGCTCGCGGCCCGACGGTTTCGAGAAGTACACCGCGAAGAAGGTGGGTGTGCTCGGCGCCGGCATGATGGGCGCCGCGATCGCCTATGTCTCGGCGAAGGCCGGTATCGACGTGGTGCTCAAGGACGTCTCGCAGGAGGCGGCCGAAAAGGGCAAGGGCTACGCGGTCAAGCTGGAGGAGAAAGCGCTTTCCCGCGGCAAGACCACGAAGGAGAAGTCGGACGAACTGCTCGCGCGGATCAAGCCGACGGGCGACCCGCAGGACTTCAAGGGCGTCGACTTCGTGATCGAGGCGGTGTTCGAGAGCCAGGAGCTCAAGCACAAGGTCTTCGGTGAGATCGAGAACGTCGTCAACCCGGACGCCGTGCTCGGCTCGAACACCTCCACGCTGCCCATCACCGGCCTCGCGCAGGGTGTGCAGCGGCAGGAAGACTTCATCGGCATCCACTTCTTCTCGCCGGTGGACAAGATGCCGCTCGTGGAGATCATCCGTGGCGAAAAGACCTCGGACGCCACGCTGGCGAAGGTCTTCGACTACACCCTGCAGATCAAGAAGACGCCGATCGTCGTGCACGACAGCCGTGGCTTCTTCACCTCGCGTGTCATCGGCACCTTCATCAACGAGGCCGTTGCCGCGGTCGGTGAAGGCGTCGAGCCCGCGTCGATCGAGCAGGCCGGTTCGCAGGCCGGGTACCCGGCTCCGCCGCTGCAGCTGATGGACGAGCTGACCCTGACCCTGCCGCGCAAGATCCGGCAGGAGACCAAGGCTGCTGTCGAAGCGGCGGGCGGCACCTGGAAGTCGCACGCCTCCGAAGCCGTCATCGACCGCATGCTGGACGAGTACGACCGCAAGGGCCGTTCCTCGGGCGCCGGTTTCTACGAGTACGTGGACGGAAAGCGCACCCGGATCTGGCCGGGCCTGCGGGAGGCTTTCAATTCCGGCAGCGGGAACGTCCCGTTCAAGGACCTGCAGGAGCGCATGCTCTTCGCGGAAGCGCTGGAGACGGTGAAATGCTTCGATGAAGGTGTGCTCACCTCGGTGCAGGACGCCAACATCGGCTCGATCTTCGGGATCGGTTTCCCGGCGTGGACCGGTGGTGTCATCCAGTACATCAACCAGTACGAAGGTGGCCTGAAGGGCTTCGTCGCCCGCGCCCGCGAACTGGCGGAGCGCTACGGCGACCACTTCCAGCCGCCCGAGTCGCTGGTGAAGAAGGCCGAAGCCGGCGAGATCTTCGAGTAAGCACTCTCGCTGAAGAAAGCTGCCCCTCCCCACAGCACCGGGAGGGGCAGCTTTTTTGTTTGGGGGAACCCGCCGCCCGGCAACGAAAGCCGGGAACACCCGACGACCACACCCCTCCGCCGCTCCGATCCCCAGCCTGCTTTTGCGATCTTGGTGCTGGGTCAAGGCATCTTTCCAGCCTTGACGCAGTGCCGAGATCGCAAACACTTACGGATCGGGGCGGCGGAGGGGTGCACACAGCGCGCCCTGCGCGCGTCCGTTGCTGTCGCAGGTTGAGCTAAGGCCAAGAAAGCCGAGAGAAAAAGATTAAAAGATTCCCTCGCCGGGAGGCAGGCTCCAGGATGGGCACGGCCCGTAGCTTGGCCGCCGGTTGCGGGGGTGGTTGGGGGAGAGGTGGCTGCTCATCCCGTCGCCTGCGAAAGCGCTATCACTTTCCCCTGGGCCCGCAAGCTCTGGTCTTTCGGGCGCGTGCTGGGGAGAGGGGTTGCGGGCCCAGGGAAAAGTGATGTGGGGCTGGGCAGGCGACGGGATGAGCACCCACCTCTAGGGCGGATCGCTGGCGCGATCCGCCCTGAAGAGCCTAAAGCAGCGAGGGAACAGCCGCGTCGATCAAGTGCGGGCCCGGCTCCGCCAGTGCTGCGCGGAACTGCTCTGCGAGCTCCTCCGCGGTGGTGGCCCGGGTCGCCGGAACGCCCATGCCTTCCGCGATCCGCACGAAGTCCATGTCCGGAGTGGACAGATCGAGCAGGCTGTTCGCCTTCGGGCCGCTGCTTTCCGCGCCGACCCGCTGCAGCTCCATGCGGAGGATCGCATACGCGCGGTTGTTCAGCAGAACCGTTGTCACGTCGAGGTTTTCCCGTGCCTGCGTCCACAGCGCCGAGATCGTGTACAGGGCACTGCCGTCGGACTGCAGCGCGACCACCGGCCGGTCCGGCGCCGCGATGGCGGCACCGGTCGCGACGGGCAGGCCCTGGCCGATCGCGCCACCGGTGAGGGTGAGCACGTCGTGCCGTGGTGCGCCGGAGGTGGCGCCGGGGAGCAGGAGACCGGAAGTGTTCGCTTCGTCAGAGATGATCGCGTTCTCCGGAAGGAGCGCGCCGATCACCTCGACCCAGTTCTGCGGCGTCAGCGGGCCGGTGGGCAGTTCGGGCCGCTTTGCTTGCTGCAGAACGGGTTCCGTGTCCGGGGCGACCTGGTCGGCGAGCGATTCGAGTGCGGCGACGACGTCTTGGCCGATCTCGGCGAGGGTGTGCACCTGCGCGCCTTCGGGGACCAGCTCGCTCGGCTTGCCCGGGTACGCGAAGAACGAAACGGGCGCTTTCGTTCCGGCGATCACGACGTGCTGGACACCCTCCAGTTGGTACGCGGCCTGCTCCGCGAGATACCCGAGACGCTCGATTTCCGGCAGCCCGGCGCCACGCTCGAGACGAGCGGGGAAAGTCTCCAAGAACGGCTTGGCGCCCGTCGCCGTCGCGATCCGGCTCAGGGCCCGCAAACCAGCCTCATGACAGGCAGGGCCACCGGCGAGCACGGCGACGCGCTCGCCGCCGCGCAGCAACTCGGCAACCGCCTTGACCGTCGTTTCCGCCACGGCGTGCGGAGTGCGCGGCGGGACCGGCGGCACAGGCGCACCACCGTCGCCCCACGACACATCGGCCGGGAGGATCAGCGTGGCCACGCGGCCGGGCGGGTCCTGTGCGGCCGCGACGGCCGCTGCCGCATCCGCGCCCACGTCGGCCGTGCTGCCGGAGGTGCGGACCCAGCCGTTGAGCGAACCCGCGACCGCCTCGATGTCGGACTCCAGTGGCGCGTCGTACTTCTTGTGGTACGTCGCGTGATCGCCGACCACGTTGACGACCGGCGTGTACGCGCGGCGGGCGTTGTGGAGGTTCGCCAAGCCGTTGCCGAGGCCGGGCCCCAGGTGCAGCAGCGTGGCCGCGGGCTTCCCGGCGATCCGCGCGTAGCCGTCGGCCGCGCCGGTGACCACGCCCTCGAACAGGGCGAGCACGCCACGCATTTCGGGCACCGTGTCCAGTGCCGCGACGAAATGCATCTCCGAAGTACCGGGGTTCGCGAAGCACACGTCGACACCCGAGTCGACGAGCGTGCGGATCAACGATTGCGCGCCGTTCAATGCTGCTCCTAGTCGAAGAGTACGCCGGGGTTCAGGATGCCCCGCGGATCGAAAGCCTGCTTGATTCGCTTCAGCAGCTCCAGTTTCGCCGGGTCCTCGAGCTCGACATAATGGTCCTTTTTGGCCTGTCCGATCCCGTGTTCACCCGAGATCGCGCCACCGGCGGCCATCCCGGCGGCGAAGATGTCGTGCAGCAGCCGATGCCGTTTTTCCGGATCCTTGCAGAAGATGGCCAGGTGCACGTTCCCGTCACCGGCGTGCCCGCAGCCGATGGCGCCGGACTCGGCGGCCGTGGCCAGTTCCCGCACCTTAGCGAGGAAGCCCGGCATCTCCGAGCGTGGCACGACCACGTCGATCACGTCGTCCGCGCCGCTGGATTTCGCCGTCCAGAAGGCTTTTTCCCGCGCTTCGATGAGCTTCCGAGCCGAACCGCCGTCGAGCACGTACACGTCCGTGGCGCCCAGCTCGCCGAGCAGCTCCCCGGCCCGCTCGACGTCACCGTCGAGCCGGTCGCCGTCCCGGTTTTCCAGCCCCACCACCAGATACGCCTGCGTGGCATCGCGGACCTCGTCGGGGATACCGAGCGAAAGCTTCTCGTTGTAGCTGATCGCGGCCATCGTCAGGTTGTCGATGTACTCCAGGATGTTGGGCTCGAGCCCGCCGGAGATCACCTTCGGGACGGCGCGCACCACCTGGTCGAGATCGTTGAACGGGGCCAGCAGCGTGGCCGAGTGCGCCAGCCGCGGGTGCAGTTTGACGATCACCTCGGTGGCCAGCGCGAGTGTGCCCTCGGAGCCGATGATCAGCTGCGTGAGGTCGTAGCCGGTGGAGATCTTGGACGTCTTCCCACCGGTGCGGATGATCTCCCCGGTGGGCAGGACCGCTTGCAGGCCAACGACGTTGTTACGCGTGACGCCGTACTTCACGGCCCGCATCCCGCCCGCGTTGGTGCCGACATTGCCGCCGACGCTGGCGCTCAGCTCGCCCGGGTACACCGTGTACGCCAGGCCCGCGGCGGCCGTCTGCTCGTCGAGCTCCGTCAGCGTGACGCCGGGCTGAACGACGGCGACCTGGTTGTCGGCGTCGATCTCGAGTACGGCGTGCATCCGCTCGAACGACACCAGCAGGCCGTCCTCGCGCGGGCGCGCGGCGCCGGAAAGGCCGCTGCCGGAACCGCGCGCGGTGACCGGGATCCCGTGCTCGGCGGCCGTTTTCAGCAGCGCGGCGACCTCCTCGGCAGCGCCGGGTTTGGCCACGTACGCCGGTTTGCGCGGCTCGCAGGTGAGGGACTCGTCCCTCGCGTAGTCCTCACCGACCTGCGCGCCCGAGAGCAGGTTGTGCTCGCCGACGATCTCGGCGAATCGTGCCGCGACGTCTCCCATGACCCGCCTTTCCGTGCTCGCTTGTGGGCAGCGTAGTACGGACCCTACCTGGCGGGTTGCGAAGATGTTTCACGTCTGTGGGGGTGGTGCCCGCGCGGGTGGCCAACACGCGCACGGGTGCGGCAAACACGCCAACGGGAGGGGCCAACATG